>NZ_JASISZ010000027.1 GCF_030063355.1 Streptomyces sp. PH10-H1
GACCAGCAACGGAGCTCCGGTAGACATGAGTTGGTGTGAGAACCCTCGTCCTACCGGAGCTCTGTCCTGCTCAGCGCGCCGACACGCCGCGCGTCACCCACCCACCGTCGATCTTGAAACGGCCGTGCCCCTCGACTTGACAAAGTAAGCCGTCGAATTCGACACCCGCACACCCCACGACTTCGCCAACGCCGGAGACGGGCCGCTCCGCCAGTCAAACAAAATTGATGAATCTTTAACCAAAGATTACCTTTGCGTGAGCAGGCCATCGGTAGTGTCCCGTCGGGCCTGATGATCGTTCGGCCCCGTCGCGCCCGGATGATCGGGACGCGGCGCACTGTGCAACTTTTCAAAGGATCCGGATGCGTCCCCTGCCGCTCGCTGTCAAGGTGCTCGCCACCGCCGCAGCCCTCCCGCTGGCCCTGACGGCCTGTTCTTCCGGAACCTCCGGGTCACCTTCCGGATCCACCGCTCCCGCGCCCGCCACCACGGCCCCCCAGGACCCCAACGCCGGTCTGCGGACAGGGACGCAGCTGACGAAGGCACTGGCGCCGAAGTCGTTCTTCACCGCCGGATTCGCCGTCGATCCCAGTGGTGTCCGGGATTCCGGGGGCACCTACATCGCACCCGCTACCGCCGGCGCTGCGAAGCCGGACTGTTCCAAGCTCGGCGGCACCAGCTGGATCGCGGTCACCGGTGTCACCGGGGTGTCGTTCAGTCAGAACGACTACATGAGTAAGAACACCTCCGAGGACATCGCCCAGGAGATCGACGTCTACCAGGGGACGACAGCAGCTGACGTGGTCAAGAGCCTCAAGGCCATTGCCGCCGCGTGCCACACCTACACGGACTCGCAGACCCACAGCAAGGTGAAGGTCACGGGGAAGTCCACGACCGGGCTGGGCGACACCTCTTACACGATCACGTTGACCGACAGCGCCTGGCAGAACGGCAGCACGCTGGTCGCGGCACAGACCGGGACATCCGTCGTGAGCGTCCTGTCCACCGACGGCCACGACAACGGCGCCGCCACCGCCAAGAAGCTGCTCCGGCGCATCGTCGCGTCCCTCAAGAGCACAGCCTGACCTGACCATCCGTACGGGGCCCCCGGGCGAGATCCGGTGGCCCCGTATCGCTCTCCCCCGGTGGGGCGGGTTCCGGTCCCAGCGCCCCGCACTGCGGAGTCCCCGCAGGAACGGCCCGGACGAGCCGCACGGATCCGTGTCCATCACAGGAACCTCGGCCGGTGCCCCGGCCGGGGCGGCGCTCAGTGGGTGATCCGGCCGCCCGCGACGTCGATGGTGAGTCCGGTCAGCCAGGAGGCGGCGTTTCCCGTGCACGGCAGCTACCCGGACCTTGCCGGCAAGGTCGTGGTCGTCACCGGTGGCTCGCGCGGTATCGGCGCCCGGACCGCGCAGGCCTTCGCCGGCCAGGGCGCCGCCGTCTGTGTGGTCGGGCGCGACGAGGACGCCTTGGCCGGGGTCGTCGCCGGCATCACCGCCACGGGCGGCACCGCGATCGGAGCGGTCGCGGACGTCACGGACTCCGCCGCGCTGGACCCGGCGGCGGCGCCAAGCGAGAACACGGGCGCTCGGAACAGCGCACTCACGTCGTCGCGACAAGGACAGCCGCGCGCGGCGCGGCGACCGGTGGAACCCGCCCTGCGCCCTGGCGCCCGGCCTCCGCGTGCCGTGCCGTGCCGTGCCAGATGTGTACCGGGCGCCGTGACACGGGTGTCCTCGACGGGTTGGTCGGCGCGGCCCGTGTAGCGTCGGGGACAGCTGTCATGGTTCCGAAGCACCGGTCGCTCGCGAACGCGGGTTCACGGGCGTTTTTGCTGTTCGGAGTCTCTGAGAACCAGGGCGATCACCTCCGGTCCCGCATGGTGCGGGAACCGATTTCGAGTCCCCTTGGAGGACACATGACGCTGGGAACCGTGAAGTGGTTCAATGCCGAAAAGGGCTTCGGCTTCATCGAGCAGGACGGCGGTGGACCCGATGTCTTCGCCCACTACTCCAACATCGCCAGCGAGGGCTTCCGTGAGCTCCAGGAGGGCCAGCGGGTGAGCTTCGACGTCACCCAGGGGCAGAAGGGCCCCCAGGCGGAGAACATCATCCCCGCCTGAGCCGCCCGCGTGGATGTCCGCTCCCAGCCGGCTGGGAGCGGACATCCACGCACCCTGGCCGTGCGCCTGCCGCCACTGGGCACAGCTCAACGCCGAGCCGGAGCGTACACATCACAGCGTCCAGCCTCGTCACAACGCGCCCGGACCCCTCAGCGATCCCCGCCCGCCGGCGGTGGCAGCGCGCCGAGCCCGCCGGCTCGGGACGATGGCCCGCAAACGCGACCGCAGCCGGGGGCGTTGAGCACCTGAATCGCCGCTTCCGCCCCCTACCTACCCATAATTGAGCGCCGTTGTCAGTGCCTCCTGGCAGAATCAGTGTGCTCGGACCACGGGCGCTACGGGGGATGGGGAAGCATGACGGATTTTCTATGGCCACGGTTGGCGGAGGCGGACGACACGACCGCGCTCGAGGCATGGCTGGATGCACGGGGCTGGGAGATCGACCCGACCATATTCATGGCCGGCACGGCAGGACCGGCCGTCCAGGTACGGCGCATCGGTACGAACTGGCAGGACGGGGAGGACGGGTTGCTGATTCTGCCGGGTGAGTCCGTCACCTTCGACGCCTGGCGGATGTGCGTCGTGCCCAAGCCGGGCGCGGGGATCCTCTGCCGCAGTTTCTAGCCCGGACCAGCGCGTCCGGCTCATGGTCGTCGCACGGTCATCAGGAGGTCACACACTCCTTGATGATCGTGCGACGGCCGTTTCCGGCCCTTCCCCACCGCGAGGAAGCGGCCGCCCGGTCGTCGCACGCGGGAGATGGATACACTGGCCACGTATCCGGAGAGCGAGGGCAGAACGCGAGGTCGATACCTCAACCCGCCCTCTGCGCACGGTTGATGGCCCTGTGGTGGCACAGCCTTCGCGCACCTCTTGATCCCGACGGGAGACGATGTGCCGCCCCTTTCACCGAAGCAGTCCTCCGAGCGTCCCGACGCCTCGCAGGCCCGCTTCTCGGAGACCTTCGCGCGCCGCGCCACCGTGCCCCGGCGCGGGCTGCTGCCCGGGCCACGTGTCTGGGCCACGACCGGCGCCCTGGTGGCGCTGGCCGGAGTCGGCGCCCTGGTGATGCCGTTGCTCGGGCGGATCGACCTCAGCATGGAGACGGCGGCGTCCGACCGGCCGGTGGCCGCCGCAACGCCGACCGGAAGGGCGTCCACCCCCGCTCCCTCCCCCACGGGTGTGACACAGCCCCGGCCGCAGACGTCGGCCCCATCGGCCCGGCCGCCCGCCGGTTCCCTCCCCGGGCCGGACTACGGACCTGGCTCGCCCGCGGCCGCGCCCCCGGTGGGGCGGCCGCAGCAGGGCAGGCCGGCCGCGCCGCCGGCGCCCGCGCACACCACCAAGGCCCCCGCCGCTCCCGGCCCCACCGTGGTGGGGACGTCATCGGGTCGCTGTATCGACGTGACCGGCGGCAAGGGAGCGGACGGCGCCCCGCTGCAGATCCGGGACTGCTCCGGGGTCGACACCCAGCACTGGGATTTCAGGACCGACGGCTCCGTACGATCCATGGGTCTGTGCATGGACGTGGCCTGGGGCTCCCGCACGGACGGCGCCGTCATTCAGCTCGCCGTGTGCAGCGGCAACCCGGCCCAGCGGTTCTATCTGAGCAGCGCCGGCGACCTGGTCAACCCGCAGGCCGACAAGTGCGTGGACGTCGTGAACAACGGCACCGCGAGCGGCACCAAACTCCAGTTGTGGACCTGCGCGGGCACCGCGAACCAGAAGTGGCGGTTGCGCTGACCGCAGCGGCCCGGAGCAGTTCAGTGCGCTCCGGTCCCAACGGGTGCTACGGAACGTCGAGTTCGGGCAGGTCCAGTTCGGACAACGTCACCAGGTCGTCCTCTGTCGGATCGTCGATCTCCGCGACCCGGTAGGCCTGCCGTTCCGTCATGGCCTGGAACGCCTGGCGTGCGGAGCGGCCGTTGCCGAACCGGCCGTCCCTGGGCACGTGGTCGAAGTAGGTGTCGAGCATCGTCCGCGCGGCGTCGGTGAGGTCGTACTGGTGGGAGGCGGCGTGCTGTTCGACGATGCGCACCAGTTCGGCGGTGTCGTAGTCCTCGAACATCAGCGTCCGGTTGAACCGTGACGCCAGCCCGGGGTTGGAGTCGATGAAGTGCTCCATCTCCGCCGGGTAGCCCGCCACGATCACCACGACGGAGTCGCGGTGGTCCTCCATCAGCTTGACCAGGGTGGCGATGGCCTCCTGGGCGAAGTCGCTGCCCGCGCCGCCTCCGACGGGAGCCAGCGAGTATGCCTCGTCGATGAACAGCACACCGCCCATGGCCTCCTGGAAGACCCGCTGGGTCTTCGGCCCGGTGTGGCCGACGTACTCGCCGACCAGCGCCGAGCGGTCGGCCTCGACGAGGTGGCCGCGCTCCAGCAGCCCGACCGCGGCCAGAATCCGGCCGTACAGACGGGCCACCGTCGTCTTGCCGGTCCCCGGGTTCCCCGCGAAGACGAGGTGCCGGCTCAGCGGGGGTGCGGCCAGTCCGGCCGCGCCCCTGCGCTGGACCATCCGCATCAGCTTGACCAGCGAGGCCACGTCCTGTTTGACGCGTGCCAGGCCGATCAGCTCGTCGAGTTCGGCGAGCAGGCTGTCCAGACTCTCCTCAGCGGCCGGCTCGTCCGCGCCTTCCCCTGAGGGTTTCGCCTCAACTGCTCCCGCCGGGCCCGACGCCACCGTGACCGGGAGGGAACCGGCAGGCCAGATGGGGGATTTCACCCGGACCGAGACACACTCCTCCGCCACAGGAGCCGCGCCAGGGTCGGCGCTCACGTCTTCGGTGGCGTCGTGGACCCGGATCCGCCGCAGCACCGGCGTCGCCGCGGCGCCGAGGTGCACGGCGGGAAATCCGGGCCCGATGATGTCGCAGTCCTCGAACAGGCCCGCTCCCCCGGCGTCCACGATGAGGCCGTTCTTTCCGGGGCGGACGATCCGCACCCCGCGGAGCTGCGGCTCAGCGCCCCGGGCCACCACCACGCCGGAGCCGACAGCCTCCCGGATCTCCAGATCGGTCACGCGCGGCCGGGCTCCCTCCTCCACGACCAGCCCGGCGGTACCCGGCCGCAGCAGCCGGCCGCCGGTCACTTCCGTCTCCCCCGGCCCCAGGACGACAGCGGCCCGCTCGCTGTCGGCCACCTCGCAGTCCAGCAGCCGCACTTCGGCGCGCGAACCGGAAGTGATGCCATTGAGGCAGCGCAGAACGCTCAGTCCCCGTACCACCGCGCGCGCCGGGCCGGCGACGTCGAGTCCGGACATCCCGCAGTCGGCGATCCGCCCGTCGGTCATCTCGACCGTCGCGTCGGCGACCGCGTGCACCCCGTGCTCGGGCGATCCGGACGCCCGCACTCTGGTCAGTACCACCGTGGCCCGACCCCCGACATGTACGGGACTGAACAGGCAGTCCCCCACCTCGCAGTCCTCCAGCCGTACGGTCGCGCTGTCCGCGGCCAGCAGGCCGTTGGCCGCGGAGCCCCGTACGGTGGTCTGCTCGGCGGTCAGCAGGGCGGCGCCGTACACCCGCAGCGCGGCGGCCGTCGTCCGGACGATCCGCGATCCGGCGAGCCGGACGCGGGAGTCGTCCCCCGCGCTCACGCCCGAGCCGCCACTGTCGCGCAGCACGCATGCCGTGAGCAGCAACTGCCCCTGGCCGGTGGCGCTCACCGCGTCGGAGCCCGCACCCGACAGCTCGCAGCCGTCCAGGCGCACGCCACCGTCCGCGCGGGCTGACGGGCCGGTGTCCGCCTCCGCAGGAGACACGAGGGACGTGGGGGACGCGGGCGAGCTGCCCAGGACCCGGACCGCCTCCCCGCCGCAGTCCCGGATCCGGCAGTCCACCAGGAGCGCGGCGGCCTGGTCCTCGACGAGCAGGCCACTGCGCCCGGCGCGGTCGATCAGACTGTCGCGCACGGTGGCCCGGGCGCTCTCGCGGATCCGCAGAGCGGAGCCGGACGCCCCGCGCACGGTGGTCCGTTCCAGTTCCAGGTGGGTGGAGCCGCCGGCCACGAGTCCGGTGCCGTCGGCTTCCATGAGCAGGCAGTCGGCCAGCCGCACCGTACCGGTGGTGCGCAGCAGGGCGCCGGTGAGGGCCGCTCCGGCGAGTACCGCGTCGCGCAGGCTCAACGCAGCGTCACTCAGCACCTCCAGCCGGCCGCGGGTGATACCGCCGCCGGACCACTCGGTGCTGCCGCCGCTGAGCAGTACGGCGGGCCGGTTCGCCGCGCCGCCGCGTACCGTCAGGCCGCGCAGCACCAGCCGTGCTCCGGAGGCCACTTCGAGGGCGGGCCGGTCCGCGTCGGGGGCGGCGAGGGTCACCGTGCCGTAGTGGACGGAAGCGTCCTGCCCGTCGGACGTCTCGGCCAGCAGCGAGACGTTCCGTTCGATCCGCAACGCCTCGGTGTACACCCCGGGCGCGATCCGGATCTCGTCGCCGTCCACGGCTGTCTCAAGGGCGGAGGCGATCGTCGCGTGCGCACGCGCGTACCGGTCCCGGCCGGCGACGTGGTGGACTGCGGGCTCGGCGGGCGGCGGTGTCACGGGGTGTCTCCGGAGGGCGGGTGCGAGTGGTGGCGGCCGGGGTCGAGGGTGAGGCCCTCCATGGCGTTGCGCAGGTCGATACCGAGTCGCTCCAGTGCGAATTCCGCGCGGTTCAGGGCCGCGGCGGCCCGGCGCATACGGTCCTGCGCCTGACCATAGGCGTGTGCGGAGGCGGTCGACACACTGGAGCTGCCCGCTCCGCCGTACGCGGCCGGCCGCTGCACTCCGGTCAGAGCCCTTTGTGCCGCGCCGAGTTCGCCGGTGGCCTCGGCGTAGGCGTCCCAAGCGGCTTCCACGGCCGCGCGGGGCGGGGCCGGGGGCGCAGCGGGAACGGGCGCCGGCGCGGAGGAGGCCGTCGCCTTGTCCTTGCCCTTCCCACCGGTGACGGGGTCGACGGTACGGCGGCGCTTGGGGGGACCCGAACCGGGGCCGTCCGGTCCCCGGCCGGACGGGGGGCCGTCGCCGTGTGCGGGTGACGGACTGCCCGAGCGGTCCGACAGATGCACGGTCCATCCGCCGCCGCCGTCGGGTTCGCCGCGCCAGGTGATCTCCAGGGATCCACGCGCCCGCTTGCCGCCGGTCGGTCCGGCGATGAAGTGGGTGACGCCGTCACCGCCCGTCACCCGGATGTCCCGTCCCAGTGCCGTCGCGTAGTGCCCGAGTACATGCAGACTGCCGGCGTCCATGGCGAAGTGCGCCTCGTCGCCGGCCGCCCGCAGACCCTGCAGAGTGTCGGTCGGCGGGTGGATCCGTCCCGTGACGAGGCGCACGAAGAAGTCCTCGACGCCGAGCCCGGACGTGTTCAGGTTGTCGGTGAACGCCTTCAGTCGCTTCATCGCGGTCGCCGCCGAAACGCCGGCCCCGCTGTCGATGGTGTCGAAGGCGCGCTGCAGCATGGCGGCCGGGTCGAGACCACTGGTCGTGCCGGCTGCGTGGTCGAGCGCCGCGAAGAGGGAGCCGGGCGACAGGTCGATGGCCCGGGTGGGCAGATGTTCGTGGGCGAAGTACCGCAGGTGGCGCAGGAAGTGCGTGATGTCCGTGCTGAGCGCGAGGCTGTGCGACACCAGACGCAGCTCGTCGGGGTTGATCCCGGCCCACACCGCCGGGCCTGAGCCCTGCACCGGAGTGGAGACGGCCGTCCCTACCGGGTGCTCTCCCGGGGTGCCCAGCCGCGAGTCGAGATCGCGGGCCAGGTCTGCGGACGTGGTGGTGCGCGGCAGCTCACCGGGGTTGTGGCGGACCGGCCAGAGCGGGTCGAAGGGGCGGCCGTTGTTGGGGTTCGGGGGAAGCTTGGAGTAGTTCTTGGTGATCCAGTCGTCGCGGTGGGAGGACAGCTCGAGACCGCTGCGGCCGGCCTGGGCGTTGCCGCCGGACGCGTCGCTGTTGAACAGCCGGTCCAGCGGCTTCTTCATGTGTGCGTGGTCCTGCGGGAGGGTGCCGTCCTTCCACAGGTCCTTCAGCAGACGGGACACGTCCGTGGGGATCGCGCCGCCCTGGAAGTCGGTGAGGAACGCGGTGCCGCGCTCCGGCAGGACGTGGTTGGCCGCGTTGATCCCGCGCAGGGTCAGCCGCGTGTCGAGGGCCTCCCCGGTGCGCCACAGGATCTGCCGCGCCTCACGGCTCAGGGTCAGGGGCGCGGTGTGCAGCTCGAAACCGTTCCGCAGCGCCTCGCCGATCCGGTTCAGGACCAGCGGTACCCGGTTCACATCGAACATCCGCACCAGCGGATCCCCGTTCCGCACGGCGTTGGCGAGGTCGTGGAGCACCAGTTGGGCCTCAGCGGACTCGGGCCCGCTCAGCGGCGGGCGGTCCGCGTGGAAGGCGTCGTCGATCCTGCCCAGGATCTCCGGCAGCCGGGTGGGCCCGGCGCCTCCGAAGGCCGGCAGCGGAAGGTTCCGGTCCAGTTCCCAGGCGTTGAGCTGGTTGAGCCGTTCGCTGAGTGCCTGGAACTCGGCGCCCGCGTTGCCGAACCGGACCGGCGGCAGCCCCGGTTCGTGCAGCATGACCGCCGCGGCGTCGACGAAGAGGTTGGGCTCCGGCGAGTAGGGCAGCTGCGGATGCGTGCCGCCCAGCCGGTCGCGGACCCGCATGTCGAGCCTGATACGGGCGTCGAGCGTGGGCAGGAAGTCGGCGGTGACGTCGCCCTTGTCCTTGACCACCCTGGGCTTCCTCACCGCGCCGCCCGCGGCCGGCTTCGGCGGTTTCGGTGGCTTCTTCACCGCTCCCGCGAGCCGGTCGTTGGTGGCCTTCAGCAGGTCCTCGGTGGCGCCGGCCGCCGACAGGTCGGGCATCCGGTAGCCGCCCGACATCATCAGCGGGCGCAGCGGGGGGAATCCGGGTGATCCGTGGGCGCCGAGTGCCTCGTCGAAGTGACGGAAGACGTGCTCGCCGCCGGGGACCGTGTGGGGGTGGGCGTCGAAGTCCATGATCGAGAAGTAGGGGTGGGTGCCCCGGTCGATCATCGTCTGTGCCAGATGCGTACTGGCGGCGCTGGTCATGGTGGCGTTACGGGCCGTCCCGTAGGCGAATTTGGGGCCGCCCGGGACCGGGGTGGCGACCATGGCCAGGGGGTGGGGAAACGAGGCACCGCCGAGCGCGTTGTCGATGGCGGCACGGATCGCGGGGAGCTCACTGCGCGGGCCGTTGACGCCGATGACGACGGCTATCCGGCCGTCGAAGCCGGTCAGGTTGTGGGTGACGGAGTTCAGGAACGCCCCGAGGCCGCCGAGTTCCCGGTGGTTGACGATCGCGTTGACCACGTAGGCGATCGGGCGGGAGTCCTCGACGCTCGCGTGCACCAGGGCCGCGTAGCGGTCGGCGTTCATCGGCTGGGCACCGTGGCCGCCCAGGTGCAGGAAGGCGTCGTTGACCGCGGTGTGCGGATCGGCCGCGGCTCCCGCCTGCGGGGTCCAGGTGTGGGCGCCACCGGTGGGAGCGGGCGCCGGGTCGATCTGCATCGCGTCGTCGCCGCGGTGCGGCGGCGGGGACATGGTGACGTCCTGGCCGGCCGGGTGCGGTGCGGTGTGCGGTGCGGTGTGCGGTGCGGGAGCTCCGGCGGCATGGCCGGTGGCGGGCGGGTCGATCTGCATCGCGTCGTCGACGGTGGTGTGCGGGACGTGCGGCGCCGGTGCGGCGGCGTGACCGGCACCGGCCGGCGGGCGCGGCGGGCGGGGACGGGTCGCGGGAGCGCCGCCGAGCAGCCCGCCGCGGTCGGTGAAGATCCGGCCGGTGACGGAACGGATCTCCTGGCGGGTCGCGCGGGGGTCGATACCGAGCCCGTGCAGGGTGTCCTCCGCACGGTCGACGACCGCTCCGGCGCGGCTGACCCCGTCCAGCGCGGCCAGATGGGCGGCGGTGGGCCCGGTGGAGGCGCCCGTGCCGGGCGGCGGGGTGACGCGGTCGAGCTGCTGCTCCGCCTTGGCCAGCTTGGTCATCGATCGCTCGTACCTGGCCCAGGCGTTGAGCTTGCCGACGGCCTCGGAACCGGAGGACCCGCCGATGACGATCTGCCGGGCGGCGTGGATCCGCTGGTTCATCACGGCGGCCGCGGCATGGCCGCCGAACCGTCCGCCGGGCGCCACGGTGACGAGCGGTGGCAGCGCCGCCGGTGCCTTGCCCTTGCCCTTGCCCTTGGATACCGGCAGATGCGGGACCGGTGTTCCGGCCGCCGACGGCTGCGGCGTTCCGGCCGCCGGCACGTCGTCGGCCCGTGCGGGCCCGCCGGGGCGGGCGACCAGATCCAGCGCCCCGTTCGCGGATCCGGTGTGGCCCGCGCCGGCGGCGTCCAGCGCCGGGCGGGCGGAGACGCCGGCCGGTGCCCCGGCGTGGGCGCTCAGCCCGGCGGGTACGGGCAGGGCCGCATCGTCGCCGCGCAGCAGGTTCATCGCCAGATCGTGCGTGGACAGTACGGGTTCCGGGACCCGTACCGGCGCACTGAGCGGGCGGGGCACCGGCGTGGAGCCCGGCGCGGCCGCGGTCGAGCGGGGCGGGGTGACCGGGCGCTCCACCGCGCCGGCGGACACCGGATGCGCGCCGCCCTGCGGGGCGTTCACGGTGAGCGCATGCTCGCTCCCGCCGGTGCCGCCCAGATGCGGTATCGGCGTCGCGGCACCTGCTACGGCCGGCGCGTGCACGGGCTGCGGCGTGGCGGAGGGCACACCGGTCAGGTGGCCGACGGGAGCGGGGCCGATCGGCGCGGTGGCGGCCACCGCGTGCGCGTCCACCGTCCGCGGCGCCGCGTCCCCGAGCCGCAGGGTGATGCCGTCGGCCCGGATGCCGGTGACGGCGACGTCACCGGCGGCCATGGCCCGCAGTTCGGGGAAGATCAGATCGTTCAGCGCCTCGGCGTGGCCGACGGCGCCGCGGGCCAGGGTGACACCCTCCCCCATGCCGACGGTGTGCGGCACGTTGGTCGTCGTTCCCGCGTGCAGACCGGCGATCGGCTGGCCGGTATGCAGCACGGGGGACGAACCGTGCGCGTCGCGGAGCAGATCGATGGCGGTGTGGCCGGGCAGCAGCAGGTTGCTGTCCATCCGTACCTGGCCCGCCGCGTGGTCAGCCTGGTGGACGAGCTGCGCCCCGGCCGAGATACCGGAGCCGTGGGTGAGCGGCACGCTCAGACCGCCGGGCAGGGTCGTCATGCCGTGCGGCACCGCCGGGGTGAGCAGCGAGGGCGCACCGACGCTCAGGCCTCTTGGAAGCGCCGTCCCGGTGCCCGTCACGTGCAGACCGGGAGCCCCGCCCGCGTGGCCCACGACCGAGGGCGTACCGAAGCCGTGCAGAGCGCCGAGGCCGAGCGCGCCCGATCCGGGCGACACCGATACCGACGCGGGCACGCTGAGCCCGCCCCCAGTGGCGTGGATGCCGTCGGGCAGAGCACCGCGGGCGATGCCGAGCGACCCGGGTCCCAGGCTGCCGAGGTTGATGGTGGGCAGCGATCCCAGCGAGAGATGGACGAGGTTGGCCGTGCCCGCCGAGCCGAAGCCCCCGCCCGGCCGGAAGACGGCGCCAAGCGAGGACCCGGGGCTGAACGTCCCCGCGGAGAAGTGCACCCCGCCCGGCGTCACGAGCGAGGAGGGCACCAGGGCGCCGTGGCCGCCGTTGGCCAGAGGCGAGCCGAAATGCAGCGCGGCGTCGGTGCGGCCCGCGTTGACCAGCAGTTCGTGCAGCTCGGGATGGGGAATGCCGAGGACGCGTTCGCCGAACGCGAGCCGGGCCGCGCCGCCGAAGCCGAGGACGCCCAACTCGGTAGCGTTCAGCGGCAGGAAGGCGGCCACGCCCAGCCGGCCGAGCCGTTGGATGTTGACGGCCGCGTATGTACCGGCCTTGGCCCATTCCCCGGTGACGTTGCCGGTGAACCGGACCCAGTCGTGCCCGATCGCGGTGACGGCCTGATTCCAGCCGCCCCGCGCCCCGTTGCCGATGCCGCGCAGCAGGCCGGCCACATCGATCGTGAGGGCCGGGCCGAGGTGGGAGACGATCACCATGGGCGCGACGACGAACTTCGGCAGGCCGGTCATCGACGAGAAGTGGCCGATCTGCGACCAGATGTTGCGGCCCGCGCCCACGAGTCCGCTGACGCCGCCCTTGAGGCTGTTGCCCAGGCCCTTGATGAGGGCGCCGACATTGATGCCCTTGGTCGTCGGGAAGAGCACGCCCAGGAAGGCGAGGCCCAGTTCCAGGCCGCTGGCCTTGCCCTGGCTGAAGGCGACGATGGTCTTGATCAGCAGTACGGCGTTCATACCCCAGGCGAGAACGGCGAGGATGCCACCGGTGAAGACCGCGATCACCGAGAGGATGATCGTCAGCCACTGGAACACTTCCCAGAACAGGTCGCAGTCGCTGACCGGCTGGACCATCAGCTCACCGGCCGTGTGCAGTTGCCTGCGCAGTTCCGTCGCGGCGCCCGTGACCTCGGACTTGGCGTCGTTGGCGCGCCGGGTGAGGCTCGGGAGCTGCGAATCGCCCTGTGGCAGGCCCTGCGCGGCGGACAGCGCCTGGTCCGCCTCGGCCTGGGCGTTGGTGACGACGGTGCTGTACGTGCGGATGGCGTTCTCCGCGGTGTGGAAGGACTCCTCCACCCGGCCCACGAACCGCTGGAGGTGCTCGTCCACCATGCCGCGCAGCGCGTCGGCGGTCTTGCCGATGAACCGCCGGCCGTCGCCCGCGGTGTTCTGCAGCTCGTGCAGGCCGGTGTTGATCGTCCCTGCCGAGGTGGCCAGTTCGCGCATCGCGTCGGCGATGACGGACAGGGTGGCGGGATCGCCGGGGGTGGGATCACCGTGCAGACCGAGCGCACTCCAGTCCCCTGGACGCGTTGCCACCCTCATGCACCCCCTGCCCGCGGCTCGCCGCCCGTACGGTCCGCGCTCCTCACGGTCCGGACACCATGTCTACGCAGCGGGAGGGCCATTGGTTCACTCTGTGAACGACGTCACAGGCCGCCCCGGGTGTAACGCGCATCACTGAACCGTTCGCGCCCCCGGTGCGTTTGATCTGCGTACGCATCCCGCCCCGTCCCCGTCCCCCGGGAGTGACTGTGCCCGACATCGCGGTCGACTACGAACTGCTCAACCAGGTGGCCCAGAAGGCCCGCAACCTCAAGGAACAGGTCCAGCACGCCCGCGAGGGCAAGCAGGACTACACCACCAACGAGGTCGGCGCGGCCACTGTCTCCACGGCGATCCGCGCCTACTACTCCGTCTGGAAGAGCTCCTTCAAGCGCTCCGAGGAGAAGCTGGAGAAGCTCGGCAACCTGTACGAGGGGGTCGCGCGCGGCTGGGCGGACTGGGACTTCCGGCTGGCCGGGGAGGCGAGCAAGCAGGAAGCCTCGCTCGCCGCGGACCTGTACTCGACCCAGAAGAAGATCTGGGACGACTGGCAGCAGCAGGTCCACGACGGCAACGCCGACCCGAACGACCCGCACGCCCCCAAGCCTCCGCAGGACGCCGACCGGCCGGGCACCTGGACCACCGACGACGGGCACGGCAACACCACGACGACCACGTACGAGTACGGCGCGGACGGCAAGCCGACGAAGATCACCACCACGCTGCACACCAACACCGGCCTGACCAGCACCGACACCACGAATTACCACGCCGACGGCACATACGACTCGAAGGCCACCGATGTCTACGGCAATGTCACCTCCACGACGGGGAACAGCCAGACCACCGAGTCGGGGAATCACAAGAACACCAACGACACCTTCAACACCACCACCAAGGGGACCGACGGGAAGGTGAGCACCACCACCGGCACCACCACCTCGGTCTACGACAAGACCACCGGTCACCGTGACTCGGACACCACCTACACCACCGTCGGCCCCGACAAGGACGGCAACGAGGAGACCGTGCACGGCACTTCGCACTCCTCGGTGGACATCAACGGCCACGAGGTCGTCACGACCGTCGAGGTCAAGCCGGACGGCAGCGGCACCAAAACCGTGGTGACCGACGGCCGTACCGAGGAGTGGAAGAGCGACCAGGCGAACCAGGACACCGGCTGGACCACGTCCAGCAAGTAACCACGATCACGATCACCCCACAACCCACGGAGCGCACCATGCCCGCAGGCAACATCAACCTCGACTACACCGAGATCTTGCGCGTGTCCGGCGTGATGAACCAGGCCGTCAACGACATCAACCCGCACCTGCTGTCGACGAAGACCTCCGTCGAAGGGCTGCTGGACAACGGCTTGTTCATGCAGCAGAGCAGCCCCGCCATGAAGGCCGCCTACGAGAAGCTGACCGCCTCGCTGCAGCAGGCCGTGGAGAGCATCAACAGCTTCGCCATGCAGTTCACCAAGATCAAGGAGTCCGTCGAGAAGATGGACGCCGACATCGCGGCCAGCACCAACCAGGCCTGATCCCCGCCCGCGCGCCCGCGGCAACCTCTCCTGCTGTCCGCGGGCGCGCGCGTTTCCTGAGACGGGTCAGACGGGTCAGACGGAGTCGTCCGACCGCAGCACCGTCTCCGGGACCAGTACCGACACCAGCAGACCCGACACCGGGTCAACGGTCAGTCCGCGCCCGGGCGTCGGCCGGCCACGCAGCAGGTCGTACGGGACGCGGATACCGAGCAGATCGCCCTCGGCCGGTGACTGCGGGGACAGCAGCACGCCCTTGCGGACCCGCCGCACCTGTCCGAGCCAGCCGATGCCCGCCGAGGTGAGGGTCTCCGCGGTGGCGGCGACCGCCAGCCCGTAGCCGCGGTCGCGTCCGGTGGCCGCGATGTCGCGCAGCACCGAGTCGGCGGCCGGCATCTGGGCCAGCAGGTCCGCGTCGTCCACCAGCACGACGGCCGGCCCGCTCCCGGACTCCAGCGCCTCGCGGACCTCGTCCGCCATCGGGTCCGGCGACTCCAGGACCACGGCCTGCGGGTGCCTGCGCAGCCCGCGCAGCGGCGACTCGCGCGGAGTGATCACCACCACCCGGGTACCGCCGGCCAGCAGCGAGACCGCGAGGCTGGCCAGCGCGGTGGAACGGCCGGCTCCGGGAGGACCGCTGATGAGGAAGGACGGCGCGTCCGCCGCGAAGTCCACTCCCACCGGCTCCAGATCGTCGCCGCCGATCCCGAGCAGCCCCCACAACGGCCGCCGCAACGAGGTCGGTACCTTCGCGTAGGCCTCGGTGAACGACACCTGCCGCGGCAGGGTCATCACCCGCGCCGGGCGGCGATGGGCCGGGACGCCCTGGTCGCGGCGGGCCGCATCGGCGCCGATGCGCTGCAACGCCTCGGCCTGGTCACGTCCGGTGGGCAGTCCGCCCGACGGCTCGCCGAGCAACGCCACCTGCACTTCGGTGGCACTGCCGCCGCGCCAACCGCGGCCCTGCGGGACCACGGCAGGGATCAACTTGGCCGGGATGCCCGCCAGCATGTACTCGCTGCGGTCGGTGAGCCGCAGCAGCAGCCGCTCGTCGTTGAGCGAGGCGACCTTGCCGGACAGCAGGGCCCGCTCCGAGGTGGCGATCACATGCACTCCCATCGGCGCGCCCTCCCGGATCAGCGCGGTGAGCTCCTGGACGGGCCGGCCGCCGTCGTGGTCGCCGAGCAGCGCGGTCAGCGAGTCCCAGCCGTCGATCAGGACCACCACATGGGCCGGCCGTTCGGCCGCTGGCAGCAGGGTGCGCAGTTCGGCGAGGTTGGCCACACCGTGGGCGGTCAGCAGCTCCTGACGGCGGCCCATCTCCCCGATGAGCCGGGCCAGCAGCCGGTTGAGGCGCTCGAGGTCGGTGCGCGGGACCACGGCGCCGCAGTGCGGCAGCGCGCTGAGGGCGGCGAGCGCTCCGCCGGCCGCGTCGATCCCGTACAGGTGCACATCGGCCGAGGAGTGCCGGCGGGCCAGCGCGCCGCCGATGGTCCGCAGCGCCTGCGAGCGGCCCGAGCGTGGGGTGCCGAGGATGTAGAGATGGCCGAAATGGGAGAAGTCCAGCTCCAGGGGTTCCTGGCGCTGGGAGCCCGGCAGGTCGGCGAGCGCCCACGGGACGGGAGCCAGCCGGCCGCCCGGGAGATCCGGCCGCTCGGGCAGGTCGTGCAGGCTGACGGCCTGCGGCAGCGCGGGCAGCCACGGGCTGGGCTGCTGGGGGATGGACAGTTCGGCCGCCGCCTCGCGCACCGCCTCGACCAGAGCGGTCAGGTCGGTCTCATCCGTCGGCGCTTCGGAACCGCTGCCGAAGTTCACCGCCTCCTCGCCCTCGGAGGCGTGCTCGGGACCGGGCTCCGCGGCCATGCGGCCCAGCAGCGCCCAGTTGACCTCGCTGGTCCAGACCGGGGGCTCGGCCGCCGGCCGCCCTTCCATCTCCACGCCCGGCGCGGCTGCTCCGGCCGGTCGCGGCTGCCCGGCGTCGTCCTTGCCCGTGCGGGCCGCTCCGACGAACGCCGTCTGGAACGGAAGTACGGAACGGTGTCCGATACGGGCCAGCGCGCGGCCCGGGGTGCCGGCGGAAATGGTCACCGCGTCGTTCACCTCCAGGACGTCCTGGCTGTCCATGCCGTCGGTGACGCGCAGCGCGATCCGCAGGTTGGTGTTGGCGCGGATGTCGGCGGTGACGACACCGGCGGGCCGCTGCGTGGCGAGGATCAGGTGCAGACCCAGGGAGCGGCCGCGCTGGGCGATGGAGACGAGCCCGGGAACGAATTCCTGGACGTCGCGCGCAAGCGTGGCGAATTCGTCGATGATCAGCAGCAGCCGGGGCAGGGTCGCCAGCGACGGGTCGCGCCGCCGCATGGCACGGTACTCGATGTGGTCCTTGGCGCCCGCCTGGGCGAGGATGCGCTCGCGCCGGGTCAGTTCCGCGCCGAGCGAGGCCAGCGCGCGCTCCACGAGATGACTGTCGAGGTCGGTGACCATGCCCAGTACATGCGGCAGCCGCACACAGTCCTGGAACGCGCTGCCGCCCTTGTAGTCGACGAGCACGAACGTCATCTCGTCGGGCCGGTTCACCGCGGCGAGCGAGGCCACCAGGGTCTGCAGCAGTTCCGACTTGCCGGCGCCGGTGGTACCCGCGACCAGCCCGTGCGGACCGTCCTTGATCAGGTCGAAGGCGACCGGGCCGGTGTAACCGACGCCCAGCAGCGCTGTGGTGGAGGCGGGGCGCTTGGTCCAGCGGCGGGCGATCTCCTCACCCCGCGGCGGTTCCAGTTCCAGCAGACCGAGCAGGTCGACCCGGTCCGGCAGACCGTCGGAGCCGTCGGGAGTGACGTCGCGGACCGGCGCCAGCGCCCGGGCGGTCCGCTCGCACCAGTCAGTGTCCACCAGGTCCGGACGGATCCCCGTGAGATCGGCGCTGCCGGTTCGGCGCAGCGTCAGATCGCGGGCTCCGACCACACAGACCGAGACACACTCCTCGGGGAGCATGCGCTCCTCCTGGTCGAGGCAGATCAGGAACACCCGGACGGCCGGGCCCTCCTTCAACACCTGCACCACACCGGGCACATCGCGCAGCTGCCGGGCGCCGTCCAGCACCACCACGAGATCGGGCTCACTGAGCAGGGCCCCGCTCATCGCGGAATCGCGGGCGCGCATCCGGGAGCGGACGGCCGCGACCAGTTCGGAGACCCGGTTGGCGACGGTCTCCGGGTCGTTGCCGACGGTGACGGACGGGCCGCCGGAGTTCTGCGCGGAGATGCCGCCCTGGCCGGGTCGAGCATGTGGCAGCCAGCGCACCCACTCCCAGGCGGCGGCTCCCGCCGCGTCGGTCAGCACGGTGATCCGCACATCGCGCGGGCTGTGCAGGATCGCCGCCTGGGCCACGGTCCAGCGGGCGAGCGCGCGTGCCGCGTCGCGCTCCCCCGCGATGCCGACCACGCCGTCACCGGCGAGGTCCACGCCGACCGGCATGTCGGGGATCCGCCAGTTGACCGAGCGGTGGTTGTCCTCGCGGGAGGTGTCCTCGATGGTCAGCAGCGAGGACTGACCGACCGTTCCGACCCGGAGCACGAGGTGGTCGGGGTGGCCGCGGCGGCGTTCCCACAGCCTGGCCCCGGGGCCGACCGCCCACAACCCCGCGGTGGCCGGGTCGGGTCCGCCCGCCACCCGCAGCCGGCGCTCACGGCCGACCTTCTGCTGGACGTCCTGCTCCAGGGAGCCGCGCCGGGCCCGGTAGCTGGCCACACCGTCCAGGTATTCGCGGCGCCCGCTGCGCCGGCCGCTCAGCCAGTTGCCGATGGCGAGGACCGGGCTGAAGAACGCGAACATCAAGTAGAAGTACGAGTGGAGGATGGTGACCATGCCGACGCCGAAGAACAGCGGCGCGACCACCACCAGCAGCGGAATCGGCCGCCGAGTGGGCGGGCCCGGCGGTGACGGCAGCACGAACCGTTCCGGCACCAGCGGCGGAATGATGCGGGGCGGCCGGTTGAAGTCCAGGAACGCACCGTCCACGGAGTCGGTGACGGCCGCGTCCGCCTCGGTCGGCTCCGCTACCCGCAACAGGAACTCCCCCATCACCAGCTCGTCGCCGATGGGCCACTCCTGCCACCCCCGTGGCAGCGGCTCGTGGGCGTCGGCGTCCGGATCGGGCAGTTCCGGCGGCGGGGCGGGCGGCAGCGGGGTCGCGTCGGCGCGCGGCCGGGCCGGCGGGGGCTCCGGCGCGGACAGCGCGACGCCCTCTGCCTGACCGGTGTTCAGCAGTACGGTCCCGTCGGGACGGACGGTGATCCGTACACCCTTCGACGGTACGTCGCGGCCTTCCAGGAAGACCGCGCTCCCCGGCTGCGGACCGGCGGCGTGAGTACCGGGCTCCAGCAGCCACACGCGTCCCGCGTCGCGGCCGCCGACCAGTTGGAGTTCCACCCGGGGGCCGCGCGGCAGCCGTTCGCCGTCCGCGGACCTGGAGGGCGGCGGCAGTTGGGCCCGCAGCGGCCCGTAGTCACCCGGCTCGGGCGCGGTGGGTCCACCGAGTCCCAGCCTGGCGCCGTCCCGTACTCCGGCGGCGGACAGCGGCAGACCGGCCGGCAGCTCCCGGTCGCCCAGATACAGCGCGGGCGGCTCGGCTCCGCCGGGCCGCCCCGGGTCCTGGCCGCCCGCGGCCAGCCGGGACGCGAGCGCGCCCACGGTGGTGGCGCCGGTGGCGTCGAGCACGAAATCGCGGCCCTGGACCGGGTCGTCGGCCGAAGTGATGCTGAGGAAGAGTCTCACGGAGTGGGGGAAGTCCGTTCCGGGTTTTCGCCGGGGGCGGCCGGCAGAGGATGTGCGACGGCGGAGACACCGGCGGCGCGGGAGGGCGCCGTGGCGGGCTCGGGCTCGGGCTCGGGCTCGGGTTCGGGCTCGGGTTCGGGTTCTGCGAGGTCGAGGTACGGGTCGACGTCAGGTGTTGAGCCCCGCGCGGATCCGGCGGCGGGGGCCGGGGTTGGGGTTGGGGCGGGCGCGCCATGGGGAACCGGGGAGACATCCGGACCGGCGACGGCCGGAGGTGTGTTCCCCTCGCTCGGACCGCGCGTCGCCGGGACGGTGACGACGGCGGGCGACGCGGCGGGCTCGGTGAAGTCCGGATCGCCGACGTCCGGTTCGCCAGGCTCCGTCGGCGGTGTCGCGGCCACGGGCACAACCGGGGTCTCGACCGCCGCGGGGGACGCGACTCCGGGACGAGCCGGTACCGGTACCGGTACCGGTACCGGCAGTTCGGCGCGGCTGCGCTGCCGCAGCCGCCGGATCGCCCGGCCCGCGGCCCGGCCGAGCGAGGCGGCCTCCACGTCGATCTGCATGCCAGGGCCCAGCAGCCGCCCGTCGGGTTCCGCGTGCAGGGTCCAGCAGGAGCCCGGCAGGAGCCCGCCGGCCAGGACGCGGGCCTTGCCCTCGGCGCTGAGAACGGCCAGCCGTGCCGCCTGCTCCGGCGTCGGCTTCCAGCACACGAGCACCGGATGCAACCCGCTCTCCGGTTCGGAGTCCGGTTCAGCGTCCGGATCACTCTCCGATTCGCTGCCCGGATCGTAGTCCGCGCCGGACTCAGGCCCGGCCGTCGCGCTCTCCACCGAATCCAACTGCTCGATGAGGTCGTTGAGTTCCGTACCGGGAAAGCGATGATGCACGCCGCGGGCCACGTGTACCCGCGGGCCGTTCGGCATGCTGTCGAGTTGCGCGGCGAGCGCGTGCAGGATGCTGCGGGCCACTCGCGTATCGCCTTCGACCGCCAGCGCGGCAGGGCCGCGCAGCCAGTCGACGAGTACGACCCCGGGCAGTTGACGGTCCACACCGATGGCGAGCAGGAGCCGCTCCCGCCGGTCCTCCCCGGCGCCCTCCAGTACCTCGGCCTCCAGTACCTCGGTCCCCACCGGCTCGGTCCGCACGGGCGCGGTCTCCAGCGGCGCGGACCAGGTCCACTCCCCCGGCCCGGCGGTGGCATCCGTCCACGAGCCGGAAGGGCTGAGGGGGTCCCGGCCGGCGATCACGACCCGGTGCTGGTCGCGCGACGGTCCGCTCCACACGGTGGGCGCATAACACCCGTCACCCTGCGCCGCGTCCGCATCGTCGAGGGCCGCTCCGGCGAGCGCCGGCGCCGCCGGGTCGGCGAGGAAGGACGTCAGCATCCGCGCGCGTCGGCGGTGGAGCCGGTAGGAGCGGAACGGCTGGGCGAACGCGCGGCCGGTCATCCTGGTCTCCCACACGACGCGCCGGCAGGTCCGCCGGAAGCCGCCCTGGGCCTTGATGACCCGCCCGGCCAGCCACATCAGCAGCACCAGAACGACCAGCAGACCGAGGAGGATCAGCCAGGAGTTCCGGTCCGGCATGGCGAGAGCGAGCGTCCGCGGACCGGCGCCGGTGCGGGTGCCGGTGCGGGTGCGGGGCAGGGCGATCACGCGCACTCCCGAGAGAAGGCGGCGGAGCGTCGCAGGTCGCGTATCGCGTGGTGCAGGCGGGACTTGACGGTTCCGGTCGGGATCCCCAGGGCGAGCGCCGTGTCGGGGCCGGAACATCCGAGCAGGTACGTGTACACCAAAACCTCACGGTGGGGACGGGAGAGCGGGGCAAGCAGCTCGACGAGGTGTGTGCGGTCCACGACGCGGGCCTGCTCGTCCGCGGAGGACTCGGTCTCGGGCAGGTACGCGGAGGGCAGGGCGGGCCGGACGCCGTCCCTCCGGCTCCAGTCGATCACCACGTTGCGTGCCACGGTGCACAGCCAGGGCAGGCCGAGTTCGAAGCCGTCCGCGCGACGCGGCTGGGCCTCGGTGGGGATCGCCAGCCAGGCCCGAAGCAGGGTTTCCTGTACGGCGTCCTCGGCCCGCTGCGGGTCGCCGGGCAGCAGCGAGCGGGTGTAGCGCAGGAGCGGCTGGCGGTGGGACCTGATCAAAGCGGTGAACCGCTCGTCCGTCCTGCGTGTCGCGCTACGCGGTGCGGAGAGTGCCGCTGAGCTCATCGTGTCTGTTGCCTCGGGGTGTTCGGGGCGCCGGTCGCGCGAAATGCACAGGCAAGGGAGGGGAATGGGAGGGAGGGGAATGGAAGGGGATCTTCCGATAGTTGGATCCACCACAGAACGCACACCCTAGCCAGGAGGTGCGGACCTGGGCAAAGGCGCCTCTCGGCCAAATCACCTGTGACGGAAGCGGTTTACGCCATATTCGCGGAGGCGGTCGTCGGACTCACAAGGCCGCTCGGCGGTGGCCCGACCGCGATCCGCACTGGCCGGAGCATCGGTCGCAGGGCGTCGGATTGCGTCGCCGGTCCATCTCGCAAGCCGCCGGGTACGTAACAATGGTCACAATCCGTAGCCGCCCGTATGTCGTCGAACGACCCGAAGGGAGGGGCCGGCCCAAGGTCCGTCCTCGCCGGGAATAGATGCCCGGGGCAGCCCGTTGATGGAGATAGTTGAACTGTCAACGAAATGAATGTGGTGAGCACAGTGCAGTTCGGGATCTTCAGCGTCGGCGATGTCACCGCCGATCCCACCACCGCGACGACGCCGTCTGAGCACGAGCGGATCAAGGCCATGGTCACGATCGCGCTCAAGGCCGAGGAGGTCGGTCTCGACGTCTTCGCGACCGGGGAGCACCACAACCCGCCCTTCGTACCGTCGTCCCCGACGACCATGCTCGGCTACATCGCGGCGCGGACCGAGCGGATCATCCTGTCCACCTCGACGACGCTGATCACCACCAACGATCCTGTGAAGATCGCCGAAGATTTCGCCATGCTCCAGCACCTGGCCGACGGTCGCGTCGACCTGATGCTCGGCCGCGGCAACACCGGGCCCGTCTACCCCTGGTTCGGCAAGGACATCCGGCAGGGAATTCCGCTCGCGGTGGAGAACTACGCGCTGCTCCATGAGCTGTGGCGCAATGACGTAGTGGACTGGAAGGGCACATTCCGCACGCCCTTGCAGTCGTTCACCTCCACCCCCCGGCCGCTCGACGGGGTCCCGCCGTTCGTCTGGCACGGCTCGATCCGCAGCCCGGAGATCGCCGAACAGGCCGCCTACTACGGCGACGGATTCTTCGCGAACAACATCTTCTGGCCCAAGGAGCACTTCGTCCGCCTCATCGAGTTGTACCGGGAGCGCTTCGCCCACTACGGCCACAGCACCCCCGAAAAGGCCGTCGTCGGCCTCGGCGGTCAGGTGTTCATGCGCAAGAACTCGCAGGACGCGGTACGGGAGTTCCGCCCCTACTTCGACAACGCCCCCGTCTACGGTCACGGGCCCTCTCTGGAGGAGTTCACCGACCGGACGCCGCTGACCGTGGGCAGCCCGCAGGAGGTCATCGACAAGACCCTGACCTTCCGTGACACCTTCGGCGACTACCAGCGCCAGCTGTTCCTCATGGACCACGCGGGCCTGCCGCTGAAGACCGTGCTGGAGCAGCTCGACCTCCTCGGCGAGGAAGTCGTGCCCGTACTGCGCAAGGAGTTCGCCGCGTCGCGGCCGGCCCGGGTGCCCAGCGGCCCCACCCACGCCGCCCTGGTCGCCCGCGCCGAGGCCGCCCGCACGGCCGACGCCGTCTGACTCGTCGAAGCGCCCCTCCTGACCCACCGCGGAGAAAGTGACCCATGAACACCCTGAACCTCGTCATCGTCTCGGCCGGCCTGAGCCAGCCGTCCTCGACGCGTCTGCTGGCCGACCGGCTGGGTGAGGCGACCCGGCGCGGCCTGCGGGACCAGGACCCGGACCGCGCCGTCGAGGTCCGTATCGTCGAGCTGCGCGACCTCGCCACCGATATCGCCCATCACCTGGTGACCGGATTCCCCAGTGCCGCGCTGCGGGACGCCATCGAGGCGACGGAACGGGCGGACGGTCTGATCGCCGTGACCCCGATCTTCAGCGCCTCCTACAGCGGACTGTTCAAGTCGTTCTTCGACGTGATCGACGACGGAGCACTCGCGGGAAAACCCGTCCTCATCGCGGCCACCGGCGGCACCGCGCGGCACTCGCTCGCACTGGAGCACGCGCTGCGACCGCTCTTCGCCTACCTGCACTCTCTCGTCATGCCGACCGCCGTGTACGCCGCCTCCGAGGACTGGGGCTCCGGAGGAGACGCGAGCACCGACGGCCTCGCCGCCCGGATCGCCCGCGCGGCGGGGGAACTGGCCGGCCACATGTCCGACCGGTCCACCACATCCCCACCGGCCGCCGACCAGGTGATCCCCTTCGCCCAGCAACTGGCGGCGCTCCGGCCCGCTTAGTCACGGCGACCGAGAATTGAGGACCACCTCGGTACCGCTTCTGCAATTCACCCCGACGGCCTCGGCCAGGTCCCGCCGGGACCAGCCACGCTCCGCGCGCAGGGCGGAGCCTGGCGCGGCCGTCCGGGCCACGGTCACCCTCGGTAGCGCGTGCCAGTGCGCGCGTCCCGGGGCGGACAGTGGCACAGTGATCAGCATCCCCACCACATAGTGAGGCGTGCTGGTATGTCTTCTCTTGAACGCGCCGTCCAGGGAGCACCGTGCTGGGTGAGCCTGACCACCGCGGACCTGCCGGCCCTCAAGGCCTTCTACGGCGAGGTGCTCGGCTGGAAGTACCGGCCCGGCTTCGGGCATGAGGAGTACGCCGTGGCGCTCAGCGACGGGGTGCCCATCGCCGGCCTCGGGGAGCGAGGGCACGTCCTGGGCGTGCCGGCGTGCTGGTCGGTGCACTTCGCCGAGGACAGCGCGGACCTGGCCGCGGAGCGGATCCGCGAGCGCGGCGGTACCGTCGCCGTCGGCCCGCTGGCCTTCGGTCCGGGGCGTGTGGCCTGGGCCATCGATCCGGCCGGCGCGCCCTTCGCCCTGTGGGAGGGCCCGCTGGATATGCAATGGGCCGTCGGCGGCGCGCGCCCCAGCGTCCGGCTCGACCTCCATACCCGGGATGTCTTCGCGGCGGCGATCTTCTACAGCGGGGCGCTGGGCTGGGACACCGAACCACCCGAACGCTGCACCGTGCGCTACGAAGACGACCAGGTGTTCCTCGACATCAACGGGCGCACCGTCGCCGCCCTCCACGGTGGCGCGCTGGAGCAGGCGCCGGATCCGAAGATCCGCCCGCGCTGGCAGGTCGCCTTTCGCACCCCCGACCCGGCCGCCGCTGCCGAACGCGCGGTGGCCGCCGGGGGCATGGTCGTCACACCGCCCGAGAACGAGCCTCCCGGGAGCGGCTCGACCGGACCGGGGATTCGGCTGCGGGATCCCTGGGACACCCTGTTCTGCGTGACCGCCTAGGGCCTGTCCGTGACCGGCCGGGCAGGCCCCGGACCTCAGCCCTGGACTCCGCTCCCACTCACGATCCCGCTCCGCCCTCGTCCCGGATGGCCCGGATCGCCCGGCCGAGCAGGGAGCGCAGCATCTGCCGTTCCTCCGCGGTGAATTCACCGGCGATACGGCGTTCGATCACGACGGCTCGCTCGTCGGCGACGGCGAGCACCGCCCGGCCGCCGCCGGTGAGCCGGGTCTCCAGCACGTTGTGGTGCCACGGGTGCTGTGTGCGCTCGATCAGCGCGCGTTCCTCGAGGTTCTTCAGTACGACGCTCATCGCCTGCGGCGTCACCAGGCAGGCCCGCGCGAGTGCGGCCGCCGAGATGCCGGGTGAACCGGAGAGCGCGAAGAGCGCCGCGTACTGCGGCACGGTCACGCCGGCCGCCTTCACCGCCACGCTCTTCGCGGCGATGAGCTCCTGCTCGGCGCGCTTGATGTCGAGGCCGAGGCGTTCCTCTGCGGGCATGGTCACGGGATCGATCATACGGCTCTTGCGCATCATCAAAATATTGATAACGTTCAATCTTATGACAACTAAGCATGCAGTGATTCCCGACAGCCACGCCGATCTGCTGACCCGCCCCCTCTTCGTGCATCTGGCCACTAGGGGCCCGAACGGCATCCCGCACGTCAACCCGGTCTGGCAGATCTGGGACGGCGAGTTCCTCCGCTTCACCACGACCCACGACCGCCGTAAATGCAAGAACGTGACGGCCGACCCAAAGGTGTCGGTCTCGGTGAACGACCCGGAGCAGCCCTACCGGTATCTGGAAGTACGCGGCACGGTCGAACGCGTCGAGCCCGACCCCTCGGGCGACTTCTTCGACGTCCTCGCGAAGCGGTACGGCCTGTCGTACGAGGCGCCGGTGGGCGACGCCGAGCGCCGGGTGATCCTGGTCGTACGCCCGGAACACACCACCCATCAGTGATCTCTGCCCCGCGCCCGGGCGGGGAGTGAGTCAGACGGTCGGCGGCTCTTCGGCCGGGAGGTCCGGGAGGTCCGGGAGACTCAGCTGCAGCCGCTCGAAGGCGGTGGGGTCGGCCGCTGCGGCAGGAAGTCCTTGATCTGCCGGGCACAGTCGAGCGCGCTGGCGTTGCCGGTGTCGCACTCGATGTCGTAGACGCCGTGCGCGTGGACCTGGGCGATCTGACGGGCGGCCAGTCCTGAGGGCCGGTTGCCGCGCGCCTGCTCGCGCCGTTCGAGTTCCGGCAAGGGACAGTGCACACCGACCAGGACGACGTCCTTGGGTGCGAACAGGGCCAGGCAGTCGAGCAGGCGCCACCGCGCACTCAGGACGTGGTCCACCACGATGTTGTTGCCGCCGGCGGCCATGCCGGCAACCGCGCGATGGAAGCCCATCCAGGTGTGTTTGAGCACGGTCTACAGGTGGTCCGGAGTGAGGTCATGTCGTGCTCGCATGGCGTGAAACGCGTCCACCGGCATAAGGAAATACGTTTCGTCCAGGATCGGGAGGAGCTCCTCGGCGATGCTCGACTTCCCGGAACTCGACGTGCCGTTCAGGAAGATGTTCAGTCCGCCGGGCGGCTGTGAAGTCTCCGCCGGTCCGGCGGCAGAGCCGGGCCGGGCCTCCGCTGGAGCTGCCATCCTGTCGTCCCCCCGATCGCACGCCGGTGTCCGATCATGCCGCACCTCCCGGACGTGGACCGCCTTGGGGTCACCGCCCGGATGCGGGACCCCGCGGCACGATCGTGATGATCTCCGGGCTCGCGTCGGCCGGCGCGGCCGGGGCTACTGCGGGGCGCCCTCGCGGTCCGCGTCGAACTCGTCGTCCGTCTCCGCCGCGGCGAACGGGAGAAGAGCCGGAGAGAGGAACGGGTCGGTCGACGGCCGCCCCGGAGCCGGGATCAGGGAGGATTCCGGGAGGACTGTTTCGGAGAACAAAGAGGGCATGGGTACCTTCTGACAATCGGTCCCATCCACTGAGGCGGACAGGCAGCACTACCGGAAAGGTACATGCGTACGAATCAGCCTAGCTGGCGCCACGCCGCCGCGCTTCGCCGCTGGTCACTACGGCCGCGACCGCGCCATGAGTTGGCAGCCGAGGGGGCACCAAAGGGAGTGCCAGGACCGGGGCGGGGTGGGCCGCGACCCGGCCGCGACCGCCCGCGAACGCCCGTAGATCATCACGACCAGCGCATTGACGTCTCTCTGAAGCGCAGTTAACTTCTGTGAGCGCTCTCCGACTTCGTGCCCCGCCCCCCCCGCCGGCCGTCGAGTCTCCGGAGGTCCCCATGAAGACAGTCCGGTTAGCTGCCGCCGTGCTTGCCTGTGCAGTGTGGACAACGTTGTCAGTCCATGACGCGAAAGCGGCCCTTCAAGCGCCGGTGATAACGCCCGTGAAAGCGCCCGCCTCAAGGGCGCGGAGCGACCGGACGGGGCGGGAGGAGGCGTCCGGGACCGATCGCGAGTGTCCTCGCGCTCATCGGGGCCGTCGGACTGGCGCTGCTCCCATCCGGTGCGCCCGCCGCGCAGCCGGCCCCGCCCGTTCTGCGGGTGATGCCGCTGGGCGACTCCATCACCTGGGGCGTCGGCAGCGCCAGGACCTCGTCGTACCGCCGGCCCCTCTGGGATCTGCTGGCCGGCCGGTCCCGCTACTCCGTGCGGTTCGTCGGCTCACAGTCATCCGGGAGTCTGCCCGACCTCTCCAACGAGGGACACAGCGGCTACACGATCGATCAGATCCGCGGCGGCATCGACGGATGGCTCAGGCCTTCTACGGACCGCTGGACCGGGCGTTCAGCGATGGATGGGCGGCAGGCGGAGCGCCGTTGGGCGCCGGCACCGAAGCGGGCGGAACGGGCAAGGTGCGCTGGGCCGACTTCGACGGTGACCGCGCGATGGACTACCTCGCGGTCGCCGGAAGCGGCGCGGTGTCCGTCTACCTCAACCGTGGAGGGGACGGACACGGCGGCTGGCTGTTGCTCGGCGGCATCGCCTCGGGCCTGACCACCAACGCCGACCAGGTCTCCTTCGCCGACTTCACGGGCGACGGGAACGCCGACTACCTCCTCACCGAGCCGGGCACCAACGCCGCCACCGTCTACAGCTGGAGAGGCGGCGACGGCCACGGCGGCTGGAACAACCTCGGGCGCGTCGCCTCCGGCGTCCCCATCGGCTGAGAGGTCCATCCGCAGCACCCGGCTTGGCGGCATGGCACCATGCTGAGCGTGGACACCTCTGACGACACGACTCCTGCCGCTCAAGCGGTGCGTGACCGCTGGCGCGCCCGGGAGGCGCCCGAGGGAGACGTCATCATGTTCGCCGACGGCTCGCTCGCGGTGATGCGCCTCATGCGGTTCTCCCCGGCCGATCGGCTCCACGACCGGCGGGCCGAGCAGTGGAGTTGGTGGGAGCTGCTACGAGCCACCGAGTGGAACGCCGGTGGCTGGGTGGACATCGACACGGTGTTCGCCTCGTGCGCCTTCGCCGGAAGCCGGGTCCTGGCGGGTGAGTCGTCGGACCACGGCAGCATCGGCTGGGTCGCCGTGACCGAGGACGGCGACGAGGGCGCACTGCGATGGCTGGCGGTCTCCCAATCGTCGAACCCCTTCTGCGAGGTCACCCTGGACGAGCACACGGTGACCGCCACCAGTACCGCGGGCCGCATCTGGACCTTCCCCCGGGACGCCCCGCAACAGGTCAGGATCACCGAGGATCCGGACTACCCCTGGCTCCGCTGACGACCCGACGCGACGACGCGACAGGATGACCCGACGAGTGGCCCGGCCGCGTCCTGGGTGGTCGCTTCCAGAACGTGGCCGGGCGGTTCTCCGGGACCTGACTGACGCGGGTGACGCTCTAACTGAACGGGTCCAGGGTGATGTACGCCTGCTGCGGGTTGGGGTCGTTCACCAGCGACTCGTAGGTGTCGACATCGTCGAAGGCGAAGGCGTAGGCCTTGCCGTCGGCCATCTGCGCGTGAATCTTGCGGGCGTAGTGGTTGGTCACCGCGTCCAGGTAGAAGTTCGCGGAACTCGTGTCGGGCTGGTTCGCGTTGACGAGCAGGGTCGAGCGGTTGTACCCCGCGCACAGCGTGCGGGAGATCGGGCCGCGTACCAGGTCGTTCGGCGCGTCCAGCAGCTTGTGGCAGCCGAAGACGCTGTCGGTGTCGGGTTTCTGGAAGGAGGTGACGACCCCTCCGGAGCTGTTGGTGAAGTTCATGACGTTGTCGGAGATCCTGCCGAAGTACTTGGTGTTCGGCTGGTCGGCGAACGGCGTCACCGTCAGGGTGGAGGTCGTGTACTTGCTCCACACCCGGTTGATGTAGTCGTTCATGACGGTGGCCGGCAGCGCACCCGACTCGATGCCGTGGCCGGGCGCGAGGGCGCGCAGGACAGTGCCGTCCGAGCGGGTCTGGATCAGATTGGCCCAGCCGCCCGGCTGACCCCGCAGGGCAGTGAAGAAACCGTTGTAGCCAACGGGCTTGAGGTGACCGGTGCTCTTGGTGGAACCGTTGGGGATCTTGACGCCGACGGCGTAGGGGGCCGAGAACATGTCGACCTGGGTGCTGTTGATCCACAGCCCCGAGTCATTGAGCGTGTGTTCGGACCAGTTGAAGAGAATATTCCGGTTCGGGTCGCTCGGGTTCTGCACCGCGGCTGCACCAGTCCGCCCGTGGTCAGCTTGAAGGCGAGCTTCTGGCCGTAGGAGAAATAGACCCTCCCGGAGAACTTCGGCATCTGGATCGTCATGGACTGGCCGTTGGCCGGTCCGGCGATCGACGCGTCCGGCGCCGGAGTCGGCGGATTTCCGCCGGCGGGCCAGGCGTGGAACGTACCGCTCGCGTCGGCCCACCTCTGCCGGCCGGTCGAGAGCCGGGTCCCGATGTCGTAGACGTAGATCTGGTCGCCGCGCCCGGAGTTGTTCGTCAAGGTGAGTGGGATGGTCGCGGGTACCACGGCCCCGGCGGGGGCGATGGGGCCGAGTGCGGCGAATCCTGCGGCCAGGAGCGCAGCCACGATCAACGAGATTCTTGCCTCTCCTGATGCGGGACGCCAAGGCGGCGGCCAACCACGATGCGTTCCTGGCCGCCGCCTGCCTCGGCTTCGTCGCCCTGCTCGTCGTGCTGCTCCTGATGCCGCGCCCGAAGCATCGAAGTAGCAGTGGTGCGGTGGTGACCCGACGCGATGTCAGGTGCAGATGCACTTCACCCTGTGGCAGCGTGGACAAACAACGCGCCTGCTGACGTCAACGGGCGAATGCGGATCCATGGCGCGCTCCTGACTCCTCGTACGGCCACCGCTGTGCTAGACCGGCAGCTCTGTGCTCTCTTACTAGGACGCTCCGAGCCAGGGCATGGGTTCGCCTCTGACGAGAATTCATAGCGAGAACTGAGAAGCCATGTACGCCTGCGCTGCACTCATCAGCCGAATTGGGTAGGTTCCTCCCAGTGATGTACCGCGCGTCGGGGGACGGCAGTTCACCCGGTTTCGGGCGGCACCTGCGGCACGTGCTCGTGCGGGCATCCTGACCCAAGTGGAGCGGAGCGAAGCTCCCAGGAGCGTGAGTTGGAGGGGAGATCAGGCGCGTGGTGTGGGGGCCACCCGGACGGGCGACCCCCACATCCGCGCGCGGCCGAGTGTCAGCCGCGGACGATGTTCTCTGCCTGCGGGCCCTTTTGACCCTGCCCGATGTCGAAGGTCACGTGCTCGCCCTCAGTGAGCTCGCGATAGCCGTCGCCCGAGATGTTGGAGTAGTGGGCAAAGACGTCGGCGCCGCCGCCGTCCTGGGCGATGAACCCGAAGCCCTTTTCCGCGTTGAACCACTTCACCGTGCCGCTGGCCATCGTTTCTGCGTCCTTCGTCCGTAAAAGAGCCGCCCGGAGCGGGCGTTGCAGACATCCCCTGTCAGGTTGTCCGCCCCCGTTCTACCCCACTCGTGAGCTGTTTATCCGAACGCGCATGCTGCGACATCAAGTTCCGCGCCCGGCGCGCGCTGGTCAGCGGCTGGGGGACGAGGCGTCGGCGATGAGCTTGCGGGGCTGCCCGGTCCCGTCGGACGGGACGGCCCAGACGTCGGAGCCGCCCTTGCCCCGGGCTCTGGCGTACATGACGGTGTTCGCGTCGAACCATACGGCCTGGTCGTCGATGCTCTCCGGCTCGGCCAGCGGGGTCTCGCGCATCGTCGCCAGGTCGAGCACGTACAGCCGCCAGGGTTTCGCCGCGTCGGAGGAGACCCGCTTCTTGAACACCACGCGTGTGCCGTCCGGCGACAGGGAGGGGCATTCGGCGTTCTCGCGCAGGGTGTGCGCTTCCCACTTCCCGTAGTCGCCCTGGACGAGGTAGGTCTTCCCCTTCGTCGTCACGGTCGCGTAGAAGCGGTTGTCGTCCGCGGCGAAGGTCACTCCCCAGAAGTTGACGTCGGACGCCCGGTAGCGGTGGCCGTCGATGAACAGCGGGATGTCCTCGATGTTCAGTACCGCGTAGCCGGTACGGGTGTCGAGGATGCCGGTCCAGGTGGAGAAGCCGCCCTTGTTGTAGGAGTCGCCCTGCAGGAAAACGGTCCAGGACACCATGCGCCCGCTGGGTGAGACACGGGCGCGGTTGGGGATGCCCGAGAGTCTCACCCGGCGGATCTCACGCAGCTGACGGTCGACGATCAGGGCGTAGGTCCTGGGCACTGCGCCGGTGCGGGTGATGAGGCAGACGCCGGTGCCGGACGCACTGTAGAAGCGCTCACAGCCCAGACCGCTGATCGTGCGGACGGCGCCGGCAGCGGTGGTCCCGGCCGCGGTGACGGGTGTCGCGGTGGCCGGGGTCGCGTCGGCCGCGGTCGCCGCGATGTTGCCGTAGCCCCCTCCGGGGGCGGTGGAGCGGAAGAGCAGTTGGCCGGGGCGGGCGGTGTCGAGCGGAGCGCCGTGGAAGGCCGGAGTCGCCTCGCGCTTCGCCGCGTGGACGCTGTAACCGACCCCGAGGCCGGCGAGCGCCAGCAGGACGCCGGTCAGCGCGAACAGCCGGAGCCGGGTGGGCCGCTGGAACACGGTCATACGGTCTTCTCCTCGTCGTGGACCCGGACATCGCCCGCCGGAACATCGGCCGCCGGCGTGTCGCCCATCGGAAAGCCGAAGCGCGCCACCAAGAGGCACCCCGACAGCCCGGCCGCCATCACGGCGAGCCCGGCATGGGGACCCCAGGCCGGCCAGGCCGCGCCGAGGACGATCGAGGACACCAGCCGGGCGCCTGCCTGCCCGGTCTGCAGCAGGGCCAGCCCGCTGGTCCGCAGTCCCGCGGGCAGCAGGGGGCCGGCCGCCGCCATCAGCACCCCGTCGGTCGCGGCGTAGAACCCTCCGTGCAGGATCAGCGCCGGGATGAGTACGAGCAGTCCCCCGGCGGGTCCGAGCAGTACCGCGTACGCGCCGAGCAGCGCCAGGTGTCCCCCGAGAAACATCCGGAACCGGCCCGAGCGGTCGGCGATCCGGCCCAGCGGCACGGCGAGCAGGAGGTAGGAGCCGGTGGTGCCGAGCGGCAGCAGCGGGAAGTACTCCGGGGCGATCCCCAGCCTCCGTTGCAGCAGGAGGTAGAGGAAGGAATCGCTGACGGTGACCAGGCCCAGCGCGGCGGTCAGGACGCAGGTGCGGCGGAACGCGGCCGCCCGCAGCAGCCCGAACGCGGCGGGCAGTGCGGCCTGGCTCCGGCCCGGAGGCGGCGGGTCCTGCCGGTCCTGCACCAGGGAGACCAGCAGCACGACGCCCAGCACGGCGACGCAGAAGCTGACGACGAACACGGCGTCGTAGGCGGTGCCGGTCGCGGCGAGCACTCCGAAGGCCGCGAGCGGGCCGAGGAAGGCGCCGACGGTGTCCATCGCCCGGTGCACGCCGAAGGCCAGGCCGAGGGTCTCGGCCGGTGTGCTGAGGGATATGAGCGCGTCACGCGGGGCGGTGCGCAGGCCCTTTCCGGCTCGGTCGGCGGCCACCACGGCGCCGAGGGCGCCCACGGAACCGCCTGCGGCGAGCAGGCCGAGTTTGCACACCGCCGACAGGGCGTAGCCGATCCCGGCGACCAATTTGCGCCGTTGGCGGCGGTCGGCGAGGTGGCCGCCGACGAGCCGCACGAGAACGGTGGCACCGGAGTACAGACTGTCGAATATGCCGAACGCGAGGGGACTGAGGCCGAGTTGGAGGACGAGGTACAGCGGCAGCACCGCACTGACCATCTCCGAGGAGACGTCGGTGACCATGCTGACGGCGCCGAGCGCGACGACATTGGCGGGGACCGTGCGCAGCAGCCCGGCCCGGCGCCCCGGACGTACACCCGGGGCGCCGTCGGCGGCGCTGGGACCGCTGCTCGCCGAGATGTACACCGGCTAGTTCCACCCGCTGATGTCGAGCAGCACGCCGTAACCGGAGACGTTGTACTGGACGATCAAGGCCTGGCCGGTCGCGGCGCCGGGGAACACCGCGCCCGCGCCGGCCGCCAGGGTCGCGATGGCGGCGAGTGCCGTCATGCGTCGTCTCACGTCTTCTCCTTTTTTCTCTGCGTTCCGCGACGTTCCGCAGCGTTCCGCGACGTTCCGCAGCGTTCCGGCATTGCGCGGCGTTCCGGGGCGTTGCAGGGCGTTCCGCGACGTTCCGCAGCGTTCCGGCATTGCGCGGCGTTCCGGGGCGTTGCGGGGCGTCCTGCGCTCTCTTGCGCTGTCCCGCAGCGAGTTGAGGTCGCGGGTCAGTGGCAGGTGACCGGCCCGAAGGTGTCGAGCACCGAGCCGTTGTCGCGGATCAGCTGCCCGGAGTACGTGTTCGGGGTGAGGGTCAGCTTCAGGACGCCGTGGATGTCGGTGATCCGCTGCTGGCTGTTCGGCTGCGTGCTCGTGAAGCCGTAGTTGTCGGCGCCGCCGGTACCCACGATCAGTTCACGCACCCCCGCGGGATCGGCGCCCGCCGTCGCGTTCTGCGGCGCGAAGCGCTCGTACAGGTGGTCGTGGCCGTTCAGGACCAGGTCGGCGCCGTGCGCGCGCAGGATCTGCCAGACGGGCTTGCTGACCATGTCGGCCTGCGGCCCCGAGCTGTACAGCGGCTTGTGCCAGTACGCGGCGACGCAGGCGCTGGTGTTCCGCGTGAGGTCGGCCTCCAGCCACTTGCCCTGCGCGGAGGTCGCGGACATGGACGTCTCGGAGTCGAGGGCGACGAAGTGCCAGCCGCCCCGGTCCCAGCTGTAGTAGGTCTTGCCGGCGGGGGTGGCACGGCTGCCGAAGTACGCCTTGTATCCGGCCGCGGGAGTGCTGTCGTCGTACTCGTGGTTGCCCGTGGAGGGGTGGGTCTTCGCCAGGAAGCGGCCCCAGGTCGTGCCGTAGTACTTCGTGAAGTCGCTGAGGCTGCCGGTGTCGTACTGGTTGTCGCCCAGCGTGAGGACCTCGTCAGGGTTGATGGCCTCCACGCGCTTGGCGGTGTTCTCCGCACCGCAGTTGTCACCGGCCTTGCATCCCGGATCGGAGATGTCACCGGCCGCCACGACCGTGAAGGACGGGGAACCCGGGCCGGGTGTGCCGGTCACCGGCGCACTCGCGGCGGAGAGGTTTCCGGCGGCGTCCATGGCCTTGACGGTGTAGGTGTAGGACGTTCCCTGGGTGCGGTCCGGATCGGTGTACCCGGTCCCGGCGACGGTCGCGACGACCGCGCCGTCGCGCGACACCTGGTAGCCGGTCACGCCGACGTCGTCGGTGGACGCGTCCCAGGCCAGCGAGACGGAGGTGGCGGTCGTGCCGGTCACCCGCGGGTTCCCGGGCGCGGTCGGCGCGGTGGTGTCCGGGCCGCCGGCCGGGCCGTACACCTCGAACTCCTTCAAGGAGTAGCCGTAGGAGGTACCGCGCGCCGTGCCGTACACGCGCACATAGCGGCCGGATGTCGCGGCCGGGAGGGTCACCTCGTCGATCCCGCCGTCACCGGTGGTCGTCCCGTACGCCTTGGTCCAGGCGGAGCCGTCGGGTGACACCTCGATCCGGTACGCCTTCCCGTAGGCGGCCTCCCAGTCGAGGTGCACCCGGGTGATGGTGTGGCCGGCGCCGAGGTCGACGCGGATCCACTGCGGGTCGAGGCCCTCCTCACTGGCCCAGCGGGTGGCGGTGTCGCCGTCCACCGCCTTGGCGGCGGTGAGGGACGAACTCTCGTCCGACGAGGAGAGGGCCGGCCTGCCGCGGGACAACAGCACGTCGCCCGCGGCGTATCCGGACGACGAGGCCGACAGGGCGATGAGCAGGGTGAGGGCCGCCACCAGGCCGTACAGACGGCGATGGTGGACGGGCAGGAGCTTGGACACGACTGCCTCCGGGCGTGGGAGATCCAACCGCGGCGCCCGCCGAAACGGGATGCCGCGAGGCCCACGGCCGGGGCAGATCTCTCACTGAGCGCGTCACATCCTGAGATGCCGCGCCAAGCCGCGTGGAGTGAGCGTGGCAAAGGGTCCGGTGGCCGTCAAGAGAAGTTAGTAAAGTTTCCTAACTTGTAATCGAGGCGGGTCGGCTCGTTCCGGAACGACGGTGCTCGTCCCGGAACGACGGTGCTCGTCCCGGAACGACGGTGAAGGGCCCGCGAACTCAACCGAGTTCGCGGGCCCCCTCACCGTGTCAGTTGTCGGTTGTGCCTCAGGCGGCGGAGCCGGCCTTGCGGCGGCGCACGACGAAAATCGCTCCGGCGCCGACGGCCACGGCCGCGCCACCCGCGAGGGCGAGCTGCGGCACGACGGAGGAGGAACCGGTCTTGGCGAGGGCGCCGTCCGGGGTGGTCACCGGCAGCTCGGACTTGCCGCCCTGCGGCTTCGGGGCCGGGACGACCGGCTTGACCTTGCTCGGCTTGGCGTCATCGACCTTGCCGGGGTTGGACCCCGCGGCCGTGATCTCGAACGCGTACTCGTTGGCCTCCGGGCTGCCACCGCAGGAGCCGTCCTTGTTGACGTACATGCCGGCGACGAAGGCCATGCCGCTACCGGCCTTGACCTTGGCGTCGACCTGGACGCGCAGGCTGACGTCGACGTGGGCGCCCGCCTTCAGCGCCGTGGTGACACCAACGACATGGTCGTTGCCGACGGCCTTCCAGGACTTCGACGCCGCGTCGAACCACTGCAGTCGCACGAGCTTGTCGTAGTCGACGGTGCCGGTCTTGTCCATCGCGTGGAACATGGCAACCGGGACGATTCCGTCCACGGCCTTGGCCGTACCGTTGGTCACCCGGATCGAAAAGCTCACCCAGGTGCCGGCGACGATCTTGGACGGAAGGCCCTTGGCGACGGCGGTGAACTTCTGCTCCGGGACGCAGCCCTCCTCGGCCCTGGCGTCGGCGAGCGCCTTGTCGGCGGCGTTCTTGGCGTCGAGCGCCTTCTTCGTGGCCCTCTGTGCCACGCTGTACTTCTGAACAGCGGCGACCCGCACATCGTCCACTGCCGTCCCGGCCGCCTTGGCCTGGGCGTCGGCGGCGGTCTTCGCGGCGGCAGCAGTCTTCGCCGCCGCCTCGGCGTCGGTGACGGCCTGCTCGGCGGCCGTCTTCTCCGCCTCGGTGGCGGTACCGGGGAGCGCGGCGAGCGCGGCCTTGGCATCGACGAGGGCCTGGTCCGCGGTGGCCTTGGCGGTCGCGGCGGCGACTGCTGCCTTCCGGGCCTCCTCGTACTTCACGAGGGTGGGGCCGGGGTTGTCGAGAATCTCTTCCATGTGCTTGTAGGCGGCCTTCTCGGCTATGACGGCGTCGTCGTACGCCTTCTTCGCCTCGGCAGCGGCCTTTTCGAGCTGCTCGATGGTGGGCTTCTCCTGCGACTGCGCCTGCGTCTTTGCCGCCGACGTGGAGTCGGCGAACGCGGGAGTGACCGAAAGCAGCGCGGCAGGCGTGATCACGGCAGCCACGACGGCCGTCGCGAGAATACGGCGGATCTTCAAAAGAGACCCTTTCTGGGTCCGGAAGAATAGAGGCAGCCACTGCGGAAATTCCTCACGCAGCGTGACTGAGCAGATCTTACGGCCCAGGTAAAAGAGGAGTAAATGGGATTCCGATCCGTCGCCGGCCGCGGCTCCCGTCCGCACGACGGACATAATTGATCAATCCGAGGCAGTTGCCCCCGATTCCTGTGTTTTCCTGTGACTCATGTCATGGGGTGTTGCGTGCGATGTGAGCGCGCCGCGCGCCCCGTTCACCGCGCGCGGCAGCGCTTTCGGTGGCTAGTCCGAGATGGCGTACGGGCGGTCACGGCGGGCGTCGTGGAGGACCGAGCCCCACCACAGGAGCTGGTCGAGCAGTACCTTCGCGGCGCCGTTGGGGCCATCGGGGGCCATGAGGGTCCCGTCGGGGCCGAAGAGCTCGTAGTACCGCGGGAAGGAGACGTAGTCGCGCACCGTATGGGCGCCCAACTCGCAGAACACCTGCCGCAGTTGCTCGATGGCCAGGAGGCCGCCGCTCGCGCCGCTGTAGCCGACGAAACCGATCGGCTTGGCCGCCCACTCGCTGTAGTGCCAGTCGATGGCGGCCTTCAGCGAGGCCGGGAAGCTGCGGTTGTAGTCCGGCGTCAGCACGACGATCGCGTCCGCCGCCCCGATCCGCCGGGTGAGGTCGGCCATCTCGGCGGGACGGTCCATGTCGGGCTTGAGCGCCGGCGACACCGGCGGCAGCTCGAGCGGCAGCGGCGTATCCGCCAGATCGATCAGATCCACCTTGAACCGGCCGTGGTGCGCGGCCTGTTCGACGAACCAATTCGCGACCACCGGGCCGAACCGGCCCTCCCTGCCGCTACCGATGATCACTGCGAGGTTGAGAGTCTCTGCGGGCATGACGTGCTCCTTGTCCCAAGTCACTAGTCGGCGACCGTGCCGGCCGCTGCTCTCAACCTGACGGGTCGGACGAAGTGCAGGAAGGCCGGGCGGAGACTGGTAGCGACAGGGCCACGATCCCGCCGGCCGGGGCTGCTACGTTCGCAACGTGAGCGACAACGAGCTCGGCCTGTTCCTGCGTATCCGCCGTGAAGCCGTCACGCCTGCCGAGGTGGGGCTGCCCACCGGACCCCGCCGCCGTACACCCGGTCTGCGCCGGTCCGAACTGGCCACGCTCGCCGAAGTCAGCGTCGAGTACGTGAAGCGGCTCGAGCAGGGGCGCGACCGGCGGCCGTCCGGTCCCCAGGCCCTTCCCGTAGTGCGACGCCCGCAACGCACGGCAGTCCGCCAGGATCTCGGGACCGCCCTTGCGATGGATCGCCCCGTCGACTCCCCCACCGCCCAGCAGTGAGGAGTTGGCGGCATTGACGATCGCATCGACGCGCTGCTCGGTGATGTCGCCCCGGACGAAGGTGATGGTGACCATGCGCCATCCTCCCAGCGGCGACCCAGCTCGCGCCATCGGAGACCTTCACCATGAGCAGTGGCAAGGGCGTGGCTCCGTCTCATTTCCGTGAGCGGAGACTGACGTCAGCGGCACAGAAGGCCCACTCCCCGGCGGACGACCGATCGTCGACAGACTTCCCGTCTGCACTCTGACCGGCACTCTGACCGGCACTCTGACCGGCACTCATCGAATCGGGGAGGGTTCACGGCCGGGGATCGTGACGGCGTGGTCGTCTATTGGCGGCCCGGCTGCGCGTTCTGCATGAAGCTGCGTCTGCGGCTGCGCTTCACGCGCCTGCGATACACCAAGGTGAACATCTGTCGGGACCGTGGGGCGGCGGCGTTCGTCCGCTCGGTCGCGGACGGGAACGAGACCGCTCGACATACCCAAGAGATATCGGGCATACATTCGAGCGTTGGGCCGGCGCTCCCCACCCTGCCGAATTTCCGGTAATTCGCCAGGGTGAGCCAGGGCCGCGTCTCTTGTGGTGCATGTGCTTTGGCATGATCCTGTCTGGTGACAACGCGGGGTTCGCGGACGGTATCCCATGGCGATCACGCGAGTCGCAGACCGCCGGGGCCCAAGTCTCCTGGCCCCGGCCCGGACTGTGAGCGGCCTACAGGTCCGCATGCCCCGGTGACGAGCCGCTCAGGCGGTCTCATGCGTTGTGAGTACCGCACCGCTGTGGTTCCAAGGGCCCCACCGGTGCCCGCTACTACGGGGCGGACGAGGGGGGAGATCTTCATGTCTTCGTTCATGCAAGCCCGTGGTTCGCGTCTCAGACGGCGTCAGCGATTCACGGCACTGGCCGCCGCCGCCACGTTATGCCTTACGGGGCTGATATCCGTGGCCGGCCCGGCAGCCCAGGCGACATCGGGCGCCACGACCGCCTACGTCGCGAACGCCAGTGACAACACGGTGTCGGTAGTCGATACCGTCACTAATAACGTCACGGCCACCATCCCCGTCGGCTTCGGCCCACAGGGGGCGGCGGCCACCTCGGACGGCACCCGCGTCTACGTTCCCAACATCAGCTCCAATACCGTGTCGGTGATCAACACCGGCACCAACACCGTCACCGCCACCACCACCGTCGGCGCCAGCCCGACCGCCGTGGCGGTCGCTCCGAACGGCGCCCGCGTCTACGTCGCCAATCTGAGCTCCAACACCGTCTCCGTGATCGACACGGCCACCAACACCGTCACCGCCGCGGTCGCCGTCGGCACCGGCCCTGACGCGGTGGCGGTCACTCCGGACGGCACCCGCGCCTATGTCACCAACAGCGGGGCCGGCGGCAGCGTGTCGGTCATCGACACCGCGACGAGCACCGTCACCGCCACCATCAGCGCCGGCGCCTTCCCGATCGCGGTCGCGGTCACCCCGGACGGCACTCGCGCCTACGTCGCCAGTCTCGGCGACAGCAGCCTGTCGGTGATCGACACTGCGACCAACACCGTTGTCACCACCGTCGCGACCGCCGCCTCCCCGTACGCGCTGGCGATCGCTCCGAACGGCGCCCGCGCCTATGTCGCCAACGCCAACGCGAACACCGTGTCGGTGCTCGACACCGCCACCAACACCGTCACTGCCGACATCCCCGTCGGCTCCGGCCCGCAGGGCGTCGCGGTCACCCCTGACGGTGCCCACGTCTACATCTCCAACCTCGGCTCCAACACCGTGTCGGTGATCGATACCGCCACCGCGACCGTCTCCGCCACCACCGCCGTCGGGCACAACCCGGCCGGGGTGGCGATCGGCACGACCGCCGCACCCGCACCGACGGTGACCTCAGTCAGCCCCAACACGGGCCCGCCCGCGGGCGGCACGGCGGTCACCATCACCGGCACCAACCTCTCCGGCGCCACCGCCATCACCTTCGGGGCCGGACACAGCGCCACCGCGGTCAGTTGCACGGACACCTCGTGCAGCGCCGTCGCCCCGGCCGGCGCGGTCGGCACCGTGGACGTACGGGTCACCACCGCGGCCGGCACCAGCGCCGTCAGCGCCGCCGATCACTACACGTACGCCGCCGCCGATGTGGGCGTGGCCCTGGCCGCCAGCGCCGTGCCGGGACTGCTCGGCGGACACATCAACTACACGCTGACCATCACCAACCACGGACCCTCCGCGCTGGCCTCCGCCACCGTGACCGTCCCCCTGACCGCTCCGATGACCGCAACCTCCAGTGACTGCACCGTCAGCGCGGGTCATCTCACCTGCACCGCGGGAGTCCTGGCCAGCGGTGCAAGCACCACCCGCCACTTCACCGTCCCGGTCGGCCTGCTCACCCTCAACCTGCCCTACACCGTCACCGCGACCCGTACGGCCAGCGCGCCCGTCGACCTCAACCCCGCCAACAACAGCGCCAGCCGCACCTGCACCGTGGTCACCTCACTGATCATCCTCTGCTCCTGACACCTGGCACCTGGCACCTGGCACCTGGCACCGAAGGGTGCCGAAGGGTGCCTCTGGCCGGCCGGCTGATCGTTCAGCCGGCCGGCCGTTCCGTTGGCCTAGCGCGCTCCGTTGGGCGCCGAGGGATCGGCGTGGTGCCGCTGGTAGTGGCGTGCCACTCGGGCCCGGTTGCCGCAGGTGGCCGAGCACCATTCCCGGCGTGGGTGGGCGCGGAGGAAGTACAGCACGCAGCCAGGGGCATGACAGGCGCGCAGTTCGACGCGATCCGGCCCGGTGAACAGGTGGACCGCCTGTTCCGCGATCCGCGACAGCGCCGTCGCCGCCGCGTGGGCGTCCGAGGGCCCGGCGGCGAGGGAGGGCGCTCCTCCTTCGGGCCACACCATCTGTGACCACTCGGGCGCATAGGCGCAGGCCCGGTTGACGGTGCCCACCGCTGTCCCGAGATCGGGTGCCGCGGAGGCGGCCGCGGGGCGGGGGTCCTCGGTCGTGACGGCCGCCAGCCGGCGCAGTGCATCACGCAGCTGCCGGTACTGGTCCACGAGAGGCAGCAGCGCCGACGAGCCGGAAACGTCGATCACCGCGTCCAGGGCCAGGGCCGGGGTGAAGCGCGGACCCACGGCTCGGAGCCATCGTGCGAGGTCATCGGCATTGTTCAGTCCGTCGTGTACGCCGTCACGGTCGGCCCAGATCGTGTTCATCAGCTCCACAGGCAGCGGTTCGCCGAGCAGTGGCGCGCCGGGCTGCCGGTCCATGGTGTCCATTGTGCCGACTTTAATCCCCTTCCTAATGGATGTCCATGCCATCAACCATTTGACACGTCGTACCGCCCGTGCCAATATTACTAATGGAACGAGAACTTAACTGCCATTAGTTCAGGAGACTGCCATGACCGCCTCGGCCGGTTTCCACGAAGGCGAGCTCTCGGTGCAGCAACGCGCCGGAGTGCGGAACCTGGCCGGCCGGCTGTCCGGCATGCTCGAACCGCCCGATCTCACCGGCGGCGCGAGGTGGTTCCTCGGGGACCGCGACCTGGCCGTCCTGACCGCCCGCGACCGGGACGGCAGGCTCTGGACGTCACCACTGCCCGGAACCCCCGGCTTTCTCGACGCCCACGACGTCGATGACGCGACGCTTCATGTCCACGCGATGCCCGCCCCCGGCGATCCTCTGGCCCTCTTGCCCCCGGGGCAGCCGGTGGGCATGCTGGCGATCGATTTCGCGACCCGTCGCCGCATGCGCGTCAACGGCACTCTCGCCACCGTCGACGACAGCGGATTCCAGGTGGCGGTCGACCAGGCCTACGGCAACTGTCCGCAGTACATCCATCGCCGCCGTCTCCGCCACTCCGCGGCGCCTGTGAGCACTGACGCCCCCGCGACCCGGTGGCACGACTCCCTCGATGCGGATCTCATCCGGCTGATCGAAGGAACCGACACGTTCTTCCTCGGCACGGTCCATCCGACGCGCGGCGCGGACGCATCCCACCGCGGCGGCCCGCCCGGGTTCGTCCGCGTCCAGGGAACGGACCTGTGGTGGCCGGACTACCCCGGCAACAACATGTTCAACAGCCTGGGCAACCTCGCCGTCGACGACACCGCCGCCTTGCTGTTCCTGGACTTCGCCACCGGCGCCACGCTTCAGCTGTCCGGCACCGCCGCCCTCGAGTGGACCGCACCCGGAGCCCCCGGCGACGACGACGGCACCGGACGGCGGGTCCGCTTCACGCCACGCCACATCCTTACCGGAACGGCCCCCCTGCGGGCCAACTGACCATGTATGGAGACCCCATGACCGCGCCCCGCCCCCCGCTGCCGCCCTTCACCCTGGAGACAGCTGTCGCCAAGGTCCAGGCCGCCGAGGATGCCTGGAACACCCGCGACCCCGAAGTCGTCAGCTTGGCCTACACCGAGGACTCGGCCTGGCGGAACCGCGACACTTTCGTCACCGGACGTTCCGAGATCGTCGCCTTCCTCACCGCCAAATGGGCACGCGAGTCGGACTACGTACTGCGCAAGAGCCTGTGGGGATTCCGCGGGAACCGGATGGCCGTCCGATTCCACTACGAGTGGCGTGACGCGGCCGGGCAGTGGTTCCGCAGCTATGGCAACGAACTGTGGGAGTTCGACGAGAACGGGCTCATGAGCCGACGCGAGGCCAGCATCAACGACCTGCCCATCGCCGAGTCCGAGCGGCGCTATTTCGGTCCGCGCTCCGAGGCCGAACGCGGTCCGGGCCACGACATCGACCTCCAGTAGACGGCGCACAGATCACCGGTGCGCGCCACGCTGCACCTCGACGGCTGGTGTCCCCTCCCGCGAGGAGGGGACACCAGCCGTCCGGTCCGTCAGTCCGGTCGGATCGGCGGCGGATCGGGGTCGGATCGGGGTCGGATCGGGTCGGGTCGGGTCGGGTCGGGTCGGGTCGGGATCAGACAGTGGCCAAGTCCTTGATCTCCTCGATCAGATCGGGTTCGGGCAGCGGGATCTCACCGAGGTCGTCATCGGCGTTGTCGTCGATGTGCAGCGGCGCGCGGATGGCGGCGAGAAACTGCTCGCACATCACCTCCCAGAGCGCGACGCTCTCATAGCCGCCGGGTCCGGCCTCGGGATCCTGTGCGGCCAGCAACTGGGCGAGGATCCGCACGGTCGCGCCCGGACGTTCGGCGCGGAACGCGACGACCTGCCGGTACCAGTGGTGGGCGTCGTTGAGTTCACCCTGCTGGGCGTGGTGCAGGACCAGATAGTAGGCCGAGTGGGGGTCCCCGGCCCCGGCGGCGAACTGCCACCAGAAGCGGGCGCCTTCGTCGCGGCCGGTGAGTTTGAGCAGGCAGGCGAACAGCCTGGCCCCGTCGGGCTCGGTGTAGGAGGAGGAGATGAACTGCGCCATCGCGGCCGACGCGCTGGGGGTACGGACCGCTTGGGCGCACAGCTGAGGCATGTTCCGGGCCCGCCGCCGCATCGCGGCCTCCAGCCGGGCCGGAGCCGAAGGCGGCTCGGGCGCCGCGGCCGGCGCGGAGCAGGCGCTGTTGACGGCCCCTGCGGCGGCGTCCATCTGCGCGGCGCGCGCGAGCAGATGGTTGCGCACCAGGCCGGCGACGCGGCGTTCCGCGGCGCGGATGTCGCGGGCATATCCGTGGGTGAGGACCTCCGCGCGATGCAGGACATCCTCGATGCTGTCCATCCGTTAGTCCCCCTTCAAGTCGGTTGTGGGCGAGGCGGGCCCCAGGATGGCCGCCAGCCGGCGGGCGGCCTGGCGGCGGTGGGAGCGCACGGTGGCCGGGCTCACCCCCATCAACTCGGCCGCTTCCTTGGTGGTGAAACCGGCGAAGAACCGCAGGAGGATGACGTCCTGCTGCTTGTCCGGCAGCAGCGTCAGCGCCTGACGGACCGCCAACTGGTCCTCCAGGGCCCCGATCGGGTCCTCGGTCAGCCGGAAGGCCATGGCCTCAAAGACGGTGGTGTCGACCACGAGCGGACGGCGCGCCCGAGCGCGCAGCTCATCGAAGACCCGGTTGCGGACCACCGCCCAGGCGTAGGCCTCGGCATTGGGCTGGCTCAGGACCCCGTGCCAGTCCAGCGCCAGTTGCGCGAAGGCCTCGTCGACGACTTCCGCCGCGTCGGCGTGCGAGCCCAGCCGGGTGTAGGAGTAGCGCTCGTAGGCGTCGCCGTACATCTCGTGGAACGCGGTGAAGTCCAGCGGAAGGACGACGCGAAAGTCCTCGCCGGTGTCGGGGACCGGCTGTGGCACGGTCACCGGACCTCCTGCTGGTACTCGCCCGTCACCGGGTTCTGAGGGTTCGGGGGCAGGGAGCGGGACTGTTCGCGGAGCTCGGCCGCGCCGATGCGCACTCCGGCCCCTGCCAGTCGGCGCAGACATATTCGCACGTCCGGCACGAACACCCGCAGCAGTGCCGCGGCCGTGACCGCGTGCCAGGCCACATCGTGGTTCACGATGATCTCTTCTCCTCAACGTAAGCACCGTTGTCCCGGGTCCGGTGCTCAAGAGCGCGTCGCTCTCTTGCCTCTATAGCGTCCGCCGGGGCGAAAACGCGCAGTCGTCCCACCGGAAACTTCCGGAACTCGACCTGCCACTTTCAACGGCGCGGGCGGCTTCCGCCGACGCGCCAGGTCGGGAACCCCTGAGTAGCCGTACTCAGGCGCGGCCGCCGCGCAGGCTCCACCATGGAGGAATCGCCACTCGACCCGACGAGGAGACCACCATGGACACGGCCCGGCTGCGCAGCCTCGTGCCGTCTTCGCCGTCTTCGCCGTGGAGGACGCGATCTGGGGAACGCAAGCCGCGCCGCACGGGTTCGTCTACGCCGGAATCACTCTGTGCGTACTCGTCCAGGCGCATGCTCTCGGGTTGCTGATGCGCGCTCTGCGCGGCAGGCCGCACTCGGCGCACCCGCACCCTGTTTGACCCGGCCCGCGCGGACGGCCGCCTGTCGTCCGCGCTCTGAGCGCCCCCCGTCCACCCCGCGCCGGCGCCGGACACCTGCTATCGGCGCATGCCTTCGGGGTAGCTCTTGGGTATGGCATCAGACGAGCCTGAACCGTTTCCGGACATCTGCGACTTCTGCGGCCGGCGCATCGGCGCGCGGGGTCGGCTCGCCCTGGTGCCGGACTCCTCGGCGATTCACGCGCGGGATCCGGGCAAGGACGGACAGCGGCTGATCATCGTCTGCTCGCCCGAGCACCTGGCCTCGCTGGAGGAGGAGTACCGGCGGCGCCCGTTCGTGGCCGAGGAACTGTGGGCGGGAAAGATCAGTCGTGCGCTGCAGGGACACCCCGAGGACCTCCTCACCCCGGAGACCCTGTCGGCGGCCACGGGACTGAGCCAGGAGGAGATCGACCGCGCGGTGATCTGGAAAATGGAGCGGATCCGGCGCTGGTACGAGCAGCACGGGGACGACTCCGCGGGGGATGCGGATCCCGGACCCGGATTCTGACCCGGGTGAACGGCGATACGGCGGTGCGGGAGGTGGCTTTGATGCATGTGGCCACCGCCGGATCCGCCGTCACCTGGTCCGCCAACTCGGGCGATCTCAGCGGGGCGGGTGCTCGTCGGCGCGCTCGTCCAGGTCTTCGTCCGGCAGCGAGCCCTCGCCCAGCGTACGACGCGACGCCACCGGTTCGGTGGAGACGTGCTCGCCAGCCGGTCCGCGGGCCGCTTCCGCGGCCGCGCGTTCGGCGGGCGTCATCGCCCGTTGCGCACGGCCCTCGTCCGGATCAGTGTCGGGGTGCGGTCCGATGCCCAGCGGGCGGCGATGAACAGTCATCTGCGCAGTCTCCTCCCCCGCCCCGCGTCGCGCGAACACCGGTATCACCGGGGTCGGCTGGCTGGGGTGATCAGCGGGGGCGCGGGATCAGCGCTGCAAGCGAAGTCCAGGACCCAGGAGCTGGCCCTGTCCGTCGACGGCGCGCGGCGTCGAGCCAACTGCCCACGGCGAGCGCGGCCGTCGGGTCGATCCGGGAGTTCCGGTCCGACACTGCCGTGGGCGATGGCCGCGTGCGGCCGGGAGGCGACTAGGATCTGGTGCCCGGCCGCCCGAAGCCGACCCATAGGAGTGCGCGCGTGACCGGTACAGCCGTCCGACAGGCCGTCATCGCCGAGGAGGAGACGGTCGCCCGGCTCCTCGCCACCGTCTTCGACGAACTGCCGCTGCACCGCTGGCTGGTCCCCACACCCGAACGGCACCCGGAGATCTTCCCGCACTTCTTCCAGATCCTCGTCGGACACGCGCTGCGCCACGGAACGGTCTACGTCACCGAGGACCTGCGGGCCGCCGCGGTGTGGCTGCCGATGCCGTCCCCGGACATCGAGGACTACGACGACCGGCTGTCTGCCGCCTGCCAGGACCACGTGGAGCGGTTCCACCAGCTCGACGAAGCCATGGGCCAGGCATACCCCGCCGACCGCGGCGACCACGACCACCTGGCGTTCCTGGTCGTCCATCCCGACCTGCAGGGCGACGGCATCGGCTCCCACCTGCTGCGCCTGCACCACGACATCCTCGACCGGGCCTGCCGCCCCGCGTACCTGGAGGCGACCAGCCCCGCCAGCCGCAAGCTCTACCTGCGGCACGGCTACGCAGACCTCGGCCGGCCGCTGGCCCTGCCCTTCGACCCCGAGGCGATGTACCCGATGTGGCGGCCCGCCCAGAGCGAGGCCGCGCAGCGCGGAGCGACACACGGCGAAGCGTCCTCCTAAGAACCGGGCCGGGGGCGGGGACGGTGGGCGGGTGCCGCCGTCACGCGGTCCAAGGCCGGGTGGAATGTGCGTGACCGGACATCACGGCGGCGGTTCCCGCCAGGGTGAGACCGGCGATGAGGAGCGGCAACGACACTGCCGTGTGCCGGATGAGGATCGCGCCGGCGAGGGCTCCCAGGAACATCGCGGCGACCGAGAGGCCACGTGTGCCGATCTTGCTGGCGGTTCCTCCCGCGAGTCGCCCATCGGCCGCGATACCGGTGACGGTCATCGTCAGGACGGTGGTGTTGAGATCCGGGACGGCCAGACGGCGGACAGCGGCATTCTGTCCGCCCATGGCCCAGCCGAGCAGGACGATGAGGAGGTAGCGGGTGGGCGAGGTGGACGGATCGGCGCTCAGTTCGCAGGTCAGACAAGCCGCCAGGACGAGCACGGCTTCGAGGACGGTGGCCGCGAGCAGCAACCGTCCGCGGTGGTCGGGGAACCGATTGGCGACGCGTCCGCCGATCAGTGCCCCTGCGGCGAAGGACAGCAGGAACACCAGGGAAGCGGTCAGGGAGAAGCCGGCGGCACCGGCCAGGGAAAAGGCTATGAAGACGACATTGCCCGTCATGTTGGCCACGAAGACATGGCCCAGCACCAGATAGCTGAAGGCGTCGACGAAGCCGGTGACCACAGTCAGCGCGAGGAGCAGCCGCGGCAGCGGCCCATGGCGGCCGTCGAGGTCGGGGACCAGGGTGTTCCAGGCATCGCGCAGGGCGGTGATCAAGGAGACGCTCCCTTGGGCGACGACGACATCGACGTAGTCACCATCGAGAAGCCCGGCCCGATGGACCGATGGTGACGACTACCAGCCCGCTCCCACTCGACTCTGTTTCAACTCGACTATGCGTCGTCACCATGTGGTTCGGACCGTACAACGCAGTCGGGGCCCGGGGACATCAATGCCTCGTGCCCGTCCGGGAAGCGGACCCGGTACGGCGGGGTTCCGTTGTCCCCCAGCACCTGCACGATCTCCCCGACCTTGTCGTGCTGCCCCACGGTCCTGCCGTGCTGCACCAGTTGGTCACCCTCGGTCGCTCGCATGTGTGACCTCCTTCGGAGGCGGGCTCGTCGATGGGACCAGTCTATGGCGACCTGCCCCGATCGGCCTGTCAGCCGATGTCAGTGCCGCCCGGGATCGCCACCACCCCGAGGGGCCTCGGTGGTGGCACCACTGAGGGCGGTCCTGCTCGACACCCGCGAACGCGTCCAGGAGATCGGCATCCACAAGGCCCTGGGCATGACGCCACGGCAGACCATCGCCATGGTCATGGCCTCGGTCCTGGTCGTCGGCCTGATCGGCGGCGCCCTCGACGTGCCGGCCGGGGTGGCCCTGCAGTCGGTGACGGTGACGGCCATGGATCACAGCGCCGGCATCACCATGCCGGCCTCCGTCGTTGACGTCTACCACACCGCCGAACTGCTCCTGCTCGGACTCGGCGGCCTGCTCATCGCCGTCCTGGGCGCGCTCCTCCCCGCCGGCTGGGCCGCCCGAACCACCACGGCCACCGCCCTGCGCACCGAATGACAACCAGCCCCGGCCGCTCCCCTGAGCGATCGGCCGGGGCACCGAGCTGCGAACTCGCGCCTCAGGACGGCGCAACGCCGACCGCCGAAGGGCCGGGTGCAGATAGGTCATCGCGGGATCTTCACGAGGGTGCGGGATCGATAGACAATCGCATCCATGAGTGAAGAGTCACCACGAAACTATCTGGCCGCGGTAGAGAGCCGGCTGACGGCCGATGGTTGCGCCCCGCAATGGCAGGACTGGTCAGGTACGCGCGTCCTCACGGGTCGTCGGGCCGACTTCCGATTCCGCTGGATGGCCACCAACCTGCATCTCTTCACCATCGCCGCGGCCGTTCCCGAGATCACCACTCCGGTCATCGACGCGTTCACCACGCAGGCGTTGAAGTACGCCAAGAAGAACAAGGGCGGCCTGCCCGTCGGGATGCAGACCGGGGTCGCGGTCTTTCCCGTCCTGGTGAGTGAGCGCGTCGATCCGGCCGCGGTGGCGTGGGCGGAGGACAAGCAGCGCAATCAGTTCGCCTGTTTTGCCCGCCCCGTCGTCGTCGACACCGCGCGGCACTACGTAGGACTCTTCCGTGGGAAGCCGGCCCTGGGGTGGATCTACTCCTCCCACCTCATCGAGAAGAGCGCCCGCTACTTCAACCACCCGGCCTGAGCGTCTGCCCTCGTCAACCGGTGGTGTGTGACGAGGTGGACGGAGGTCGCACCACCGTGGCCGTATGGATCCAGCGCTGGATCCGGTACGGCAGCCATCAGGCCGGCTCGCCGACCGCTCCGATCAGCTGCTCGGAGCGGAAGTCGGCCAGTACGTCCGCGGGCAGCTCCGCGACGGGCGCGCCGTGACGCGGCCCGATCCGTCTCCGTGACCTCGGCCTTCGGCCGGCCCGGGCCCGCGCGGCCGTCACCCGTTTGCCACACCTGCCGCCCCTCGCAGTGCCGCCCGGCCCCGGTGGCTGTCGAATGGGAAGACGTCATGTCGTCGTGTCGTCGCGCCATCACCATGGTGAGGAGCCGGTCCGTGAAACCAGTCGCCCTGTCGTCGCAAGCCCGTGAGGATGCCCTGCACGCCATGGGAAGCGGGCAAGAACTCGATGTCCTGGTGGTGGGCGGGGGCGTGGTCGGCGCGGGATGCGCGCTGGACGCCGTGACCAGGGGGCTGAGGGTGGGTCTGGTCGAGGCCCGCGACTGGGCCAGCGGCACCTCGAGCCGGTCCAGCAAGCTGATCCACGGCGGACTGCGCTACCTGGAGATGCTCGACTTCCGGCTCGTCCAGGAGGCGCTGAAGGAACGCGGCCTGCTGCTCCAGCGGCTCGCGCCGCACCTGGTGCGGCCGGTGAAGTTCCTCTACCCGCTCACCCACCGGGTCTGGGAGCGTCCCTATGTCGGGGCCGGGATCCTGCTGTACGACACGATGGGCATCACCTCGGGCAACTCCCGCGGCCTGCCGCACCACCGGCACCTGGGCAAGCGCCGGGCGCTGCGCGAGGCGCCGGCCCTGAAGGCGGACGCCCTCACCGGCGCGGTCGAGTACTGGGACGCCCAGGTCGATGACGCACGGCACACCATGATGATCACCCGGACCGCGGCGGCCTACGGTGCCCACGTCGCCAACCGGGTCAAGGTCGACGGCTTCCTGCGCCAGGGCGAACGGGTCACCGGCGCGAACGTGACGGACCTGGAGACGGGCCGCCGGTTCGAGGTCCGGGCCAAGCAGATCATCAACGCGACCGGCGTGTGGACGGACGACACCCAGGCCCTCGCCGACACCCGCGGCCAATTCCACGTCCGCGCCTCCAAGGGCGTGCACGTCCTGGTGCCCCGGGACCGGATCAACTCCCAGACCGGGCTGATCCTGCGCACCGAGACCAGCGTCCTGTTCGTCATCCCCTGGGGCCGGCACTGGCTCATCGGCACCACCGACACGGACTGGGACCTGGACAAGCAGCACCCGGCCGTCAGCTCGCGCGACATCGACTACCTGCTCGGCCATGTCAACCGGGTGCTGGCCACTCCGCTGTCGAAGGACGACGTGGAGGGGGTGTACGCGGGGCTGCGGCCGCTGCTGTCCGGGGACGCCGCCGAGACCAGCAAGCTCTCGCGTGAGCATCTGGTCGGCCACCCGGTCCCCGGTCTTGTGGTCGTCGCGGGCGGGAAGTACACCACCTACCGGGTGATGGCCAAGGACGCGGTGGACGAGGCGGTGCGGACCCTGGACGGCGGTATCGCCGCGCCGTCGGTGACCCAGGACGTGCCGCTGGTCGGCGCCGACGGATACCGGGGGCTGTGGAACCGCCGCCAGAGCCTGGCCGATTCCTGCGGGCTGCACGTCGTGCGCATCGAGCATCTGCTGAACCGGTACGGATCGCTGATCGACGAGGTGCTGGAGCTCCTCGCCGCAGATCCGTCGCTGGCCGAGCCGCTGCCGGGCGCCGACGACTATCTGGAGGTGGAGGTCGTCTACGCCGCCACCCACGAGGGCGCCCGGCATCTGGACGATGTGCTCACCCGCCGCACCCGGGCCTCCATCGAGTCCTGGGACCGCGGCCTGGCGGCGGCCGAGAAGGCGGCCCGGCTGATGGCCGGCCCGCTCGGCTGGGACGACCAGCAGACCCGGGACGAGGTCGAGCACTACCGCAAACGGGTGGAGGCCGAACGCGACGCGCAACAGCAGGCCGACGACCGGACCGCGGACGCGGCCCGGCTCGGCGCCCCCGACATCGTGCCCCTGCGTTGAGAAGGGCTGGACCAATGACTGATACGACAGCTGCTCCGAGGATCAGGAACCCGCTGGCCTCACACCGGCTCCTGGGCGAAATGCTCGCGGAGTTCACCGGCACCATGATGCTCATCCTGCTCGGCGTGGGGGTGGTCGCCCAGGTGGTCGCCGCCGGCGTGGGAGGCCACGACAGCATCGCGTGGGCGTGGGGCCTGGGTGTCACCTTCGGTGTGTACATCGCCGCGCGCACGTCGGGCGCTCATCTGAACCCGGCCGTGACCGTCGCGCTGGCCACGTACCGCGGCTTCCCCTGGCGCAAGGTGGCGCCCTACGCGGTGGCGCAGACGGCGGGCGCGTTCACCGCCGCCCTGCTGGTGCGCTGGAACTACACCGAAGTACTCGCCGCGAAGGACCCGGGACACACCATCAAGACGCAGGGAGTGTTCTCCACGCTGCCGGGAAACGGCACGTTTCCGGTCAGCGAGTGGGGCGCGCTCCGCGACCAGGTCATCGGCACGGCCATCCTGCTGCTCATCATCATGGCGTTGACCGACATCCTCAACACCGCGCCCAAGGCGAACCTGGGCGCTCTGCTGGTGGGTCTCAGCGTGGTGGGCATCGGCATGGCCTTCGGCACCGACGCGGGGTACGCGATCAATCCCGCCCGTGACTTCGGTCCGCGGCTGGCGAGCTTCATCACCGGCTACGGGGGCGCGTGGCGCGACCAGTACGGGGAGCTGTACTTCTGGGTGCCCATCGTCGGCCCGCTCGTCGGCGGTCTGATCGGCGCCACCCTCTACCGCTTCCTCATCAGCCCCTTCCTCCTGCCGGAGGAGCCGCCGCTGCCGGGCCGCGTCCTGGAGGACGACTAGCGGCGCGGGCTCACCGGCCGTCCGGCCCACCAGCCGACCATCAGCAGCGAACTCGAGTGGAGGAACCGACATGGCGGACTACGTCGCCGCGATCGACCAGGGCACGACGAGCACCCGCTTCATGATCTTCGATCATGGCGGCAACGAGGTCGGCCGCCATCAGCTGGAACACGCGCAGATCCTGCCGAAGGCAGGCTGGGTGGAGCACAGCCCGGTGGAGATCTGGGAGCGCACCCGGTCGGTCGTCGCCACCGCGATGAACCAGCACCACCTGAAGGCCTCCGACCTGGCCGCGCTGGGCATCACCAATCAGCGCGAGACCACACTGGTGTGGAACCGCCGTACCGGGCGCCCTTACTACAACGCCATCGTCTGGCAGGACACCCGCACCGACAAGATCGCCAGCGCCCTGGAACGGGAGGGCAAGGGTGACGTGATCCGTGCCAAGGCCGGGCTCCCGCCGGCCACGTACTTCTCCGCGGGCAAGGTCCAGTGGATTCTGGAGAACGTGGAGGGCGTACGCGCGGACGCGGAGCGCGGCGACGCCCTCTTCGGCACCATGGACACCTGGGTGCTGTGGAACCTCACCGGCGGTACCCGGGGCGGGGTGCACATCACCGACGTCACCAACGCCTCGCGCACCATGCTGATGGACCTGCGGACACTGGACTGGGACGACGAACTGCTGTCGTTCTTCAGCATTCCGCGGGCCATGCTCCCGGCGATCAAACCGTCCGGCCTACCGGGCGGCTACGGCGAATCGCCCGACGTCAGCCCGCTGGCCGGAGTGCCGCTGGCCGGAATCCTCGGCGACCAGCAGGCGGCCACCGTGGGCCAGGTCTGCTTCGCGGAGGGAGAGGCCAAGAACACCTACGGCACCGGCAACTTCATGCTTCTCAACACCGGCCACCGGCCCGTCGCCTCACAGCACGGACTGCTGACCACGGTCGCGTACCAGTTCGCCGGCGAGGAACCGGTCTACGCGCTGGAGGGGTCGATCGCGGTGACCGGCTCCGCGGTGCAGTGGCTCCGGGACCAGTTGCACATCATCGGGAACGCGGCGGAGAGCGAGACCCTGGCCCGCCGCGTCGAGGACTCGGCGGGCGTCTACTTCGTTCCCGCGTTCTCCGGCCTGTTCGCGCCGTACTGGCGCTCCGACGCGCGCGGCGCCATCGTGGGCCTGGCCCGTTTCCACACCGACGCGCACATCGCGCGCGCCGCGCTGGAGGCGATCTGCTATCAGAGCCGCGACGTGGTCGAGGCGATGGCCAAGGACTCGGGTGTCGACCTGGCCGTGCTGAAGGTGGACGGCGGCGTCACCGCCAACAGTCTGTGCATGCAGACCCAGGCGGACGTGCTGGGCGTGTCGGTGATCCGTCCGAAGGTTGCCGAGACCACCGCGCTGGGCGCGGCCTACGCGGCAGGTCTGGCCGTGGGATTCTGGCGCGACACCGACGAACTCCGGGAAAACTGGAACCAGGACGAACGCTGGGACCCCGAGTGGGACGAGGAGCGCCGCGAGGCGGGCTACGCGGACTGGAAGCGTGCGGTGGAACGCACCCTGGACTGGGTGAAGGTGGACTGACCACCGCGGTCACCCGGTCCGTCCATGACGGTCCGGCGGTCATGTCACGTGGCGCTCAGCGGAGTTCGGCGCGCGATGACCTTGCGATGGCTGATGCGCCAGCCCTGGTCGCCGCGCGAGATCGTGTCCTCGTAGGTCACGCTTCCGCTCGTGCCATCGGCCATGATGCCGATTCCCTTGGACCGCGCGCGTACGTGGCGGTCCGCGAGCTCGGAGAGAATGACGTTCGTGACGTGATGCCCGACAGGATTCAGCTCCCCCATCGCGAGCGCCGCGTCCCGGACCGCCGCCAGTCCCTCCAGCGACCCGTGCCCGAAGTCGCTCAGGTCATAGGTGATGTCGGCGGTGAACACCTCATGCATCCGGTCGAGCTCGCCGTCGTCGGTCAGGTGACCGTGGAGGGAGATCAGCTCGGTGATCGCCGCACGGTCCTCGCTGGTGAGTGTCATCCGCTCATGCTGACATATCGGCCCGCCGGGACCACTCAGGCGTCCAGTACGGCGCCGGTGACCTGACCGTCGAGGCGGTCGACGGCGGCGTGTTCACAGACAGCCGGGGTCAGGGTCCGGTTCAGGGATCCAGGAAGTCGCCGGCGCCGCGCGGACTCGTGCCCCGCAGGCGTCGCTTGAACGCGTCGAGCCGCGGGAAGCGCTCGCGTTGTTCACGGGAGTGGCGGTCGAGTTCCTCCACCAGGCGGACCGACCGCTTCTCCACGTCGAGTTCGTCCAGGATCCGGTCGATCTCCGCCAGCACCGCCCCGTGCAACTGCCATTGACGGGGGTGCTCCCGCACCTTGTCCAGCAGCAGATGCGCCACCGTTTCGCGATGGAGGCCGCTCTGTTCCAGCGCCCGGGTCAGCGCGTCCTCCGCCTCCTGCGCGTTCGCACTGACCTGAGTGGTGATCAGGACGGCGAAACTCTCGATGGCGAGCGCCACATCGCGCAGCAGTGCGTCGAGGGGCGCCGCCACATCGGCGGGGAACAGGGGCTCATCGGTCCGGTGCTTCGCCAGATCCGTCAGCGTCCGCGACAGCACCCGCAGGACCACGGCGCAGATCTCCAGCGTGTCCAGACCCGTCCGCAGCACGACCCGGGAAAGCAGACCTTCCTGGACCCGGGGGTTCCACCGCAGGCTGTCCTCCGCCTGCCGGAGCGAGGCATCGACCTCCACGATGTCGTGGTCGAGACGGCGGGCCTCATGGAGCCGGGCGGCGGCGCGTTCGACCGGGATGTGCCCGGCCAGTTCGTCGCCGATGTCGCGGAACAGCCGGCCCATCCGGCCGGCCAGTCCCTCGATGGACTCCCCGGCCGACTGCACCCAGACCGGTGGGGCGAACAGAAGGTTGAACAGGAGGCCCACCACGGCGCCGATCAAGGTCTCCAGAACCCGGTCCCAGGCGGTGTCCGCCACCCGGCTGACCCCCAGGACGAGCATGGCGCTGATCGCGACCTCGGGCACGAATTCGTTCACGCGCACGAAGCGCCCGATGACCAGCGAGGTGAGGATGGTCAGGCCCAGGCTCCACCAGGTCAGTCCCACCAGCGAGCTGAACGCGCTGGCGATGAGGACGCCTGCCACCACCGCGTTGACCCGGCGGATTCCCGTCGTGAGCGTGGCGTACAAGGTGACCTGGACGACGAGGAGCGCGGTCAGCGGTGCGGTCAGGGGGGCCGGCTCGGGACTCAGCCACAGCGCGACCACAAAGGCGATGACCGCCGCGGCGGTGGAACGCAGGGTCTGGGCCGCGACAGGTTCGGAGGACCTTCGGACGAGTTTGACGACGGGGTCAGGTACGACGGGCATCTCCCACGCCTTCCCGATCATGGAGCACTCAGGCATCGTGCCCGGAGCGGGAGGCCGACAGCAAGCTCCGGGGCGGACCGGCGGCGCCGCGTTCGCGCCGGTGCCGGTCCGCCCCGCGAGGGTTCGTTCAGCTGACCAGGTTGTTGCCGGCCCTCATCGCGTCCTGACCCGCCTTCACCGTGTCTTTGACGGATCCCACCTTCTTGTCCAGCTTGTCTCCGATGACGCCCTGCGCTGTCGACTTGGCCTGCTCACTGGCGCTCTGCGCGGTCACTGCCGTGCTGCTCAAGGTGCCTCCGAAGTCCAGCGCCCGGGCACCGGGAGCGGCGGCGGCAAGGAGCGCGGAGCTTGCCGCGGCGACGGTGAGGATTCGACGTACATTCATGATCGATGTAACGCGCGGGAAGGCCAGAGGGCACGCAACGAAAACCACGCGTCAGCCGCTGATCACGTGTCAGCCGCTCGCGCGGCCGGCGGGCCTGGTTCCGATGACGACGGTGGCGTGCAGCTCATCGGAACCGGCCACCCGCGGGATCAGCCCGTCGCGGGTGACGATGTCCACGGCCCGTGACACCTGGCGCTCGCTCGTCTCGAACAGCAGGTGACCGCCCGGTGCCAGCCACGCCGGCGCTTCGGCGGTCACCCGCCGCAGGACGTCGAGCCCGTCCACGCCGCCGTCGAGCGCCACCCGCGCTTCATGGATCCGGGCCTCCGGAGGCAGCAGTCCGATCTCTTCGGTGGGTACGTAGGGCACATTGGCCAGCAGGATGTCGACGCGGCCCCGCAGCGCGGCGGGCAGCGGTTCGTAGAGGTCACCTTCGTACACCTGGCCTCCGGCGGCGGCGACGTTGTGCCGGGCACAGTGCACGGCGGCGGGGTCGATGTCGGCGGCGTACAGCTCGGCCTGTTCCTGGGCCGCGACCAGCGCGGCGCCCAGCGCGCCCGAGCCGCAGCACAGGTCGACGACGACAGACCGTGGCCGGATGAGGGCGGCGGCCTGGTGGATGAGGAACTCGGTACGGCGGCGGGGTACGAAGACCGCGGGGTCGACGACGTAGCGCCGGCCGCAGAACTCCGCCCAGCCGAGGACGTGTTCGAGGGGCAGGCCGACGATGCGCCGTTCCACCATGGCGGCGAGGTCGGCGGGCGATTGTGCCGTGGAGATGAGCAACTCAGCCTCGTCCTCGGCGAATACACAGCCGGCGGCACGAAGCCTGGTGATGATGACGATGACGGAGAGCGGGAGAACTGACGGTGAAGCCGACATGAGATGCCTTTCGGGACGCCCATGGGCACTCCCGCGGTCAGCTATGCCTGAGGGACCGCACGGTCGTGAGAGGGGAGCACCCGACCTGATACAGCGGTAATGGGTCCCACCTCCTCGGTTGTTCACGCGTAACGACGGCAACACTGTACCTGGCCAGGGCCGCAGCGCAGGCACATCCGTCCGACCGTCATCCCGACCGTCGGCCCGCGCGCCGGCCCCGTCCGGATCTCGTCCCGGGCGGGGCACGCAGAATAATTCGCGACAAGCCCTCACCCGGTCCGCGACCTCACCTCACTCACCCATGTCCCCTACTCTCCACTCACCCTCGCCCTCCTCGGTATCCCCCTCCTGGCCGCATCCACCGCCTGGCTCACCGCCGGCCGCGAACCCCCCTCCATGACGCGGCGGCTCCTGGAATGACCCGCACGGACACGACCCGCGAACGGGCGCTTCACCCGCCTCACCTGGTGGGAAATGCCCGGCACCGGGTAGTCGACACTCATGAGTAATTTCGTGGTTTCCCTGCCGGGCACCTTGAAGGCTCCGCTCACTCCTGACGTCCGGGGCAAAATCCTGGCGGCTCTCCAGGGCACCGACCCCCGGGAGGTCGCGGAGGGCGAGTCGGCCGCACTCGACCCACTGAGCGTGAACCTGGACACCTCCACCTTCATCCTGCGGCTGGAGGTGGAGGCCGAGAACAGCGCTTCAGCACGTGCGAACGCGCTCGCCCTCGCCGAAGCGGCACTGCGCAGTGCCGGCCTGGACCCGGAGTCCGCGCCACTGGGCAACCCGGTGATCACGGCGATCGACGTCACCTGATCTCGGTGATCCGGCTCCGATCGCCGGCCCGGCCGACCGGAGCCGGGCCGGCGGTCAGAGCCGGCGCGACGGGGGAATTCGCTGGTGGAGCCGGAGCGCCCGCGCGCCCGTTCCAGCACCATGCACCGTGCACATCGACGACCTCGACCAGCCGCGTTCTGCCGCACTGCGGAAACGCCTGCCGGCCACGCTGGAGGTATCCGATCCGGACCGCCGGAACACCCGTCCCGCGCGGTGATCCGCTTGCCGCCTCCGGTAAATTGGTCTACACCACGATGTGCATGCCTCAGAACGGTGGAATCAGCATGGAAGTAGTGATCGTTCCGGACGCCGCAGCGGGCGGCGAACTCATCGCCTCCGCGATCGCCGGCCTGCTCACCCGCAAGCCCGACGCGCTGCTCGGCGTAGCCACCGGATCGACGCCGCTGCCGATCTACCAGGCGCTGGCCGCCCGGGTCCGCGCCGCCTCGCTCGACGCATCGCGGGCGCGCATCTGCCAGCTCGACGAGTACGTCGGTCTGCCCAAGGGCCATCCCGAGTCCTACCGTTCGGTGGTGCTGCGCGAGGTCGTCGAGCCGCTCGGGCTGACCGAGGCGTCGTTCATCGGCCCCGACGGGACCGCCGAGGACGTGGCTGCCGCCAGCGCCGACTACGACCGCGCGCTGGCCGAGGCCGGTGGAGTCGATCTGCAGATTCTCGGGATCGGGACCGACGGGCACATCGGCTTCAACGAGCCCTGCTCCTCGCTCGCCTCGCGTACCCGTATCAAGACGCTGACCCAGCGGACCCGCGTGGACAACGCCCGGTTCTTCGACTCGCTGGACGAAGTGCCGCACCACGTCATCACCCAGGGCATCGGAACGATTCTGGAAGCGCGCCACCTGGTGCTGCTGGCCACCGGCGAGGCCAAGGCCGAAGCCGTGGCGCTCTCGGTCGAGGGCCCGCTTTCGGCGATGGTGCCGGCCTCGGCGCTGCAGCTGCACCCGCATGCCACCGTCGTCGTCGACGAGGCGGCCGCGTCCGGCCTCAAGCTCGCCGACTACTTCCGCGCCACCTACGCCGCGAAGCCCACCTGGCAGTTCCTCTAGAACCCGCCCGCCCCTCCGTCCGGGCGAACGAGTCCCGACCACAACGGCTGTCCCGGATCACCGGATCCAGGGCAGCCGTTCGTCGTCAGAGGGGATCCGCAGGACCCGTATCTGCTGGTCGTCGTAGGTTCTTCGACCCCGGCCCGGCAATTACTGCTAAACAGGCACTGACCGCCGACGGCCTGCTGGAACGCCGCCGCCACCAGAGCAATCCCACCCGCCACGAGTACGACCTGACCGACCTGGGACGCTCCTTGCAGCCGGTGATCGTGGCGCCGGCCGCGTCCTTCCCCAACAGCCCCGAGGAAAGCCAGTGAGTCCAGTGAGTGCCGTACGTCCGGCGAAACCCGTCATCCGTTGCGCCTGGGCCGAAGGCTCCGACCTGATGGCCGCCTACCACGACACCGAATGGGGCACCGCGTCCCATGACGACGCCTATCTGTTCGAACTTCTGCTCCTCGAAGGCGCCCAGGCGGGTCTGTCCTGGTCCACCGTGCTGAGCAAGCGCGAGAACTACCGCAGCGCCCTCGACGGCTTCGACTACGAGAAGATCGCCCTGTACGACCAGGCCACGCTCGACGGTCTGATGACCGACGCCGGCATCGTCCGCAACCGCCTCAAGATCGCCTCGACGGTGAAGAACGCCAGCGCCTTCCGCACCGTGCGCGACGAGTTCGGCTCCTTCGACACCTATCTGTGGCAGTGGGTCGACGGCACACCCCTGGTCAACCGCCCCCGCCCGACAGATCCGCTGCCCGCCCGCACCGATCTCTCCGACCGGCTCAGCAAAGACCTGAAGAAGCGTGGTTTCACCTTCGTCGGCACCACCATCACGTACGCCTACCTCCAGGCCGTCGGCGTCGTGAACGACCACACGACCGCGTGCACCGCGCAGGGAGCGTCTCCGGCCTGAGGACGGCACCGGGAAGCAGGGAGTGCGCAGGAAGTATTCAGCCCCTCGCGGCTGCCTGAGGATCGTCTCGCACTGCGCGCTCGGCCGGTGAAGGAAGCCGCGCTCGAGGCGTAGCCGGGGCGCGCTTCCGCCGCCGCGGGGCGGCTCATCGCTCGCACCGTGGGCAGGCAAGGTAAACAATGGGTTCATGGCCGGACTTTTCGGCCGATCTTGGAGGCTGTCGGTCCGCTCGCTCGCCGATTGGCGTCCACGCAATCGGCGCGAGCGCCAGAACTCGGAACGAGGGCAAGAAAGGCGATACGAGCTGCGGGACCCTGAACGTTCACGGGGGCAGCACCTGGGTTGGGCGCTGAACATGCGCACCGTCGCCGGGCAGGTTTTCGTCCTGCAGGTGGCGGTGGTCGCGCTGCTCGTCTTCGCCGCGGTGGTGGCGGTGGTTCTGCAGTCCCGCAATGACGGCGAGGTGGAGGCCCGCAACCGGTCGGTCGCCGTGGCGCAGACCTTCGCGCACTCCCCGGGAATCCAGGCGGTGCTGGCCGGTCCTGACCCGAGCGCGGTGCTGCAGCCGCTCACCGAGGCGGCTCGCGAGGCCGCCGGCGTCGATTTCATCGTGGTGATGAACACCAAGGGGATTCGCTACACCCACCCCATTCCGAGCCTGATCGGGAAGAGGTTCGTGGGCACCATCGAGCCGTCGCTCGCCGGCCGCGTCTACACCGAGAGTGTTCACGGACCCCTCGGCCAAGAGGTACAGGCGGTGGTCCCGGTACAGAGCGCCGATGGCACGGTCGTGGGCCTGGTGTCGGCAGGGCTCAAGGTCAAGAACGTGACCAGCGCGGTCGACCGGCACCTGCCGATCATCTTCGGCACCGGCGCGGCCGCGCTCGCCCTGGCCACGGGCGGCAACGTACTGGTCAGCCGGCGACTGCGCCGCCAGACCCACGGTCTGGACCCCGTCGAGATGACCCGTATGTACGAACACCATGACGCGGTCCTGCACGCGGTACGGGAGGGCGTGCTGATCGTCGGCGGCGACGGCCGGCTGCTGCTCGCAAACGATGAGGCGCGCCGGCTGCTCGATCTGCCCGAGGACGCCGAAGGGCGCCCCGTCATCGGGCTCGGCCTGACGCCGCGCCTGGCCGAGCTGCTGGACTCCGGGCGCGCCGCGGCCGATGAGGTGTTCCCGGTCGGGGACCGGTTGCTGGCCGTCAACCACCGGCCGACGGACCCCGACGGAGGACCGTCCGGCAGTGTGGCGACGCTCCGCGACGCCACCGAACTCCGCGAGCTCATCGGTAAGGCGGATGTGGCGGACACCCGGCTGCAGCTGCTGTACGACGCCGCCGTGCGGATCGGCACCACGCTTGACGTCGTACGGACCGCCGAGGAACTGGCGGAGTTCGCGGTCCCCCGATTCGCCGACTTCGTCACGGTCGACCTGCTGGACGCCGTACTGGGCGGGGAGGAGCCGGAGGGCACGGACGCCGACATGCGCCGCACGGCGATCAGCGGCATCCGTGACGACCCGCCCCTGTATCCGCTCGGTGAACTGATCCACTACGCCTCCCCCACGCCGCAGGCCGAGGGCTTCGCCAGCGGCCGGTCCGTCATCAGGGCGGATCTGCGCACCGCCGGCGGGTGGCAGAAACAAGAGGAGCTACGGGCCAGGAGGATCATGGACTACGGAATCCACTCCATGATCACCGTCCCGCTGGCCGCGCGGGGTGTCGTCATGGGTATGGCGACCTTCTGGCGTTCGGTGAAGCCGGAGCCCTTCGAGGACGAGGATCTGTCCGTCGCCGAGGAGGTGGTCGCCCGCGCGGCGGTGAGCATCGACAACGCGCGGCGCTTCGCCCGCGAGCACTCCATGGCGGTGACGCTGCAGCGCAGCCTCCTGCCCCGCGTCCTGCCCGCCCAGAACGCGCTCGACGTCGCCTACCGCTATCTGCCCGCGGAGGCGGGGGTGGGCGGGGACTGGTTCGACGTCATCCCGATGCCCGGGGCCCGGGTGGCGCTGGTCGTGGGCGATGTCGTCGGCCACGGGCTGCATGCCGCCGCGACGATGGGCCGGCTGCGTACAGCGGTGCACAATTTCTCGAACCTGGACCTGCCACCCGATGAGCTCCTGTGGCACCTCGACGAGCTGGTCACCCGTATCGACCAGGACGAAATCCTCGAGGGCGAAGGTGCGGCCACCGTCACCGGAGCCACCTGCCTGTACGCGATCTACGACCCCGTCACCCGGCGCTGCGCGATGGCCCGGGCCGGGCATCTGCCTCCCGCCCTCGTCGGGCCGGACGGTTCCGTGGACTTCCCCGACATGCCCGGCGGTCCACCCCTCGGCCTGGGCGGCCTGCCCTTCGAGACAACCGAACTCCAGCTGCCCGAGGGCACCCGGCTGGTGCTGTACACCGACGGGCTCATCGAGGACCGTGCCCGGGACATCGATGAGGGACTGGACATGCTGCGCCACGCCCTGGCCCACTCCGGCCGGACACCCGAGGAGACCTGTGCCGAGGTGCTGGAAGCGCTGCTGCCCGAGCATCCGTCGGACGACGTCGCGCTGATCGTCGCCAGCACCCGGGTGCTGCGCGGCGAGCACGTCGCCGAATGGGATGTGCCACCCGAACCCGAGGAGGTCGGGCGGGTGCGCGCCGCCGTGGCCCGGAAGCTGACCGCGTGGGATCTGGACGACATGGCGTTCACCACCGAGCTGATCCTCAGCGAGCTGATCACCAACGCCATCCGCTACGCGACCGGACCCATCAGGGTGCGGCTGCTCCGCGACCGGTCGCTGATCTGCGAGGTCTCGGACGCCAGCAGCACCTCACCGCATCTGCGGCGGGCGGCGAGCATGGACGAGGGCGGCCGCGGCCTGTTCCTCGTCGCCCAGTTCGCCGACCGGTGGGGCACCCGTTACACCCCGGCCGGAAAGGTCATCTGGACCGAGCAGCCACTGCCGCAGCCCGAGTCCCCACAGGCACCGCTACCGCGCCTTCCCTCCGTGGAGTGAGGACTCCGCGGGCGCGTTGAGCGGGCAGTCCGTGGGCCTGCCGGCGTCGTCGCCGTGGTAGCCGAACTGGTCGTCCCGCTCTGCGCCGAAGTCGCCGTCGGCAGCAGCGCCGGCGTCGGCGTGCTTCGGGACGCCGATGTTGTCGCCGCAGGCGCACACGGTGGTGATCATCACTTCTCCTCGGAAGGGGCTGAATGTTCACCACCACTTCAACCCAGTCCTCCGCGCGGGGCCTGTTCTGCTGGTCCGGCCGGGTCCCCTTCCTGACCCGGTGGGCGCGCTCCGGCCACCGCGGGACGCGTGGCCCTTGCTGTCGCCCGTTACGCGAGAGCACAAGTGTGCGAAGCGCCTGACCCGAGGTGCACCGCACTGGCAGAATGGCGCTACGGGGCAGTCGATCTTCGAGTGGGAGCGCTCCATGACGCGCTTGCAGGCGCGACGGATACACCGTCATGACGAGATCGCCATCGTGGCGGTCGTCGGCGAACTGGATCTGGACAGCGAGCACGTGCTGGCCGATGCCACGGCCGCGGTGCTGGACGCCGGTCAGGTGCAACTGATCCTGGACTGCGACGAGCTCACCTTCTGCGATTCGCGCGGACTGGGGCTGCTGCTGACCCTGCGGCAGACCCTGGACGACCGCGGCGGCTCCCTGATTCTGACCGCGCCCGGCCCGCAGCTCCTGCGCACCCTTGAGCTCACCGGCGCCGACCAGGTCATCACCCTGGCGGCCGGGATCGGCGAGGCCGTCAGCCTTCTCTCCCCGGCCGGTCCCAGCGTTCAGGACGCCTCCGCGTAGTCACGCCGACGGATTCCAGTCACGCCGACGGTTCCAGTCGGTCCGGACGGTGCCGGACGGTGCCGGACGGTGCCGGACGGTTCTACAGGAATCGCCGGATCGGGATGACGGCCACTTCCTGGAGCCGCTGCATGGAGGAGCGCCGGTTCCACGGACCGGACTCGATCAGTTCGCTGAGGGCCCGGTCCTGCTCGAAGTGTTCGTCGAGGGTGGCGGTGAACGTCTCGTCGAGAACGGCCAGCATGACCTCCTCGTCGTGGTCCAGTGAGCGGCGGTTGAAGTTGGTGGACCCGATGAGGGAGGCGACGTGGTCGATGGTGATCACCTTGGCGTGCATCATCGTCGGCTGGTACTGCCAGATCTTCACCCCGCACGCGACCAACTCCTCATAGAAATTCTGGCCCGCCAGCTGGCACACCCGCTTGTCGGTGTGGGGACCGGGCAGCAGGATCTCCACCTCCACCCCACGCCGGGCCGCCTCACACAGCAGATGGATGAAGTAGGCGTCGGGTGCGAAGTAGGCGGTGGCCAGCCGCAGGCGCTCCTGAGCCGACTCGATGACCACGCGGATCAGCGTCTGCATGTCCTGCCAGCCGAAACTGGCCGAGCCGCGCACCACCTGGACGATCGCGTCGCCCTGCGGGGAATGCTCGACAAAGCGGTCGCGGTCGTCGAAGAGGTCGGCATGGCACTCGGCCCAGTTCTGGGCGAACGCCGCCGCGATGCCGTCCACCGCCGGGCCGCGGACCTGCACATGGGTGTCCCGCCACTCCTTCTCATCGCGTGCGTCGCCGCACCACTCCTCGGCGATCCCCACACCGCCGGTGTACCCGGTCGTCTCATCGACGACCAGCACTTTGCGGTGACATCGGTGGTTCTGCTTCAACGGGGAGAGCCACAGCGGCTTGCGGAACCACGCCACCTGCACCCCGGCCTGCTCCATCTGATCCAGCAGGTCCTGCTCGATGAGCCGGCTGCCGAAACCGTCCAGCAACAGCCGGACCCGTACGCCTTCGCGGGCGCGGTCGGCGAGTGCGCCCGCGAACTCGCGGGCGATCGCACCGCGCCAGTAGACGAACGTCATCATGTCGACCGTGTACTGCGCCGTCCGGATGCTGCCCAGCATCGCCGCGAAGATCTCGTCACCGTTGCGCAGCGGCAGGAGGGCGTTGTTCTCGGTCGCCGCGATGCCGATCAGCCGCTCCAGCCGGCGCCGTATCCGCTGCTTGCGCTCCGCGTACGACAGCGAGTCCCGCTCCGGTCGGGTACCGGCCTCCGCCAGCGTCTGCTCGTGGTCCTCAACGGTCGTCATGCGGATTCTCCTGGCGTTGAGAGCTGCTGCGCTGTTGTCTGGCTGCCCCGGTCGCGCACGGCGCCGATGCGCCGGTTCTCGGAGCGAAAGGAGTCGTCTGGACTGAGCCAACGTACACACCCGCCGGTGCTGCCGCCGAAGTTGACGACACAGCGGTGTGTCAGCGCGACCCGGCACGCCCGCCCCCGCCGCGGCAACGCCTTCAGCGGCAGGTCCGGCGGCCCCGGACCCGCTCTCCGCCGCTGTGCTCCAGCGGTTCAACCATCCGTCGTGGCCAGCGCCTTCGCCTCTCTCCTGCTTACATCACGCGATGTGCAGTTCATACGGAGTGCCCGCGCTGATCGCTTCGGCCTGCTCGGCCAGGTCGGCCGCGGCGAAGACCAGCCGCGCGCTGTCGGCCGCCCGGCCGAGCAGGGGAAGTATCTCGGCGACGGGCCGCCCGCGGTGGGACCGCGCGAGGGACGCGAAGTCGCGCTGATAGGACGCCCCGTAAACGTCGCCCCACTGGGTCAGTGACCGGCCCAGGCCCTGCCGGTCGACCGTGATCATGTTTCCCATCGTGGTCTTCCTCAGCCGCATGCCGCCCGCCGGTTCACGGACTGGTCTCCTGGCGCTACTGGGGAGGTCTGACAATGCCGTTGGGGCCGGCTAGGGCGTTGCGGTGCGGGTGGAGGGCGGTGCGGTGCGGGTGGTGCGGAAGCGCGCGGCGTAGGCGGAGGGGGTGGTGCCCAGGTGCCGCGCAAAGGTCCTGCGCAGCGTCTCGTCACTGCCCAGACCGCTGCGCCGGGCGGCGGAGGTGACGCTCTCGCCGTGTTCCAGCAGGATCCGGGCAGCCTCCAGCCGCATGGTCTCCACATAGGCGGCCGGCGTGCTGCCGGTCTGGTCCCGGAAGAGCCGCGACAGGTGACGGGGGCTGGCACCGGCGTGCCCGGCCAGGGCCTGCGGGCTGTGGTCCGAGGCCGGGTCGGCAGCGATGGCGTCCAGCAGCGGGCGCAGCACCGGGTGTCGCGTGGCCGTCGTGCGGGAGGCGGCGGAGAACTGGGACTGGCCGCCCGGCCGTTGCAGGAACACCACCAGGTCGCGGGCGACCCGGCGGGCCGCTTCCGGCCCGAGGTCCTGTTCCACCAGCGCCAGGCAGACATCGATGCCCGCCGTCACCCCGGCCGAGGTGAGCACGGGTCCGTCCTGGACGTAGATGGCGTCCGGCGTGACCTGGATGTCGGGGTGGAGGCGGGCGAGTTCCGCCGCGTGTTCCCAGTGGGTCGTCGCCCTGCGCCCGCGCAGCAGGCCCGCCGCGGCGAGGGCGAACGCGCCGGTGCACACCGCTGCCACCCGCTGTGCCGTCGCGGCCAGCCGGGCCACCTGGTCGATGAGGGCGGGCTCTTTCCTGAAGGCGTCGAGGTCGGCGGGGCCGGGAACGACGAGGGTGTCCGCCCGGTCCACCCGTTCGACGGGAACGTCCGCCGCGATCCGCGATCCGCAGGCCGGTGGACGTGGTGACGTCCCGGCCGCCGGGGGTGCACACCCGCACGGCGTAGGCGCCCGTGTCACGCGCGGCGGTGGCGAAGACCTCCAGGGGGCGGCGACGTCCATCAGCCGAACCCCGTCGAAGGCGAAGACGATCACGTGATGCTGCACCCGTCCACCGTAGCCGGATGGGCCCAGCTCGCCCTCCACCGGACCAGCCGCGAGCTGCACGCCCTCTACGCGAGGCTTCCCCGCTACGCCGTCCCTGTCACGGCCTGGACCGACCAGCACGGCACCATCCATCCCGCCGGTACCGGCTGGAGCGAGGCCGACCACGTCGCGGTCGAAGCCCTGCTCGACCGGGAACGGGAACTACGCGCCGGCATCGCCGCCCATCCGGCGTGGGCGGCCTACGAAGAGCCACCCATACCCGCTCCCCGGCCCCGGGTGTACGCGACGGCCGCTTGATGGAGAACCGGAGCGGGCAAGGGCGGCCCGCTCGGCTCACATCACCCGTGGTATTCGGTGAGATCGATGCTGTGCACGCGCAGCGGAAGGCCGTACACCGGGTGGGCCGTTTCGCGTTCCGGGACCATGCCGAGCTTGCGCATCACGTTCTCGGAGGCGTCATTGCCCACCTGGCAGATGCTGATGACGCGGTCGAGGCCGCGGTCCTGGAGCGCGAACTCCAAGGTGGCGTGGGCGGCTTCTGACGCGTAGCCCTGGCCCCAGAACTGCTGGCCGAGCCGCCAGCCGATCTCCACGGCGGGCAGTACCTCCGGCAGGAAATCGGGCACGGACAGACCCGTGAAGCCGGCCAGTTCGCCCGAGGCCAGCAGCTCGACGGCGAAGAGCCCGAAGCCCTCCTCGTCCCACTCCTCCTCCCACCGCTCGATGTCCTCCGCCGTCCTTTCCAGGTCGCGGACCGAGCCGTCGCCGATCCAGCGCATCACCTGCGGATCGGCGTTGATGTCGGCCATGGCCGCGAGGTCGTCGTCATGCCAGCGGCGGAGGATGAGGCGGGGGGTAAGGATTTCGGTCATGTCCGCATCCTGCCGAAGGTAAGGGCCGCAGCGGTAATCGGCGGCTGCCCGCGCCGCCCCCGTCCGGACCGACGGCACTCCGGGCCGGGCCGCGCCCCCGCACGGTCACACAGGCGGCACCAGGGTGAAGTAGTGGTCGAGCATCCTCCGGTCGCCCTTCACCTCGTCGAGCCGGTCCGCGGGGAGCCGCTGCCAGAGGAACAGCATCAGGTCAGACGCCGTACCGGCCGCCTCGACGTCGCAGGGTCCGCCGGCCTCGGTGAGCTGGACGCCGTCGCCCGCGAAGCGCACCGTCCATTTTCCCGTGCCGTCGGTCTGCCGGAACCCGAACCGCTCCCCGGATCCGGGCGGAGCCTGGTTCCAGGCTCGCCGGGCCGGTGCCATGACCTCGAACGTCTGGCTGACGGCGTCCGCCGCGAGCTCGGCCTCGGCCGGCTGGGCCGCTCCGGTCGCGTTCTCGGCGTCCCAGCGATGCACGGCCGCCTCGATGGTCTGCATCCGCAGCCAGAACCCGATGGTGTGCTCCTGCGACCAGGTCCACACCGGCTCACTGGGACCGCCGCTCTCGAACAGTGACTCCAGCGCGGAGGCGCCGTCCGCGAACCAGTCGACCAGGCCGTCCGGCACGGGTCCACGATTCGGTGGCGTGTTCTCCGGCGTCGGCCAGCCCTTGTGCTCCGCGGGGAGGTCGATGAAGGTGAGGTCGGTGATGTCCGGCCGCTCCACAAGGCGTTCCCTGATGATGCGGGCCACGTATCGGTGCACCACACCCAGATGCCCGATGAGGTCGGTCACCGACCAGTTGGGGCAGGACGGCACCAAAGGCGCCTCGTCGGCGCCGGCCGCCCGGCGGACCGCGGCGTCGAACGACAGGATCTCGCGATGGAAATGGGGGACGTAGTCCATCCCCTCACTCTGCCAGTCGCCCGCCGGAGCGGAAATGCACTGTTCCGCCACAGTGAACTCACCGCACCGGGCCGGGCGCGCGGCCGGGTGCCCGCCCTCGCGAGCGCCCGGCAAAGGTGACGTACTGCCTACCGCGCCGCGTCCAGCCTCGCGCGTTGCGCCGCCGTCAGCTGCAGGTCTACCGCGGCCAGACTCTCGTCCAGCTGCGCCACCGAGGAGGCGCCGACCAGCGGAATCACCGGAACCTCGGCTCCGATCAGCCAGGCCAGCACGACCTGGTTGACGGTCGCACCGGTCTCCTTGGCCACCTCCCGCAGCGCCGCCAGCCGGACCGGCGTGCCCGAGTGGTCGAACTCGGCGCCCAGCGGCTTGTCCTGGCGGACGTAACCGCCGGCCAGCAGCGGCGAGTACGCGACCAGCGCGAGCCCGGGGTCGTCCCGCAGGTAGCTGAGCATGTCCCCGCTGAGCACGCCCTCCTGGCCGTCGGGTGAGCGCAGGCTCGGCATGTCGGTGCGCTGTCGCAGATAGCTGTGGTGGTACTGCAGGACTTCATAGCCGGGCAGACCGGCCGCCGTGGCCAGGCTCCGGGCCCGTTCCACCCGCCACGCCCAGTGGTTGCTCACTCCCAGCAGGCCGACGGTGCCTTCGGCGACCAGCTCGGCGAAACTCTCCACGGTCTCCTGCAGCGGCACCGCCATGTCCTGGGTGTGCGCGTACAGCAGGTCCAGCTTCTCCACGCCGAGCCGTTCCCGGCTGCGCTCCGCGGACTCCCGGATCGTCTTGGCCGACAGCCCCTCGATGTTGAGGGAGAAGCCGGTGCTGGGGGCGAGCGGGCGGCCCCCGAGCTTGGTGGCGATGGTGATCTCGTCCCCGACACCACGGCTGCGGCGCCAGCGGCCGAGCAGCGCCTCGCTCTCTCCGCCCTGACTGCCGTTGACCCAGAACGCGTAATTGTTGGAGGTGTCGATGAAGGTTCCGCCGGCCTCGACGTACCGGTCGAGGATCCCGAACGACGTCGGCTCGTCGGTGGTCGTGCCGAACAGCATGGCTCCCAGACTCAGCACACTCACCTCGCGGCGTGTCTTCGCGTCCTTGCCGATCGTGCGGTACCGCATATGGATTCCCCTCGTACAGCCCGTCAGATCCGGGCGTTGAGCGGGAGTCTGCATCTTGGAGCGCGCTCCAAGTCAAGCCCCCGCCGACGGGTCGGGGCGCGCCGCGCGATCACGGTCCGACGGGTCTGCGGGGTCTACGGGGTCTACGGGTCGAGTCTGCGAATGATCCGGGCCGGGTTGCCGACGGCCAGGACGCCGGCTGGCAGGTCCTTGCCCGGACACGCTCCCGAACCCCAATACCCGCACCGGCGGAGCTAGGGCCTGTCGCAACTGCGAGACAGCCCCCGGCCCGGGGCGGCCGGCCCTACTCTGAGCGTGTGCCGGGTGGGTCCCGGCGGTGGAGCAGCGGCGCCTGGCGGGAACGGGCTCCGGAGGGGGTGCATCACGGTGGAGCAACTGGGGCCCGGGGATCCGCGGCAGGTGGCGCAGTACCGGATCAGCGCACGGCTCGGCGCGGGTGGCATGGGACTGGTCTATCTGGCGCGTTCGCCGGGCGGGCGGTCCGTCGCGGTCAAGGTGGTGCGGGCCGATCTGGCCCGCGACCCCGAGTTCCGCATCCGGTTCGCGCGCGAGGTCGAGGCGGCGAAACGGGTCAGCGGGGTGTTCACCGCGCCCGTCATCGATGCCGATCCGAACGCGGACCCCCCATGGCTGGCCACCGGTTACGTCCCCGGGCCGTCCCTCACCAGTGCCGTGGCCGAGTTCGGCCCGCTGCCCGAGGACTCCGTGCGCATGCTCGTCGCCGGGCTCGCCGAGGCGCTGGTCGCCATCCATCGTGCGGGGCTGGTCCACCGGGACCTCAAACCGTCCAACGTGCTGCTCGCCGTGGACGGGCCCAAGGTGATCGACTTCGGGATCGCCAAGGCGCTCGAGAACACCGTGCTGACGATGGCCGGTTCGGCCATCGGCTCTCCGGGATTCATGTCGCCCGAGCAGGTCACCGGGGGTGCGGTCACCTTCGCCACGGATATCTTCGCGCTCGGCGCGGTGCTTGTCTTCGCCGCCACCGGCCGGTCCCCGTTCGGCACCGGGCCCACCCCCGCGCTGCTGTACCGGGTGCCACGTCGCTGTCCTGCGGAGGGATCAACGATCCCTTCGACTCCACCACCCCTGCTGAGGGCTGGCACCAGCTGTACACGGACAAGGCGACCGCATCCCTTTCCGGCGGGAAGTTCAACGTCACCACCCCCGACTGCGCCGACCTGCGCGCGGACATCGCCGCCGTCGGCACGACCGCGCCCATCTACTACCGGACGATGACCGGGGACTTCACCGCCGAGACCGAAGTGACCGAAAACCCCCGCTTCAGCTACCAGGGGGCCGGGCTGGTGATCGGGGCGGACAACTACGGCTACATCCGGCTGGAGCGCGCCTACGGCGACACCGGCGGCATCACCTTCGAGTACTACCGGGACGACGGGAAGTACATCCAGGTGGACTACGCGTTCACCACCGCCGAAGCCAAAGGCAGGAAGCTCGTCAGGACGGACGCCACGACGGTCCAGCTGCGGCTGAAGCGCACCGGGGGGACGGTGACCGCGTCCTGGCGGGAGAGCGCCACGGCCGACTGGCAGCAGCTGGGACAGGCCCCGACGCCGGGCTCGTCGGGCAACCCGGCTCCGGCGAGCATCTCGGCCGGCCTCTCCGTGCTCAACCGCGCCCAGCCGCCCAAGGGCGATCCCCAGAAGGCGCCGTTCACCGCGTCGTTCGACTACGCCAACCTCACCTGCGGCTGAGCGCATCCGCCCGCGCGAAGGCAGGGACGCTCATCGGACCGGCGCCGGAGTGGGGAAGGTGGCACTGCCGACGGCCCTGAGGTGGCGCAGCGCCTGACGGTAGGAGTCCACGGCGCCGCACTGCAGGTAGTCGATGCCGTGCCGGACGCAGAAGTCCCGTACCAGCGGCTGCACGTGGGAGAGGTTGGGCCTGGGCATGCTGGGAAACAGATGGTGCTCGATCTGGTAGTTCAGACCGCCGAGCACCCAGTCCGTGAACCGGCCGCCGCGAATGTTGCGCGCGGTCAGGACCTGCCGGCGCAGGTAGTCCGTGCCGCCGTCCTCGGGCATCGGCATGCCCTTGTGGTTCGGGGCGAACGCGCAGCCCAGATAGAGGCCGAACAGTCCCTGCTGCACGGCGACGAACGCCAGAGCCTTCACCGGCGGCAGGACGAGCAGCACCACGGCCAGGAATCCGCCGGCATGCAGGGCAAGCAGTCCCAGCTCCATGAGCCCGCTCCTGCCACGGCGGCGGAGCAGCGCCCCGACACTCTGGACGTGCAGGTTGGCGCCTTCGAGCGTCAGCAGCGGGAAGAACAGCCAGGCCTGCCAGCGGGCCAGTATCCGCGCCGGACCGCGCAGCACACGGGCCTCCTCGGTACTGAACACGATGGCGCCCGCGGCCACATCGGGGTCGCGGGCGATCTCATTGGGGTGCGCGTGGTGGAGATTGTGCTTGGTCACCCACCAGCCGTAGCTGATGCCGATGAAGAGGTTGCCGAGGGTGAGGCCCACCAGCGCGTTGGCGGGCCTGCGCCGGAAGATCTGCTGGTGCCCGGCGTCATGGGCGACGAACCCGAGCTGGGTGAATACCGCGGCCAGATACGCCGCCGTGGCCAGTTGCCACCACGAATCACCCACCGTGACGAAGGCGGCGATCCCGCCGGCGAGCATCGCCGCCGTCACACCGATCTTGACGGCGTAGTAGGCCGCCCGTCGCTCCAGCAGGCCCGCCCGCCGCACTTGCCGCATGAGCTCCGCGTAGTCGCTTCCCCGCGCCGGGGACTGGACACCGGGCGCGGCTGTCTGCTCAGCCATGATCGTCTCCTTGCCGTGGACGGCATCAGCGAGACGGATCTCAAGACTGGCGGGGTCCGGACCTGACCAGGGATTCAGACCAGCTGACTTACAGGTTCTTTCAGTATGCGCGATCGCGGACACAGCGGGTGCCCGCCGTCGCGGGGATCGGGCCCGCCTCGCGGGCGGTGTCAGCCCGCTCGTCTCCGCGGTGCGTCGGCGCAGGCCTCCTCCACCGTCGCCACAGGGCGCAGGGTCGTCGTGAGCCCGGCCAGCCGCAGCACCCGCAGGTGCCATGGATGGACACAGACCAGGCCCATCCAGCCATCGCCTTCCAGGAGCAGCCTGCGGGTCCGGACGAGCAGGGTCAGGGTGGCGCAGTCGAAGAACCTGGCCGGCCGCAGGTCCACGATCACCCGGGCGCCCGCGTGCTCCGCCCCGGCGGACAGCTGCGCGCCGGCCTCCGGGAGCGTGGCAAGGTCGATCTCCCCCCGCAGCTCCACCACGGTGAAGCCGTCCCGCGTATAGGTGCACGCGGGACGGCGTATCACCGGCGCTGCTCGCAACCGGACGGGTACCTGGCTCGCCGCAGCCGGCGGAGTGTCGTCCTTCATGCCCAGTCCCCTGTCCAACAGGCTCCCGAAGCGTCGGGAGCACTCAGTCCTACGGACTGCCACCGGGGCCCCGGGCGACGTCTCTCCACTCTAGGGAGCGCCGGAAGAGCAGAAACGTGCAGCCACCCGGCGGTTCAGTCCTGAGGGTGAATTTCAGTCGGAAGACTTGTCCGTCCGCCCACCGTGTGGTTAAGCGACGGCGCTGGTCCGGACGAGCGCTGTGCGACAGGGGACGGGGGCCGGCCCACTCATTCGGCGGTGCGTCAGATATTCGGACCAGTTGACTTCGGCACCCCTGCGACCTCCGAATTACGTCGCGGGCACCGGCCGGTGCCGCGTCTGAGGGACACTCAGGCATCGGTGGGGATGCGCACTCGGCGCTGTATCCGCCTTGTATGAATCTCACGGCATGGAGTCGATCGCGTACATACAGTGCGCACCCCGTGCCGGTGAACGGAGATTCGCCAATGCACCGCATAGCCACCGTCCTGGCCACGACCGCCCTCGCCACAGTCGCCATCGGAGCCGGCGCAAGCGCCGCGTTCGCCGACGAGCAGCCGACCCTGAGCGTCACGCCGAGTCCGGCCGTGGCCGGCGCCTCCGTCGTCATCTCCGTCAAGGGCGGCTGCACCGCGCCCTCGGCCTCGGCCACGTCGGAAGCTCTCACCGGCAAGGTGGAGCTGTCAACCGGCTCTGCGGGCATCTACGCCGGTACCGGAACAGTCAAGCCCACCGTCAAGCCCGGCACGTACATGATCAACGTGGCCTGTCCCGGTGGCGGCACCAGCACCTTCCAGTTCACGGTGGGCGGCACGGCGACCAAGGGCGCCCAGACCGGTCTGGGCGGCTCCGTCGGCGGTGTGAACACCGGCCAGATCGTGGGCGGCATCGCACTGCTCGGCGTCGCGGCCGGCGGCGTCGTGATGCTGCGCCGCCGCCAGGCGGGCAACAACTGACGTCCCCCGTGCGGCGTGTCGGCGCCCCCTGGCCGACACGCCGCACGGGAGCCCCGGCCCAGCCGTCACAGACCGACACGTACCTCCAGCGGTCCGGCGCTCTCCCGCTGCTCCACGACACCGATACGTCCGGCCGCGCACATCGGCGTCCACAAGCGAGTAGCTGTCGATGGAGAACACCTGCTCGCGCGTCTTGGAGCGGTCGAATACGTATACGCCCGACTCACCCCACCGCTGAGACCACTTCTCTTCCACCCCATCAAGAATGGGCCACTCGGGCACACCGCTCGGGCACACCGCTCGGGCGGTGGGTGAACGTCATGCCTTCGCATCCTAAAGGACGTGCCGCCACTCATCCCCGGCCCGGTCCGTGACGGCGCAGCGCGCGGGAACCCCTGGCCGCCGGGCCCGATCGCACATGATCACTCGATGGGGTGAAATACATACGAGCCATAACTCGAATGGTCCCTGTGCGTTGTCCCAGGTGCGGGCGTCCACGAAGTCGTCCACGCAGTCATTCGCGCGGTCGTCGACGGTGTCGGCCGCCTTGCCAGCACATGTCATTTGGGTGCATATAAGAAGTTTCTCTGCGTGGGATACGGAGAGAGAACGGATCCACCAGCAGTGTCTTCCCAGGTCAGAGACCCTTCGTCCTGGTATCCATCCCTCCAGGGCCGCCCCGGACTTTATCCGTTTTTTGCGTTATACCTGCTAACGAATGAGCTACGAGGGCCGTCTACACCTGTGGCGCCGGGACCGGACGCCGTACACCGACATCTGAGCCGCACTGCGAGAGCACGGTAAGTGAAAGCACCAGAACGACATGGCGAAGCCTCAGTACGGTACTCGGCGGGCGAGTTCGGTGAGCGCGCCCCAGGATTCGCGGCCGGGGCAGTGTGGCCGGTCGCCGGGGCGGCTCCGGCCAGGACCCTGATCGATGTGCTGGAGGCCTCCGCACAGGCATGTCCCGACGCTCCCGCCCTCGACGCGGGCACGGACGCGCGACCCGGCGCCGGTCCGGCCGTGCTCGACTACCGCACCCTGACGGCCCGCGTCGCGGAACTGGCCGACCGGCTGGCCGCGGCGGGGATCGGCAGGGGCGACCGGGTGGGTGTGCGGGTGCCGTCGGGGACCGCGGACCTGTATCTGGCGATCCTGGCGGTGCTGCGGACCGGTGCGGCATACGTACCGGTGGACGCCGACGATCCGGACGAGCGGGCGGAGCTGATCTGGGCCGACGCCGCGGTGTGCGCGGTGATCGGCGCCGACCGCGTGATCCTGCCACGCCCTCAGCAGCGGCCCGGCGGGCGTCCGGGCCGTCCCGGCCCCGATGACGATGCCTGGATCATCTTCACCTCCGGCACCACCGGCCGCCCCAAGGGCGTGGCGGTCAGCCACCGCTCCGCGGCCGCGTTCGTCGATGCCGAGGCGCGGATCTTCCTGCGGGGTGCGCCGCTGGGTCCTGGCGACCGGGTGCTGGCCGGACTGTCCGTCGCGTTCGACGCCTCGTGCGAGGAGATGTGGCTGGCGTGGCGGCACGGGGCATGCCTCGTGCCGGCCCCCCGGTCGCTGGTGCGGGCCGGCAGCGATCTGGGGCCTTGGCTGGTCGAACGCGGCATCACCGTGGTCTCCACCGTGCCGACGCTGGTAGCGCTGTGGCCGGTGGAATCCCTGACCCGGGTACGGCTGCTGATCCTGGGCGGCGAGGCCTGCCCGGCCGAACTCGTGGAACGGCTGGCCGCTCCGTACCGCGAGCTGTGGAACACCTACGGCCCCACGGAGACCACCGTGGTGGCCTGCGCCGCGCTGCTGACACCGGGGCAGCCGGTCCGGATCGGTACACCGCTGGACGGCTGGGAGATCGCCGTCGTCGACGGTGAGGGCAAGCCCGTCGCGTGGTACGAAACGGGTGAACTGCTGATCGGCGGCGTCGGCGCCGCCCGGTATCTCGATCCCGGCAAGGACGCCGAGAAGTTCCGCCCGTGCCCGTGGCTGCGCAGCCCGCGTGTCTACCGCAGCGGCGATCTGGTCCGTGCCGAGCCCGAGGGCCTGGTCTTCGTCGGGCGCGGCGACGAGCAGGTGAAGGTGGCGGGCCGCCGGGTCGAACTCGGCGAGATCGACGCGGCGCTGCAGGCACTGCCCGGCGTGCGCGCCGCCGCGGCGGCCGTACGGGACACCGCGGCGGGCGGACAGGTACTGGTCGGCTACCTGGTACTGGACCCGCCGGAACCGAGTCCGCAGAGCCCACGGAGTCCTCGGGAACAGCCGGGTCAGCGATTCGACTCCGGTGCGGCGCGCGGTCTGCTGTCGGAACGGTTGCCGGCGCCCCTGGTCCCCGCTCTGGCCGTGGTGGACGAGCTGCCGACCCGCACCTCCGGCAAGGTCGACCGCAACGCCCTGCCCTGGCCGCTGCCAACGGCCGCGGGAATGGGCGCGTGCCCGGCGGACGACGGCGTCCCGCTCGGGGCGACAGCGTCCTGGCTCGCCGCGAAGTGGCAGGAAGCACTCGGCCTGCCCGTCACCGGGAACAGCGACTTCTTCGCGCTGGGCGGCACCAGCCTGGCGGCCGCCAAACTCGTCTCGGTGCTGCGCGAGCGCTACCCCGGGGTCTCCGTGACGGAGATCTACGGCCGTCCCCGTCTGCTCGACCTCGCCACCCGCCTCGACGAGCTCGGCGGCGGACCGCGCGAGGTACGGCGGGTACGGCCCACCCCGCGCCGGGCCGGGGCGGTCCAAGCGCTGGTGCTGGCCGTGCTGTACGCGGTCGGCGGTCTGCGCTGGATGCTCGGGCTCGCCGCGGCCGACAACGTGATCGGGCCGCTGCCCTGGGCACCGCACACCTCCTGGTGGCTGATCCTGGGCGGCTGGCTGGCGCTGTCCAGCGCCGCCGGGCGGCTGGCCATCGGCTCAGCCTCGGCCCGGCTTCTCACCGCCGGCATGCGTCCGGGTTCCTACCCGCGCGGCGGCTCGGTTCATCTGCGGCTGTGGGCGGCGGAGCGGACGGTGGCCATGTTCAATATCGCCTCGCTGCTCGGCACTCCCTGGGCACGTCACTACGCCCGCGCGCTGGGCTGCCGTGTCGGGCGGAATGTGGATCTGCACACCGCGCCGCCGGTGACGGGTATGGCCCGGTTCGGCAGCGGGTGCTCCGTAGAGCCGGAGGCCGACGTGGCCGGGTGGTGGCTGGACGGGGACGTCCTGCACCTGGGCGGTATCGAGGTGGGGGCCGGCGCCCGCGTCGGCACCCGCAGCACGCTCATGCCCGGCGCCCGGATCGGCGACGGCGCCGACATCGCCCCCGGCAGTTGCGTACTCGGCACGGTTCCGAGACAGCAGCAGTGGCACGGCTCCCCCGCCCGCCCTGTCACCGGCGCCCCGCCGGCCGGAGACGGCTGGCCACGGCCCGACCACCGCCGCTCGCACCGCTGGGATCTCGCCTACGCGCTCACCCTGCCGGTCTTCAGCCTGCTGCCGCTGATCTCCGGGGCGCCGGCCATGTGGATGACGTACGAGGCGATCCGCGGCGAGCGGACGCTCACCGGGGTCCTGATGTGGCTGCTGGGGATGACCCCGCTGCTCGTGCTGGTGAGCGTGGCCTGTTACGCGGGGCTCATCGTCGTCCTCGTCCGGCTGTTCAGCATCCCCGTCAAGCCCGGGCACCACCCCGCGCACGGCGGCGTCGCCTGGTGCACCTGGGTCGTGATGGGTCTGATGAACACGGCGCGCGGCTCGCTCTTCCCCTTCTACGCGAGCCTGTTCACTCCGGTCTGGCTGCGTCTGCTCGGGGCCCGGATGGGCCGCCAGGTCGAGGCGTCCACCGTGCTCGCGCTGCCCGGCCTGATGCGCGCCGACGACGGCGCGTTCCTGGCGGACGACTCGCTCATCGCCCCGTTCGAGATCCGCGGGGGCTGGCTGCGGCTCGGCGCCGCGCGGGTCGGACGCCGGGCCTTCGTCGGGAACTCCGGCATCGTCGGCGCGGGCCGTGAGCTGCCTGACAACACCCTCATCGGGGTGCTGTCCGATGCCCCCGCACACGCCGAACCCGGTTCCTCCTGGACCGGGCGGCCCGGCTTCGCCCTGCCCCGCGTCGCGGACCCGGCGGATCCCAGCCGCACCTACGACCCGCCGCGGCGGCTGGTCCTGGCCCGCGCGGCGGTGGAACTGTGCCGCGCCGTCCCGGTGTTGTGCGCCGCACTGCTGGCGGCCGCGACCTTCGCCGCGCTGCAGGCCGTCTTCGCCGCGGACGGCCTGCTGGCCGGGGCCGCCGTTGGAGGACTGGTAGCCGTGGGCGCGGGCGTCGTCGCCTGTCTCATCACGACGGCGGCCAAGTGGATTCTGGTGGGCCGCTTCCGCACGGGCGAGCACCCGTTGTGGTCCTCGTTCGTCTGGCGCAACGAGTTGTACGACAACTTCGTGGAAGAGCTGGCCATGCCGTGGCTCGGCACGACCCTGACCGGCACGCCGTTCATGAACATCTGGCTGCGCAGCCTGGGCGCGCACATCGGCCGCGGTGTGTGGTGCGAGAGCCACTGGCTGCCCGAGGCGGATCTGGTGCACCTGGACGACGGGGCCAGCGTCAACCGCGGGTGCGTGCTGCAAACGCACCTGTTCCACGACCGGCTGATGCGCCTGGATACGGTCCACGTCGGGGAGGGCGCCACCCTCGGCCCGCACTCCATCGTGCTTCCCGGCTCCGTCCTCGGCGCCGGAGCCTGCGTCGGCGCATCCTCCCTCGTCATGCGCGGCGAGGGCGTACCGGCGGGATCCCGCTGGGTGGGCAACCCGGTGGCTCCGTGGCCGCAGGCGCCTTCCACCCCGGGACAGCGGTCGGCCCCGCCCTCGGACAACGGCATTCTGCGCGGGACCGGCCGGCACCGCAGAAGCGCGGTGCGGCCGGCACGCGGGGAGGATCTGCGGGTCCGGGGAGGGTGACCCGCCGGGCGGCAGGCGTCCGGCCGGCTGTCGCCCATCAGGGTCTCCGCCAGCGGCGCTGCGGCACCGCCCTCCGCGTGCCCTTACGAGGAGAGCGTCTCGACCGACACCCGCCACAGTCGCTCTGCCGCTTCGGGGTCGAGTGCGTACGGGGCGACACCCTGCCGGGTGCCGGGCTGGTTCGGAGCCGCTTCGTTGCAGTCCTCGAAGTACCGGCCGCCGATGCCCTCGAGGAGGGGTGACGTCGCGACCAGCACGGAGGTGGCAGCGCCCTGCTCGGGCGTCTTCCACTGGCCGCCGCCACCGCCCTGGGCGCTCAGGCGGTCGAGCTCCTCCATGGAGATGTGACGCTGCAGGTTGGTCCTGATCGCACCGGGCATCAGCGCGTTGACGGTGATGCCGTCGCCCGACCAGCGCTTCGTCGCCTCGACGCCGAACAGGACGTCGGCCGTCTTGGACTGCCCGTACGCGGCCCACGGCTCGTAGGCGCGTTCGCGCGAGCGCTCATCGCCTCGGGCGGCAACCCCTTCGCGCACAGCCGCGACCAGCTGGTCGCCGCGATCACCACGCTGCTGCGCGCGGGCGCCGCCGCCAGCACCGTGCGCTGGGACATCGAGCCCGGCGATGTACTCGTGAGCCTGAGCGGAGTGTCCCTCGCCGCCGGGGAGCCCGCGCAGCGCGAACTGGCCCGCCGGCTGCTCGACCTGCTGATGGACGGCCTGCGCTACCGCGCCACCGCCAACCAGTGACGTGACCGGCGCACCGAGAGCTCCCCCGCGGATTCGTGCGCGGTTTTCTGTTATCCGCGTCCGGCTGCCGGATCTCCTGAGTGTTGGACCGCACTCAGCAGACCCCGCACCGAAAGCGAACCCGCGTGAACCGTGACACCCAGCCCCAGACGTCCACCCCGGAGCCCGGCGCGAGCGGGCCCCAGCCCCGACAGCACCAGGACGGCCGGGTCGCGCACTCGGCCGCCGACCGGGGCCGCAGCGCCGGCCGGCACAGCGGGCGGAGCGGGCTGCATCGGGGGCGTCGCTCGCGCTGGGCCGCGACGGTGGGCGGCGCGGCCGCGTTGATAGTCGTCGCGGGCGGCGGATACGGCATGGTCCGGTCGGTGACGGACCGGACCGACGAGAACCGTTCGGCCGCCGATGCCCTGCCTGTACCCGCCGCACCGAACTCCGCCGAAACGCCCGCTTCCGCCTCGGCGTCCACGGCGTCCGCGGTCCCGGCCGCCCCTTCGCGCAGTGCTTCTCCGACCGCGACCGCCCCCGGGGGACAGCCCGGTACCAGCCCGGCCGCCACCACTCCGCGCACCAGCACGGGCGCCGGCGGCACGGGCCCGGACAGCGCTCCCAAAGCCCCCTCCGCCCTCACCCGGTCCGGCGGCGCGACGACTGCCCGGTACGCGCAACACGTCGTGGAGATGGTCAACACCGAACGCGCCAAGAAGGGCTGCGCCCCCGTCACCGTCAACGCGAAGCTGCAGGCCGCGGCGCAGGGGCACTCCGACGACATGGCCGCCCGCGACTACTACCAGCACGACACCCCCGAGGGCGTCGGACCCGGCGAACGCATGACGTCGGCCGGCTACCACTGGAGCACCTGGGGCGAAAACATCTACAAGAGCCCCAAGGACGCCCAAACCGCGATGGACGGCTGGATGAAGAGCCCCGGGCACCGTGACAACATCCTCAACTGCGCCTTCAAGGAGATCGGCGTCGGCATCAACCTCAGTTCGAACGGTCCCTGGTGGACCCAGGACTTCTCCTCGGCTTCCTGAGGCCCCGCGATGCGGATCGAGCGGATCGATACGGCGCGGATCAATGCAGCGGCACGAACGAGCGGACGGGAGCGGGCAGGCGTGGAGCGGGAATGCGGGGCCGCGCTGGTGGTGGCCGCCAGGGCCGGGGACGAAGAGGCCCGCGAGCAGCTGGTCGCTGCGTATCTGCCGTTGGTCTACAACATCGTGGGCCGGGCGCTGGACGGACATGCCGACGTGGACGACGTCGTGCAGGAAACCATGCTGCGCGCGCTGAGCGCCCTCGCCAACCTGCGCGATCCCGCGTCCTTCCGCTCCTGGCTGGTGGCCATCGCCATGAACCAGGTCCGCCGGCTGCGGTCGGTGGACGGCACCTCCCGGTCCGCCGGGCTCGACCAGGCGCGGGAGATCGCCGATCCGACGGCCGACTTCACCGACCTGACGATCTGGCGGCTGGGCCTGTCCGGGCAGCGCCGGGAGGTGGCGGAAGCCACCCGCTGGCTCGACGCGGACGACCGGGAACTGCTGTCGCTGTGGTGGCTGGAGGCCGCGGACGTCATCACCCGCGACGAACTGGCCGCCGGGCTCGGGGTCCCCGCACGGCATGCGGCGGTCCGCGTCCAGCGGATGAAGGAGCAGCTGGAAACCGGCCGGCTCGTGGTGCGGGCGCTGGCAGCCGTGCCGCGCTGCCCCGAGCTCGAGGCGCTCATCGCGCCGTGGGACCAGGTGCCGTCCGCCCTGTGGCGCAAACGCATCGCCCGGCACGCCCGTACCTGTCCCGCCTGCTCAGGACACGCGGCCGGTCTGGTGCCGGCCGAGGGACTGCTCGCCCGCCTCAGCCTGGTGCCGCTCGTCCACTCCCCCGCCTGCGCGTCGCCGCCGGACCCGCACCTCGGCGCGGCCGGCGTATCGGGACACGCCTCCGCCACCTCACCTCCTGCTGCGGACGGGACGCCGCCCACACCGTCCGCACCGTCCGGCCCGGGCGGGAATCCGCCGCACGCGCGGCGGCCCCGTACGGCGGCCGTGGTCGCGGTCGCGCTGCTGGTGACGGGGGCGGTCGTCGTAGCCGTGCTGCGGGCGGCGCCAGGACAGCCGCCCTCGGGACCGGAGGCCGAGCGGCACCCGACGGCCCCTGTATCCGCCGCGCCCAGCCCCGCCCCGGCCGTTCCGACGACGGCCGTACCGGCAGCGCCCTCCAGCACCGCCGCACCCGCCCCGCAACCGCCCGTCCGCCCCCGGCCGAGCCTCGAACAGCAGGTGACCGAACTGGTCAATGCCCAACGGGCGCTCCACGGCTGCCGACCGGTGCGCGTCGACGCGAGACTGCACACCGCGGCTCAGGGCCACTCCGACGACATGGCCGCACGCGACTACTACCAGCACGACAGCCCGGAGGGCGTCGGGCCGGACGCGCGGATCACCGCCACCGGCTATGCGTGGAGTCGGTGGGGCGAGAACATCGACCGGGGTCCCGCGACCGCCGCCCGCGCCGTCGCCGACTGGATGAACGATGCCCCGCACCGGGACAACATCCTCAACTGCCGCTTCACCCACCTCGGAGTGGGTGCCAACCTCGGCTCCAGCGGACCGTACTGGACCCAGGACTTCGCCGCCCACTGACACCGACCGCTGATGCGCATGGTGTCCGGTCCGTCGCATCCGATGCTCCGAGCCGTAGGCTGGATCCATGGAACTGACCGTGGCGGAAGAGCTGTTGCTGCTGGGCCGTGGTCCCCAGGGCCGGAGCGCGATGTCCGGCCTGGTGGCCACGCGAGGTGTGGCGGGCGCCCTGCTGATCGAACTGGCTCTGCAGGAGCGGATCATCGTCCAGGACGGCCGGCTTGCCGCGGCCAAGTCCGACGCGGGCGGATCGTACGACCCCGAGCTGGACACCCTCTGCCGGCAGATCCGCGATGAGCGGCGGCGCACCGCCAAGGCCTGGGTGCAGAAGGCGGAGTCCCGCCGGGTCAACGCGAGGATCCTGTCCGGGCTGGCCGCCAAGGGCGTACTGCGCGAACAGCCGTACCGCGTGCTGGGCCTGTTCCCTGTCGTTCGCTGGACCGAACAGGATCCGGCACTGGCGGCCGGGGTGCGCCGGCGCCTCACCGCGGCCCTCCAAGGGGAGCCCACCGACGACCGTACCGTCGCGCTCATCGCCCTGGTGGACGCCTGCGGGCTCTCCCGGAAGCTCTTTCCGGAGCTGGATTCCCGTACGCGCAAGGCCCGTATCAACGAGCTGTCGCAGTCCCAGTGGGGCGCGGCCGCTGTCCGCGACGCCGTCACCGCGGTACGTGCGGGCGTGACGGCGGCCATCGTGGCCGCCAGCTCGGCGTCGTCCGCGGCCTGAGGCCGGGACCGGTGCCCGGGCTGCCGGCCCACTTCTCCTGACGAGGCGTCGGATCCGAGCAGCTGGGTGGCAATAGTATTTTAATCGCCCGCGGTGACATTCCGATCGACGCCGCGCATTCCGTTCGGGTGAACGTGCGGAAGGGCGGCCTGCGGGCCGTCGGCGGCCCGATCTGCGGGCTGGTGACGGGCCGCCCGGGGCTCGTGTGGAGAATGGCGGGAGCCGGCCCGGTACGCGCGGGGCGTGGGGCCGGCTTCCGGGATTTTTCGCGGGCTTAGAGGAGCACGGCCGATGGGCGCACCGCTACTGCAACTCACCGGCGTGAGCCGCACCTATGGGAAGCGGCGGGTGCTGTATCCGGTCGACCTCTCGCTGGACGGCGGTCAGTGCGTCGCGCTGCTGGGTCACAACGGCTCGGGGAAGTCCACGCTGCTGCGGATCGCCGCCGGGCGTGACAAGCCGACGACCGGCAAGGTCGCCTTCGACGGGCTGCCGATGACGGAGAACGACGCGCGGGTGCGGGCCCGGGTCGCGGTCGTCGGGGACACCGTGGCCTGCTATCCGGACCTCACCGTGCGCCAGCACCTGCAGCTCGTCGCGGTCGCGCACGGGGTGGAGGGGGCGGAGGCGTGGATCGATCATGTACTCGCCGACCGGCTGCTGAGCGAGCACGCCGCGTCCCTGCCCTCGGGTCTGTCCTCCGGGCAGCTGCAGTCGCTGCTGCTGGCCTCCGCGCTCGTTCGCCCGCGCGATCTGCTGCTGCTGGACGAGCCCGAGCAGCGGCTCGACCCCGCCGCGCGGCGGCGGCTGGGCGACCTGATCGCCGCGGAGGCGGCCGACGGGGTGGGCGTGCTGCTGGTCACCCATCACGCGGAGCTGGCGCGGGCGGTCGCGGACCGGGTGCTGGTGCTGCGCGAGGGCCGGCTGATCGCGGACGGCACACCGCAGCAGGTGCTTACCGACGACGCGGCGGACACCACCTGGCAGACCGGCGTCCCGGACGGGGCGAAGTGAGCACCACGGCGGCGCGGACCGGGGAGCGGGACGACGAACGCGACGCCTCCTGGGCCGAGGAGGACGACTGGACCGAGGAGGCGCTGCGGCTGCTGCGCGATCTGCGCTCGCCGCACCGTCGCAAGCGTGCGGGCCAGATCGGCTTCACGGTGTACTGCGTGCTGCTGATCCTGGTCGTGTGGGGCGTACTGCCCGGGTTCAGCCTGTTCATCAAGAGCTCCATGGGCGCGGACTACACCGTCCACGGCGCGGCGATCCTCGCCGCACTGCCGTCCGGCGTCTGCGCGCTGGTTCTCGGCTCGCTGCTGATCGTCGCGCGCGACGCGCTGTGGCGGGGACCGGTGGTGCCGCCCCGCGACAGTGCGGACTGGCTGCTGACCCAGCCGGTACGCATCGCCCGGATCCTGCTGCCGTGGTTCTGGCTGTCGTGCGGGGCCTCGCTGGCAGTGGGGCTGCTGGCCTCCATGATCGGCATGGTGACGCTGGGGCTGACGGTCAAGACCGGGCTCGCCGCGGCCTTCGCCTGGTGTGCGGTGGGCGGGGTGTGCGTGCCGCTGCTCGCCACCGCGCTCGGCGTGGCCGTCGAGGCGTACGAGTCCATCGCGCGCTGGGTGCGGGCCGCCACTCCGTACGTGAGTGTCCTCGTGCTGGCCCTCGCCGCGCAGAGCGCGCTGGCGGCGGCCGGACACCGGGTGCCATGGCTGGAGCGGATCGAGCTGCGGTCCGGGCCGTGGGGCTGGATCGGCATCGCCGCGCTGTCGCCGACCCCGGCAGCCGTGCCGGGCGGGCCGATCGCGGCGGTCCTGGCGCTGGCCGCGGCGGCCGCGGGCATCGTGCTGGCGCGGCGGGCGGCGGGTTCCCTGCCGCTGGCCACCGTGCGGCAGCGATCACGCACCACGACCGGGGTGATGGCCGCGCTGCTCACCGTCGAACTGCGCACCGCCCGGCAGGTCGCCGCGGGTGCCTCCGGGACCCCGCGCCCCGCCCGGCTGACGCTGCCCGCACCGCGCCGCGCGGCCCTGGCCGTGCCGTGGCGCGACCTGCTCGCACTGCTCCACTCCCCCGGCCGCCTCGGACGCGCCCTCGTGCTGACCGTGCTCTCCGTCCTGGGCGCGGTCGTGGCCGCCGGCGCGCACCGTGTCGGAGGCCTCGCGGCGACGGCCGCCGCGCTGGTCTTCGGCTACTGGGCGGTCGCCCAGCTCCTCGAACCGGCCCGGCTGGAGACCGACGACACCCGGCGCGGCTCGTGGTCCCCCTATCCCTACGGCGGCCTGATGCTGCGTCACACGATCGTGCCCGTGGCCCTGGGGCTGCTGGTCTCCCTCCTGGCGGCGGCGTGCGTGGCGCTGCTCGGCGGCGGGGTCCGCGTCGCGCTGGCGCCCGCCGTCGTTCCGGCATTCGTCGCGGCGGGCCTGGTGAACGCCTGCCGGGGCGTGTCCAAGCAGCATCTGCTGCTCTCGCCCGCGCAGAGCCCGACCGGCAGCGTCGGCCCCGTGCTGTTCCTGGCCTGGTACCTGTCCGGCCCGCTGGTGGCTGTCGCCGCGCTGACCGTCCCGTTCGTGATGGCCCTGCACACCCCGACCGCCGCGCATCTCGCCCTCACCGCGTGCGTGAGCGCGGTCGTCACCGCGGGCCTGCTGCGCTGGGCGTACGCACGGGCCGGAAAGCTGCTCGCGTGAGCGGCGGGCCGCCGGCTATCCACGGCGTGGGCCAGGCGGGCAGTCTCGGCGGCATGAACGTTCCCACCCGCGGTGCGTGGCTGCGCGCCAGGATCAGCCGCGACGGCGGACCGTTGCGCGAAGACCAGCACGTGGTGTGGCTGCAGGCCGGCGAGTACTACGCCGACAGCCGCGGCTTCGCCGGCCGTACCTCGTACGACGGCGAGCAGGTCCGCTTCCACCACGACGTGGGCGAGGCGGGCGACGACACCGGCACGCTCCGGCCCGACGGGCAGGACCTGACCGAGACCGGCACCAACCCCGACGGCAGCACCTTCCGGGAGGTCTGGCGGCCGTTGCCGGACAGTGACGGCCCGTGCGGCGCCTGGACAGTCGACGCGGCGCAGGTCGTCCGGGTCGGCGCCCACCTCGTGCACGTCGACGACGGCGGCGGCACCCACCTGCTGCTGCCCTCGCCGTCCCCACTCTGACCGGGCCGCCGGCCCTTCCACCTCCCTCCGACGGAGTCACCGTGTCGCTTCGCATCACCCCACTGACCGACCCCGACAGCAGCCCGTCCGGCTACCGCTTGGGGTGGCTGGCGTCCGACGCCGCGGACGGCTCGATCGCCGGGTTCACGGAGCTCGTCGTTCCCAGTGACTGCACGGGCGACGGCCAGCACTACGGCACCGGCGTCCTGCCCGAGCACCGTGGGCACGGCCTCGGCCGCTGGATGAAGGCCGAGTCGATCCGGCAGGCCCACGACCGCCACCCCGGTCTCGGCGGTCTGCTGACCGACACCGCCGACAGCAACCGGCACATGCGGGACATAAACAACGGGCTCGGCTATGTGCCGACGCACCGGTCCGTCGCCGATCTCCGCCTCTCCGTCAACTCCTACGACTGCGTGGTGGCCGACCGCACGGTCCCGGACGGCGACTCGCTCAGCCTGCTCGACGCCCACCGTAAGGGGGGCTCCGCCGTCCCGTTTCTGCTGCTCACGGCCCTGGACGCGATCGCCGACCGGGTGGCGGGGTTCGAGCACGGCGCCGACGACGATCTGGTCAAGCCGTTCGCCTTCGCCGAGCTGAACGCCAGAGTCCGTACGCTGTGCCGCCGCGGGCAGCCCGCCCGGCTGCCGGAACTGCGGATCGCGGACCTGGAGCTCGACCTGCCCCGCCGCAGAGTGCGCCGGCAGCCGTCTACGCCCAGGCCAACACCGCCACCGCGACCGACAGCGCTGAGCTGGTCACCGCCTTCCCCCACAACTTCTACCCCGAGGACTCGTGGCAGGACGACATGGAGTTCGGCGGCGCCGAACTGGCCCTGGCGGCGACCGCCCTCGGGGACACCCGGGCGAGCGACTGGCAACGCCAGGCCACCGGGTGGGCCAGGGCCTACCTCGACTCCGACGCCAAGGGGACCTTGGGCGTGGCGGACGTCAGCGCCCTCGCCCATGCCGATCTGCTCATCTCGCTGGCCGCGACGAAGGGGGCCGCGGAGGCTGCCGGGACGGACGGGGCCGGTCCCGCCGACCTCCACCGTGACCTGCGCGCCAGCTCGATGACGGAGTCGCCCACGCGGCAAAGGATCCGTTCAGGGCCGGCGCCGTCTACACCGACTTCGACGCGGTGCCCCACACCTTCGGGCTGGTGGCGACCGCGAAGATCTACGCCAAGGCCACCGGCGACCACCACTACGACGCCTTCGGCACCCAGCAGCGCGGCTGGGCGCTGGGCGCCAACTCCTGGGGCACCGGCTTCATGATCGGTGCGGGTGAGGTCTACCCGCACTGCCCGGAACACCAGGCCGTGAATCTCGCGGGAAGTCTCGATGGTACGGGCGCCATCCTGCGCGGAGCCATCGTCAACGGACCCAACGCGGCCGCCAAGCTGGACGAGCTGAACAGCTTCCCGACCATGCGGAAGTGCTCGGCGAATCCGCCCGGCGGAGGCACCTGGGCCGCCTTCGACGGCAAGGGCTCCCGCTACCTCGATGACGTCGGAGCCTGGCAGACGGTGGAGCCGGCTGCCGACTTCACCTCGACCGCACTGCTGGCCTTCGCCCTGACGGCGAGCTGACCCGCCCCACCCGCGGCCCCACCCCCCGGCCCCCGCCCGCGCCCCGCCGGATACCGGGGCTGCCCCCCGGCCACCGAGTCCCACACCAGCTCGATTGGGACCCGATCGACCCCCTTGCCCCGCTCGGCACCGCCCCCGGTTGCCCGACCGGGCAACGGCCACGCATCCGCTCCCCCGCGCCAACGACCGGGTGC
>NZ_JASISZ010000028.1 GCF_030063355.1 Streptomyces sp. PH10-H1
CGCCCCACCACCTGGACAACGACCATCATCTGCACTGGTCACGCTTCCGACGCCGCAGCCAAGCCCGCGCCCGCAGATGCCACTACCAACGCCGAGGCCACCACCCCCACATGCGGTTGCAGTACTAGGGGGTGGGCTCTGGCTTTCGACGCTGTGACAGGCTGCGAGGAGAGCTCCCGGCCGGCCGGACTACCGTGGCCGGCAATACACAGGAAGGCAAGTAGTGGTGGATATCTCGGATCATTCGGGCCGTGCATTGACGTCGGCCGATCATCGTGACGCCGTCGCCGCCCAGACCGCCAGGTTTGTGACCGTGGTCAAGGGCGCCGACCTGGCGACTCCGGTGCCCAGCTGTCCGGGTTGGTCGCTCGCCGACCTTGTCAGGCATACCGGCAGTGTGCAGCGCTGGTTCGCGGTCCTGCTGCGCCAGCGCGTCCAGGAACGACCGCAGAGCCGCGATGTGGAACTGAGGCTGCCGGAGAACGAGGACGGCTACGCCGACTGGTTGACGGCGAGTGCGGCCGAGGCCGCGAGCGCGTTCGCGGCCACCGACCCGGATGCCCTGATGTGGGTGTGGGGCGCCGATCACCATGCCAGGTTCTGGGTCCGGCGGATGCTGTTCGAGACGTTGATGCATCGCGTCGACGCGGAACTCGCCGTCGGAATCCGGCCCGAGATCGACCGCGACCTCGCGGCCGACGGCGTCGACGAGTTCCTGGTCAATCTGCCCTTCGCAACGTTCTTCGCGCCCAAGGTGGCCAATCTGCGCGGCAACGGAGAGACCATTCGCTTCCGATGCACTGACGGGAACGGAAACGGCAACCGCAACGGGAACGGAAACGGCAACCGCAACGCGAACGGCAACGGGAACGTGAACGTGAACGGCAGCAGCAACGGCGACTGGCTGGTCCGGCTGCGGCCCGATGGTTTCGGGATCGAGCAGCACCCCGCCGGCGCGGCGACAGCCACCGCCGCCGACGCCACCGTGGAGGGAGCCGCCGCCGATCTGCTGCTGCTCCTGTACGGCCGTCTGGACCGCGGCTCGGACGCCTTTGAGACCCTGGGAGACGAGGATCTGCTCACGAACTGGTTCGCCAACTCCGAGTTCTGAGGCGCCGCGGCGGGGCGGCAGCCGGACCGTTCACAACGGCGGTTGGGGACATGGGGTCCACCAGGCTGCCTCCCCGGTGCCGTCGCAGCGGTAGCCGAAGCGCGTCAGATGCGCGGCCGCCGCTCTCCCTCGGGCGGCGTCGGTGTTCCCGGGCTCCCGGTGCAGACTTGCCAAGGTGACCAGCAGGTCCGTTCGCCCGTTGTCGATCGCGGTCCGGCAGCAGGCCATGGCTTCGCCCCGGCGACCCCTACTGCGCAGCCATCCGACGATTCCGACGAGCCCTTGAGCCGCGCCGGCCACGAGCATGGCACTGGTCCCCCAGACGAGGGCGTGCTCCAGCCGCCCGTCGCGGCAGGCGCGCCAGGCCATGAAAACGAGCGGGCCGGGGTTGCCCAACTCGGCCGCGCGTACGGCGAATCCAGCGGCTCGTCGTACGCCTGCTCGCTTTCGCGGCGGTACGCGAAGGAGGCCAGGATGCGCGGGTATCCGGCGGCGACCGCCTCGTCGATGACGGCATCTGTCCGTTCGCGGTCCCCGAGCTCGTCCCACATGGTCGCCAGGTTCGTGAAGGCGGCGCGATAGCCCTCGCGGGCGCTGCGTCGGAGGAACCCCTCGGCCGCGTCGTAGTCGCCCTGGTTCGCCCGTATCCGGGCGCAGACTTCCCAGGCGGACGGATCACCCTCGGCCACCGTCCGGCGGGCCACCTCCTCGGCCCCGGCCACGTCGCCGTCCTCGGCCTTGGCATCGGCGATGGCCTGGAGGCTGATGAGGTCACCGAGGCCGAAGGCGAGGTTCCAGGCGCGCACGGCGCCTTCGTGGTCGCCCCGGTCCCGTCGGTCGGCGGCCAGTCGGTGAAGTGCTGTGAACATCGTGGGACTGCATGCCATCCGGCCGTAGTGGTCCGCCCGGTCGCTGTCGCCCGCGCCCTCGTACTCTCACATCACGTTGGTGGCGACGGAATCCACACCGGCGTTGACCGCGAGCCGTTTGATGTCCTCGCTGAATTCCGGCGACCGGTCTCCGGCCGCAGGTACTCGATGAGGAACCGGAACGCGGTTCCCGAGTTGGGCACGCTGACCCCGCCGAGCCAGTCGCTGAGTGAGCTGGTGGTCAGGCTGACGGGCTGCGCCTTGCCCTGGCGGATCAGAACCCGGTGGGGCGGTGAGCCGGCCTTTTCGTACAGCTCCCGCAGGCGCGCCGCGAAGACCTACCGCCCGGTCGGCGTCCTGATCGCCTAGGGTGTACCCCCATCCTCCTGCCACATCCGGATCCGGACCGGACGCCCGCCGGAACTTCCTGACCAGGTGTGGACCAGGTGTGGACCAGCGTAGAGAACCGCGCCCCGGCGCAGAGCGGAAAGCCGGAAGCCCGCCGGAACCCATGGATCGGCATCTCCACCCCGTCCGGCACAGACGGACGGGGGCCGTCCAGGAGGTGCCCCATGAACGCCCTCGCGCAACTGCTCCACGACGAATCGCTCGTGGCGACCGCGGCGGCCGCGCTCTACGCGGTCACGGTCACGGTCGTGTGCCTGACCGCGGTCCTGGCACCCGGCGCCGAGCCCGCCGGGACGCCCGGGAGACTCTGAAGGTCCTCCTCCGACGCCGGTCGCAACAAGACTGACACGGCAAGGGCAAGCGGGAGACGGTTCGGGTTCAGGGCCCGGGCGGGGCGAAGGTGCCGAGCGGGAGTTCCAACTCGAGCCAGACCACCTTGCCTTGGTGGGTGGTGCGGCTGCCCCAGCGGTGGGCCAGTTTGTTGACCAGGTACATGCCGCGGCCACCCTCGTCGTTCTCGGAGACGCGGCGCAGCCTGGGCGCGTGGCTGTCCGTGTCGGCCACCTCGAGGGTGAGCACCCGGTCGCGGAAGAGCCGCAGCTCGGTGGGCATTCCCGTGTGCAGCAGGGCATTGCTGACGAGTTCGCTGACCAGCAGCTCGGAGACCTCGCAGAGCGACGGCAGACCCCAGGAGGTCAGCGTGGCCCGGGTGAACCGGCGGGCCTGGCCCACCATGGCCATGTCACCGGACAGCGCCAGCGTGGCGATCCAGTCGTCGCGAACCGGCAGGGCCCGCGCCATGATGATGGCGATGTCGTCCTCGCTGTCCTTGGCCGACAGCGCGTCGAGTACGGCGTCGCAGCTCTCCTCCAGGGACGGGCCGCGCTTGGCCACGACGCGCGACAGCAGCCTCATCCCCTCGTCCAGATCACGGTCGCGCCGCTCGATCAGACCGTCGGTGTAGAGCACCAGGACGCCGTCCTCGGGGAGGGTGAATTCCACGCTCTCGAAGGCCACGCCGCCGACGCCGAGCGGGGCACCGGAAGGCAGGTCGAGCAGCCGCGTCGACCCGTTCGGGTCCTGCACCACGGGGGGCGGATGTCCGGCGCAGGCGATGGTGCAGCTGCGGTCCACGGGGTCGAACACCGCGCACACACAGGTGGTGAACTGCCCGTCCCCGATTGCCGACGCCGTCTCGTCCAGACGCCGGAGCACCCGGTCGGGCGACAGGTCCAGCGTGATCAGCGTGCGGGCCGCGGTGCGCAGCTGGCCCATGGTGGCGGCGGCGCGGATGCCGTGGCCCATCACGTCGCCGACGACGAGGGCGACCCGCCCGCAGGACAGCGGCACGACGTCGAACCAGTCGCCGCCGACCTCGCTGACCACGCTGCTCGGCAGATAGCGGTAGGCGATCTCAAGACCCGGTGTGCGGTGGACCTCCTGCGGCAGCAGGCTGCGCTGGAGTGTGAGCGCGGTGTCGCGCTCACGCCGGTAGAGCCGCGCGTTGTCGATGCACACCGCCGCGCGGGCCGCCAGTTCCTCGGCGAGCGCCACATCAGCCACCGTGAAGGGCTCCGGGTTGCGCATCCGGATGAACTCGGCCCCGCCGAGCACCACCCCGCGGGCGAGCAGCGGCACCATCAGATATGAGTGGACGCCCGCGTCGAGGCTCGGCCGGATCCGGTCGGGGTCCGCCACGATCCGGTGCAGGGCGGCTTCGTCCACTTGCGCCACCAGGATCGACCGACCGGTGCGCAGGCTCTCGGCGTAGAGCTTGGCCGATCGGGAGGTCCCGCCGACCTCGTCGGCCGCCCCGACCATGCCCGCCTCGGTGACTTCGCCGACAGCGACGGCGCGCAACACCACTGTCCCGTCGGTGGGTGTCGGGGCCTGCTCCCCTTCCTCCTCGCCGCCCTGAACGACCGAGTCCAGCAGGTCGACGGTGACGAAGTCGGCGAAGCGCGGGATCACCAGTTCCACCAGTTCCTCGGCGGTTCGCTGCAGGTCGAGCGTGGTCCCGATCCGGGAGCTGGCGTCGTTGAGCAGCGCCAGCCGCTCCTGCGCCGCGTGGGCTTCCTCCAGCGCCTGCTGGCGGGCCTTGGACGCGTCCCGCTCACGGGTGTAGAGCAGGGCGTTGTCTATCGAGACCGCCGCGCGGGCCGCCAGCTCTCCGGCGAGCGCGAGATCCTCCTTGCCGTAGGGCCGATCGGTCACCGTCCGGTAGAACGAGACCACGCCCACCGCGGCGCCGCGTGCGATCAGCGGCACCACCATGAAGGAGCGGACCCCCTGCTCGCGCACTGCGGCTTTCCTGGCCGGGTCATCGGCGAACCAGCTCAGCCCCTGCTCGTCCATCCGCGGCACCAGCACGGGCCGGCGGTGTGCCAGGCACCAGGCGTAGGGGGTGCCCGGATGGAACCGGTGGACGTCGCCGACCGGGGCCGCCGGCCACATCTTCGCACCGTCGACCGTGTGGAAGGCCAGGCGGCGCAGCAGCGCGGACCGGTCGGGCGGACCCGGATCTTCCTCACCGCGCACCAGGGCGTCCACGACCTCGACCACGACCGCGTCGGCGAGCCCCGGAGTGGCGACCTCGGCCAGTTCGAGCGCGGTCTGCGCCAGGTCCAGCGTGGTACCGATCCGGGCGGACGCCTCGTTCACCAGCGCCAGCCGCTCCCGGGCCGCGTTGGTTTCCTGCAGGGCCTGCTGCCGGGCCAGCCCGGTCTCGTGCTCACGCCGGTACAGGAGGGCGTTGTCGATGGCCACCGCCGCCCGCGAGGTCAGCTCGTCAGCCAGCGTGATGTCCTCTTGCCCGAACGCCTCCGGGCCGTCGCGCCGAGAATACACGACCATCCCCAGCACCGTCTCGCGGACGACCAGCGGAGTCACCCGCACTGTCCGGGACACGCGGCCCTGGTAGGCCTGTACCCGATCGGCGGACAGCCCCGTGGCGAGCGGGAGCAGGTCCCGCGACGGCACGACGACGGTTCTGCCCGACGCCATCGCCTTGGCGTACGGAGAGCTCGGCGGCACACTGTGGACCGCACCGACCGGCAGGTCCTGCACCGGATAGTCGGGGTCGGAAGAGGCGATCGCGAGTCGGCAGACCCGCTCGGCACCCTGGGGGTCGGCGGGCTCCACGCCCTGCCCCGTGAGCAGCCGCTCGAGGATGAACACCCCGCTCACGTCGGCGAGCCGGGGGACCATGGTGTCCGCCAGCTCGCGGGCCGTCTGGCCCAGTTCGAGAGTGGTGCCGATCCGCGAGGTGGCGTCGACGAGCAGTTCCAGCCGTTCCCGTGCCTTGGCGGCCCGCGACTCGGCCTGGAAGCGCGCGGTCACCTCGATGATCGTGGAGCTCACCCCGAGGATCCGGCCGGCGGGCTCCTCCAGCCGGAAGTAGGAGGCCGACCACGCGCGTTCCATCGTGGGGTCCGCGGGGGTGATGCCGTGGGATCTGGCGTCGACGACCGGTTCGCCGGTCTCCAGCACGTGGCGCATCACCGCTTCGATCTCCGCGCCGTTGAGCCCCGGCAGCACCTCGATCATGCGCCGGCCCAGGTGCTGCTCCGCGGACACTCCGTTGATCCGGGCGAGGGCCTCGTTGAGCCGCACGAAGCGCAGGTCCGAGTCGTAGACGGCCATACCGACGGGTGACTGGGTGAAGAAGCTGTCCAGGACGGCCAGATCGGACTCGATCCGGCGGATCGCCCTGACATCCGAGGCCACGGCGAGGACGAGCGGCCGGCCGGACCCGCCCAGGATGGGATGGGTGCGGAACTCCAGGTTGACCGAATGTCCATCCCGGTGCTTTACGGGGAAGACCCCGGACCACGACTGACCGGCCAGGATGTCGGCGAACAGGGACAGGACGCGGGGCCGCTGGTCCGCGTCCACGAGCAGCTGCGAGGCGTACGCTCCGACGGCCTCCCCGGCGGTGTAACCGAGCAGCACCTCGGCGTCGGCGCTCCAGTGGATGATGCGTCCGTCGTCCTGGATCAGCGCCGTGGCGATGGGGATGAACAGCAGGCCGCGCGGCAGCGCCTCACCGCCCGCCGCGACGCGTCCGGCGTCCGCACCAGTCGTTGGCCCGTCGATGTGCCTGTCGATGTGCATGTTCAGGAAACCGCCCGGAGGTCATCTTTCCGCTCTGCCATCTTCCCACGTCCACCGCTGGTCGCTCGTGGAGGAGTGAAGTCTCCACCATGTGCCCGGGGAAGTGCCAGGGGTCGGAGCGCCGCTGCTCAGCGGGCTGATGCCGCGGTCCGTGCCGGGGCTGCGCCGCTCGGCCGACGGGGTGGCGGGCGTGCCCTGGTTGCCCGTTCGTTCCAGAATCGTACGCATGTTCTATGGACTACTTCGGCGTGACCCTGGGCCGGGCTGTCCGGTTCCGGCTCCCGTGCTCCCTTTAGGCGGGAGTGGGAGGCAACCACGCGGTCTTGGGGTGTGTCCTCACTTACGGCCGCGCCGAACCCCGGCGCGGCCGCGACCCGCACAGGGCACGCGAGCGAAAGAGGCTGCATGCTCCGTATTCACTTCACCCCCCACGACCTGCAGAACATTCGCATTGCCCGACAGCCCGATCCGCTGTGGGAACTGATCTGCAGTGTCTGCCGGCTGCAAACCCGACAAGGACCGCTGGACTTCGGCCAATGGCGCGGTTCGGCCTACGAGAGGCTCCGCAGGGATCCGGTCGTGAACCGTTCTCTGCAGCTGCTGCAATTACTGATCCCCGCCACCGGTTACATCCCGGACTTTCTCACCCCTCCGGACACCGGCACCGATCTGTACGCCGGCCTCGACCAGGTACGCGGCACTCCACGCGGACGAGTGGTCCGCGAGCTGACGCTGCTGGCGGAGTCCCGCTCGGTCCCGAAGGGGACAGCCGCGCTGGGCAGACCTGGAGCCGACGGGCTCGCCTCGCTGACGGGAGCCCTCACGACCTACCACCGGGCCCTGGTGCAACCGTTCTGGACCGGCATCCGCACGGCTGTGGACAACGATGTCGGCCGACGGGCACGCACCCTGCTGGAAGGCGGCACCCAGGCGCTGCTGGACGGGCTGCGCCCGCTCGCACGGTGGAACTCCCCTGTGCTGGAGGTGGATTACCCCGTCGACCGCGACCTGCATCTGGAGGGACGGGGTCTGCAGCTCGTCCCCTCGTACTTCTGCTGGGGCCGGCCCACCGCTCTCGCGGATCCGCACCTGGATCCGGTGCTCGTCTATCCCGTCGCGAAGGTGCCGTTCGACGGCGCGGGTGTGACGGAATCCGGGCTGGTACGCCTCCTGGGCCGCACGCGAGCGGCGGTGCTGGCCGAAGTGGCCAACCGGAACACCCGGACCACCTCCGAGGTGGCCCAGGCGGTGGGGGTGACGCTGCCCAGCGTCAGCTATCAGATCGGCGTCCTGCGTGACGGCGGTCTCGTGGCCAGCCGTCGCGACGGCAAGTACGTCCTGCATTCGGCAACCCCGCTGGGCCTGCGGCTGCTTGGCGTCGGCAGGCCGTCCCCGGCGGACTCTCCTGGCGTCCGGCTCGCCGCCGGGCGGCAGGACGCGTCCGGCGCGGCGGCCGTCCCCGGCTCGCTTCTACCGTGCTCGAAATGACGCGCGGCGGCGAAGACCCAGGGCGCAGGCTTGGAGCAGGCGTCGATGGGGGGCAGACCATGAAGCACCGCACGATGGCCGCGCCACCACGTTCGCAGCGTCAACGATGGCCGTCGTAGAGGTGGGGGCCGCTGCGATGACGACGGTGCGATGGGGGCGGGACCGCTGCCGCGGCGCCTGCGGGGAGCGCGGTGGCGCTCCCCGCGTCCCTTCGGCACGACGCCACGACGGTGCATGAAAGGGCTCTCGCCACCGTTCCGGGGCGGCCGGCATGTTGATTCTGCGGCGCGGCGGTAGTCCTCCTTCGACCGCACACTCGAGAAGGTGGATGGATGACCAACCTGCGCGACATTCTGGAGACGCACGTCAGCAACGGATCGGTGCCGGGAGTGGTGGGTCTGGTGGCTCGCGGGGAGCGGGTCGAGGTGCAGGCCGTCGGATCTGTCGTCGTCGACGGCACTGCCCCGATGGCCAGGGATTCGATCTTCCGCATCGCGTCGATCACCAAGCCCATCATCGCCGCGGCGGTGATGATGCTGGTCGAGGACGGCCGGATCGCATTGGACGACCCGGTCGGGAAGTGGCTGCCGGAGCTGGCGTCACCGACGGTCGTCCGCACACCGGCCGGTCCGGTCGACGATGTGGTGGATGGTTTCGTGCGAGGTCACCAGAGTCTGTCGGTCCCGCCCGGATACAGCCCGAGGCGGGCGTGGTGGAAGGACGACGCGTGGCGCCGACCTTCCGTGGTGAAGAAGTCCGCCATGGTCACCTTGTCGAAGCCGGGCTGGTCGCTGGGGAAGGCGGCCGCCCGCGTTCCGCCGACGATCACCGCACCGGGCAGCGCGTGCCATCCGGCACTCTCGTAGAACGCGCGCAGCGGGCGGTCGCAGGTGAACAGGCCGAGGTCCAGGCCCTGGCGGGCCATCGTTTCGTGGGCCGCCGTCACCAGGAGGCGGCCGTGGCCCCGGCCGCGTGCCGCCCGGCGGGTCACGACGGTGCTCAGACCTCCCACGGCGAAGAGCCGGCCTGCATGACGGATCTCCTTGGACAGAATGTCCAGCGCGGCGAGAACCGTTCCGCCGTCGGCGCCGCCGCCGTCTTCGCCGTCGATGTCGCCGTCCACGAGCACCATGGTCACCGGGTTCAGCTCCGGGTCATGGGTGAGCGAGGTGCGGGGGAGGGCCGGGGCGTCCCGGTCGGGCCAGGCCTCGTCCTGGAGGGCCACCACCTGCGCACGGAGTTCCGGCGGGGTGGCTGCTTCGGGGAACGACATGATCTGCACCCGCCGATTGTGCCCGGCTCGGGAGCGACGGGAGTCACCGGCCGGGCCGCCGGTCGTGCCGCTGTCCGGTGGCTGAGCCGACGGCCCGCGCACTGCACAGCCGCCGCTCATGACGTTCGACCGGTATCACCGTGACCCGTCGGCCGACCCGGTCGTTGGGCGGGTTGTGCGGGAACCGACGGGGCGCCGGGCCATGGCAGGTGTCTCAAGAGGAGGGACACCATGAGCCGGCAACGATCCGCGATCCTGGAATGGCTGACGCAGAAGCTCGGGCCCAGGCATTCCGTGCCGGCGCCCGCGGACCCGCCGCCGCTGGAACAGACCCCCCGGTTCACGGCCGATTTCTGCTCGCAGGAGCAGTGGGTCGCGGGCCGTTCCTGGGCGTATCCGGACGGCGGGCCGACCAACCCGGGGGACGACAAGCTCGACCACCTCGTGCCCGATGCCGAGTACTGCCGCAGCGGCGCCTTCCGGGCGTCCCGTCGTCACGACGGCAGGTGGAACGCCGGCCTGCTCACCACCGAGGAGAGTGCCGGGGGATTCACCGTCAGGACCGGCGACACCCTCGAGACCCGCGTCCGGCTGCCCGTCGAGGCCGGGGCCTGGCCGGCGATCTGGACCTGGCGGGACGGCGGAAACGAGATCGACGTATTCGAGTACCACCCTGACAACCCGGACCTGCTGGAACTGTCGAACCATGTCAGGGGCGGCCACCACTACTACACCCACCCGTCGATCCACCCCGGTGCCTGGGTGGATCTGAAGGTCGAATTCCGGGCGAGATCCGTCATCTGGTGGGTCAACGGCATCCGCGCGTACGCCGACGGGAACGGGGTCGGCCGAGACTGGTACGCCTACCTCATCGTGAACCTCTCGGTCAGCGCCGGGCAGTACCATCCGGCCCCGGAGCCGGGCGTGAACACCATGGCGTACGAGGTCGACCACCTGCGCGTCTACTCGCCGGCAAGCCGCTGAGCCGAAGCGCCCGGCCACCACCTATGGCCCGGCGTCAGCGCGGAGATTCACCTCCCGACGACCGAATCCACGCCCACGCCATGTGGGCGAGAGCGGTCGCGGTCCCTCGCCGGCCTTCCGGGATGGAAGGATCGGGCCATGGCTGAACACATCATCGCCGCGTGCGACGGCGCATCGAAGGGGAATCCCGGGCCCGCGGCCTGGGCATGGGTCATGGCAGGCGCCGACGGCACCGTGGAACGCTGGGAGGCCGGACCGCTGGGCACCGCCACCAATAACGTCGCCGAACTCACAGCGCTGCAGAAGCTGTTGGAGGCTGTCGATCCGGCCATGCCCTTGCAGGTGCGCATGGACTCCCAGTACGCGATGAAGGCGGTCACCACCTGGCTTCCGGGATGGCGCAAGAAGGGCTGGAAGACCTCCGCGGGCACCCCGGTGGCCAACCGGGACCTGGTGGTGCGCATCGACGAACTGCTGACCGGCCGTACGGTCGAGTTCGTCTACGTACCCGCGCACCAGGTCGGCGGCGACCCCTTCAACGCGGTCGCGGACCAGGCTGCCAGCCACTCGGCCCGCACGCAGCAGGCCGTCGGCACCTCCCAGGGATCCACCCTGCCGCCGCCGGACACCAAGGAACAGCCGGGCGCCGGACGGCGCGGAGGCAAACCGGGCGCTCCAGCGCCCCGGGACGGCCAGGCCACGCGCGGAGGAGGTTCCCTCAAGGCGAAGTTCCCCGGACGCTGCCGCTGCGGTCAGCCGTACGGGAAAGGGGAGACGATCGCGAAGAACCCGGAAGGCTGGGGCCACCTGTCCTGCGCCACCACGGCTGCGGCGGCCGGGTAGCGCTTGCGTCCCTGTGCGCCGGGCGGCGCCCACCTGCGGTGGCGCGTGTCCTGGCCGATCAGGCGCTTGGACGACCAGTTGTCACCCCGGTTGAGTAGTGTTTGGGGCTGGGTCGAGGAGGGAGTCGCGGATGACGGACGGGTTCGAGGATTTCGTTCACACCGCGACGGGCCACGCCCCTTACCCGTATCAGGCCAGGATCGCCGCCGAAGGGCTGCCCGGACTTCTCAAGGCCCCGACGGGAGCGGGCAAGACCGCCGCCGCCGTACTGCCCTGGCTCTATCGTCGTCTGGTCTCCGCGCCGGAGCGGACGCCGCGCCGCCTGGTGTACGTGCTGCCGCAACACGCTCTCGCCGACCGGACGTTCGCGCGGATCGGCGAGTGGCTGGACCGGCTCGCGCGCGCCGACGAGGTCGGGCTGCACCTGCTCGCGGGCGCGTCGGCTCACAACGGCGTCTGGCGGCGCCATCCGGAGCGGACCGCGATTCTGGTCGGCACCCACGACATGCTGCTGAGCCGGGCGTTGATGCGCGGGTTCGCCGACGCGCGGGCGATGGCGCCGGTGTCGTACGGCCTGCTGCACACCGACACCCAGTGGGTCTTCGACGAGATGCACCTGCTCCGCCCCGCGCTCCCGACGAGCGTCCAACTCCAGAGGCTGCGCGACCTGCTCGGCACACCCGCGCCGACCAGATCCATGTGGATGTCCTCGACCTGGGATCCGGCCGGCCCGCAGGACCCGCCGTCCACGGTGGAACTGAGCGGCGCGGACAGACAGGGTGAACTGGCCGTACGGCTGAACGCGGTCCGGCGGATCAGACAGCTGGAAGCCGAACCCGGGCACTACATCCAGGAACTCGCCCAGGCCCTCAACACGGCGCATGTCCCGGGGACTCAGACCGTCGCCGTGCTCAACACCGTTGAGCGAGCGCGGGCACTGTACCGCGCGCTGCGGGAGGCTGCGCCCGACCGGGACGTCACGCTGATCCACTCGCGTTTCCGCGCCGCCGAACACCGAAGCCGGATGGCGGATCTCGGTGAGGCGCAACGCGACCGGGTCATCGTCGCCACGCAGGGGCTGGAAGCCGGGACCGACCTCTCCAGCCGTACCCTCCTGACCGAGCTCGCGCCATGGAGCTCGATCGTGCAGCGCGCGGGCCGCTGCAACCGCGACGGCGAACACCCCCAGGGGGCGGACCTGCTGTGGTGCAGGCCCCCGACCGGTGATCCCGACGCGGAGGCATCCGCGCGGTGGCTCACCGCGCACGAGGGCCAGGCGGTCACGTCCGCGCAACTGCAGGACGCGCGGATCAGCCAGTACACCGCGCCACGCCAGGCGCTGGGCCAAAGCGATCTGCTGGAGCTCTTCGACACTGCCGCCGACCCGCAGGGTACGGACGTCAGCCGCTGGATCTGCGACGCCGCCGACCTCACGATGCTGGTCGCCTGGCGCAGTTGGGAGTCGGGGGAGCCCTCCGACGAAGAACCCCATCCGGGCCGTGACGAGCTCTGCCAGGTTCCGCTCGCCGACGTGCGGCAGCTGCTCGACGGCCGCGCCTGGCTGAGGGACCGGCTGGACGGCCACTGGCGGCGGGCGGTGGCCGGGGATCTCCATCCTGGCGAGACGCTGCTGCTGGACGCCCAGTACGGCGGCTACCTCCCCGACGAGGGCTGGGCCCCCGAGAGCCGTACGCCCGTAACGCCTGGCCCCGGATCACCCGATTCGCAGACCTTCGCCTGCACCCATTGGGTCAGCCTCGACCAGCACCTCATGGAGACCGAGGACGAGGCGCGCAAGCTCATCGACGCTCTGCCCGGCCTCTCCCCGGAGCAGCAGGAGGCCGTCGCCCGGGCGGCTCGCTACCACGACCTCGGCAAATGTCATGAGGTGTTCCAGGAGATGCTGCGAGCGGGCGGCGGCGACCCGCCGGGCGGTCTGCTGGCCAAGTCCAAGGCCCCTTACAGCACCGGCCGTTCCAGCCGGCCGTACTTCCGGCACGAGCTGGTCAGCGCGCTGCTGCTGATGCACGGCGACCACTGGCACCGCGATCCCGGGCACCGTGACGGGGCTGATCACCCGCTGGTGACCTATCTGGCCGCCGCGCATCACGGCAGAGTGAGGATCTCGGTGCGCCCACAGGGTGAGGAAGCACCGCTGCTCCTGGGCGTAGGGGATGGCGACCGCACGCCGCCGGTCGAGCTGTCCACCGGCGAGCGTTTCCCCGCCCAGTCCCTGCAGACCGAGATCTTCGCGCCCGGCCCCGGGGCCGCCGGGTCATGGACGGAGCGGGCGCTGACGCTCCGCAATCGCCCCGACCTCGGGCCCTTCCGGCTCGCCTACCTCGAAACCCTCGTACGCGTCGCCGACTGGCGCTCCAGCGCCCGCCACGACGGCCCGGTCGACGGGCTCACCTAGGGCCTGTCCGGTTGACGATGGAGCCCGGACACTCCGCCCAGGTCTTCCACGCGCAGGTGAGTTCGGATCAAGGGAACTCGTGGACCACCCGAATCGTGCCGACGATGGTCATGCCCCTTCCGGCGAGGCCGGCCTACCGGCATCCGGGCACGGATCGGCAGGGCGGGCGCCTCGGGCGATGGCTCGCGTTGGCGCCAGGCCGCCGCGAGCCGCCGCTCGACGCTTCTACTTGCGCAGCAACAGGACGATTCCCGCCCCGACCAGGCCCAGCAGCACGGCCGCGCCTCCATAGACCAGGCGGTGCCGGCGGAGTCCGGGCAGGAAGCGGTCGGCGGCGAGTCGGCCCGAGCCGGTCAGCGCGAGCGTGGCGCCGGCTGCGGCCAGCAGCAGCTCGTATTCGATGCCCTGCGGGGCGAAGAAGCCGCCACCCCACTTCACTGCCAGGGCGTTGACCATGGTGCCGACGATCGCGGCTCCGGCCAGGGGGGTGAGCAGGCCGACGGCCAGGCCCAGGCCGCCCAGGGCTTCGCTGACGCCCGCCAACGCGGCCATCGTCCTGCCGGACGGATAGCCGCTCATGGTGAAGAACTGGCCGGTGCCGTCGAGCCCGCCGCCGCCGAACCACCCGAAGAGTTTCTGGCTTCCGTGGGCGGCCATGGTGAGGCCGACGGTGAGTCGGAACAGGAGCAGGCCGGCGTCATAGGCGTGCGGGGAAGCCGCGTGTGGGGAAGCCATCACGCTCGGGGTGGGCGTGCGGGTGTCGGGCGAGGAGAGTTGGGCGGTGCGCGAGGGCATGGAGAAGTCTGTCCTGTTCATTTTCATTGGGGGTGGGGGGTGGACTGCGATGGAGCGCCGATCAGCCGATCTGGAGGGAACGCTTGGCGAGTCCGGCCCAGAAGCCGTCGATGACGGTGCGTTGGGTGTCCATGTCCGCCGCTCCGGCGCCGAGGGCGACGAACAGTGGGGCGAAGTGCTCGGTCCGGGGATGGGCGAGCCTTCCGGCCGGGGCCGTGCGTTCGAAGTCGAGCAGAGCATCGATGTCCTGGGCCTCGAGGGCACGCCGTCCCCAGTCGTCGAACTCGGCCATGACGGATGACACCCGGCCGTCCCTGTTGAGGGCGCTCAGATTGTGGGTGAAGAAACCGCTGCCCACCACCAGCACGCCCTCGTCGCGCAGCGGCGCCAGCATGCGGCCGATCTCCATCAGCCGCTGGGGGTCGAGCGTAGGCATCGAGATCTGCAGCACCGGGATGTCGGCGGCCGGGAACATCTCCACCAGCGGGACGTAGGCGCCGTGATCCAGGCCCCGGTCGGGGATGTCCTGCGCGGAAATCCCGCGCACGCCCAGCAGCTTGCGCACCTTCGAGGCGAGTTCGGGCGCGCCCGGCGCCGCGTACCGGACCCGGTAGTAGCGCTCGGGGAATCCCCGGAAGTCGTGGACCAGCGGCACCGTGGTGGTGGCGCCCAGGGCCAGTGGCGCCTCTTCCCAGTGTGCGGAGAGCATCAGGATCGCCCTGGGCTTCGGCAGGCCGGCCGACCAGGCGGCGAGTTGGCCGGGCCAGACCGGGTCGTCGGCGAGCGGTGGGGCGCCGTGCGAGAGGTAGAGGACGGGCATCCGCTCGGCGCCGGGGGAGAGGGACATGAAGTGGCTCCTGAGGTGGTGTCAGCCAGTGCGTCGCGTCTGTGCGACGAGGCCCGCGTGGTCGTCGAGCGCGATGCTGTGGCCGGTGCGCTCCACCTTGGTGCGCAGGTAGTGGAGGTTGCTGGCGGTGGCGAAGACGCCGGTGGGGATGCGGTCGCGGATCCGGACCCCGAGCGCGCGCAGTTGCTCCGCCTTATCCGGGTTGTTGGTCAGCAGGTCGAGGCCATCGACGCCGAGTGCGGTGAGCATCTGGGCGGCGGCGGTGTAGTCCCGGCCGTCCTCGGGCAGGCCGAGTGCGGTGTTGGCCTCGTAGGTGTCCAGGCCGTCGTCCTGGAGGGCGTAGGCGTCGAGCTTGTTGTAGAGGCCGATGCCGCGGCCTTCCTGCCGCATGTACAGCAGATAGCCGCCGGTGGCCGCGATCCGCTCGACGGCCTCGCGCAACTGCGGGCCGCAGTCGCAGCGGGCGGATCCGAACACGTCGCCGGTCAGGCACTCCGAATGCAGACGCACCAGGGGGGTGCCGGTCGCGTCCGGGGTGCCGAGTGCCAGCGCCACATGTTCGGCCGAGTCGGCCAGGCCGTGGAAGGTGACCGACTCCGCCTGGACGGTGAAGCCGTCGGCGAACCGCAACGGGATGCGGACGCGGGTACGGACGGCTGCGGCCTGGAGGGCGTGGGTCTCGGTCGTGAGCAGCATGGGGTCTCCGACGGTCCAAGGGTTGGTTCAGTGGTTCAAATTCGAACTAGTAGGTCTGGACAGTACTCTTTAATTCAAATTCAAACAACAGCGGTACGCTGGTCCCATGGACGAGACGCGGTGGCTGGACGAGCACGAGATGGCGGCGTGGAACGCCTTCCTGGCGGCCGGCAGCCTCCTGGAGCGCAGGCTTGAGCAGCAGCTCAAGGATGACGCGGGCCTGTCCCATCCCCAGTACGAGGTCCTGGTGCGGCTGTCCGCCGCCCCCGATGGCGAGCTGCGGATGACCGAGCTCGCCGACGCCCTGCTCACCTCCAAGAGCGGCCTGACCTACCAGGTGACTCAGCTCGAGAAGAGCGGCCTGGTGCGCCGGCGCTCCTGCCCCAGCGACGTCCGCGGCGTCTTCGCCATCCTCACCGACGAGGGGCGGGCCAAGCTCCGCACGGCTGCGCCCGGCCATGTGGCGCTCGTCCGCGAACTCCTCATCGACGTCCTCACCCCCGAGCAGGTCACCGCCCTCGCCGAAGGGCTCGGCGCGGTGACCAAGCGGTTGCGCGCCGCCAGTACGTCATAGTCCGGACGGCAGCGCGGTGCCCGGACGGCGCAGCGAGGGATCGGACGGTGCCCGGGCACGGGAATTCGACGGAGCTCGCGTTCGCGCAGCGCACTTCGAGGTGCTGGACCACCGCGAGCAGCCTCACTGACCAACTCGGCGAGTGGCCGGTCAGGGGCTGGTGGGCATCGGCGCGGCCGGCGGTGGGTGAGGGAGTGGCGTGGCCGGGCGCCTTCGGGGCGCAGGCCGTCGAAGATCACTGCGACGTAGCGCCGCCAGAGGTCGGGCGAGGAGTGCCGCAGCGGTTCGGCGACGTGACCGGGCGCGCACATCAGCGTCGACTTCGCTCCTCTGCACACCACGGGGAAGGTCGTCGTCGCCATGGACTGAACCAACGCGCCGGCCGGGGGTCGGCGAGGGCGGCTCGCGCAGGGGCCACTGTCGGTGGTGGCTGGAAAGCTGTGGGTATGGACGAACTGATGCGGCGCCGGGTCTACGGCGCGGACCACGATGATCCGGACCCCGGACCTCAGCCGGGGCACGTCTACCGCGAACTGGTGGCCGGGCCCCTGGACGGGCTGCTCTTGGACGTCACGGGCTGGACAGATCAGCAACTGCGCGAAGGCGCAGCGCTGGTCACTGAGATCGGCGCGTACGGATCGGGCGGCCACGCCCTGTACGGACCGCGGAAAACAGACCCGCGCCGGTGGGACTGGGAGGGCGACACTCCCTGACCGGCGTCACGGCGTGGCGTGCTTGAGGGCCTGCAGGGCATGGGTGAAGGCGTCGGTCCGGTCGCCCAGTGGAGCGAAGAACGTCGCGTCGCACGTCTCGACCGCGACGACCGCCCGGTTCGCCAGGTCGCGGCCCTCGTCGGTCGCCACCAGCGCACGGGCTCGTCCGTCGTGCGGATGGGTCAGGCGCTGGATCAGGCCGCGGGCTTCAAGGGCGCGGAGCACCTGCGAGGTCATCATCGGGTCGGCGGCGGCGTGGTCGGCCAGGTGGCGTTGCGTTACCGGGCCTTCTGCCTGCAGCCAGACCAGCGACGCCAGCAGGACGAACTGGACGTGGGTGAGTTCGAAGGGCTTGAGGGCGGCGCGTTGCGCGGCCTGCCAGCGATTGGTGACCTGCCACAGCAGCAGCCCAGGACTCTGCTCGGCATCGGTGAATCCGGTGGCCAGTTTCGGCTTCTGTTCGGTCATCAGGTCACCATGGCCGCGTGGATGAGCGTGAAGTCGTGCTCGGTCAGTTCGATCAGGCCGCGCCGTAGTCGGTAGCCCCAGTTCGGGCCTGCGGTCAGCTGCAGGGCGCCGTCGAACTGCGTAACGCGGACTTCGACGGCGCCGGCCACGTAGTCGATGCGACGGCGCCAGGGCCGGAACTCACCCTCGTCGGCCTGCCAGATCTCCTCATCGGTCACTTGACCGATCGCGGTGAAGGCTTGAAGGGGGAGGCCGTTGTGCAGGCTGGTGCGCGGTGAGTAATAGAGCAGCCAGTCCCCGGCGCTCAACTTCGCGAGGCCGTCCCTCTTGCCGTGGCCGAGCTGGGCGATGCCCAGGCTGGTGCCGCGGTTGACGTGATCGCGGCATACGACGCCGAGCCAGGTCTTCATGCGAGGGCCTGCGCGTTCGACGCTGCCTCGGCGGCTGCCGCCAGCCGGTCGAGGTCTTGCTGCACGCTTGCCTTGATTCCCTTGCCCAGTACCAGGTTCCAGATGCGGGCCAGGGGGCCGGACAGGGTGACGGTGACGCGAACCCGGGTGGTGTCCTCCGGGGTGCGGTCGACCAGATGCCGGAAGGTCAGCCGTGCTCCGAGCAGCTTGGAGACATCGGTGAACTCGGTGTCGGAAACCAGCGCGGCGATGACGAATGGGACCTTGGGGCCGCCCTTGGGTTTGAGGGCTCCGGTCGAGCCGGTGACGAAGGGGCCGTCCAGTCGTACCCACTCGGTGTCGGTGTTCCACTCGGGCCACGTGGCCATGTCCGCCCAGCGGGTGAAGAACGCCGACGGAGCGGCAGTGGAGGTGGTCTGTGCCTGCGCGAGAGTCATCATGGAGATAGTATGCGCGCATTCTATTTATTGGTCAACCCCTTCCGCTCGGGCAGCGAGCAGTAGCCCAGGGCCTTCAGTCGGGGATCAGGGACGGCAGCGTCCTGACGGTTGCCGCACATCGTGATCGCCAGCGCCAGCAGGGCCGGCCGCGTCGCGGTGAAGAACGCGTCGAAGTCGAGAGGCTGTGCCTCGTCCCCGGCAACGGTCCCGGCGCCGTCCCCGGCTCGTCCTCGCCCGCCGGTTGCGACGGTTCTGCCTGAGCGCTGGTCATCGTGCTCCCCCTACCCGGCCGTCGCGCACCGTCCGGCCCTCTGCGCGTACGGTCAGCACGCCGCCGTCAGGGCGTCGGTCCATGACCACCCCGCCGCGACCGGCCAGCCGCGGCGCGGCGAGATTGGCGCAGCCTGGTCACCGCGACGCGCCGATTCACCGCCCCTCGTAGGCGCGGCAGCCGGAATTGCGAGGTGCCACAACCGGCGGGATGCTGGATATGTACGTTCTGCGGCGTCCGATTTCGCTTGCGGCCCTTACGGGTGCCGGGGCGTCGGCGCGCGTGCTCGCCGGCGGTCCAGAGGGGAGGGGCCAGGCGGTTTGCGGTCCGCGCCTCGCGCCTCGGTAAGGAGATGGCCATGGACGCTATCGATCTGGAAGCGATGCGGGCCGCAGTGCGCGGTCCGGTCATCGGCCCACAGGATCCGGAGTACCCCCAGGCCCGCAAGATCTACAACGCGATGATCGACAGGAAACCCTCCGCCATCGTGCGGTGCACCGATACGGCGGATGTCATGGCCGCGGTCGATTTCATCCGTGACAACGGTCTTGAACTCGCCGTCCGCGGCGGCGGGCACAGCGGGGCCGGCCTGTCTCTGGTCGACGACGGCGTCACTGTCGACTTGTCGCCCATGCGCGGGGTGCGGGTCGATCCCACCGCGAAGACCGCCCAGGTCGCAGGCGGCTGCCAGCTCGGCGATCTCGACCACGCGGCCCACGCCTTCGGTCTGGCCACGCCCGCCGGCATCATGTCGACGACGGGCGTCGGGGGCCTCACCCTCGGCGGCGGCCACGGCTATCTCACCCGCAAGTACGGTCTGACGGTGGACAACCTGTTGTCCGCGGACGTGGTGCTCGCCGACGGCAGTTTCGTCACCGCGAGCGAGACCGAGAACGCGGACCTGTTCTGGGCGCTGCGTGGCGGCGGCGGCAATTTCGGCATCGTCACCTCGTTCGACTTCCGGTTGCACCCGGTGGACACGGTGGGTATCGGGGTCAGCGTGTGGCCGGTCGACCAAGCCCGTGAGGTGCTGGAGTGGTACCGCGACTTCCTGCCGCAGGCGCCCGATGACCTTTACGGCTTCTTCGCGGTGCTCGTCGTGCCGCCCGGTCCGCCGTTCCCGGAAGAGATCCACGGGCACAAGATGTGCGGCGTCGTGTGGTGCTTCACGGGTGACATCGACAGCCTGGAGAAGACCCTCGCACCCGTGAACGAGCCCGGCCCGCCGGCCTTCCATTTCACGGCACCGATGCCCTACCCCGCGCTTCAGGGCATGTTCGACGGGCTGATCCCCACCGGCCTGCAGTGGTACTGGCGGGGCGACTTCTTCGACCGGATCACGGACCAGGCCATCGACGCCCACCTCAAGTTCGGGGAGAACATCCCCACCGATCTCTCGACCATGCACCTCTACCCGGTCGACGGAGCCGCCGGCCGTGTCGGTCAGGAGGACACCGCGTGGGGCTACCGGGACGCCGTATGGTCCGGTGTCATCGGTGGCATCGACCCCGACCCGGCCAACGCCGCGACCGTCAAGCAGTGGTGCGTCGACTACTGGGAGGCACTGCATCCGCATTCCATGGGCGGCGCCTACGTGAACTTCATCGGTGCGGGCGAGAGCCAGGACCGGGTCAAGGCCACCTACCGTGGCCAGTACGACAGGCTCGCGGGAATCAAACGAACCTATGACCCGCACAATCTCTTCCACGCCAACCAGAACATCGCGCCGGCCCCATGACGCCGAAGTGACGATGACTATCGCGCGCGGCCGCCCGCCTGGGGCGGCCGCGCGACGATGCGGCGTTCACAGCTGCTGACGTTCGAGGGCGTCCTTGACTTCCCCGCGTCGGGTGGCGCCGAGTTTCTTGAGGACCTTGGCCACGTGGTGTTCCACTGTGCGGGACGCCAGGAAGAGGGACTGGGCGATGTCCCGGTTGGTGGCGCCCGCGGCGAGGAGACGGGCCATCTCGGCTGTTGTGTGGGGGGCGTCCCGTCCCTCGAGATTCACTTCCAGATCGTGGACGAGGTCCTCGGCTTCCGCGCGGCGTCCGCGTCCCAGGGCGGCTTGGACCGCGATGGGGACGAAGGAGCCCGACATCGCCCATCTCCCGCTCCGGCGCAGGAGCCGCGCGGCGGGTTCGGCGACGGTCCAGGCAGCCGCGGGATCGTCGTCGTTGAGCCGGATCAGGGTGCCGATGGTGGCATCGCGGAGACCCAGATGGACCTCGATCACACCACGGGGAGCGATGTTGCTGAGGTGTTCCAGAGCGCGGGTGCGTTCCCCGCGCGCGAGCGCGAGGTGGGCCTCGATACGGCACCCGGTGTCCTGCACTTGGCTCATCTCGGGCAATTCCGTCCGCAGGGCGGCCACGCGTTCGTGCAGGGCGTCCCAGTCCCCTCCCAGGTAGGCCAGATCCAGCAGACACGAGCGCGTCAGGCCTTCAATAAGGCGCATCAGCCCAGGCCACCCAGCTGACAGCCGCACTCCGTCGCTCCGGAGGAGGTGGACGTGAACCGCCCCGCACGCCATGGCACCACGCCGCGCAGGACCGCCGTCTACCTGCGCTGCTACCCCGCCGACCGGTGGCAGGTCGATACCCACCTCACAGCACTGCGACGGTTCGCACACCGCCTTCGCCTGGGCCAACCGGACGAGTACATCGACAACGGGTACCCGTCGGGCGGCCCGCTGCCCGAACTCGGGCGCATGCTGAACTACATCGCAACGGGTGTCTACGCGACGGTCCTGGTCACCGGCCCGTTCGTCTTCTCCCTGTCGGACACTCAGGCCGAACGGACGGTCCGCCGCATCCACATCCACTGTTGCCGCGTCGTCGAACTTCCCTCCCCGCGTGCCGACGCCACGAGCATCCGCACGGTCGAGCCTGTGTGATCGAGTTGAGTGACCCGCTCTCAGCCAGGATCGCGAGAGCGCGGGCAGCGTCCGGCGGATGATGAAGAAACCTGCTTGAGCGCTGCCGAGAACGCCTCCGGGACGGCCTTCGGCGGGGGCATGGGAGACCGTGGGTGCGGGGTCGGGGGGGCGGGCCCATCCGTTCTCGCGCGGACCTTTTGAACGGCCGCCAATGGCCTTGCGCAACACGGTCTGAGCTGGGGTTTTACGTCGTTCGGCTCTAGGATTTCCCCATCGTGAGAGGGGGTCCGGATGGACCGGAACATACGCACGGTCGACGACGTACTGAAGCTCCTGGACGGCCTGTTCGCTCCGGAAGCCGACCGCTGGACGGCTGACGGGGCCAGTTGGTGGGACGGCTTCTACACCGACCGTTCCAAGTCAGTGCCCTTCTTCGTGGCGAAGCCGGATGAGAGCCTGGCCGCGTACCTCGACCGCGGCATGATCGCTCCGGGCCGGGCTCTCGATCTCGGGTGCGGTCCGGGCCGTAACGCCATTCACCTGGCGTCCCTGGGGTTCGAGGTGGACGCGGTCGACCTCTCGCCGACGGCGATCGCCTGGGCCGAGGAGCGCTCCCGCGAGGCGGGGGCCGACATCCGGTTCCACTGTGGCGATGCCTTCAGCCTCAGCGCGACCGAGCTGGGCGGCCCGTACGACCTGATCTACGATTCGGGCTGCTTCCACCATCTGCCGCCCCACCGCCGCATCAGCTACCTCGCCCTGGTCGATCGCGCTCTCGCCCCTGGCGGCCATCTCGCCCTCACATGTTTCGCGGCCGGACAGATGGGCTCCGAGCTCCCCGACACGGCCTTCTATCGCCACTCCGGGCTCCAAGGCGGACTCGCCTACACGCCGGAGTCCCTGCGTTGGATCTTCTCCGACCTGATGGAGGTTGAACTGCGCCGCATGCACGACGAACCGCCCGGATCCTCGTACTTCGGTGAATCCTTCTTGTGGACGGCGCTGTTCCGACGTGATGTCCAGGTCTTGCCTTGAAGGGCTGACCGGCCCCCGCCCCTACCCGTAGTACTTCAGAGCTATGGGGAAGATGCCCTCCCTGGAGGGACGCCGACCACGCGGTGTGATCCGTAACTTCCGTACCGGAAACAGGAAAGACATCCGGTACGGAAGGACCATCCTCCATGGCGTCCCGCCCGCGCAGCAGCCGCCTCCGCCGCACCCTGCTCGCCGCACTCGTCACCGCCTCGGTGGCCGTGCCGGTGTCGGGTGCGGCGCGCCCCGCTGCCGTCCCGGCACCCGCCCCGGCCGCCCTCGCCGCCGTCTCGGTCACGACCCTCGACGAGCGGTACGAGGCCAATCGCGGCAACATCCGCGCGGCCGAGCGGATGGCCGCCGAGCACGGAGACCGGCGGCGGGCGGCAGCACTGCGCGCCATGGCGGACCCGGCCCGCCACTTCCTCTCCTTCGACGGCCGCGACGGAGGCCGCACCACCGAGATCTTCGGCGACCTGTCCCGCGCCGCGCGGATCGCGGTACTCGTCCCTGGTTCGGACACCAGCCTCGACACGTACGGGCGGTTCCGAGCCGGTGCGCTGGCGCTGCGGCAGGAGTTGGGCGGGCGGGCAGCGGTCGTCGCCTGGCTCGGGTACCGGACGCCGGGCACGGTGAGCCCCGAGGTGCTCACGCCCGGCCGAGCCGATGACGCGGTGCCCGAACTACAGACATTCGTACGGGAGTTGAGTGCGGCCAAGCCCGCCGTCCGGACCTCCCTCCTCTGCCACTCCTACGGCTCCGTGATCTGCGCCCGGGCCGCGAGTGGGCTCGAGGTCGCGGACATCGTGCTGTACGGCAGTCCCGGCATCGGCACCGATGCCGACGACGTCGCCGGGCTGCACACCGGCGCCACGGTCTGGGCGGGCCGGGGCGCCGACGACTGGATCGCCGACGTGCCGCATGTCCGGCTCCCCCTGCTCTTCACCACCGTCGGGTTCGGCGCCGACCCGGTCTCACCGGAGTTCGGTGCCCGCACCTTCGAGGCGGGCGACGGCGGCCACAGCGACTACCTGAAGCCCGGTTCCGTATCCCTGAAGAACATCGCACGGATCGTATCCGGACAGACCCCTTCCGAGGAGACCCGTCATGCATGACCTCATCCGGCGGATCGATGACGCGACTCCGCCCGACCGTGACCGCGCCGTCGATGCACTGCGAGCCCTCGCCATCCTCGGCGTGGTGCTCGGCCACTGGCTAGTGACCGCCCTGGTCGCCGACAGCGGCACGGTGCACGGCGCCAGCCCGCTGCAGTTCATGCACCAACTGGCTCCCGTTTCCTGGCTGTTCCAGACCCTGGCGGTCTTCTTCCTGGTCGGCGGGCAGGTGGCGGCGACGAGCTATTCATCCGCCCGCGCCCGGGGCACGACGTACGGGCAGTGGCTCGGCGCCCGGATGGCCCGGCTGAGCCGGCCGGTCGCGGCCGTGCTGGTGGTGTGGACGGCGGCGGCGGGCGCGATGCTGGCGTCAGGGGTGGGCCTGGAGACCGTCCACACCTTGTTCAAACTGGTCCTCTCCCCGCTCTGGTTCCTGCTGGTGTTCACGGCGCTGACGGCGGCGACCCCGCTGGTCGCGAGGCTGCACCCGCTGTGGCCGCTGACCGTCGTGATGTACGTGGACCTGTTCCGGTTCGGACTCGACGGGCCCGCCTGGCTCGGCTGGATCAATGTGGCCGCGGGCTGGCTGGTCCCGTACTGCCTGGGTGCGGCCTGGGCGCGGGGCGGCCCGACGGGCCGTACGACCGGGTGGGCACTGCTGCTCGGCGGCACCGCCGCCACCGCCGCACTCGTCCTGTGGGCCGGCTACCCGGCGTCCATGGTCGGGGTACCCGGCGCCAAGATCTCCAACCTGAACCCGCCGACCCTGGCTGCCGTCACGTTCGGCCTGGCCCAGTGCGGGGCGGCCCTGCTGCTGCTCGGCCCGCTGCGGCGGGTGCTGAAGCGGCCGGCCGCGTGGGCGGCGGTCGCCCTGGCGAACCTCTCCGCGATGACGATCTTCCTCTGGCACCAGACCGCGATGATCGCGGTGACGGCCGTGGGTCTGCTGGCAGGCGGGGCGCTGCCCGGCCTGCACACCGTCCCCGACGGGCCCGGCTGGGTGGTCGCCCGGCTGGCCTGGCTGCCGGTGTTCGCGGCGGCGCTCCTTGTGTGCTGGGCCGCCTTCCGTACGTACGAACAGCGCCGGCCCGCACAGCGCGGCGGTACCAGGGTCGTTCGCGAGGGACGTCCCGCCCCGGCGACCGCTGAGCGCCATGTCTAAGGTGGCACACATGATCAACGAGGGCGGGGGACGGCAGGTGGTGTCGGCGTTGTCGGCGGCGTCGCGTGCCCTGCGCGACGATCTGTGGTCGGCGGCTGCCGACCCGCTGCCGCGCATGGGCGGGCCGCGCTGGCTGGCCCGGCTGCCGCACGTCCTGATCGTTGTATTCGCGCTGTTCGTGGTCAAGTTCGCCGACAACTACCCCTTGGACAAAACCTCCTCAGCGTTCGCCGTCATCCTGTCGCTGGCGCTCGTCGTCGCGATGTTCCGCCCGATGCTGGCCTGGTGGGTGTCGGTGATCAGTATGGTCGTCGCCGTACAGGGAACGGAGCTCGCTCGAACTCCCTTCCCCGGGATCGGTCCTGGGATCGACGCCGGGACGACGCTCCCCTGGAGCACTCCTGGGGCCGCACTGCAGGCCGGGGTGCTGTTCCTGCTGGCCCTGCGGGTCCGTCCCCGGGTCACGGCCGAGACGCTGGCGATCAGCCTCCTGACGGGACTGGCCTGCATATCGTTCAGTTTCCGGGGCCACAACGACAACGCCGCGCGGGTTCTCGTGGTGTTCGTGATCGCGGCGGTGCTCGGCGCGGCGCTGCGCGGCCGCCGTGTGGCTCGTACGCAACTGGTCGTGCAGGAGGAGCTCAACGCCGAGGAGCGCGCCCGGCGCACGCTCCTGGAGGAGCGCAACCGGATCGCCCGCGAGTTGCACGACGTGGTCGCCCACCACATGTCGGTCATCTCCATCCAGGCGCAGGTCGCCCCGCATCTGGTCGAGAACCCGTCGGACGAGTTGAAGGCGAACCTCGTCGGCATTCGCCAGAACGCGGTCGAGGCGCTCACCGAACTGCGCCGGGTACTCGGCGTCCTGCGCTCCGAGGACGCTCTGCCGGACGGCGTACGGCACGCCCCGCAGCCCGGCCTGGACCGGCTGGACGAGCTGGTCGGCAATGTGCGCGGCGCCGGGCTCACGGTCACCACCGGGACCACGGGACCGCCGTACCGGCTGTCGCCGGGTGTCGAGCTGTCGGCGTTCCGTATCGTCCAGGAGGCCCTCAGCAACGCGATGCGGCACGCGCCAGGAGCGGAGGTGCGGGTGGAGATCGGGTACCAGCCGTTCTGGGTCATGGTCCGGGTCACCAACTCCCAGCCGGCCCGGCCTGCCCCGCCCTCGCAGGGCAGCGGCCACGGCCTGCTCGGCATGCGCGAGCGCACCGCGATGCTCGGCGGCGAACTGTCCACCGGAGCGACCCCCGAGGGCGGCTATGAAGTGACCGCGTTGCTGCCCACGCACCCTTTTGCCGATCCTGCCGATCCTGCCGATCCTGCCGAATATGTCGAGGACACCCCGTGACGACCATCCGCGTCCTGATCGCCGACGACCAGATGATGGTCCGTCAGGGCTTCACGGTGCTGCTCAACGCCGAACCCGGCATCGAGGTCGTCGGCCAGGCGGTCGACGGCCTCGATGCCGTCGCCAAGGTCGCAGAACTTGATCCGGACGTCGTCCTGATGGACATACGGATGCCCGGACTCGGCGGTATCGAGGCGACCCGCCGCATCACCGAACCGGTCGGCGCCACTGTCAAGGTCCTCGTCCTGACCACCTTCGATCTCGATGAGTACGTGTACGAGGCGCTGCGCGCGGGCGCGTCCGGATTTCTGCTGAAGGACGCGTCCGCTGCCGAACTCGCCCAGGCGGTACGGGTGGTGGCGGACGGTGACGCCCTGCTCGCCCCGAACATCACCAAGCGCCTCATCGCCGAGTTCTCCCGGCTGGCCGGTGCCCCCCGCGCCCCGCTCAAGGACCGCATCGGCGACCTGACGGAACGCGAGACCGAGGTCCTGTCCCTGATCGCGCAGGGCCTGTCGAACGCGGAGATCGCCGGAAGTCTGGTGGTGGCGGAACAGACCGTGAAGACTCATGTGAGCCGGATCCTGGTCAAACTGGGCCTGCGCGACCGCACCCAGGCCGCGGTCTTCGCCTACGAGACGGGCCTGGTGCGCCCGGCCGGATACTGAGCCGTTCGAATCCGCACCGACCGGACGCCGTCAAGCGGGATCCGGTGTCGGGGAGGGCGGGTTCAGGCGTGGGCGGGAGCTGCCCAGCGCGGGGTGCGGCGGTAGCGAGGCCGCCACAGGGCACGGTAGAGGAGGCGCGCGGGCGCGGGCAGGTATGCGAGGACCGTGCGTTGCGTTTCCTCTGCGGCTCCACCCAGGAGCCAGGGGAAGAATGAGGCAGCGCCACTGAGGCCGAGTTGCCGGCGTTGCTCGGTGCCGAAGGCCGTCCACTCCTCGCTGGTGAGCAGGCTGGTTACCAGGGGCAGCGCCTGGTCCTCCTCATGCCGGCAGTGTTCGGTGACGGCGTCGGCGAGCCGTTGAGCGTGCGCCAGCAGCTGATGCGGAGGAGTGGATGCGGAGGAGTGGATGCGGTGAGCGCCGCATCGAGGGCGTCGAGCAGCGCGTCGAGGCCGGCGTGCTCCCGCTCCATCTCCTCCAGCAACTCCAGATCGGTGGGCCGGTCGGCCAGCTTGGCTCGCAGGACGGGCCACAGATGGGTGTCTTCGGCGGTGTGGTGGATGTGCAGGTACGTCGTGCACTGCTCCCAGTCGGCGCGGACGGCCGGGCCGGGAACGACACCGCGGTCAGCCAGGGATATGAGGCGGTCGAGGTCCCGCTCGAACGCGTTGTGGACCGCGTACATCATCGTCGTCGATGCGGTGGCGTTCGCCGGATTCGGTGGTGTTGCTCATAAGGTTCCCCTCAAGGGCGGGCTTTGCTCGAAGCGCGGCTGGAGTCGGCGGGGGAGTGAACCCCTTCGCGACCTGAGAGCGGCCCTGGCACGTCGAATGTGACATCACAGGTCGCCGGGGAGACCCGGATCACATGCGATGCGCGGATGTCGCCCTTCGTGCGCGCTGGTGGGGGACCGGGTGCGGGCGCGAAGCTTTCTGCGGCTTCGGGGTACTCGGGGTGGCCCGTACGTTGAGCTATTGGGATGGTTCTGGTAGCAAATGGGTGCGCCTAACCCCTGCGGCGATCCAAGTACGATTATGGGGGGAATGTCTTGCGGTCGACGGCTCTCGTCGATGCGACCGCCGACGTGCGGCTCGTACAGCTTCACAGCAAAGGTTCGGCATGAAGACATTCCGCAGTGCCCTTGTTCTGGGCTTTACTGCCGTTGCCACGATCACCCCTGCCGTGGTGATCGCCGCGCCGGCAGCGGCCAATGCCATCGTTACCGGCCACAGCGGCCCACACCCTGGACCAGGCCGGCATGACCCCGGCCCGCGAGACATCGGCCCGCGAGACATCGGCCTGGACCTCTGCACCTTCGGTCTGTGCGACGAATGGTTCACCGGTCGACACGACGGTCACAACGAAGCCGGATACTCCGGTGGTTCGAGTAGCCACACCTGGGACAGCAGCGGTGGCTACGGCAGTGGTTCAAGCGGCGGATCCGGCGGTGGCTACGGCAGTGGTTCAAGCGGCGGATCCGGCGGTGGCTACGGCAGTGGTTCAAGCGGCGGATCCGGCGGTGGCTACGGCAGTGGCTCAAGCGGCGGATCCGGCGGTGGCTACGGCAGTGGCTCAAGCGGCGGATCCAGTGGCGGTTACGGCTCGACGAGCGGCGGGTCCAGCGGTGGGTCCAGTGGCGGTTACGGCTCGACGAGCGGCGGGTCCAGCGGCGGGTCGACTGGTGGCAGCACCGGTGGGTCCAGTGGCGGGAGCACCGGCGGGTCCAGCGGTGGCTACGGCTCGACGACCGGTGGGTCCAGTGGCGGGAGCACCGGCGGGTCCAGCGGTGGCTACGGCTCGACGACCGGTGGGTCCAGTGGCGGGAGCACCGGCGGGTCCAGCGGTGGCTACGGCTCGACGACCGGTGGGTCCAGTGGCGGGAGCACCGGTGGGAGCTCGGGTGGTTCGACCGGGGGCAGTACCGGCGGGTCGACCGGTGGCAGCAATGGCGGCAGTACCGGTGGGAGCACAGGTGGTTCGACCGGCGGAAGCACCGGCGGGACCACGGGTGGTACGACTGGTGGGACCTCCGGCGGGACGACCGGTGGCAGCCATGGCGGCAGCACCGGTGGCGGTTCGCACCTTGCTGAAACCGGCGCGGACGACAACTCGCTCGCTCTGGCGGCCGCCGCCGGCGGCAGTCTCCTCGCTGGTGGTGCCTTCATCGTGGGAACCAGGCGTCTGCGGCGCCGGTAGCCCCAGCTGAGCAACCCATTGAGACCCTGTTCGCGCCCGCCGAAGGGTGCGAGCAGGGTCGGGTTGGTTCAACACGGCGTGCCGGTTGTCTGTCAACGGAGGATCCGCGTCGAGGTCGGCGAACAGCCTTCCGCAACAGCGCCGTCCATCATGTCCTTCCGGCGGGGCAGTGTGGTCCCTACTTGGCGAGGAATGCGAGGAGTGCTTCGTTGACTTCGTGGGCGTGGGTCCACAGCAGGCCGTGGGGGGCGCCGTCGATTTCGACGTATTCCGCGTTGGGCAGGAGTGCGTGGAAGGGGCGGGCGGTGGCGTCGATGGGGAGGATGTTGTCGGCGGTGCCGTGCAGGATCAGTGCGGGTACGTCGATTTTGGGGATGTCGGCGCGGAAGTCGGTGAGCCAGGTCGGCACGGCTGCGCTGGAGGCGAACCATGAGGCGCCGGCCGCGACGTTCCAGCTGTTCTGGAGGGCTTCGGGGGACAGCCGGGTGCCCAGGGTGTCGGCGGTGTTGTAGAAGTTCTTGTAGAAGTCGGTGAAGTAGGCGTAGCGGTCCGTGGTGACGGCGGCCAGGATGCCGTCGAAGACCTCCTGCGGGACGCCGGTCGGATTGTCGTCGGTGTGGAGCAGGAACGGTTCCAGCGAGGCGAGGAACGCCGCCTTGGCGATCCGGCGCGAACCGTGGCGGCCGAGGTAGCGGCCGACCTCACCGGTGCCCATCGAGAAGCCGACCAGGGCCACGTCCAGGAGATCGAGGGTGTCCAGGATGACCTTCAGGTCGTCCGCGAAGGTGTCGTAGTCGTATCCGGTGGTCGGCTGGCTCGACCGGCCGAAGCCCCGGCGGTCATAGGTCACCACCCGGTAGCCGGCGGCCAGCAGCGCCGCGCTCTGCCGTTCCCATGAGTGCCCGTCGAGCGGGTAACCGTGGATCAGGACCACCGGCTGCCCCGATCCGTGGTCCTCGTAATAGAGGTCGATACTGGTGCTGTTCTCGGAACCGACGGTGACATATGACATGATTTCTCCTACAGATCGAAGGGGAATCGCTGAATTCTCGTGAGTTCTCTACTGTGCTCAGACCTGTCGAGAACAGGGTTGGCCAACACTCTGACGCCCACGACGCTTCGCATCGTGGTGGCTCGCCGCAGGCGGCAAGACCGCCGGCGGAACATGTCTCGGTCGGTGCTTCATCGCGGAGCAGTCAACGGACCATTTTTGCAAGCCGTGCCAGCAAGGAACGGGAGAGCCACGAAATGTCGCGCTATCACGAGATCAAGTTTCGGACGGTCACGTCGTTCCAGAGGCGGATCGGCAACCCGGTCACCACTCGGCTGCCGAATCAAACTCTTCTGGAGACCACGGGGCGAAAGTCCGGACTGCCCCGGCGGACACCGATCGGCGGATCCCGCATCGGGCGTGAGTTCTGGCTCGTCTCGGAGTATGGCGAGAAGTCACAGTACGTGCGCAACATCCAGGCACATCCTCAGGTTCGGGTCCGGATCAAGGGCCAATGGCACACCGGAACGGCCCACTTGCTCCCGGAGGACGACGCTCGTGCCCGGCTCAAGACCTTGCCTCGCCTCAACAGCGCCGGGGTCCGCGCGGTCGGTACCAACCTGCTGACAGTGCGGGTCGATCTCACCCACTGATCAAGGCGGTGAAGCGGTCGCCGGCACCGTCAGCAGACCGGCGTGTGCCACGAGGCGGCCATCGCGCCTGGAACCGGAATGCTCGTCGTACCACGGTCGGCGATGCAAGGCAGGTTCCCAGTCATTCCCGAGTGATGCTGTGCTTACCGGCCGCCGGCCAACTGAGGAACTCACAGCCCCAACGATTTCGTCCCGGTCATTGGATAGTTGGACACCAGCGCTCACGAATCCGCGGCGGCACCACGACGCATTGGCCCTCCGCTACGGGACGAGAGTCACCGTGACGCTCCCGGGTACGAAGCGGGGGGTGGCTCCGGGTCAGGTGGAACTCGGCGGTCTGGTGGGTCATGCCGTCGAAGTCCCAGCACTTGACGATGGTCAGGCCCGTGTCGTCCGTGGTGCCGGAGGGCGCTGCGGCGGCCGGGACCGTCAGGGGAAGGCTCAGCAGGGCGATCAGGCCGAGGCCCAGAACGGCGGAAACGCTCTTGCGCACGGTGGCTCCACTCAGTAGGAGCGCGGCTAGGTCTCCCACTATCGAACGCTCGGGCATGAGATACAGGTCCATATTCGGCCTTCGGGCGGGGAACCTGCCCGGGCCGGAGTAGGCGGTCCCTGCGGCGCGGGCGGTGGCGTCCGGCGCGGGCAGTGGGACCCATGGTGCCGCCTCGGGGGCGGCTGTCGGCCGACTGTCGATGGATTGTCGACGGGTCCTGCGACGGTGGTCTGGTCCGGAGCACCGAGGGGGGATCAGATATGACTGGGTTCAGAGATCGGGCATTGCTCGAGTTGAGCGATCCCGCCACTCTCGGTGCGCTGTTGCTGCCTGCCGGCGACACCCGCGGCGAACGCGTTCGCACGATGCTGGCCGTGACCTACGACTTGTCCGCGGCCCGGGTCGACCGGGTTCGCAGCGCGCAGGTGCAGGAGATCGCGCTGCAGCGAGCGCTGTTCCCGTCCGGTCGGTTGAACGGGATGTGGTCCCAGACCGTCCCTTCCTACACCCGTGGCGATCTGACTCTGAACGTGCCCGCGCCGGCCGACCCGATCTGGGTCGACCTGCTCGCGCAGCTTGATGTCACGGTGGTCATCGAGGCGGACCCGGGCGGCGCGGAAGCGGTGCTGTCCCGGGGTTTTGACGACTTCGCCACTCTTGACGACTTCCGCGCGCGGTTCTCGTTCTTCGACCTCGACGCCTTTCTGGCCAGACACCGCATCAGCACGGTGGAGGAACTGCGCGAGGCCTTCGACTATGTGGTGGCCGACGTACAGCTGCGCACGCTCCCGGAGTTCGACCCGAACGATCCGGCCAACAGCCACACCCTGCCGGTCACGCTGGCCGCGGTGATCGTCGATCCGTTCGATCTGGCCGAAGGACTGCGCGCCACGCGGTTGGTGCGGGAGGCGGCTAGGGAGCTGACCGGCGGGACTCCGACCAGCATCCCGACCGAACTCACGGAGGCGTACGCGACGGCCGTTGTCGTCGCCGAGGGGAGTGTCGGGGGCGGGCCGGCCGCAGCGGATATCGAGCGGCTCTTCGCCCGCGAGGGCGTGGTCAGCCTCTTCCTGGCAGCGAATTGAGGAGTCTGCGATGACGGCTGAAGAGTCTGGGCGCCACCGCCCCAGCAGTACCACTGAGGGTGTTCCGGCTCCCTCGGTCGAGGAGTCCGGCGAGCCTGCGGCCGGGACCTCCGCCATGGACCCCGCCGAACGTGCCGGCGCGACGACCGCGCCTGCGGACGCTCCGGACGCTCCGGACGCTCCGGACGCTCCGGACGCTCCGGACCTTCCCTACCAGGAGTTGCAGCGCCTGCGCGCCCGGCTCACTCGCAAATATCACTGATCCGGCTCGACCAAGCCCGACACAAAGGAGGGGCTCGATGACTGTCCGGTATATCCGGGTGAACACGATCGTCGATCTGTTCGCACCGGCCGTTCGTGCATTCGGCAACATCGCAGTGGTGGGCAGGGTTACGCCGCCGGCCCCCCCACCGTCCGACCTCGCCGTGGTGAACGTGCCGCTGGCCTTCTCGGATCCGGCCGAGGCGCGTCGTCGAGCCCCTGGCGAGCTGGGTGAAGCCATCGCGCTCGCGTTCGCGCAGTCGCCCGGACCGACGCTCATCCACGGCATCCGGGTGGACAGCGCCACGCCGGACTGGGGCGCAGGACTGGACACCGTCGCGGGCCTGAACGTCCAGCTCGTCATGTTGGCCAACACCCCGCTGACCACGACGACCGGCGCCACCAACGGCCCGGTGGCCAAGCTCGTCAACCATGTCGCCTCGGTGTCGACGACCGGCGGGGACGGCATGGAGCGCATGGGCGTCGCCATGCTGGCCAAAGGCTCGGCCGATCCCGCACTGGTCACCGGGGGGCTGGCGAACGAGCGCATGGTCTACATCGCGCACCAGAGCGATCAGGATGCGGCCGCCGCGGTGGCCGGGACCATAGCGGGCTACCAGCCGCATGTCTCGCTGCTGCTCAAGCCGGTGAACATCACCAGCCCGTCGTTCACGCCGACGCAGATCGATGCGCTGAACGGATCGGAGACATTCGGCTCCGGACCGGCAGGACTGGGCGTCAACTGGCTGACCACGCCTTCGCTGATCCCTGGCCAGGGCGTGTACATGGGTGAGGGTTACACAGCGGGCAGCGGCCCGGGGCAGAAGAAGTTCATCGACAGCGTCCGCGCCATCGACAACGCGTCCTTCCTGCTCAAAGCACAGCTCATCAAAACGATCGGGAACGTGCGGATCAGCCGGTCGGGGCTGCGTGCGCTGATCGCGCAGATGGAGGCGGTTCTCGGTCCGCTGGTCCAGGCCGAGGTACTCGAAGGCTTCGAACTCGTCGTTCCGCTCCTGACGCTGCTGGACAAGGACCCGGCAACGCTCAGCGCCGCTGAGGCGGCCCAGATCCACAACGCGCACGCGCAACGGCGCGTGCAGGTTCTGGCGGCCCTGGAGTACACCGGCGGCATCAGCCGCATCGACATCACCTTGAAGATCCAATAGGAAGGGGTACCCGATGGCCGACTGGAACACGCGGCTCGAGGTCAAGCTCGGTGACGCCACGATCACACCCATCTCCACGTTCACGCCGACCTTCAATGTGCCGCACACCGTGCTGCACAGCATCGAGGTGGACAACGTCGGATACGTCCGCCAGCCGTTCACGTTCAGCTTCACGATGGGCGTTCCCGCGGTCGCGTCGGCGGTCGCGGATCTGACGGAACTGGCCGCCAACGGTACGGAGTTCCAGGTAGTGGTGGCCGAAAGGAAGGGCACCGACTGGGCCTTCAACTCGATCAAGTTCGCCCGCTGCATGGTCACGTCGGCGAACCCGAGCAACGTAATGATCGACGGGGTACCGCAGGCGAGTTTCACCTGCCTCGCGCTCTCCGTCGGCCTGGAGGCGTAGGGCCATGGACGACGACATCGAGAACGACGGCCTGTTCGCGGTGCCGGCCTTCGCGACCGGTGGCCGGGTGGAGCGCACCGGGATCGCGCTGGTGCACGAGGGCGAGTTCATCGTGCCGCAGCCGGGCAGCGAGGCGCAGATCTCGCCGTGGCCTGCCGGTGACGGTGCGGTGGTCAACTACTACTTCCCCGTCCGGATCGAGGTGGTCGGGTCGTTGCCGGACGCCGAGGTCCAACGCGTGGCCGGCTATGTGTTCTCCGAGCTCGATCGGGAACTGGCGACCAGGGTCTGACAGGTCGAGGGGAGGAACGCCATGGCCGCCACGGTGAACGTGCCCGTGCTGGTGGGCTCGGTGCCACTGCTGTACGTGCAGAGCATGACCATCAACGAGGGATACCGGATCGAGCGGATCATGGGCAGCCGGTTCTCCCAGGCCACCCAGCCCACGAACAAGACGATCGCGATCGAGGCGGTGTTGCTCGGTCCGCAGCGGCTGGAGCAGAAGAAGGCGCTGGAGGCGATGGCTCTCACCTCGCGGTCGCTGGTCGCCGCCGCGGCAACCGGGCTGGCCGCCACCGGGATCCCGGTCGTGTCCGGCTTGACGATCAGCCTGGACATGCAGGTCATCGACCTGCGTTTCACACAGAGCGTGGCCAGGCGCGACGCCCTGGACGTGTCGATCACGCTCCAGCATGTCCCGCGCTCCACCCTGACAGCTGTGCTCAGCGAGGTCGCCGACCTCGGCCTGGGCGTCGCCACCGCGTCCGTGCCCACCGCGCCGGCGTCCAACCCCATCGCCCGCACCCCGGGTGCGCCGATATGACCGAGGAGGCAGGACATGACGTCGCTGAGCTTTCTTGAACTGCCGATCGACCCGGCCGAAGGGTTTCCGCAGGCGTTCCGGCTGGCCCTCGGCGAACACACCTATCAGTTCCGGCTGTACGCCAACGTGGCGGAGGAGATCATCGACGGTGCGCCCGGCGGTGTCCTCGATCTGCCGACCGCGGGGGCGTTCCTGGTGCTGTCGGTCGACCGCGAAGGGCCGGCCGGTCTGGTGACGATCCTGCGGCGCAAGCTGGTCCCCGGTGTGGAGTACCCGGCGGCCGAGCTGGTGTTGACGTTCCGCACGATGCTGCTGGACCTGCGCAATCTCAACGGGATCGGTTCGTTCGGCTCCGAGATCGTCGGCGGGGTGTCGTTGCGATGAGCGGTGCGGCATCGGGATCCGACCTGAGGTGGAGGGGGACACCATGAGTCTTGTCATCTGGTACAAAGTCGAGATCGCCGAGGCGGACTCGGGCGGGCCCGGCGGGCTCGTCGCGGCGGTCGCGTCGTTGACCGGACTGGGTCTGCCGGTGACGGTGTCCAACGACATGTTCGCCGGATCGGTCGTGCTCGACGCCGAGATCACCGTCACGATGACCGAGGGCGCGGCCACCGACACGTTCGAGATCACCCTGATCAACCTGCCGACGGCGACGACCGACCTGATCCGCGCCGTCCAGGCGACCACACCCTTGAGCGCTTCGATCCACCTGGGCTACTTCGACGAGCCGCAGACCACCTCCACCGACGTCGGCCGCGTGCTGGTCGGGCGGATCACCAGGGTGTCCGGCTGTGTCGGTGAGGACGGGTTCGCCCGAACGGTCCTGTACGGGCAGGAGGAAGCCGGCTACCGGCTGCGGACCAGGCCGGCGGCGGGCGGCCGGCCGACCGCGACGACCGCGGTGGAGCTGGCCGGCGCCCTGGCGAGGGACGCGCACGTGCCGCTGGCGAACGGGTCGACGCTGCCCGGCGACCTGACCGGCTTCACCGTGCGCAGCGAATCCACCCTGGACGCCCTGCGCGCGCTGGCCCGGCGAGCCGATGCTCCCCTGGTGGTCCGCGACGGGAAGGTCTACCTCGGCGCTGCGGTCGGTGAGGCGAGCGACAAGGCGCCGATGCCGTTCGACCCCGATACCAACATCGTGTCACTCGACCGCGCCAACGCCGAGGACTCGGCGGGGAACCTGACGCCTCCGGTGCGCAACACGCTGAACCTCACCGTGCTGGGCCACCCGCGCCTGCGGGTCGGCCAGATCGCGACGATCACGGGACTGTCCGACGCGCCGACCGGGACGCTGCGGCTGTCGCGGGTCGTGCACCGGTTCACCACCAGCGGCGGGTACACCGCGGAGCTCGGCCTGATCGCGGCCGACGCGGGCGAACGAGCCCAGGTCACCACCGGCGTACAGGGCGTGGCGGACCGGTGGCAGCAGGCGGTCGACCGGGCCCGCGACGACCACCCCGCCATCGACATGGGCGAGGTCACCGAGTACACCACCGGCGCCGACGGCCAGCACCTGGCCTCGCTGCACTACGCCCAGACCCCTGACCCGGACGTGGTCGCGCCGAGCGTCGCCAGTCCCGTCGACTCGGCCGTGGATCTGCACGACAAGCCGATCGCGTCGGTGTTCGCGTTCGACCGGACGGGTCTGGTCGTCCCGGTGTACCCGAAGATGCGCGCGCTGCTCGCGCACAACCGCGGGCTGGTCAACGACGCGGTGGTGGCCGGGTTCGTCTGGCCGGACAATCCGGTGCAGCGCCGGCCGGCCAACGAACCGGGCGACTTCTGGCTGGCGTTGCCCACCGGGCTCGGTGACGACGGGCTGCCGAGCGGCGCGGGCGCCAACGACCTCATCGACGCCACCGGGCACCGGGTGGTCCAGGCTGCCGGTCTGCACCTTGTGGTGGGCGCCGATGCGCTGCCCGAGGTGGGCACCCGCCCCGCCCCGCCCGACGACAGCTCCCTCACCATCGAACATCAGAGTGGCACGACGATCACCATCGATGCCGGTGGCGCGGTCACCATCACCACGAACCGCAAGCCGATCAGGCTGACCAACGGCGCGGTCAGCCTCAAACTCGACGGCTCCGCGGTGGAGGTGTCGTGATGCCGGCTGTCCTCACCACCGCGTCGGAGCTGCGGTGTCCGCACAAGGCGCCGCTCGTGGTCCAACCGAGCCAGAAGCTGCTCACCGTGGACGGCCACGCCGTACTCGTCCGCGCCGACCTGCTCGCCGCGACCGTACCGAGCTGCCCGAACACGGGCCCTGGCCAGCAGGCGTGCCGCAAGGTCGACTCGATCGTCTCTGGTCTGTCCACCACCCTGCGGGTCGGTGACGAGCCGGTCGCGCTGGAGACCGCGAAGGGACTGACCCTGGCGCTGCCGCAACCCGCGCAGTGGCAGGTGTCCTCGGTCAACCAGACGAAGCTGGAGGCGATATGACAACGCCGGCGTTCGCGGAATCGTTCGGGCGCGGCCTGCGCCTGGACGACGGAGATCTGGTGCTCGGCGGCGGGCAGCTGCTCGAGGTCGAGGGGATCGCGAACCTCACTCAGGCGCTGACCCTGCGGATCCTGACGCCCTTCGGGTCGGACCGATTCAACACACGTTACGGGCTGGACCTCACACAGGCGTTCACCGAGCCGAGCGGCGTCCGGATGGTCAAGGAGCTGGTGAAGTTGAACCTGGTCAGAACGCTGGCCGCGGATCCGCGCGTGAGCGAGGTCCGGCAGGTCGTCTTCGACGACGACCCCGGCCGGCCGGCCGCCGATCCGGATGCGTTGACGCGAGTGCGCGCGGCACATCACCGTCGCCTGTGGTCGGTCGAGGTCGACCTGGACACGGTGGCGGGCACGCGGTTGACGCTGGACGTTGACGTGGAGGTGAGAACGGCGTGACCGATTTCGGAGTGACCCCGGACGGGTTCGTGCTCAAGCCGGTGGACGTGATCCTCAGCGAGTCCCTCGAGCGGGCCCGCGCTGTGTTCGACAACGTGGACCTGTCCAGCACGAGCCCGCTGCGCAAGATCCTGGAGACCACAGCGGCCGAGGACGGCGAGCTGTGGAAGCGCATGGAGGACTTGTATTACGCCAACTTCGTCTCCACCGCGTCGGGCGACAATCTCGACCTGCTCGGTGAGGACGTCGGCCTGGCCCGGCCCCAGCTGGCCGGCACCGGAACGGTGCACATCACGCTGGGCGGCAGCCCGGCACAGGGCAGGCGCTACGTCGTTCCGGAAGGCACCATCCTCGTCACCGCCGCGCCGGTCCGGACGTTCGGCACCACCGCCACGGTGACGTTGGACGCGGCCACCGCCAGGACCGCCGACGTAGGCGTGGTGGCGTTCGAGCCCGGGCCGGGTGGCGACGTTCCGGTGGGTGCGATCGCGGGGATCGATCCCGCGTACAGTGCCGTCTTCCTGGCCGACTTCGGCGCCGCGACGCTCACCGTGACCAATCCGGCGGCGACCAGCGGCGGCACCGCGACCGTGCCGGACGACGTCTACCGGGCACGGCTGGCCGGCCTGGCCCGCAACCTGTGGACCGTGGAGTCGGTGACACAGGCGGCGTTGGGCGTCAGCGGAGTGCTGGACGTGGTGCTGTCCGACCCACTCGGCGGCGTGGACGTCTCGCAGAGCTACTTCGGCACGTTCACGTTCGACCAGCGGGCCTTCAGCGCGGAAGCCAGGAGAGTCGGGGAGCCCTACTTCTTCGATGTCGTGGTGGCGCACGACGTTCGTGCGCCGTGGCGGACCATCGGATCGGTGCAGGGGGTCTTCGAGCGGGTCCGTGCGGCGGTCGATCTGGTGCGGCCGGTCGGGATCCATCCGAATATCGTGGAGGCCGACCACATCGAGGTCGGCGCGCGGGCGATCTTGGTCGTGGAGCCCGGATCCGACGGAGCGGCCCTGCTGGCCTCGATCAGGCAGCGGCTGGCCACCGACATCGGCAGTCTCCGGCTCGGCGGTGATGTCCTGTACTCGCAGGTGGTGCGGGCGTTCGTGGAACAGCCCGGTGCGGTGGACGTCCAGCAGTTGCACCTGCGCCGCAACCCGCCGGCCTTCGGACGGATCACCTTCGGCGCGGTGACCAACCAGAGCACCGTGGTCGAGACCCCGGTGGGGGAGAACCTCGCCATGGGGCGGAACGAGTTGGCCATCTTCCCGACACGGGAAGGTGCTCTCGACATCGCGCTGGTGACCCCATGAGCGCGCCGACGCTCGCCGCGGTCCGGATGGGCGCCCGGCTGACCACGCCGTTCGACCGCGGCGCGGACAGCCTGGTCCTGCAACTGCTGCCCGGCGCCGGGGCATCGGTCACGACGGTGCGGCCGTACGACTTCGCCGACCACCAGGCCCGGTTCGGCCTGCCGCCGGAGCCCCGCTACGTGCTGGCCACGGCCCGGGACGTGGTCACCGACACCGTGGTGACGGTGACCTTCACCGAGCCGGGCAAGCCGACAGCGACGGTGACGGCGATGATCCGGGCCGGAACGCCGGCCGGCGCCTCCGTCGTGCTCGATCTGCCCGCCTCCGCGCAGGTCCGGGTGACCAGTCTGGCGATGACGCCGGCCGCGCCGGACGGCCGCCCGGACGAGTGCTGGCGGGTGACCGCGCTCCTGGGCACCCTGGCCAAGCTGCTGTGGGTGATCGGTGGCGAGCGGGACCAGCTGCGCGGCCGACTGGTCCGCACGCTGGCCCAGCGGCATCTGCCGACCGCGACCGGCCGCAGCCTGGACCTGATCGGCACCGAACTCGGTGTGCCGCGGTTCCCGCCGCTGCCCTACGGATTCGACGCCGACACCGTCGCGCTCTACCACCTCGACGATGTCGCCGGGGCCGGCACCGCGGTCCAGGATGTCACCGGTCAGTATCCGGGCCGCACCGGTCATCCGGGTGTGCTGCACGGGCCGGTGGACCTGGCTCTCGCCGGCCGATACGGCCGCGCGTTCGGCTTCGCCGGGCCGGGCACCTGGGTGGAGGCGGCGACCGCCCCGGCATTCGACATCGCCGCGACCGGTAGCGCCACGGTGGAGTGCTTCGTCCGCCCGGACGCCGCCGGAGGCGACGGGCAGGTGCTGTTCCGGCATCCCGCTCCCGGTGGCGTCGGCGCGGGATGGGTGCTGTCGGTGGGTGAGTTCGGCCGCGGACTGGACCGCAATGTGCGGCTGTCGGTCGGCGACGGGACCACGACGTTGACGCTCTTCGCCGATCTGAGTCTGCCGCCCGATACCTTCACCCACCTCGCCGGCGTGCTCGACCGCGCCGCCGGCCGGCTCGCTCTCTACGCCGACGGGAAGCTGCGGTCCGGCACATCGCTGGGCGCGCTCGGCCCCGTGGCGAACACGGCGCCGTTGCGGATCGGCCCGGCTGACAGCGCGTTCCGCGGGGTGATCGACGAGGTGCGGATCTCCGCGGTGGCGCGAGCGGATTTCTCTCCCGTACTGGGCGAGGCGGATGAGCACTACCGTCGCCGGCTGCGGCTGTTCCGGCGCTGGGCGCTGCCGACCCCGGCCAATCTGGCCGCGATGCTCAATGAACTGGTGGGCACCATCGGCGGGATGTCCGATCCGCTGGTGGTCGAGGACACCGACGCCACCCTCGTCCGGGGCACCCGGCTGGTGCACATCCGCCCGGTCTCGCTGCTGCCGGGGGAGTGCATCGACGCCGCAGGACGGCGACGCGTGACCGAAGCGGACACCGTCGGCACGGCAGCGGAGGAGGAGGTGTTCGACCCCGCCTACCTGCTGCGCTACGACCGCGCGGGCGTCGACTTCAGCCAGCCCCCACCCCGGGTGCCCGGCCCCGGCGAACGCCCGGCGGACCCGCACCTGATCCAGGTCGGCCTGGCCGCGCCACTCGACCAGCTGATCGCGCTGGCGGGTGCCGAACCGGGCCCGCCGGGCCGGCTGCGAGTGGGCGCCGCCTTCGATCCCCAGGCGCCCGACCTGCGAGTGACCGGGCGGGCGGCGTTGGTCGGGCACAGCACCATCGCACCGGGACGGCTGGCCGCGCTGGCGCACCGGGCCGGCTTCGACTACGTCTGCCACCGCGCCGACCCGCAGGTCGACGGGGCTCAGGTCTACGTCGCCAACGCCCCGGGTGACTACTTCGCTGTCGACATCACCCCGGCCGCCGCCGGCCCCACCGATCTGGATACGGGGTCGCCGCCGGTGGTCCTGTCCCTGCGCCCGATACCGCCCGCCGATACGGTGCTGCACTGGCTGACCGTGCCGAACGGCATCGGAGGCGGCCTGCTGAGCACCACCGGCGCACAGGGCAGCCCGGCCGCGGTCACCACCCTGAAGGCGACCGCGCCGGGCGGGCTGCTCGTGAAAGCGGACCTGACCCGGGGCGGCCACACCATCTCGGCGACCCGTCCGTTGCGGATCGGCCTGCTCGATCTGCCCAACAACCAGAAGATCGACGACGACGGCACCCTCGGGGCACCCGCGAACCGGACCGGTGACACCGGCGCCTTCTTCGACAGCCGGTTCCTCGTGCGGCACAACGACCAGCGGGTGGACTACGGCAGCATCGACAACAACCATTTGATGCAGCCCGCGGTGGCCGAACTGCTGGACGCCCTGCTCGCCGAACTCGCCCGGCGAGCCGTGAGCGGTCAGCTCAGGGCGATCTCCGGGTTCCAGCCAGGGGGCGACCCGTTCAGCAGCCAGGGCCGGACGCTGACCCTGCGGCACACCACCGCGACGGCCGGCGCGCTGGGCGCGATGGCGCACGCTGTCGGATTCGGGCACGTCGAGCACACTGAACCCATCGTGAAGATCACTCAGGCGCCGGGGGAGCTGGTCGTGGTCCACGGTCCGGCCGGCGCGGACGACCGCCTGATCATCGAGGTGGACGAAGGTGCGACGGTGGCCCTGTCCGTGCAGCCGGCGCTGCCCTCCGGCGGCCCACCCGGCCAGGCAGGCGCCGATGCGAGCCGGCTCGGCTGGGCGACGGGGGCATTCGGCACCGCACACGCCACCCTCGATTCCCTCACCCAACCCACCACCACCCTGCGCGGGGACACCGCGGGCATCGCCTGGGTCCAGGCCAGCTACCTGCTCGGCGACCTGTCCGCGCCCTACACCTTCCGGGTCGGGCTGCGGTCGGAACTGGACCGGCCGGACACGGTGATCACCAAGGATCAGTACGACTTGATCCTCAACATCCTCAATGCTCTGCACCCGGTGGGCATCGAGGTCAACACCCGGATCATCCGGGACCACACCATCGAAGTCCGCGGTGATCTGGCAGCGGCCAACCCCGATTTCACCTATCCCAAGTTCCGCGTGCGCAGCGTGCTGCCACCCCTGCGAAGGGACAACCGTCGTGGCTGACTTCAGCTACAACCCGAAATTCCACCACGCCGTCTGGGAAGATCGCATCAGCCTGGTCCAGGCCGACGGCCCGAACGGCTTCAACATCCGTTTCGGGACCATCGAGAGCGACCTGCACGGTGTGGCCACCGTGGTCGATCAGATCGGCACCGAGCTGGATGCGCTCAGCGCCAGGGTGCCGCCGCGACCGCCCACCGTCACCCTCTCGCTCGCTCCGACCCTGCAAGCGGTCGCCGGCCAGCCCAGCTGGGTGCTGCAGACCTCGGGAGCCGCAGTGGCGCCGTCGGGCGGCGGCCCCAACGGGGTGCTCCCGCTGGTCCTCCCCGACCATGCCCAAGTGACCGCGGTGCGTGTCGTGGGTCATGGCGTCCCGCCCAGTGGGCAGAACACCGTCTTCTCCTTCACCCGGGTCTCCCTGACCGACGGCGCCGTCCAGTCGACGCTGTTCGACACCAGCGGCGTCCCCCTGAACACGTCGACGTCGCTGCCCAATCCGGCCATCGGTCTGATCAACCTCGCGAATTTCCGCTACCTGTTCTCGGCCGGCAGCGGACAGGCGTCCGGCGATCCCGTCACCCTCGTGGCCTTTCAGTTCACCTACACCAATCCGTGAGAGAGCCGTCCCGTACCACGGACCGGCCGACACAACACCGAACGAGAGCCGCGCGCCGTTGCGCACGGATCCATCACCCCGCATTCCAAACCGTGGCCTGACGGCCATTCCGAAGGGAGAGACCGTGACCATCAATGATCTGCCGGCCGCTGAGGACGGTCCGGCGACATCCCCGGACGAATCCATAACGACCCCACCGGACGAATCGATCACGACCCCGCCGGACGACGTCGCGCCACGGGTGAGCATCTCCCTGCCGAGCGGACCGGTGGCGGCGGGCGTGCCGGCCACGATCACGGTATTCGCCGACCCCGGCACCCGCTGGGTACTGCGGGGCGGCGGCTGGAAACCGGTACCGGCGGTCACCTACAGCGAGACGATTCTCGACGTCCAGAGTGTCACGTCGATCAGGGACCACCGGGGAGGCGGCGGAAGCTACTCCGTGACCTTCCCGAGCCCGGGCAACTACGCGATCTCCGCATCCGCGGTGACGACCGGCGGAACGTCCGTGCCGGCCGGCCCGCGGACCGTCTCCGTGGTCCCCGCCGACCCGCCGGCTTTCACCTGGGTCACACCGGCCGACGGCGCTGTGGTCGACTTGGGCCCGGACTGCGCGCGGGTCCTGGCCAGTCGCATGGTGTCATTCCTCGCAGGCGGACTGTTGTGATCAGCTGTTGCGCTTGGTGCAGCGGCCGGCGTTGCCGCCGCTTGCGCCATGGCGGCAGATCAACACGATGTCCGGGGCGTGGTGGGAGAGGTAGCGGCCGTCACATTGGTTGTCGCTGGTGCGGCCTGCGGAGGCGCAGAGGGCGAGTGCCGCACGGCCGTCGGCGAACGGGCCGGGGGTGTAGACGACCCAGTAGCCGGGGCGGAGCGAGGCGAAGTCGTCGCTGCGCAGCAACCTGGCATCCGGTATCTGCTGCCGGACGGCGGCGAGTTCCCGGTCCCGGGCTCCGGTGCCGTCGGAGATCACTACTGAGGAGAGCTGAGCGATCCAGCTGTCTGCGCTCGACTCGCCCACTGGTGCGGAAGGGACGGAAGTAGGGGCTGATGGACTGATCGGTGGGGCGGTGGAGGCCGTCGTGGAGTGCGATAGCGACGGCCCCGGTGTACTGGAGGACGCAGGGCCGTGGCCGGCATTCCCCGAGGTGGTAGTGGACCGGGATGTGGACGGTGCGGGCGTATGGGAGGCAGCGGGGTCGTGGTTGCCTCTCCCGGTCATGAAGCCGACGGCCAGTGCTACTGATGCCGCCGCCAGGCCGACCGCAATGGCGGCTGCTGCCAGGCCGCGTCGCAGGCTGCGGCTGCCGCCGCGTACCGCTGTTCTGGGCAGGGGAACCGCAGCAGGTGTCTCCCCGTCCCCTGCGCGCCGTGGAGGTGGGCCGTTGAGTCTGGTCGGCGCGTAGCGGATTTCGCCCGGGCCCGCTCGGGTCGCCGTACGCACCGCCTCGGTCAGCATCCGGGACAGCTCGGCTGCCGAGGGGCGCAGGGCTGGATCCCTGACGAGCAACGTGCGCAGAACCGGCGCCAAGGGTCCGGCCGAGCTCGGGGTGGGGAGCGGATCCTCCCGTACGGCGATCAAGGTCGCCAAGGGGGTATCGCGGGACAGCGGGTTGGAGCCCTCGACCGCTACGTAGAGCAGCATGCCCAGGGACCACAGGTCGGCAGCCGGTCCGCCGGGCAGGCCCGCCGCGCGCTCGGGCGCCATGAACTCGGCGGTCCCGATGATGTACCCCGGTTCGGTCAGGCCAGGTTGGCCCACCATGGCGGCGATCCCGAAGTCGGTCAGGATCGCCGAGCCGTCGGGGCGGATGATCACGTTCGCCGGTTTCACGTCCCGATGCTGGATCCCGGCCTCGTGAGCGGCCCGCAGGGCGGCCAGGACGTCACTGCCGATTCCGGCCGCTCGGGCCGGGGCCAGCGGCCCTTGATCCAGAAGCGCCTTGAGCGACAGGCCCGCGACCAGCTCCATGACCAGCCAGGGGAACGGCTCATCGTCGACGACCTGATGGATCGTCACCACGTGGGAATGCTGGAGCCGAGCCAGCGCCCGCGCCTCGCGGAGTACCCGTCCGTGCACCTGTGCGACCTCTTGGGTGCTTCCGCCCGGCAACCGGACTTCCTTGAGCGCGACCTCCCGCTGCAGCACACGGTCGAGGGCCCGCCAGACAGTGCCCATCCCGCCTTCGCCCAGCCTGCCCAGGAGTGCGAACCGACCCGCCACTACCCGCTCCGGCGAGCCCGGTGGATCCGACAGCATCTGCGCCCCCGCCCCGCCCCGCCCCGCCACCGCACGGCCGGCGCTCCCGCCGACGCCTGCGGACAGGGTATCGGCGGCGACCTCGTGAGTGGGCGGAATGTCGAGGATTTCTGTGATGTGATCCGGATGCGGGTCGTTCTCGTACAGGCAGCCACCACCGACGCATCATCACACCGTGCGCGTTCTGGTCGACCGGCCACAAGGAGCCGACGATCCGGGTGCACAACGACATACCGGCGCTCAGCACACGTGGGCCGGTTGTTAGCGGTCCGTTAGCGGACCGTTGGAACCGCGTCCGATGATCGCCTCACAGGCTGAAAACGCAGCGGGGCGAGGCGAAGGAGCGGGAAATGAACGCAGGTAGTGTCGTGCGCCGGACGGCCGTCACGGTCGGTGCGCTGGTCGGTGCCAGCACGCTGGTGCTGGGCGGCAGCGGTGTGGCGTCCGCCGAGACGGCGGGAAACTCGGTGACCAGCAAGAACTGCACCGGCACCATGATGACCCAGTACGTGGCCGGCGGTGGCGGCTGGCAGGTCCGTAACTACGTCAACAATTCCAACGGCAGCGTGAACTGTTCGGGCTGGATGGACTGGGCTCCGGACGGAAACACCGGGCACTTCTATGGCCTGCAGAACCGGATCTATGTCGATAGGTACAACTCGCAGGAGAGCACCTACCTTCCGGACAACAGCCCCGCGCTGACCCGGGTCTGCGTTCAGGCGAGCGACGACGGATCGGCGCGCTGCTCCGCGTGGTGGTAGTCCGCTGAGGTGCGGGACAGTGGCGCGGCGGGTTGCCGGGACGGTACCCCGCCGCGGCTCGCCATCCGCTGCGACAGGCAAGCGCCGCCTTGGGGTTGGACGGCGAGACAGCCGGCGCGCGACGGCAATCGCATGACTGATCGAGCACCGCGGAGGACGTACGTCAGCGCACGACGGAACGCGCGATGCGGAATCCTACGTCGTCGATCTGGAAGGTCGGGTGGCTGCGCCGCCGCACCGAGGCCCGGCAGCTCCAGTGCTCGTCAAACCACCCACCGCCACGCAGCACCCGGTAGGTGCCGTAGACCTCGGCGTCGTAGATGTCCCAGCACCACTCCCAAACGTTGCCCAGCATGTCGTACAGGCCCAACGCGTTGGGCTGCTTGCCCCCCGCGTCGTGGATCCGCTCACCGGAGTTGCCGCGATGCCAAGCGATCTCGTCGAGCTGCCCGTACCTCGCGTCGGCCGAACCGGCACGACAGGCGTGTTCCCACTCGGCCTCGGTCGGTAGCCGGTACCCGTCAGCGGATGCGTTCCACTCGATACCCTCGCCGTCAGCGTTGAGGCGATAGGCGGGCGCCAACCCCTCTCGTTGGGAAAGGGCGTTGCAGAACCGCACTGCCTCCCACCAGGAAACGCCCTCGACGGGCAACCGGTCGCCTTGCGCGCTGCTCGGCCGCCGACCGGTGACCTGTGCGTACCGCGCCTGGGTGATCGGGAACGCGGCCAGCCGGTATGGCGCAAGCTCGGCCGACCAGCTGCGCTGTGTTCGCCGGTCCGACAGTGTCACCTGCCCCGGCGGGATGGCGATCATCACGTTTCCTGCGCTCACGTCCATAGGCAGGTGATCCTACTGACGCATGTCCTCGACGAGCGAGCGGTACCCGGCCGGCGCTCACGGTCCGACCCCGGGCGCCGGACGGTCGTGTTTGTCATGACCGTCCGGCGGGCGGTGATCAGCAGCTCAGGTTGTTGCCTGCCGGGACGCCGAGGATCTGGACGAAGCGCTGGTAGGCGTCGATACGGCTCTGGACCTGGGCGGGGTTGCCGCCGTTGCATTCGATGCTGCCGTTGATGCTGCGGATGGTCTCACCGAAACCGGCACTGTTGACCATGGCGTTGTGCGGGGTCATGGTGCCGGGGCCGTTCTGGGTGTTCCAGTACCACAGGCCGGTCTTCCAGGCGACGGAGGCGTCGGTCTCGACGAGGGACGGGTTGTGGAGCAGGTCGATGCCCAGGGCGTCGCCGGCAGCCTTGTAGTTGAAGTTCCAGCTGAGCTGGATGGGGCCGCGCCCGTAATACGCGGACTGGCCGGCGGGGCAGCCGTAGGACTGGCTCGCGTCGCAATAGTGCGGGTAGTTGGCGGTGTTCTGCTCGACGATGTAGACGAGTCCGCCGGTCTCGTGGCTGACGTTGGCGAGGAACGCGGCGGCTTCCTGCCGCTTGACGGTGTCGCTGCCGGTGTTGGCGAAGCCGGGGTACGCGCTGAGGGCGGCGGTCAGACCGCTGTAGGTGTAGAACGAGTTGCGGCTCGGGAACATCTGGTTGAACTGGGCCTCGCTGACGGCGAATCCGCCCTGGCTGGGGGGAGGCGTGGTCGGTGCCCCGCTACAGGTGTACGGCTCCCAGTACCAGGTGCTGATGACCGGGTCGTAGCCCGGGTTGTCGTGCTCGGCCCGGTACAGGTTGCCGTCGGAGTACTTGACGACGTCACCGGTGACGTAGGCCCGGCCCGCGACCCAGGCAGGGTAGTCGCACGACCCCGAACCGCCGCCGGTTCCCGGGCCCGAGGTGCCGCAGGCACCTGAGTCGGCCCAGACGGCGGCGCTGCCGGGTGTCTCATTCTGGGTCCACCATTTCGCAGACCAGTTATGACCGCTGTACGACGCGGACAGTCCGCCGGTGTACACCGTCGACGCGTTCCAGGGGGAGGCGCATTCGGCGGCGGACGCGGTGGACGCCAAGGGCACGAGGACCGCCAGTCCGACGGCGACGATCAGTGCGGTGAGGAATGCCATGATCCGTTGTCTCGACATGTGACCACTCCTAGTGGGGGGTTGAGTGGGTGGGATCGCCCCGCACTCAACTGGATTGGTCTGGACCTGTCAAGGTCCAGACCAATATCGGCCGATGTGCCGCCGGCATTGGCGGAGTCCGCGAGGCCGCCGACAGATGTAAAGAAAACTAGACACCGAGTCTGCTTTGCCTTACATTCGTGGCATGCCATTCGAAGAGAAGCGTGCGTGGATCATGGGTGGGGTCGCGGTCGGCGCGTATGCCGTCTATCTGGTCATCGTTCTCGGGCGAGCCGGAAACACCCCGCTCGCCGAAGTGCCGTACGTATCAGCGCTGCTGTGGACCATCGGCGCCGCGATCGTGACGTCGATCGTGCTCAATATCGTGGTCGCGATCGCCTCGTCCAAGGACGCCGACAAGAAGGACCAGCGGGACCGGGAGATCCATCGGATCGGCGAATACATCGGCCAATCCTTCGTCGTCGCAGGGGGAATGACGGCACTGGGCATGTCGCTGGCCGAACTGGACTACTTCTGGATCTCGAACGTGATCTACCTGGCGTTCATCCTGTCGGCGATCCTCGGCTCCGTGGCGAAGATCGTCGCCTACCGACGGGGATTCCAGCAATGGTGAAGCCGACCAGGGTCTCGAACACGATCCGGTCCCTCCGATTCGCCCATGGAGAGATGACCCAGGCGGATCTGGCCGAGCGCGTCGGCGCTACCCGGCAGACCGTCATCGCCATCGAACAGGGCCGTTACTCGCCGTCCCTCGAAATGGCCTTCAAAATCGCCCGGGCGTTCAACGTTCCGCTCGGCGACGTCTTCCAGTACCCGGAAAGCGCAGAGGAGCCAAAATGAAGGCCATCGTGCAGGACAACTACGGATCGACGGATGTGCTGGAGCTCAGGGACATCGACAAGCCCGTGGCCGGCGCTGACGACCTGCTCGTGCGGGTGCACGCGACGGGAGTCGACCGGGGCGTCTGGCACCTCATGACCGGCCTGCCGTACCTGTTGCGGATCGGGGGCTTCGGCCTCCGCGCGCCCAAGACCCGCGTTCGGGGGACGGATGTCGCGGGCCGCGTCGAGGCGGTCGGGGTGAACGTGACCCGGTTCCAGCCGGGTGATCCGGTGTTCGGCACCTGCGACGGTTCCTTCGCGGAGTACGTGTGCGGTCACGAGGACACGTTCGCCCGGGTGCCCGCGAACCTCACCTTCGAGCAGGCGGCGGCCGTACCGACCTCCGCGTTCACCGCCCTCCAGGGTCTGCGGGACCAGGGGCGGGTGCAGGCCGGGCAGCAGGTCCTGATCATTGGTGCGGCGGGGGGCGTGGGGACCTTCGCGGTGCAGTTGGCCAAGGCGTTCGGGGCGGAAGTCACCGGTGTGTGCAGCACGACGAAGACGGATCTGGTCCGCTCGATCGGCGCGGACCACGTCATCGACTACACACGGGCCGACTTCGCCAGCACGCCGTCGCGCTACGACCTCATCCTGGACATCGCGGGCAACCGTTCGCTGTCCCACCTCCGACGGGCTCTCACTGCGAAGGGAACTCTCGTCATCATGGGCGGCGAGGAGGGCGGACGGTGGTTCGGAGGCGTGGACCGTCAGCTCCGGGCGCTCCTGCTGTCGCCCTTCGTACGCCAGAACCTGCGCGTGCTGCTCGCGAGACCCCGCCAGGAAGACCTTCAGTCCTTGGCGGAACTCATCGAGGCCGGCAAGGTCACACCGGTCCTCGACAGGACGTACTCCCTGGGCGAGGTCCCGGACGCCCTTCAGTATCTGGAAAAGGGTCACGCGCGTGGCAAAATCGTCATCACCGTGTGACAGCGCCGAGGTTGTTCCGAGGACGGGAACATACCGCGGACGACCATTAGAGGCGGCGCAGGACCGCAACGACCTTGCCGAGGATGGTCGCATCGTCGCCGGCGATGGGCTGGTAGGCGTCGTTGTGGGGATGCAGCCACACATGGCCGTCCTCGCGGCGGAAGCGCTTGACGGTGGCCTCGCCGTCCAGCAGGGCGGCGACGATGTCGCCGTTGTCCGCCACGTCCTGCCGTCGCACGGTGACCCAGTCGCCCGGCAGGAGATGGGCCCCGATCATGGAGTCGCCGACCACTTCCAGGGCGAACAGCTCGCCGCCGCCCACCAGTTGGCGGGAGAGCGTGAGGATGTCCTCCACGGACTCCTCGGCGAGGATCGGTGTGCCCGCCGCGATGCGTCCGAGGAGGGGGACGCGCACGGTGGGTGAGGGGGAAGCGGCGACGCTGAGGGCGTTCTCACTCGGCGCAGCGGAGCGGACCTGGTAGGCGCGGGGCCGGTGCGGGTCGCGTACCAGGAAGCCCTTGCTCTCCAGGACCATGAGCTGATGGGCGACCGATGAGGTGCTTCGCAGGCCTACGGCGGCGCCGATCTCCCGCATCGACGGCGGGTAGCCGCGGGTGCGGACGCTGTCCTCGATCGCGGCGACGATCTGCTCCTGGCGCACGGTCAGTCCGGTCCCGTTGGATCGGGTCCCGGGGGGCCGTCCCAGGCGGCTCGGTCGCGTGGTGCCGTCCATGTCGGCCTCCTTCGGCTTCTTGATCGGACACACACCGTAACCCTGCGCCCGCGCGGTAACCAAACAAACTTGCGAAAAATATTCCTCGATCCGATCCGATCCGTCGCGGCGCGGGGGAATCCCGGCGGAGGGGAGCCGGTGTCCGGGGGCAGCGAGATTCATCCGTGTGCCGTCGATGCCTTCACCGCCCGACGCTCACTGCTTGTGACGACGATCTACGTACTCGATGGCAGCCTGATCCATACCCTGGAGGACTTCTGGCAGGTGATGGGCGAAGCGGTCAACGGCCCCGGGGGTTACTTCGGGAAGAATCTCGACGCCTTCAACGACTGCCTCCGTGGCGGCTTCGGAACACCCGACGATGGCGACTTCAGGTCGAATGGCGCGACCATGAGGCGTCTCAGCGGGCACTCGGCTACCCGGATACCGTCCGTCAATTGGAGATACGACTGGGGCGCTGTCACCCGACGAGTCGTGGGCGGGTCGCGGAGGAGCTGGCCGCCGCGAAGAGCGGGCGAGGCCCGACGGTCTTCGACTGGCTGACCAAAATTTTCGAAGGCCCGGTCCCCGGCGCGTTGCGGCTTCGATGAGCGCGCGGCGGGCTCGGTGCCATCGTCGTGGCACCGAGCCCGTGGTGAGGCGCTGCTGGGGCGATGCGCCCGGACCGGGTTGGGCGGGCGCATCGTCGTGTCAGCCGCGCGGGGGAGCGGTCATCGCGGCGAGGACGGTGCGCCAGTCCTGGTCGTCCTGTCGCTTGAGCACGGTCGCGAGCCGGTCCGCCCGGTAGTGCCAGTGATGGTCCAGATCGCGCTCCGCATCGGGCGCGAACCGTATCGTGCTCGTGCTGCCCAGCAGCCGGGTCAGTTCGGCGGCGAGATCGGACCAGGAGACGTGGCCGCTGATGGCGTTGGCCACTCCGTGGACCGGCTCGTCGAGGCAACCGGCCAGTGCGCGGGCCAGAGCGTCGCCGTGCACCCAGGCGGGCCCGTACCAGGGGTGTGCTCCGGCTGCCGGGTCGGGCAGTACGAGCGGCTCCCCGGCCAGGGCAGCCTGGAACAACGTTCCGGTCGCTCCCCACCGCAGCTGCTCGCGCAGCCGGTCGTGCGCACCCCAGACGAGGGGGGAGCGCACGGCGCTGGCGCCGCCACGGCCCTCGGTCCCGGCGGCCCGCATCAGCAGCCGCTCGCAGCCCACTTTGGCCAGGCCGTACGGGGTCAGCCGGCCGTGCGGGGCCGCGCCCTCGGGGACCTCGGCGGAGGACGGTTCCCCGTAGGCGTCCACGCTGCTGACGAAGACGAACGGTCCGCGCCGCCACGCGTCCACCAGCACCCGCATCGCGGCGATGTCCACCTCCGGCCGGGTGAAGGTGCAGGCCGCATGGATCACGGCGTCCACCCCTGAGCAGGCGGCGCGCAGGCTGTCGAGGTCGGACAGGTCGCCCTCGTACACCTCGACGCCGTCTGCGGCGACCCGGTGTGCCGACTCCGGCCGTGCCAGCGCGCGCACCGGCCGGCCGAGCCTGGCGAGCTCACGCAGCACGAACGAGCCCACACCGCCCGTGCCGCCGGTCACCAGCACGGTGCCCTCGCGGGTGGACGCGGACCGGCGGGCGGGCCGAGGTGTGGCGACGCCGGCGGCGTCGCGTTCGGACTGCCGGGTATCCAGCAGCGCGTTCAGGGCGCGGGGCGTGCGCCGCTCCATGATGTCCAGGCCGGTGAGCGGCAGCAGTAGCCGTCCGCGCAGCCGTTCGGCGAGCTGGACCGCCATGAGGGAGTGGCCGCCCAGGGCGAAGAAGTCGTCGTCCGGTGCCGGTTCCTGGCCCAGCAGTTCGGCGAAAGCGCCGAGAACCGTGCGGGCACGTCCGGTATCGAACGGTTGCACCGAGGGGGGTGGCGAGAGGGCGGGCGCGGGGAGGCCGGGCAGCCGGCCGGTGTCGACGGTTCCTCCGGGCGTCAACGGCAGGGCGTCGAGCAGGGTGACCGCCGCGGGGACGGCGGACGGTGCCAGTGCGGAGCGCAGATGGGCGCGGAGCTGATGCGCTCCGGCCCCGGCGACGCCCCGGGGGACGGCCCACGCCAGCGGCGGCCGGTCCGTGAACTCCAGCACCACCGCGTCCGCGACATCGGGGTGTGCCCGCAGGAGTTCCTCGGCCGTTCGGGGTGCCGCGCCTGGGGCTGCTGCGGCCGGCTGTACGGGGAGGCGGGCGAGGGTCAGTTGCGGGTCGGCCGCGACCGCGCTCAGCAGGTGTGCGAATCCGTCGGCCAGCCGCGCGCCCGCTCCGGCGTCCAGCGCGGTGGCGCTGTGCTGGACGAGGCAGGCCGGGGTCGTCGTCTCCTCGACGCCGAAGGACAGGTCGAACTTGGTCGTGCCCAGATCGATGTCGACCGCCGCTGCGGTCGTTCCCGGCAGCCGCAGGACGGTCGGTTCCCGCAGTACATCGGCGGTGACGCGCACCAGCGGCATGCCGTCGGCGTTCCGGGCGGCCGCGCCGAGCCGCTCGACGATCAGGTCGAACGGGACGTCCCGGTGCTCCTGGGCCATGAGCAGCGCCTCTTTCACCCGGTCCACGAGGGTCAGGAAGCCGGGGTCGCCCGACAGGTCGACGCGTACGGGCAGGGTGTTGACGCACAGCCCGACGAGGCCGCGCATCGCCGTACCGGTGCGGTGGCTGCTCGCACAGCCGATGAGCAGGTCGTTCTCACCGGTCGCGCGGTGCAGCGCCGCGAAGGACGCGGCGAGGACGACGGTGAACAGGGTCGTACTGCGCTCGCGCGCCAAGGTGCGCAGGCCCGGCAGTACGCCGTCCGGCAGAGGAACGGTGTGGGTGCGCCCGGTCCCGCCTGCCGGGCCGGGTCCTGTCCTGGCGGCATCAGGGCCTGTCCGGGCGGAACCGTCGTCGGCGCGGGCCGGTCCGGGCAGCGATACGGGGGTCGCTCCGGCGAGCCGTCGCGCCCAGTGCTCCAGGCCCTCGGCGAGCCGTCCCGCCGACTCCTGCTCCCGGCGGGCGAACTCGGCGTACTGGGGGGCCGGTTCGAGCCGGTCCTGGCGGCCTTCGCGGGCGGCGGCGTACAGCTCCGCCAGTTCCGCGGCCACCGTCTCCAGCGATCCGCCGTCCACCGCGATGTGATGGAGGGTCAGCAGCACCGTGTGGTCATGCTCCGCGTGCCGCAGGACGAGCACGCGCAGGGCAGGGCCGGCCGCGAGGTCGAACGGGCGCGCCGCCTCCCGGGCCAGCTGATCCGTGCCGTCGCCTACGGCGTCCGTGGTGGCGACGGGTACCGGGGCCGGGGCTTCGACCTGCTGGAACGGCTCGCCCTCGTGGTGGCCGTACCGGGTCCGCAGGATTTCGTGCCGGCTCACCAGCGCGGTCAGGGCGGCGGCGAGGGTGTCCACGTCGAGCGGGCCGCCGACCCGGGTGGCGAACGGCACGCTGTAGAGCGCCCCGCCCAGTCGGAGGCGGTCCATCAGCCACATGCGGCGCTGGGCGTGCGAGAGCGGCACCGGTCCGGTGCCGGCGGCGGGAGTCCCGGCCGGCGGCTCCGCGGCCGGGCGGTTGCGGGCGCGCGAGCGGGCCGCGCGCAGGAGTGCTTCCTGCCGGGCGGTTGCTGTGGGGCGGGAGTCGGTGGTCATCGGGCGTTCCCTGTCGGCAGGTCGAGAGCGGGGTCGAGGTCGTCGCCGAGGTCGTCGCCGAGGTCGTCCGCGAGGTTGGCGAGCAGGACGCGTTCCAGGACCGCGGCATGCGCGGCCACGGTCGGGGTGAGGAAGAATTCAGCGAGCGGCAGATCCACTCCGAGGTCCTTGCGCAGGTCGTCGACGACGGACAGGGCGAGCAGGGACTGCCCGCCCAGGGCGATGAAGTCGGCGTCCGGGTCGGTGACCTCCATGCCGAGCGACAGGCTCCACGCCCGGGCCACGGCTTGTTCGATCGGGCTGAGTTCGGCGCTGCCCGCGCCGCTGGTGGCCTCGGTGACGGCAGCGTCGCCGAGGTCGGCCAGGGCCCGCCGGTCCACCTTGCCCGAGGCGGTCAGCGGCAGGCGGTCCACCACCGTCCACTCGTCGGGAACGAGATGGGCGGGCAGCCGCCCGGCGAGCCTGGCGCGCAGGGTCTCCGTGCGCGGCACCGGCCCCGGTGCGGGGACGAGGAAGGCCGCGAGCCGGACGTCGTCGCCGGTCCGGTGGCGTACCACCACCGCGGCGTCGTCCACATCGGGCTCCTCGCGCAGGGCGTACTCGATCTCCCCCGGCTCGATTCGGAATCCGCGGACCTTCACTTGGTCGTCCGCGCGCCCGTGGAAGTCCAGGATGCCGTCGGGGCGGGCGGAGACGAGGTCGCCGCTGCGGTAGAGGCGTCCGTGGGCCGGATGGTCGACGAAGCGCTCTGCGGTCAGTTCTGGCAGGCCGACGTATCCGTTCGCGAGCCGGGTGCCGCCGATCCACAACTCGCCCTGGGTGCCTGCGGGTACGGGTTCTCCGTCCGCGTCCAGGAGATGGGCCGTGGCTCCGGCTACCGGACGTCCGATCGGGATCTGGCCGTCGCAGTCGGCGTCCGTGACCCTGTGGGCGGTGGCGAAGGTCGTCGTCTCGGTCGGGCCGTAGCCGTTGACCAGTTCCAGCCAGGGAAAGGCCCGCAGGACGACGCGGGCCTGCTGGGCCGCCATCGCCTCCCCGCCGACGACCACGGTGCGCAGAGCGCCGAACAGCCGCGACCGGCGCGCGGCGAGCTGGTGGAAGAGCGCCGTGGTGAAGAAGGCGACAGTGACACCGTGCCGCTCCACCTGGTGCGCCAGATCCTCCAGCGAGGGCCGCTCCGCACTGCAGACCGCGACGGCCGCACCATTGGCGAGCGCCGACCACACCTCGAAAGTGGACGCGTCGAAGGTGGCCGGGGAGTGGAACAGCACCCGGTCGCGCGGGGTGATCGTCGCGTAGTCGGGAGCGGTCACCAGGGCGGCGATACCGCCGTGGGTGACGGCCACGCCCTTGGGGCGCCCGGTCGAGCCGGAGGTGAACATCACGAACGCGACACCGTCCGGGGCGTACGCGGCGGGGCCGGGGGTGCCGGTGAGCGCGGACCGCGTATGCGGCACGGCCCACTGGGACGGCAGCACCATCGCCCGGTCGGCGGGGATGCCTGTGGCTTCCAGGAGTTTGCTGTCGCCCAGGGTCAGTGTCGCCGCCGTGTCGGCGAGCATCGCGGCGGTACGCGGCCACGGGTGCGCCGGGTCCAGCGGAACGCAGGTCGCTCCGGCCCACCACAGGGCGAGTTGGGCTATGACCGTGCGAGCGGAGCGCGGGACGAGCAACGCAACCCGGTCGCCGGGACGCACCCCACGGTTGTGCAGCTCGGCGGCCAACCGCTGTGCGGATAAGAGGAGTTGCTCATACGTCAGGGTGGTTTCGCCGTCCGTCACGGCCAGCGCGTGCGGGGTCCGTTCGGCATGGCGGGCGACCTGGGCGATCACGCCGCCGTCCGGGCGGTGGTCCGCCTCGGTTGCCGGCTGAGTGCGGTCGGTGGGCACGGGCTGTTCCTTCCGAAGGACGGGGGCCGCCTGCGGGGCGGTGGACGCGGTGCGGTGGTTCGCGGTGGACGCGGTGGACGCGGTGGGGTGGTTCCCGGTCGGGTCCGGCATGTCAGGCCGCCGTTCCGGAGGTGGCGGAACGGCGTGCCGTGATGAGCGCCGCCACGGCCCTGAGGTCCGGTTGGCGCAGGACCTCGGGAGCCCGCAGGCGCACCCCGCTGCCGGCTTCGATGGCGGTCAGCAGCCGCGCGGCGGCGAGCGAGTTGCCGCCGGCCTCGGTGAAGTTGTCCGTCAGCCGCAGCCGCGGATGGCCGAGCAGGTCGCGGCAGAGCCGCAGAACGAGCCGTTCACCGTCATCGCCAGGTTCATCGCCGGGTTCATCGCCGGGTTCACCGCTGGGACCATCGCCGGTCGCGCCGCCGGTCTCCTGCCTTGTGTCGGCGGGCGGTTCCTGGGGCGCCGCGAGAAGCGCGCCGCGGTCCACCTTTCCGTTCGCGTCGAGCGGGAAGTCGGCGACGATGCGTACGGTCGAGGGGACGGCCTGCTCCGGCAGCCACGAACGTACGGCGTCCAGCAGTTGGGCCGTGCTGGCGTCCGCGCCGGGGGCGGTGCGGACGAAGGCGGCGAGCCGGGCGTCACCGTCCGGGGTACGCCGCACGGCGACCACCGCGTTGGCGACGCGGGGATCGTGTTCGAACGCGGCCTCGACCTCGGCGGGCTCGATCCGCACCCCGCTGATCTTGACCTGGTCGTCCAGCCGGCCGAGGAACTCCAGATGTCCGTCGGGTCGCATGCGCACGCGGTCACCGGTCCGGTAGACGCGGTCCACGCCTGCCGCGCCCGCGACGTCCACTCCCTGCGGCGCCGTGGTGAACCGCTGGGCCGTCAGCGCCTCGTCGAGGTAGCCGAGCGCCAGCAGCCTTCCGCCGATGCGCAGTTCACCGGCCTCGCCGTACGGCAGGAGGCGGCCCTGCTCGTCGGTGACGCAGACACTCACGCCGGGGACCGGGCGGCCGATGGGCGGTGCGCCGTCGGCCCGGTCGGTGTCCGTGGGGCGCATGGTGAACGTGGTGGTGACCACCGTCGCCTCGGCCGGACCGTAGGCGTTGTGGACGGTCGCCGTGACACCGGGCGCCGGGCGGCGGCGCATCCGGTCGCCGCCGACGATCAGGTGGCGCAGCACCAGGTCCTGCGGCCAGGGCCGGTCCAGGACCGGCTCGGCCATCGGGGTCGCGGCGACCGAGACCGTGACACCCGCGTCACGCCACCAGTCGGTGAGCGCACAAGGGTCCCAGCGGACCGCGTCGGGGGCCGGGCACAGGGCCGCCCCGCTGGTCAGGCCCGCCCACAGCTCCATGACATGCGGGTCGAACGCCACCCCGATCAGGAGGCTCTGCCGCTCGCCGGGACCGACGCCGGTCTCCGGCCGGTACCAGTCGAGGAGCGCGCTGAGCGCGGGTTCGGCGACCGCGACGGCTTTGGGGGTTCCGGTGGAGCCCGAGGTGAGGACGGCGTAGAAGGCGTTCCCAGGTGCGCCGAGCGCGTCGGCGCGGGACGGGGTGAACGCGCCGACGGCGGTCGCGGGCGCGTTGGCGCCCCCGACGGGGACGGGCAGGGGCAGGTGTTCACCCGCCCGGTGCGCCTCGGGCAGCAGACCGGGATCACCGATCAGGCAGACCACCCGCAGATTCTCGGTGACCGCGGCGATCCGCCGTTCCCCCGGGCGCGGCCCGAGCGGCAGATAGACGGCTCCGAGCCGGGCCAGCGCGACGGCCACCGCGACCAGCGCGGCCGACCGGTCCAGGCAGACTCCGACGAGGTCGCCGGGCCGGACCCGGTCGCGCAGCGTCACGGCCACCACGTCGGCGGCCGCGTCCAGTTCGGCGTAGGTCCATCGATGGGCACCGTCCAGGACGGCGGGGGCGTCGGGAGCGCTGCGCACCCAGCTCTCGTAGCGGGAGAGCACGGTCGCGCCGGAGGGATCCATGGGCAGCGGTTCCGTGGCGGCGACACTCAGGGCGAGCGGGCGCGCGGGGACGGTGTCGTCGGCTGCGGAGCGGTTCATGAGGCCGGTCATCGTGACTCCGAGATTTCCGAAAGGGCGGGCGTCGTGCCGGCGGCGGTGAGGGCACGGGCCTGATCGGCCAGTACCGGGTTCTCGAAGAGCACCCGCAACGGCGGCCGGCTGCCGAGCCGCGGCTCCAGCCAGGCGGCGAGATGGGCGGCGAGCAGGGAGTGCCCGCCGATCCGGAAGAAGTGGGAGGTCTCGGTGAAGCTCATGTGCCCGAGCACCGCGCGCCAGCCTTCGGCCAGCAGGGCCACCTCCGGTGCGGAGAAGTCCGCAGGGGCTTGCGCGTCCGGCCGCGGCCGGAGGGGGGCCAGGGCGGCGGCCGTACGGCCCAGCGATCCCCGGTCCGGCTTGCCGCCGGCCAGCGTCGGCATCGTGTCCAGCGCCACCCACCGGCCGGGAACCATCGCGGCCGGCAGACGCCGGCTCAGTCCGGCGTGCAGCGCCTCCTGATCCGGCTCGGCGGTGCCTTCGAGGAAGCCGATCAGCAGTGGCCCGCCAGGAGCCTCGCGGTCCAGCACCACGGCGCACGACCTGCCGCCGAGGAACGCGGAGGCCGCCGCCTCGATCTCTTCCAGTTCGATGCGGTAGCCGCGCAGCTTGACCTGGTTGTCGCGGCGGCCGAGGAAGCACAGCCGCCCGTCCAGGTCCCGGTAGCCGAGGTCCCCGGTCAGGTAGACCCGTTCGCCGCCGAGGGCTTCGACCCGTACGAAGCGGGCGGCCGTCGTCTCCGCATTGCCGACGTATCCCTGGGCCAGTCCAGCGCCGCCGATGGCGAGTTCGCCGACCGCGCCGGCCGGCAACGGCCGCAAGCCCTCGTCCAGTACGTGCGCCCGCTCGCCGGGCAGCTCCGTGCCCAGCGGGATCTCGGCACCGTCGGCCAGGTCGTCACCGGTGATCTCATGGACCGTGGAGCTGATCGACGCCTCGGTCACGCCGTACACGTTCAGGACCGTGGCACTGGTGTCGTCCAGGAACGCGCGCAGCGCGTCCGCGGGGATGCGTTCGCCGCCGAGCACCACCAGGCGCGGCGCCCAGCGGCCGTCGCGCAGCGCTGGTCGCAGGTCCTCGCGGGTGGCGAGGAAGTAACTGGTGGGCAGATTGGCGACGGTGACACGGGCGGCGGCGAGCAGGTCGGCCAGTTCGGCGCCGGTGGGAACCTCGCGGTCCGGTACGACCAGGCAGGCACCGGCGTGCAGCGACGGCAGCACTTCCTCCAGCGCCACGTCGAAGGACGGCTGGGCGAAGAGCAGCACCCGGTCGTCGGTCCGCAGGGCGAATCGGGCGGCGGCGCCGGTCAGATGGTTCTCCAGCGCGGGGCGGCCGACCGCGACGGGCTTGGGTATGCCCGTGGAACCGGAGGTGTGGATGATGTACGCGGCGCCCTCCACGGTGCGCGCCGCGTGGGCTCGGGGGAAGTCGGGGCTGTCGACGAGGGCCACCGGGCGGCGGTCGGTGTCGAGGCGCGCGGCTCCGTCGGTGGTGGTCAGTACGAGTGCCGGGTCGAGCCGGTCCAGCAGCGTCGCGAGGCGGTCGGCCGGGTCCCGGGGTGAGAGCGGGCAGTACACGGCGCCGGTGCGCAGGCAGGCCAGCAGCGCGACGACGCAGTCCGCGCCACGGGGCAGGACGGTCGCCAACGGCTGTCCGGCGGTGATGCCACAGGCGCGCAGCCGCTCCGCGAGGCTGGTGACCCGCTCGTCCAGGTCACCGTAGGTCAGCTGCCGGGCGCCGATGAGCAGCGCGGGCAGTGACGGGTCGTGCCGGGCGGCCGGGTCCAGCAGGGTGGCGCTGCCGGCGGCCTCCGGCAGCGGCGGTTCCGGGGCCGGTGCGGCGGGTGCCGGGCCGAGCGCGGAGAGCGGCGCGGAGGGGTCAGCCAGGTAGGACCGGAGCAGGTCCAGCAGGCGGGTGGCGAGCAGCTCGGCCGTGTCCTCGCCGAACAGGTCGGCGTCGTAGTCCCACACCAGCGTCATGCCGGGGGCGCCCTGGCGGGGGCTCACGCCCCGGCGGTCGTCGGGCAGCAGGACGAGGTCGAGGTCGAACCGGGTGGTTCCGGTGTTGAACCCTTCGAACAGCGTCACATCCAGACCGGGGACGTCGATCTCCGGGAGTACCGCGTCGTGGGCGCTGAACATGACGCTGAACAGGGGGTTGTCGGATCCCGAGGTGTGCAGTCCGAGCGCCCGCGTCAGCTCCTGCACCGGCACGTCCTGGTGGGGGAGCGCCCGGATGAGGGTGTCGGTGACCTCGTCCATCACATCGTCGGCCGAGGCGTTCGGGTCCAGCCTCAGGCGCAGCGGGATGGTGTTGACGAACATTCCGACGGTTTCCTCGAAACCGCGCGGGCGGTTGCCGACGGCGGTGCCGATGACCACTTCCGGCCGGCCGCTGTGCCGTCGCAGCAGTTCGGCGAAGAGGCCGAGCAGTGCGGAGAACGGGGTGAGGCCGCGGTCGCGGGCGTGGGCGCGCAGCCGTAGCGCCAGGTCCGCTCCGATGGACTGCCTCAACTGGCCGCCGTGGTGCCGCCTGCGCGCACCCGGCCGGGTGAGGCCGGGCAGCGGCAGGTCGAATGCGGCGGTGCGCAGTTCGTCCTGCCAGTACGCGAGGCTGCGGGTCCGTGCGGCCGCCGCGTCCGGTGCCGCTGCCGCGTGCACATGCTCCTCGTAGGAGGGCGTGACGGGGCGCGGTCCGATGGCCTCGCCGAGCACGTGGGCGCGGTAGGCGGAGAAGATGTCGCTCAGGACGATCGCGAACGAGTGGCCGTCGTGCACCAGGTGGTGCTCGACGTGGATCAGCCGGTGCTGATCCGGCGCGAGGCGGGCCAGTGTCCAGCGCAGCAGTGGGGCCCGGCTGGTGTCCAGGGGTGTCTCGGCCTCGGTGCGCAGCAGCTCGGCGAAGGCCGCCTCGGGGTCGTCGCGGCCGGAAAGGTCCACGGTCCGTAAGCGCGGGGCGCAGGAATCGACCACGCGTTGGGCGGGTACGCCGTCGGCGGTGGGCGCCAGTTCCAGGCGCAGGCCGGGGTGGCGTTCGAGCGTCGCGGTCAGACCGCGGCGCAGTGCGTCCTCATCGAGGGTGCCCCACATGTCGAGCGCGGCGGTGAAGTTGTAGGCGCGGCTGCCGGGTTGCAGTTGTTCGTGCAGCCAGACGATCTGTTGTGAGGTGGAGAGCGGAAACATCGGCCATCCCTGGGGTAGTCGGGTCGGTTGCGGTGCCGGTGGTGACGGGGCGCGGCCGGTCCGGCGGATGCGCCGGTGACAGGCCGTGGGGCGGCCGGCCGCGGATCGCGCGGCGGGCCGTCAGGAGTTGGCAGTTGGGGTCGGGACAGGGTGCGGTGGAGCGTCAGTTCTCGGTGCCTGAGACGGCGGCCGGGGCCGCCCGGGCCGCCAGGCGGGCGCGGACGAAACCGGTCAGCGCGTCGAAGGCTCCCTGTGCGGCGTCGTCGCCGTGGAGCGCGCGGTCCCAGACCATCCGCAGGTGCAGGTCGTCGCCGTGACTGGCGGAGACCGCGAACGGGGCGCGTACCGCACGGCCGTCCACGTTCACCTCACGCCCCTCCACCCCTCCCAGCCTCAGCGGGGGGCGACGGCTCAGGTCCTCGACGGTGAGCAGCCCGTCCAGGCGCCCCGACCAGGAGGCCGCACCGGCCGTCCGGGCGGCATGCACCACCTCGTCGAACGGGGTGTCCGCCCGGTCGAGGTCGTCCCACCAGTGGGCCGTGGTGGTGTCATCGCCCGCCGGGCCGCCCGGCGAGTCGCCCACCACGCCGCCGGACGGTGTGCCGGTCGCGGCCGGGAAGACGACCGTGTTGAGGAAGCAGCCGAGGACGGGTTGCGCCGCGGCTGGTCTGCCGCCCCACGGATACCCCATCGCGACGACGTGGCCGGGCCCGTGCCACGCACGGACGGCGGCCCGGCAGGCATCGAGCAGCTCAGGGAACGGGACCGCCGCGGCGATTCCGGCCGGTACGGGGAGGTGGGCTTCGACGGCTCCGGTGGGCAGCTCCGCAGTGGCGCCCGCCGCCTGGCCTGTCATGCCTGCCACGGCTGACGGGCCGCTCGCGGCTTGCGCGCCGGCCTTGGGCGCGTCACGCACATGGCGCAGCCGTTCGCTCCAGTAGGCCAGCGCCGACGCACCACTCGCCCGCTCCTCCGCGGTGAGTTGCATCGATACGGCCTCCCGGTAGGCGCGCAGCTCCTGCGCCACGCTGCCCGGGGCCACGTCCTGGGGGCCGAGCCGGTCGCGGTAGGCAGCGCTCAGTTCCCCGGTGATCCGGGACAGCGACTGGCCGTCGCACGCGGCGTGGTCCAGGGCGACAGCCAGTACCTCCTCGGTCGCGTCCGCGCCGTCGTCGGCCAGGTAGAGCCGCAGCGGAGCGCCGTCCGCGGTCCAGGACCGCAGCGTTCTGCGCAGTGCGGCGGCGCCGTTCTCGCCGGGCGCGCACCCGATCCGTTCCACGGGCACGTCGGCTTCGCCGAGCCGCTGTACGGGCGTTCCGCGCACCACCAGTGAACGTGCGCGCAGGGCGGGGTGGAGTGCGGCCAGTGACCGTGCCGCGTCCCGCAGTCGTGGCAGATCGACGGTGCCGCGCGGGAAGGCGAAGAACAGTGGCACGACATCCGGCCGTCCGGCCGGGTCGAGTAAGCGTACGAGGACGAACCGGCGCTGGGCGCCGGTGACAGGCAGCAGGTCGCCGCCGGTGTCCAGCCGCTGGTACCGGGCGAGGTACTGGCTGGTGACGCTGGGTTGCACGGGGTTCCTTCTGGTGGGATGAGCCCTGCTTGCGGAGGTCCGGGCCGGATTGGCGTTGTGCGGGGGCGGACGCGGTCAGCCGACAGAGGTCGCCTCGGTCGCCGGGTCACCGGCGGTCCGCTCGGCATCGGGCCCGCTCGTGGGCGGTGCGGCGGGCAGGTCGCGCATGCGGCGCAGCGGCGACATCAGCAGGGTCAGCGGCGCGAGGAGGACTCCCACGGCGCAGACCCAGACGGCGGCGCGTGGTGAGGCGGCGTCCGCGACGGCGCCGCCGATCAGGGCGCCGAGCGGCATGGTGCCCCAGACGAGGAAGCGCATGGTGGCGTTCATCCGGCCGAGCAGGCCCGGCGGGCACAAGGTCTGGCGGAAGCTCACCTGGGCGACGTTGTAGACCACGCCGCCGAAGGAGACCACGCCCAGACCGATGGCGAACAGGGCGGCCGCGGCCCCCGCACCTGAAAGCGGCCAGAGCAGCGCGAACGGGCCCGTGACCACCACGGACAGCCAGATGATGCGGGCCTGTCCCAGAGCGCGGGCCAGGCGTCCCGCCATGAGCGCGCCGGCCAGACCACCGATCGCCGACGCCGACAGCATCAGGCCGATCGCGCCCGGGTTCAGGCCGAGTACCCGCACCAGGTAGACGGTCTGCACGGCCATCAGCATCACGGCGAAGAAGTTGCTCAATCCCGTCGTGGCGGCGATGACGCGCAGCAGCGGCTGGCGCAGGACGAACCGCAGCCCCTCGCCGATCTCGCCGCGCAGCGACGAGCCCTGCACCGCTTGGGGTGCGGGCTCGGAGCGGCGGATGAAGAGCAGGAACAGTCCCGAGAGCGCGTAACCAACCGCGTCGGCGACGATCGCCAGATGGGCCCCGACGAGCTGGACGAGAGCACCACCGAGGCCGGGTCCGGCGACGTGCGCGGAGGACCGGACGGTTTCCAGTGCGCCATTTCCGGCCACCAGTTGTGGGGCGGGCAGTAGTTGGGGCAGATAGCTCTGGTGGGCGACGTCGAAGAACACCGTGGCGACACCGGTGATCAGAGCCACGGCATAGAGCTGCGCCATCGTCAGTACGTCCGCGACGGCCGCGGCCGGCACGCTGATCATCGCGATGGCGCGCACGACGTCGGCCCTGATCAGCAGTGGCAACTTGCGCAGCCGGTCGACCCAGGCTCCGGCAGGCAGGCCGATGAGGAGGAACGCGGCGGTCTCGGCAGCGGTGAGCAGCCCGACCTGGAAGGCGGGCGCGTCGAGTTCGAGGACTGCCACCAGTGGCAGCGCGACCAGGGTGACCTGGGCTCCGACCTGTCCGGCGGCGGCGCCCGCGAGGAGGAGCCGGAAGTCGCGAGCGGCTAACGGGCCACCGGAAACGGCCGGTTGGGAGGGGTTCATACGCATGACACTCGTTGCTCAAGCGATCACAAGTCAAAGCCAGGTAGGCACTTTCGGTCATTTTTTGCGAACAGATCGTCTCTTTGCAGCAAATACTCACTATGTTCCGGCTGAAGGCAGGAAGAACGGCCGTGACGGGCAGGTAGCTGGCACGATCCACGCCGCCACTGGTGCCGCCACTGGCGCCGCCTCGGGACCCGATGTATCGCGTCCACGGGGGAGGGGTCGCGCATTTGGCCGAAAAAACGAGGTTTGACCGGCGTTTTGGAACGTGGTCATCGACTTCGTCATCAGCGGCCGGCAACTGCCGTCAGTGGCATTGTCAGACCCCTGCGCTAGGTTCCGATCATGGGAGAATTCGTACTCGTAGCAGGCGCGTGGCTCGGATCGTGGGCATGGGACGAGGTGGTGCCTCAGCTGCGTGCGGCCGGCCACGGCGCCCACCCATTGACGCTGTCAGGCCTCGCAGAAAAAAAGGGTGAACCCGCCGGACAGCAGACCCACGTCCAGGACATCGTCGACGAGGTGGAACGCCTCGATCTGCGCGACATCATCCTGGTCGGGCACAGCTACTCGGGCATTCCGGTCGGTCAGGCCGCCGAGCGGATCGGCGACCGGCTGGCCCGCGTGGTCTTCGTCGACTCCGAAGTCCCGACCGACGGCGAGTCGTTCGCCTCCGGCTGGTGGCAGGGCCGGGCGGCGCTGGAGGCCACGATCGCCGACAACGGGGGCTTCTGGGCGCCGCTCACCGCGGCCGACTACGACGGCCAGGGTCTCACCGAAGAGCAGATCACCCGGATCGTGAGCGGCTCGACACCGCACCCGGGCGCCACACTGACCGAATCGGCCGTGCTCGCCCGCCCGCTCGGTGAGCTTCCGGCGACGTACATCAAGTGCCTGCTCGACGGCGACGAGCCGAACGACGATGTGGCCGCGCTGCTGACCAGCGAGCACTGGCGGTTGGTCGAGATGGACACCGGCCACTGGCCGATGTTCTCCCGGCCGAACGAGCTGGCGCAGATCCTCCTCGACGCGGCTGCGATGTGACGTGTCCGTCGACCGGCTGGACGACCAACCGCAACGTCACCAAGATGCTGGAATTCCTCGCCGCTCGCGGCGAGATCGCCATATCCGGCCGCAGCGGGCGGCAGCGCCTCTGGGATCCGGCCGAGCGTGTCTACCCGGCCGGTACACCGGTCGTTCCCGCAGCGGACGCCGCAGAATGCGCGACGAGAAGCGCCTGCGCGCGCTGGGCATCGCCCGCGCGTCGATGGTCGGCGAGGCCGGTGAGCCGGTGGAGGTCGAGGGCACGTCCAGCGTGTGCAGGGTCGACCCCGCAGCCGCCGGCTACTCCTGGCCGGAGCTGGCCCGGAGCATCGCCTCGCGCTCGACGATCTTCACGCGCTCGCGTCCCTCGGCGGCACCGAGGGCGCGTTCGGCCGCGTCGAGGCGGTGCCAGCCTTCCCACGTCGTGTACCTGACGCCCTTGTCGTCGAGGAAGTCGACTATGGCGTCGGTGCCGGGAGCGGCGGGGGACAGGAGCCGGTTGTTGCTGTGGTCGGCGAGCAGGTTGGCGACGGTCTCGTTGGCATCGCCCTTGGTGTGGCCGATGAGACCGACCGGGCCACGCTTGATCCACCCGGTCACGTAGGTGGACGCCAGGTGCTCACCGCCCTCGACGACCCGCCCGCCCTCGTGCGGGACGGTGCCGGTGACGAAGTCGAACGGCAGCTTGGGCAGTTCGTCGGAGAGGTAGCCGACCGCCCGGTAGACGGACTGCACGTCCCAGGTGCGGAACTCGCCGGTGCCGGTGACACTGCCTGTGCCGTCGAGCCGGGTCCGCTCGGTGCGCAGCCCGATGACCTTGCCGTCCTCGCCGAGTATCTCGGTGGGGGACTCGAAGAAGTGCAGGAACAGCTTGTGCGGCCGGTCGCCGGCGTCGCGGATCGCCCAGTTCTCCAGCGTCGAGGCGACCATGTGGGCCTGCTTGTTGGCGCGGCGGGTGGCGATGCTGCCGTCGTCGTAGTCGATGTCCTCGGGGTTGACGATGACCTCGATGTTCGGCGAGTGGTCCAGCTCGCGCAGCTCCATCGGACTGAACTTGGCCTGCGCGGGGCCGCGCCGCCCGAACACATGCACCTCGACGGCCTTGTTGGCGGCCAGCCCCTGGTGGACGTTCGGGGGAATCTCGGTGGGGAGCAGTTCTTCGGCGGTCTTCGCGAGAATGCGGGCGACGTCCAGGGCGACATTGCCGACGCCGAGGACGGCCACCTTCGCCGCGTCCAGCGGCCAGTTGCGGGGCACGTCCGGGTGACCGTCGTACCAGGAGACGAAGTCGGCGGCTCCGTAGGATCCGTCGAGTTCGATGCCGGGGATGTCCAGCGCCCGGTCGGCGGTCGCACCGGTGGAGAAGACGACCGCGTCGTAGAACTCATGGAGATCGTCGAGGCCGATGTCGGACGGGTAGTCGACATTTCCGAAGAGCCGTATCTGAGGCTTGTCGAGCACCTGATGCAGGGCGGTGACGATGCCCTTGATGCGGGAGTGGTCGGGGGCGACGCCGTACCGGATCAGGCCGAACGGCGCGGGCATCCGCTCGAAGAGGTCGATGGAGACACCGGGCTCGGAGGCGGCCTCGGACTTGAGCAGCGCGTCGGCGGCGTAGATTCCGGCGGGGCCGGCACCGACGATCGCTACCCGCAGTGGGCGGGGCATGGACAGGTTCCCTTCGAGCGGAGCCCACCGGGGCATGGACCGGTGGGAGAGGCACGGCAGTCCGGTACATCGGTGCGGGCGTGACGACGTGGCGGCAGTGCTGTCTCATCCGCCACTTTGGCAAGGCTACCCTCACTGCGGTACCCGTCTTGTGGCTATGACCCCATAAGTGCGATCTATGAGTGGATCGGGCCGCGCCCGGGCTGTGGGTGGGCTGTCCCCTGGTCGTGCGCCGGCCGGCGCAGGCGGGGCGGGGCGTATCCTCCAGTTCGCCGCCCTCCCCACGGTGACGGGCAGAGGATCCGGCCAGGGTGAGGGCCGGCCCGTACGGCCGGTGAAAGGGACTGATCGCGTGCATCTGAGCAAGGCGAATCCGTACTCCGCCGCCTGTCCCAGCCGGTCGTTGATCGACCTGATCGGTGCCAAGTGGACGATCCTGGTGATCGGTTGTCTGACCCGCGGGGCGCACCGGTTCAGCGAGCTGGCCGCCCAGCTCGAAGGGGTCACGCCGAAGGCGCTCACCCAGACGCTGCGTCAGCTCGAACGCAACGGTCTGGTCCGCCGCACGGTCCATCCGGTGATCCCGCCGCACGTCGAGTACGAGCTGACGCCGCGCGGGCACACCCTCCGCGAGCCCCTGGAGGCTCTGATCGGCTGGACCGACGACAACATCGAGGTGTGTCTCACGGCACAGTGCGACTACGACGCCCAGCCGTGAGCTGCACGCTTCACCCAGGGATAGTAACTATCCATAAAGTGCAATCTTCAACCATTGACGGATCGTCCCTAGCGTGACCGAGGTATCGACCACGGCCCACCCGGGGAGTACGCCATGTGTGAAGAAGAGCAGCAGTCGCCGTCCCGCCGCGGCATCCTGCGCTGGGGTGCGGCAGCCGCCGCCGTGCCCGCGACCCCGGGGCTGGCCAACCTCGCATGGCCGGCCTCGGCCTCGGCCACAGCCGGCTCCGCTCCGGCGACCCCCCCCCCGGGCGGCGGTGCCTTCTACCGGGCCGCCTCCGGGGACACCCTGCGGAGCATCGCCGGCCGCTTTCTCGGATCCGAACAGCGGTGGTCGGAGCTCTACCGGCTGAATCAGCGGGTGCTGGGCAGGGGCGGCGAACCCCGGCCCGGCCAGCAGCTGGCGCTGCCCGAATCGCCGGACGGTGCCGCCACCCGTACCTTCGCGCCGCTGCCACCCGGCGCCCGGCCGCTGCCGGTACCGCCCGAGGGCTACCGGCTCGACCGGATCGGCGACGCGCTGTACGCGGTGACCGCCGGCGGGACGCAGGCCGCATTCCTGGTCACCAGCGCCAGCGCCGGCGTCGTCGTCATCGACGCTCCGCCCGCACTCGCCGAAGCGCTGCCGGCCGCGATCCGCCGCGTCACCGGCCAGAAGGTGACCCACCTCGTGTACAGCCACGACCACGCCGACCACACCGCGAACGCATCCGCCTTCGGTGACGTGATCCGCGTGGCGCACACCGCGACCGCGGAGCGGATCAAGGCCAACCAGGACCCGGGCCGCCCGATGCCCACCGTGACCTTCGCCGACCGCTACCGGCTCGACGTGGGAGACCAGCGACTGCTGCTCAGCTATCCCGGCGCCAACCACGAGACGGGCAACATCCTCATCCACGCACCGCGCCAGCGCGCGGCGATGATGGTGGATGTGGTGATGCCCGGATGGGCGCCCATCCCCGCCTGGGGCACCGCCGACAGCGTCCCGGGTGTGCTGCGCGCCCACGACGAGCTGGCCGCGATGGACCTGGACACCTACATCGGCGGCCACGTCCACCGGCTCGGTACCAGGGAGGACATCAAGATCTCCCGCGAGTTCGTGCACGACCTGTGGCGGACCACTACCAACGCGATCGCCGACACCAAGATGGGCCCCTACTTCGGCAAGGTCGAGCCGGGCGAGCTTCCGGAACGGTATACGTCCTTCCGGGATTTCGCCCCGCGGGCTGAGCGCGCAAAGCCCGCTATCCCGGCGGCTACGGCTATACGGCCTGCAGTTCGGTGACGTCGATCACGTCGATCACGTCGATCACGTCCAGCACGTCGATGCAGCGGTTCAGCTTGGCCCGGGCGCGGGCCGCTTCGGCGGCGGGCACGCAGACCTCGCAAACGGCGGTGGCCGGGGCCGAGACCACATAGAAGAACGTTTGGACCGTGATGTTGTTCAAGGTCGCGGCGACTCTGGACAAGGCGCTGCCTCTGTCTCGGAGGGTGATTCTCAGGGTATGGGTGGGCGACTCACTGATAACGAGATCGATGCCTTCGCCCATCACACGGTTGAGCAGAGGCGAGTCGACGACGGGAAGGCAGTCGTTCGTCATGAGCGGTGTGCTCCTGTCCAGACGGGTGGCCGGGTGGGTCGTGGAAGCCGTTGGCGGCTGGTGGTGAAATACAAAAAACCCCTCGCGGGATGCGAGAGGTCGGCGTGCGGGCGGTGGTCTGCGTGAGGAGGATCGCTCCTGGGTCAGCTCCGGGCCGGCACGCTGGCGCTAATAATCAGCTGGCGCAGCATGGGTTGGATCCTTGCACGAAGACGTGCGCCTGCGGGAACGCATCTCGCGATGCGGACAGCTGCCCGCCTTTGGGGCGGGGAACGAACTCGCCGTCGTCACCCAGGTGATGGGGGTGCCTGACAAGTGCCCGACGCGTGCCGCGGCTGTCGGAACTCACGGCCACCGAACAGGTCAGCCAGCCGGCCATCACGCAACTGGTCGCCCGGCTCGAACGCGACGGCCTGGTGGAACGCCGGCCCGACCCCCGCGATGGCCGCGCCGTGCTCGTCCAGGCGACTCCCGCAGGCAGGGGGATCGTGCGTACCCGCCACGACGACCGCACCACTCAGCTGGCCCGACTGTTCGAGCAGTTGACCCCCGAGGAACGGAACGCCGTCAGCGCAGCGCTACCCGCACTGATGAGGATGGCTGCCCTCCACGGCCGGCCCTGACCAGGCGCCTCGGGCCTCCCCACGTGCGAAGGGAACCCCCATGGCCTTCGTCGGATAGGAGAACCCGCCCGGCGTCACCACCGACCAGCTCATCCAGGACTTCCTCAACTCCGAACGCGCGGACTGGTGCAACCACGTCAATCTCACCGTGCATCGCGACGGCGGCCACTTCATCCCCTGGGAAATCCCCGACGGCTGGATCGCCGACCTGCGTCGCACGCTTCGCAGCCAACGCTGAAGCGTCTCCCCGGGGAGCGGCCTCGTCGTCCGCCCGGCGGAAGTGGTCCAGTAGGAGGCCCGGCCGCTCGCGCGGCGGCTTCACCACCGGAGTGCATCTTCAGCGCCGACGACTGTGGCGGCCGGCCGTTACGTGTCGATCAGGGCCAGTGCTTGGGTATCGGTCGGGCGCTGGTCCGGGCTCTTTTCCAGCAGGCGCGTGATTAGCGTCGTGAGCCGTCCCGCGTGCTGCGGCGGGGGAGCGGCGTCGAACATGACCGCGGCGAGCGTGCCGGTCGGGGTGCCGCGGCGAAACGGCGAGATGCCCTCGACGGCCTGGTAGAGCGTCACCCTGAGGGCGAAAAGGTCGCTGGCGGCTTGTTCGCCCTCGCCGCGTGCCCGCTCAGGAGCGGTGTACTCCACCGAGCCGGTGAACATCCCGGTGGCGGTCAACACGGTGGCGTCCGGGTGGGCCGCGGCCCTGCCCGCGCAGCCGGTGGCTATCGCTGTCCGTCAGCGCCCGGCCACGGCCTCGGGGGCCACCGGAACCCTGTGACCTGGGACTTTCAACCCTGCTCTAGAGCGTTGTGGATGACCTGACGGTGGACCGATGCTGGGGGCTCGGTGATCGATGGGCACCTCGCCGTCGCCTTTACCGCACGCCAAGACACCCGAGTACCTAACGTGTAGGAGACACGCACACATGCGACTGCGCAAGCGAACAGCCTTCATGACCATGGCCGCGACGACATTGGCGCTCGGCGCCCTGAGTACCAGCCCGGCTTCGGCAACCGATGTCGTCAACACATTCCGGAACCAGGCCACCCAGGGGTGCTTGGACTCCTCGACGGTCAATCTCAACCGGACCAACGGATGCGGCACCCCGGAGCAGAACTGGAACGTGCACTCTTACAACGACGGCACCATCGAGATACGTGCCATCACCAATTGGGACTACTGCCTCGGCCACGACGGCATAGCGCTGCGCATGCAGTTGTGCGACAACAGCAAGCGTGAGAGCTGGATCATCAAGCACTGGCTCGATCACACGATCCGTTTCCAGAACCGGGAGACCAACACCTGCATCGATGACAACCAGGTGTAGGGCATGCGCCTGATGCCGTGCAGCAGTGCGCCATACCAGAGCTGGTACTGAGGTACCGTGCCTGAAGTTGAGGCAGGGCGGCCAGGCCGTGCCCCGTGGAGTGGGCCGCATCGATCGAGCGAGCCATCGGTGCGCTTGGCAGACGAGCAGCCCGCGAGACCGCGTCAATCGTCAAAGGCGCCGACAGAGGCTACCGCGTTCACCTCGTCGATCCCGTGGCCCGGCACATTCAGCACGCGGCTGCGACCACCGGCTGCACCGCCGAACTCGGCGACGCCCGCGAACTCACCGCTGAGACCGACTCCTTCGACGTGGCGCTCGTCCTCGGCCCGCTCTATCACCTCCTGGAACGAGCCGACCGTGACCGGGCCCTCGCCGAAGCCGTCGTGTCGTGCGCAACTGCCACACCGCCACCCCACCGGCCAGGACGGCAACCACCCGGCGGCCGCCAGGTCGGCACCTGCAAGTTCGACATCACGCTCTACGGCCGCCACGGCACGGTCCCGGTCGTGGCGGCGACGCATCATTTCGCGATGTACGAGACCAGGACCGGCAAACTCGTCATGTCGTTCGATCTTGAGGGGAACGGGAGCGTCAAGGCTTCTGTCCGGACAGCGCGCTGGTCGGCGACTCCGCCGTCGTCGCCCTCGCGGTGGCACCCGACCTGGTGGACAAGAAGCTGGAACCCTTCTTCAGCGGTGACGCGCGCTGGGTGTTCGACGGGATGGCATGCCACCTCGGTTGGGGCGGCAGCGCCGTGGTCGGAGGCCGGTGATCCTCCAGTCTCCGCTGTACCGAGCCCCGTCGGACGAGCTGTTGAGTCAGTGGCGGAGGAGGGCGCAGGCGAAGTTCTCCTGGATGGCGCGGACCTTGGCGAGGAGCGCCGGCTTGTTGCTCTTGCTGACCTGGGTGTTGAGGGTGAAGGTCAGGGAGCGCCGACCGTCGGGTGTCGTGGCGGCGAGCTGGGTGTAGCCGGGGAAGTTCCCGGTGTGGCCGTAGAGCACTCCGCAGCGGGTGGTGTAGCGGAAGATCGCCAGACCGGCGGCGTTGGCCCCGGGGCCGGCGGGTTCGGATGCGCCGCCGTCGAGGAACGTCAGCTGCTGCTCGCGGGTCCTGTCGGAGATGAGGGCGTGGCCGCCGTAGCCGCGGATGAACGCGCCGAGGTCCGCGGGAGTGGCCACGATGCCGCCCGAAGCCCAGCTGCCCGAGGCGCCGAAGAGTTCGCTGACGTCATCGGGCGGGGCGGGCGGGGTGACGTCGTAGCCATGCAGGAACGGCTCGGGCAGCCGGTAGCCCTGGGGGAGGCTGGTCCGGCGCAGGTGCAGCGGCCGGTAGACGAGCTGCCGGAGCAGGTCCTCGTAGCGGCGGCCGGTAGCGTCCTCGGCCATGAGAGCGACGGCGATGTTGTCGGAGTTGGAGTACTGGTATCGCGACCCGGGCCGGAAGAGCAGCGGTTCATCGGCGATGAAGTCGAGCAGTCGGCGGGAGTCGAATCGGTGGTGCGGGTCATTGCCCAGGATTTCCCGGAACTCGGGGTTCGCGGAGAAGTCCGGCAGTCCGCTGGTGTGCTGGAGCAGCTGGCGGAGCGTCACCCGGTGCCAGGCCTCGGGCAGCCGGGGCAGCCGCTCACCGATCGTCTCGTCCAGCCTGAGATCCCCGCGGTCGACCAGCTGCAGGGCGACCGCCCCGCTGTAGGCCTTGGAGACACTCGCGATCCGCATGTGGTCGTCGGCCCGCGGCGGCCGCCCGGACTCGATGTCGCCGATCCCGGCCCGGTACACCTCGGTCCGGCCGTCCCGCGTGAGGAGCGCGATCACCCCCGGCGGGCCGTCGCCGGTACCGACCAGTTCATCCAGCTGCCGCTGCAGATTCCTGTCGTGGGGCGGCGTGGCCGGGCCCTCGGCCTGCGCGGTCTGCGCGGGCTGGAAGAGCCCGCCGACCGCGGCGACGAGGGCGGTGGCGGACAGTGCCGTGCGGAACAGTCGTCCGGGTGAGCGTGGCAGCACGTGCGTACCTCCTGAGTACGTGACCAGGAACGGCGTCCCGGCCGGTTGCACCTGACTGCGTATCAGGTGACGCACTGCAACGGGCTCGCGACGCGCGTCGGCACGGCCAGTTGGCGGAGGGTGCGGGGCGGCGTGGCCGGATCTTCGGAGTGCGCGGGGTACGGGCGCGCCCCACCCCGCCACCCTGTGCCATGACCTGGGGCAGGAGCAGCCGGGAGGGGCGCGCGCACACATTTCGGGGTCGGCGGCCGGGAGAGCCGGCGCCTGTCGCTCCCGTCGTGCTCAGGATTTATTGGCCGGCAGCGCGTTCCGCGGGACGGTGGTTCTGCGCTCCTGCGCGCGGGCGAGGCTCATGAGGCCGATCAGGATCGCGAGGAGCACGGCCGAGGAGCCTGCCGTGCCGAGGTCGAGGCCGCCCTTGGCGATGGGTTTGGTGAGGAAGTCGCCGGCAGTGGCCCCCAGAGGACGGGTGAGCACGAAGGCGATCCAGAACAGCAGGACGTTCGGCACGACAGGCACGCGCATGAGGGCGAGGAGTCCCGCGAGCAGGCCGGTGACGAGGAGTGCACCGCCTGCGTAGCCGAGTCCCGAGCTGTCGGACAGGAAATCTCCCATGGACGTGCCCAGCGTGTTCGAGACGAGGATCGCCGACCAGAAGAGGGCCTCTGCGCGGAGGGTGACGATGTCGCGGATGGCGAAAGTCATCCCGGTGAACTTCCAGATGGTGAAGATCACAATCAGAAGCGAGATCAGGATCGCGGCACCCGTGGGGTAGCCCAATCCCAGGCCTTGCGGCCCCCAGCCCAGCGACGTGGCCCCGTTGGAGAGGTACTTGGTGCTGCCGTCGCGGTTCATGAAGTCGGACATCGTGGTGCCGGCCGTGCTGGTGGACAGGATGACGGTCCAGTAGAAGAACGGGTTGTAGCGCTTGGACCTGAGCTGAACGACGAGCGTCACCACGAAGATCAGGAACAGTGCGATCGTGGTGAGGAAGTAGCCGAGTTTGAGGGTCTGGGCGAAGAGGTCACCGGCCGTTTCGCCGAGGGTCGTCGCAGCGATTTTCATGATCCAGAAGGCCAGGGTGACCTCGGGCAGTTTCTTCATCACACTTCTGCCGGTGCTGGCGATGTCCACGCTGGTAAGGACTTCCGACTTTCCCAATTTCCATCACTCCTGCTCGGTACATCGAAGTCTCACTCTCACGGAGTGAGCACGTTGCGATTTCAGATGAACGGACTTGACAGAGGCGCGGGCACGAGGAATCCTCATCCACCGCAGCAGTGGAGCCTCGTGTCCACGGCTGTGTGACTCAGGGCCTTGCGAAAGGAGTGGAATTCGAGATCATCATCCACCATCCAGACCCCGGCGATAGGCCATGAAGCGGGAGTTGAGCCGCTGGCAGCAGATCCGCGGGTCGTTTGCGCTGTACCCCGTAGGAGTGGGCGGTCTTGAGCAAGGTGACGCGGACGGCTCGGCATAGGTATCGGCATAGGTATCGAGATAGGTATCGGGATAAGTAAACGCGCACTTCTTCGCAGTGCGAACGAATTGTCGAGCATTCGAGGTGGCGGCACTTGTCGTAGCGGAAGGTCCGTTTGCGCCAAGAACCAAGGCCGTTGTCGGCAGCTCCGATCTGGTCGCCTGTTGTGGCAAGTACGGTTGTCACCGGCGGCAAGTCCCCGACCTCGCGCAGCACCTCGTCCACCCGGCTGCGCGGGATGCGGTTGCTGCGGGCAAGCGCGGGCAGGTGGGCCCGGCTCCGCGCGTCATCGGACCGGCGCCCTACTTCGTCCCCAGGGCTGTCGACCACGGCTGTACAACCGTGGTCCGACGCCCGTCCGCAGACCTGCGGCCACGATCGAGGCATGTCGTCCGCAACGCCAACCCGTCCGCTGTTGAGGCGCACGCCCCAGCCGACTGGACAGCCCTGACCCCTGCATTCCTCGCTGCGGTCAGGACCGGGAATCTGCCGGGCGCCCTGGCTGGTACCCCGCGAGGAGCGGGATCGTGCCGTTCTCGTCGAGCACGGAGACGCCGAACGGCCGGTCGAGACGCATCGGAGCCGTCCGTACCAGTGACCCCGGTCCATCGGTCCAGTACCCCGGCGAGGACCGGTCCTCGGAGGCGCCGGCCGCGGGCCGGGAACTCATGCCCTCCTCGTCCAACCGGACCCGGCAGGTCTGGACAGCCCGGTGGCGGTGGAGCGGTTCAGAAAACTGCCGGGAGCGTTCGGCCGACGCGGAGAAGAGGCTCTCCACCCCGAGCGCGGCGAGATGGGGCGATACACCCATGTCGCCGGCGAGCGCGAGACGCGGCAGCTCCAGCACTATCGCCTCGGGGTTTCTGCCGCCGCCGCTCCGGCTGCCGCGGATCTTCCTGCCCCGGGTACCGGGTGCCATGAGGCCGCCATCACCTCCGCGGGCGGGACCTGCCGGTGCTCGCCCAGCGCGAAGCGGACTCTGATCGGCGGTGCGGCAGGCGCCGCAACTGGGCCCTGCGTACGCGCCCGCAGATCGAGGACCGTGAGAGAGCGTGTGGTAATCGACGGCACGCTTCTGGCGGTTTCCCGTCGCGCGCCGACGGACGACGACCGGGATCGAGCGTGCCCGGTCAGGGGTTGCCGAGTGTGCGGCGTCGGTGGGCGAGGTGTCGCCGGCGGGCAGCGTCGCGCGTCTGCCGCAGCTCGACGTCAAGACGTTCCCGGGTGGTCCGGTCGGCCGCCCGCGCCGAACGTCCACCGGCTGGGGAGTCACCGCTCTGCACCCAGCACTCCCGGGGCCGCCCGCATCGCCACTGGCCGCCTCGGCGCGCGGTGCTGACGCGGTCCGGCATCGAACTGCCCCCCGCCGCGGCCGCCGACATCCGCAGCGGTGCGGTGCACGAGAGCGTGCTGCGGGCGATGCTCCAGCTCGCCGACACCTACCAGCTGTCGGTGAGCGTGGTGCGTACCGGGCATCCGCTGGACGTGTTCGGCACCAGCCGCCCCAGCGACCATCCGGTCGGCAGGGCCTTCGACGTCTGGCGCATCGACGGCCACCCGGTCGTCGACCCGGCTACCTCCCGCTCTCTCGTCACCGCGTTCATGCGTGACGCCGCTGCGGCCGGCTCGTACAACGTCGGCGGCCCCGTGCAGCTGTCGGGCGGTGCGGCCGCGAACCAGTTCTTCTCCGACGACACCCACCACGATCACGTGCACGTGGGCTTCTCGTCGTGAGGGGTACCGGACCCCGCGGATGACGGTGGGGAGCGGGACGGGAAAGGGCCGGCTGGTTGTCGGCATGGACGGCGCAGGGGTGTCTCCCGCGCACTGGCCGACGCCACCACCGACGTCGCCCGTCCGGGTGCACAACGGGGGTATCCAGGACGAGTACAAGAGCCTGTATGTCGAGACCCCGGTATCCGACCCGAACACCCTCATCGCGATGCACTGACGGCCGCTGGAGCGGGCGGTAACGGTGGAGGTCCGCACGCGCGCCACCCGGCGCAACGTGGGTGCGCTCACGAAGGACGGCGTGTTCATCGTTCTCACGGCGCGCTATCCGTGAGGGGCGGCGAAGAAGCTCATCAGCCGATCGCGGGATGAGCCCCGCCGACTGCTCTGCCGACCGGGCGAACAGGCCCAGCCGGCAGCCAAGTTCGCGAAGACTCACTCATCCCTCGTTCGTCAGTGTGTGCAGGGCTCTCTCGAGCCGGACCTGCCTCGTCCCGGGCGTGAGTGCCTGGAGCAACGGCAGGATCACCAGGTAGCGTCCGGTCTTGTCGAGTGCCTCGAACGCCTTCTCGGCCTCCGGGTTCGCATGGAGCGCCGCCGCGAGATCGGGGGGCAGTGTCGCCGTCTTCTGCGACTCGTAGGCCCTTGCCCATCGCCCGTCCTCCTGGGCCTGGCGGACCGCGGCAAGCCCGGATTCGTGCATCCGCCCTGCGGTCGTCAGCATCGCGACCTTGTCCACATTCACCTGCGACCACAGGCTCTTGGGCCGCGAAGGGCTCCTCACTGGCCCAGCATTTTTCTGGCCGTTGCTCGGGGCGGAGGCCGGGGCGCGGTCGAAGTCGCGCTGGGTGTCTCGTTGGGCCAGTAGAAGAGGTCTGAGACAGGGAGGAGGGGAACCAGTGCCCTCAGGCGAACTTGGAGCTGGTTACCGGGCCGGACGAGATCAGGCGAGCCCGGTCGCCCTGGAGCCAGGAGCCGCGGATGGCCGTGACGAAGCCGGTGAGTCGGTCGACCGGGTCCGCGGGGGTCTCGTCGTCGCCCTCGATCAGCGTCGGGTCGGCACCTGCGATCTCGGCGGCGATCTCCGCCGCCGGGCGGTCGTCTGCCGGCGCCCGCTCCGCATCGCTATCGTCCCCCTGGCGCAGCTGCTCGCCCCAGGGAGCCACCACCGACTGGTGCAGCAGCGTGACACTGTCGGCGGTGACCACTGGTGCGTCGGTCCAGCTGCTCGCGTGCTCGTGCAGTACTTGTCCCGGCACCCGTTCGAAGAGTTGCCCGAGGACCTCGGGCCCCTCGCTCACCCCGGCCAGCTCGTTCAGGTCGTACGCGATCACGACGGTGTCCTCCCGCCCGGGGGCGAAGGGCTCCGCCGGGAGATCCAGTACCTCCGCGGCGGCCAGGCCGAGGATTTGGCTGCCCCGGTCGGGCAGCAGCGACACCGAACGCGGCCGCACCTCTGCCGCGTCCAGCAGTGTCTTCAGCCGCAGGAGACCGTGAAGGCACTGGTCGTGGGAGTCCTGCAGCCAGGCGTACCGGCCGGTCATACCCGCTGCGAAGCCGAACGGGGACAGGGTGCCGAGCACGGTGCCGCCCATCACGAACTGCCATCCGCGCAGATCGGTGAGGTCCAGCGGGCTCACGGGCGCGGCGCTCGCGGCTCGTTCCAGCATCCGGCGCTGCCTGGCTTGGGTGGGCAGCCACTGTGGGTCCTGCGGGTCCGGCAACAGCGCATGCTGGCGGTTCGCCAGTCTGAGGTCACCTGACATGATGGCGTTGAAGGCCAGGAGGTAGCGGTCCGGCCAGTCAGCCAGGACGCTCTCGTGTTGCGTCAGCACCTCGACGGCCTCGCGGTGCCGTCCCTCGCGCTCGTACGCGGTCACCAGTTCACGGAACAACACGCGCGTGCCCGGGTTCTGGCGCAGCGCCTCGCGCAAGGCGGGGATGGCCAGGTAGGGGAGGCCGCGCTCGATGCACGCGTACCCGAAGTCGTACAGCGCCCGCCCCTTCTCCGGGTGTGCGGCCAGCGCGGCGGCGGCCTTTTGGAGGTCGTCGAAGCCGGCCGCCCCGGCAGCCCGCCCGACCACGAGCGCCACCTCACCCGGAGGCAGGGTCTCAGCACCGGCCCGCAGCCGTCGCAGGGCGCCGGGTATGTCCCCAGCGTCCAAGCGCTCCCATGCCGCGAGGAGTTCGGCGGACTTCGGACGGTGATTCCTACGCGAGAACATGCCGCAGATCATCTCCGATGCCGCGGTCGCTCTCAACACCATTCCCGGCTTGCTGTTTTGCCTGGCTGTCTGCGCATGCGCTCGCTGCTGAGAGCGTGACCTCAAAGCAACGCCTCTACTGCTGGAATGCGGGGGGAGTTGCGGTAGGCGGCAGCAGCCGTGCGAGGAGTTCCGCGACGGCGATGACGGTCCGGTCAGTGAGGTACGGGCCGACGATCTGGACGGCGAGGGGGAGGCCGTCCGGGGTCAACCCAGCCGGGACGATCGCGGCGGGAAGCCTGACGTGGCTGGTGAGGTTCGCCCACGTGGTCTGGTCGTAGTAGCTGCGGCGCTGCCCGTCGACGGTGATGTACCGGTTGGGGACAGGGACGGAGGTCTGGTCCTCAACGGCCGCAGTGGGTGCGGCAGGGGTGATCAGGATGTCGTGGTCGGTGAAGTACGCGGCCCATCGCCTGCACAGTTTTGCGCGCTCTTCGTCGACGCGCATCCAGTCACGGTGGCGCTGGGTGCGTGAGCGAAGGTAGAAGGCGCCCGGCGACCGGTCGTCCGAGGAGAGATTCGCGGCCGCGTCCACCTCCGCCTGGAAGGCCGCGTCCGTGCTCGACGCGGTGGACGTGGCGTACATCAGTTTCTGGAAGAGGTGGTCGGAGTCGGGCATGCTGACCGGGCGTGTGGTGTCGTCCACGCGGGCGCCGGCCTTACGCACCAGACCGGTGACTTGCTCGATCAGGGCGCGGGTCGCGGAGTCCACAGCACAGTACGGGTCGTCGGGCCAGATGCCGATGCGGTAACCACCCAGCCGGTTGTGGCGGGGGGAAGGGAGCTCGACCCGCCAAGCCGGAGCATCGGCTGGGGCCGGACCGGCCAGCACGCTGAGGAGGAGCTCCAGGTCCGCGGGGGTCCGTGCCAGCGGCCCCAAGGTCATCATGTCGCTGGAGGTCAGCCATCCAGGGGGCCTGGGTAGGTGACCTCGGGTGGCGATCAGACCGTGGCTCGGACGCAGCGCGTACACGCCGCAGTACGCGGCCGGCAGGCGCAATGAGCCGGCCAGGTCGCTGCCGACCTCGAGGCTGGAGAGCCCTGCGGCGACCGAGACCGCCGGCCCACCGGAGGACCCGCCGGCAGTGCGGGTTGGGGAGTACGGGTTTCGGGTGGTGCCGAAAATGGGATTGCTGGTCTGGATGTCCTGGCAGTAGGTCGGCGTGTTGGTCTTGCCGATGATGATCGCGCCGGCGGCGCGCAGGCGGGCGATGGCGTCTGCGTCCCGGCTGGGGACGTGACCGGTGAGGTCGGGAGCACCGCACGTGGTGCGCATCCCCGCTGTCTCCAGGGCGTCCTTGACCGTGATCGGAAGGCCGTGCAAGGCGCCGGTCGGCCGTCCGGTGCGGGTAAGGGCCGTGTCGGCAGCGTCGGCCTCCTTGCGGGCGCGTTCGGCGTCCAGGGTGACGATGGCGTTCAGGCCCGGGTTGACCGTGGCGATGTGCTTCAGGTGCAGCTCAAGGAGTTCACGGCTGGAGATCAGCCGTTTGATCAGGGCGTTGATCTGCTCGGTGGCGGGCCTCAGATGAGGGGTGGTGCTCATGGTGGTCTTCCTGCGGTCAGCGGATTGCAGAGGGGGGTGTCGACAAGCTCGGTCCTTCAGGGCCGAGAATTTGACGCGTGCGTCAGATCTCCGTTGCTCCGGGCGTAGACCTGGTCGCCCTTGACCGCCACCCGGAACTGGTACATCTCAGAACACTCCGGCCGCCCGGCGTCGTCCCCCACATCCTGCGGCCGCCAATCCGCCTCGAGAGCCGGCCCGTCGCCGAAGTCGTGCTTCTTCAGCACCGGCGTCACCGCCGAGCCGACGGCGCAGACGCCCACACAGACAGCGATGATGACCAGGATCTTCTTCTTCATGATCCCATTGTCCGAGTTCCCGACGGGAGGGAAGCGGGCGGGCCCGCCGATGGTCGTTCCTGCCGTGACAGGGTTGGGCCCCCGGCCCTGCTCGTGGCGCCAAGTGATGGCCGGCCCTTGTTGTCTCCCATGACGGACCGCCTCTGGCCGGTCACGAGGTTCTCTGACTAGAGTCAGAGAATGGATATGGCGCAGATCGACCAGGTGCGGCGGTTCAACCGCACCGTCACCGAACGCGTGGGCGTGCTTCACGACCACTACCTGGGCCGCGAACGGCCCATCGGCGAGGCCCGGCTGCTCTGGGAAATCGGCGAGCAGGGCCGGGATGTACGGCGGCTGCGCGAGCGTCTCGGGCTCGATTCCGGGTATGTCAGCCGACTGCTGCGCTCCCTGGAGGCCGACGGCCTGGTGACGGTGGAGCCGCAGCTCCGGGACAAGCGGGTGCGCACGGTCCGGCTCACCGACGCCGGCCGCGCGGAGCGCGCCGCACTCGATGGACGCAGCGACGAACTGGCCGGCTCCCTCCTGGAGCCGCTCAACCCCGCGCAGCGCGCCCGGCTGGTCGCCGCCATGGCCGAGGTCGACCGGTTGCTGACCGCCGCGACCGTCTCACTGGATCCCGTCGACCCCGATCACCCCGACGCCGAGCACTGTCTGCAGTCCTACTTCACCGAGCTGCAGGAGCGCTTCGACAGCGGCTTCGACCCCGCGCTGAGCCTGCTGCCCGATGCGGGTGAACTCCGGCCGCCGCACGGCCTGTTCCTGATCGCCCGGCTGCACGGCGAGCCCGTCGGCTGCGCCGGTCTGAAGCTGCCGCCCGGCGCTCCGGCCGAGATCAAGCGCATGTGGGTCGCCCCCCACGCCCGGAGACTCGGCCTCGGCCGCCGGTTCCTGGCCGAGCTGGAGGCGCGGGCCGCCCGGCACGGCTGCACCGTACTGCGCCTGGACACCAACAAGGCGCTCAGCGCCGCGATCGGTCTGTACCACTCCTACGGCTTTCAGGATGTCGCCGCCTTCAACGACGAGCCGTACGCCGACCACTGGTTCGAGAAGCGGATCACCCCGCCGTCGTCGGAGTGAGGATACGGGCGGACCAGGCGGGGCGTCCCGTCACACCGAACTCTGACCAATCTCAACCCAGGTTGACCGCCCCGGGACCCGCGAACCAGTGCGCTGGCCGCCGGATCGGCGGCGCTGGACGCGGCGCCGGCGCCGCCCCGGGAATCGCGGCCTGTCCGCACTGCTCCTGCCACGCTCGCCCGGCCAGGCAGGTCGCCTCGGCTCAGCGCCGTTGCGTCGGTGTCCCTTTGAGTTTGGCCCAGACGGTCTCCAGGGCCTGGATGTCCTGCTCGTCCAGCAGGTCGTCGAAGACCTCGGCCAGGGCCGCCCGGCGGGTGGTGTCGGCTTCGGCGAAGGCCTGGTGGCCGGCTTCGGTGAGCGCGATGCTCACGGAGCGGGCGTCGGTGGCCGAGGGGGCTCGGGCGACCAGGCCGCGGGCCTGGAGTGAGTCGAGCACCCGGGAGACCTGGCTGCGGCTGAGCAGGGTCTTGGCGCCCAGGTCGGAGGCGGCGACCGGTTCGCTCTGGCCGTGGAGCCAGAGCATGACCTCGAACCAGGACAACGGCAGGTCGTGCGCCCGGGTCAGGGCCTGGTCCACCCTGGCGCTGAGCGTGGTTCCGGCCCAGACCAGGCCGTAGAAGGCGTGGTCGCGAGCGGTGAGGTCTCCCAGGGTGAGGTCGGTGCGTGCCATGCCGTCACTCTATCCGTTTGCGTGTGCGCGCACACACCTATATGATGTGTGTACACGCACACACATGATGCGTGTCCGGTCCGCTCCCGGGCGGCGACAGAGCAGAGAGATCCCCATGGGCACCAGGAACACCGTATTGATCACCGGCACCTCCTCGGGCATCGGCCTGGTGACCGCCGTGGCCGCCGCCGGCGCCGGCTGGCAGGTCATCGCCACCATGCGTGACACCGGCAAGGCAGACCGACTGCTCCGGACCGCAGCCGAGGCCGACGTGGCCAAGCTGATCCAGGTCAAGCGGCTGGACGTGGTCGACCCCGCTTCCGTCGCCACCTGTCTGCAGGAGGTCATCGACGAACACGGCCGCCTCGACGCCGTCGTCAACAACGCAGGCGCCGGACAGGTCGGCACCATCGAACAGAGCGGCCTCGAGGAGGTCCGCGCGGCAATGGAGGTCAACTTTTTCGGCGTCGTGGAGGTCACCCGGGCCGCCCTGCCGCACCTGCGCGCTTCCCGGGGCCGCGTCATCACCGTCACCAGCGTCGGCGGCGTGGTCGGCCAGCCCTTCAACGAGGCCTACTGCGCGGCCAAGTTCGCCGTCGAGGGCTTCATGGAGTCCCTCGCTCCGGTTGCCGCCACCGTCGGCGTCCACGTCACCGTCGTCGAACCGGGCGCGGTCATCAGCGAGTTCGTCGCCAGCCAGCAACTGGACATCCCCGCACTGCTCACCGCCGCAGGGCCCTACGCCCCGGCGCTCCAGGCCTACATCGACCGCACCCTCAAGTCGTTCGGCAACGGGCAGACCCCGGCCCAGGCCGCCGCCCCGATCGTCGAGGTACTGACTGCCGCGCACCCCCCGTTCCGGGTGCAAACCTCCGACTGGGCCCGCGACTTCGTCGGCACCAAACTCGCCGACCTCGACGGCGCCGCCGTTCAGTCCCTCACCGGCACCTGGGTCCGCTGACCCGCACCATGGCTCCACCGGCAGGGTGGCGATCGTCAGTAGGTTCCTGCGCCCTGCGGGGGATGAGCATCCTTGCCGGGCCGGGCCTGGCCGGACCGGACCGGACTACTGGCTGTAGCCGGTGGTGCGGAACCGCTCCAGGTCGGTGAGGATCGTGTCGAGCTGCGCGGGGGCGTTGGCGTAGGCGAGCGCGGCTCGGTAGAAGGCGCTCTGCATGGCGTCCGGCATCAGGTCCGAGGCGTCGAATCGTACGGTTTTGGCGTTGATCAGCAGCTGTCCGAGTCGCCTTGACAGGGAGTCGGCCGGGTAGGCGGTGAGGGGCACCTCGCGGTTCGGGCTGAGGGCTCCGCCTCGCGCCACCCAGATCTGCTGGGCCTGCGGTGTCGTGAGATAGGCGATGAGTTCGCGGGCGCCCGGGGTGGAATGGAACATTCCAAGCAGGTCGCCGGCCACTTCCTCGCTTCCGTTGAACGCTGGATCGATGGAGGGAAATGAGGTGAAGTCAAAGTCCTGACCGGCCTTGAGCTGCGAATTCCCCTGTTGGTAGTAGCCGGAGATGAAGGAGGCGGCGTGTTCGAAATAGCAGCCCGGCGGCTGGCCGAACAGGGGTGCCCCCGCTGAGCCGAAGTTTGTGAGGAGCATGCCGCGGGAGTCGCCGTGCACGAGGCCCGGCGCGCCGATGACCTCCCCCCACGTCTGCCATGCGCGCTTGATCTGCGGGGAGTTCCATGGGAGCTTGCCGGTCGCCCACTGGCTGTAGACGTCCGGCCCGGATTGCGCCAGCACGATGTCCTCCAACCAGTCGGTGCCCGGCCAGCCGGAGGTGGAACTCGACTCCAGTCCGATGCACCACGGGGAGACGCCGGAGCGGGCGATCACCTGGTCCGATGCCCGCAGGGCATCCCAGCTGGCCGGCGGTTTCAAGCCGTGTGCGTTCAGGGCCTTGGGGGAGTACCAGATGAGGCTCTTGAGCGACGCCTTGACGAACACGGCGTACTGCTTGCCGTTCACGGCTCCCAACTCCAGCCAGCTGGAGCCGTACTGCCTGGTCATCGCGGGTAGGTCCAGCGTGTCGTCGAGCGGAACGAGCCGGCCGGCCCTGGCGTACTGCAGCAGCTTGCCGGGGCTGGAGAGCACCGCCAGATCGGGCGGGGTGGCGTTGGCGACACGGTCGGCCAGGATGGTGTCCGAGTTCCGGGAGCCCTGATAGTCGACCTTGATCCCGGTGCGTTCCTCGAACGGCGCGACCATGGCGAGGAAGGAGTCCTGCTCGCTGCCGGTCCAGGTGCCGAGCACGTGGACGACCTGCCCCGATCCGCTGGAGCCACAGCCCGTGAGGCTGGGCAGGGCGAGCATTGCCAGGACCAGGCCGAGGCGGGCCCAGGCGGGGCGGAGGCGTCGGGCCGCGGGGCCGGGCCTGGTCATCGCGCCGCCCGGTACTCGTCGATCCGTGGCCACAGACCGCACAGGCACAGCACCGCGAGAGCCGCGCCCAGCACCGGAATGGCGGGGCCCGTGCCCAGGCCCGATCGTGCGGAGTCCGCTGCCTCGGCCAGCTTCTGCCGGTCCAGGTCGGTCCGCAGGGCCAGGTCGCCGTCCACGGCGGCCTCCGCCCCGCCCAGCTGGGTGCCGCCGGGACCGACCGCCGTGGACACCAGAGCGGGGTCCCGCTGGTCGGCCTGCTGCTGCACCTGGGCATGCGCTGCGGTGAACCGCTGGAAATGTTCGAGGGTGTCCAAGGCGGCCTTCCGCTTCCCGGAGTTGTCGGCAGGGTCGAGCGCGAGGTCCGCCTGCAGCAGGTCGGCAAGGACTCCGTGAAGGGAGGGCGGCCCGCTGCGGGCGGCAATGAGCATCTGACTACTCACCGCGGGTTCCGCGAGGGGGCGGGTGTAGTCGGCGAAGCCGCTGGAGAAGGGTTGCCCGGGCAGGGTCAGGAGCACGGCCTGCGTGTCGCTGCCGGCCGCCCGCGCGATGAGCGTCCGGGCCTGCCAGGAGGCGGTCAGCCGGGGCAGCACGGTGTCACAGGCGGTGTTGAAGGCCCGGTCGGTGTGCAGGGTCGCGACCGTGGTCCAGCCACCGAGCGCCACGAGCAGCACGGATGCGGCCAGCAGGCAGGGGTTGATCCGCCGGTGGAAGTGCCGACGGAGATAGCGCTGGGTGCGGATGAGCAGGATCAGGGCGATGGCACCCGGGGCGAGCACCCCCAGGAGTACGGACGGCGTCAGCCACCAGGTACTCCGTTGCCGGGCCAATGCCTGCTGCTCGGCTGCCCCGAGTCGCTGGACATGAGCGAGGATGCCGTCGTCCTTCTGGTGCATCAGGCCCGAGGCGTAGCTCAGGTAGGAGATGCCGAGGGCGCCCTGGCCTTCGTTGGCATGGGCTTGTTCCACCAGGCTGGTGTATTCGACCAGCAGCCCCTCGATGGACTGCAGTTGACCGCTGCCGTCCGCTCCGGTCGCGTCATGCTCGGCGGCTCGCGCCAGCGCCTGGTGCGCGGACTTGAGATCGTCCTGGTAGCGCTGTCCCGGGCCGCCCAGGCGGACCGTGCCGGACACGAAGCTCGTGGCCGCGACCCGGTCCGCATCGGCCAGGTAGTACGCCACCTGGGAGGTGTCGACGATCGCCGGCATCGCCCCGCTCTCAGCCTCGGACACGGCGCTGTGCGCGCCGCTGAGCGCGAACTCCAGTGCTCCCCATAACGCCAGCGTGCACAGGATCAGTGCGATGACCGTGCGGGCGAGCCGACCCGGTGCGCTGTTGGACGACCGAAGGGATCCGCGCGCCCGGCGCAGGGATCCGCCTCTCCCGCCGGTGATGGCCGGTACTGGCCGCGTCCGCCGTGAAAGCGCAGGAGAGCTCGTCATTGCCCTGCCCCCGTCGTCCGGCCCCACCGACTGCGGATCACTCTAGCCACCCTCCTGCCTACCCGGTGGGCGATAGGAGGAGAAACCCGATGATGGTGCCGGCCGGGCGATCCTCAGGGGTGACAGTGGCGAAGTGCCTTGGAGGCGGCGCGAGGCCCAGGAGGTCTACGAACGCTGGAACGATCGGTGGCAGCGCTGCCGGACCAGGCTCGTCCGGACGGGGATGCCGACGCGCTACATCCGGAGCGGGAAATTGGCGACGTCACCCGGACCGCGTCCGACGGCGCGTCCGCTGTGACGGTGCGCTGGTCGGCAGAGCTCGGACACGTTCTCAGCCCTTCGGCACGCGCAGCTGTGCCCAGGAGACGGGCCCCGGCCAGCCGTCGGCGTCGGTGCCCCGATAGCCGATCTTGACTTGGAAGGCGGCGTAGGAGCGGCGGTCGGTGTCGGTCCATTGC
>NZ_JASISZ010000029.1 GCF_030063355.1 Streptomyces sp. PH10-H1
CACGCGCCATCAAACGCATCATCTCCCGCTACCGCATCAAGAAACCCGACGACCGGCAAGCTCCCACACCACCCCGCACCCCCACGCTCATACCACCCCACCCGAACTCTTAACCTAACGGCATTGGATACGGATCAAACGTTCGACGGCTGCCCGGTCCCTGGCGGACAGGCCGTCCTCGCCGACGATCTCTGCGAGCACAGTCAGGGCTGCAGCACGCAGCCACCCGGGCCCCGCGCGGCGGATCTCCTGCAGCAACGGCACGATGGACGGCCCCCAGGAGGTCAGGACGTACCGAGCCCGACTCCCGGTCCGGACGTCGGGGTCGTGGAGGAGGGGAAGCAGAGCGGTCACGGCCCGGAAGTCTCCTGCCCCGTGCGACTGGATGCCGCCCACAGCGGTCCTTCGGACGGTTGCCTCAGGATGAGACAACGAGGCCATGTACAGGGCCAACTCATCTGGCTCTGCACCGGACCTGGACTCCCGCTCCTTGCGCGCCTGGGCAGCCGTCTCGTCAGGAATGACGGTCTCCCTTTTGGCGGGTTGTACGGGCCCGCGTCTGCGACAAGGCAATGCGACGCCGTGCCAGATCGACATCGATGATCTTCACGGTAAGAGCGTCGCCGACCTCGACAACGACTCCGGGCGATTCATCCAGCTCGCTGGTGTGCACGAGCCCCTCGAAGCCGTCCTCTCGGTCTTCGATGCGGACGAAGACTCCGAACGGCACGATCTTGGTGACCGGTCCGGTGACCACCTGCCCGATTCTCTGCGCTACCTGCGGCCACGGGTCTTCCTGCACTACTCGGAGCGACAGCGGTACCCGTTCCCAGATCATGTCGACGTCGAGGACCTCAGCTGTGATCTTCTGGCCGACGCTGACGACGTGAGACGGGTGGTTGATCGGACGCCAGGACAGCTCCGGAATGTTAATCATTGCGGTGAAGCCGCCGATGTCCACGAAGGTGACACCGAAGCTGGCGATGGTCGTTACCGTGCCGGTGACGAACTGGCCGCGCCGCAGGGTTTTCAGGAACGCCCAGTCCCGGTCGCTGGGCGTCGGCTCGGTCTGCCAGCGTGCGCGGAGAACCCCATCGCTGTCCGGTAGCACAGCGGTGAATAGGGGGTGTCGCTCATCGGTAGCCAGGGATACGACGCCGGCAGCACGTGCGCTGGTGATCTGGGGGGTCACTGCCTCGAATTGGGTCTCGTCCACGACCAAGCTGCTGATCCGCCCGTCCTCGTCCTCCCAGAGGACTTCCACAAGGCCCTCCTCAGGCAGAGAGCCCATGGCCGCGTCGACGTCGGTGAGCAGGTCCGGCCAGACCGCCAGCTGTGCGCGAGGGGTCAACTGGGAGCGCACTGCCTCGACATTGTCGCGGGTGAGGCGGTGCCAGCGGGAGGCGTTCGCAGCGTAGTTCTCCTCCAGGAACGTGGCGCGGAAGGCGCTGACCGCCCAGTGCAGGCGGGCCCAAAAGTCGGCGTCGGCCGGGCGCTGTACGCGCAGTGGGTCGTCGGGGGCGAAGTCGTACGGCGATGCGTCCAGGCGTTCCGGGAACAGTCCGAGCGAGCGGGTGCGGGCGAGGGCTGCTTCGCAGGGGCGGCTGCTGCCGACGTACAGGTATTGGTCCCAGCCGACGTGCACGGTGAACACTCCCTCCGCCTCCAGACGGCACCAGGCGCCGTTGTCGCGGAGCATGGCCCGGACGAGTTCCAGGCCGGCGGCCATCGGTACCAGGGCACCGTCGTGGAACCCGGTGAGGCCAGCTGGGAAGAGGTCGGCTAGGCCGTAGCCGTCGACCGGCGGTTCCAGGCCGAAGGTGGCGAAGCCGCCGATCTGCGGCTCGCGGATGGCCAACTGGTCGACGCCGGTCTCTTCGGCGAAGGCGGCGATGGCCTGCAGGTAGGCGGCTTCGACCGGTCCGTGGTCACTGGTCGCGGGCTCGGCACCCGCGTAGTGGCCGTGCTGATCGCGGTCGGCAGGGTCGTACTTGGTGACCTGGTAGACGTAGGGCAGCACGTCACTGCCCGCCGGAGGTCGAAGGCACTGCTGCCGGGGTCTGGTGGCGTTCAAGAACGCGGTACACCGTGGCGCGGCTGACGGAGAAGAGCTCGGCAAGGTCGGCGATGGTGTGCTCGCCGGACTGGTGCTGTTGGACCAGATGAGTCTGCTGGCGGGAGGTGAGCTTGGGCTGCTTGCCTCTGAGTTTGCCCTTGGCCCGTGCGACCGCCATGCCTTCGCGGGTGCGCATGCGCAGCAGGTCGACCTCGAACTCGGCGAAGGTCGCAAGGATGTTGAAGAACATCTTGCCCATCGGATCGGCGGGGTCGTAAAGGGTGCCGCCGAGCGAGAGTTTGACGCCGCGGGCGGTGAGCGAGTCGCCGATGTCGCGGGCGTCGGGTACCGAGCGGGCGAGGCGGTCGAGCTTGGGGACGACGAGGGTGTCGCCGGCGCGTACGGCAGCGAGGGCCTGGGCCAGGCCGGGCCGGTCGCGGTTGGTCCCCGTCAGTCCGTGGTCCAGGTAGATCCGGTCCTCGGGGACGTCCAGGCTGAGCAGGATCTCGCGCTGGGCGGTGAGGTCCTGCTTGTCCAGACTGCATCTCGCGTAGCCGATGCGTTCGCTCATGCCCGGAGCGTACGGTAAGCCCCCGCTCACCGTACAGATCACCGGACACCCTAAATGAGACGCCGTCAGTGCAGGTCCCGGTACCAGGGCCCGTCCCAGCGGCCCGGCTGCGTGCTGTGGCTCATCGGGCGAGTGTGCCGGGCTGAACCGTCCAGCTCAACCGGGTTCTTCCGGCACCCCTCCAGCCCGGGTGCGGTTTACCGGTCAGGGTCGTACGGCGGGATGGTCCAGCGCAGTACCGCCTCGCTGCGCGGGCTTCGAGGGTGACGGGGTAGACCTGCCCGTAAGCCCGCTCTCCGCGGTGGCGCATGGAGTGGTCCCCATGGTCCCAACCAAGACCGAGCACTGGACATCCGCCGAGGTCGATGGCGCCGGCCAGCAGTGGGTGGCTCCATCCGGCCCGGTTGAATCGGTGGAAGTCGGTGTGGGCGTCGACGGCGACCATCAGCCCGTTGCCGGGTCCTTGCCGGTCAGTTCGCCGTCCTTGCCGTAGAACAGGTCGTGGTTCGCACTGTTCCAGTTATCGACGACCTGCAGGCCCTCGCCGATCTCCCGGCGCAGGTCGGCGTCGGCGAGGTAGTCGCAGATGAAGGCCGTGCGCACGGCCCGCCCCAGCTCTTCGATGGCCCGGTAGGTGGGGTGCTTGGGGCCGCCGCGGGTGAACCGGCGCAGGACCTGTTCGGCCTCCGCGGTGCCCAGGCGAAGGGCGGTGGTGTATTTGGCGATCTGGTCGTACTGCTGGCGGATGAGCTCCCAGTCGATCGTCTTGGTGGACAGCACCGGGCCCAGTTGCGGCCACTGCTCGTCCTCGCCGGCGGCTGGGCGGTACAGCCGGGCCGACCCGACGTTCTTCAATCGCGGGAGCAGGTTGAAGCCGAGCATGTGCGCGAACGCGAACCCGACGATGGAAGCGCCGTGGGTGTCGGTGTACTGCCGGTCGACCTCCATGTCGGTGCAGTGCCGCAGCACGCCCTCGATCATCGAGGCAACCTCGGAGGCCGAGCAGTGCTTGAGCTGGGAGTAGATGCACACCGACTTGCGCTCTACGTGCCAATAGATCATCACGCCGGGTCCCCGGTAGCGCTGGTGCCACTCGGTCATGAAGTTGCTGGACCAGGCGCCGAATTTGCGGCTGTCGGAGGCGCACGCGGTCCCGCCGCCCCACCAGCCCTCGTCCCTGGCGGCGAAGGTGTTGTTGACGAGCTTGATCAGCGCGGACCTCATGTTGGTCCGGTTCACGAACAGGTGCCGGATCCGCCGGAGAACCGCCTCGGACTCGCCGTGCTTGCCGGTGGCCACCACCCGCTTGATGCCCATGTTGGTACCCAGCGCGAACAGCACCAGCAGCAGGCGGCGCCGCAGGACATCGCGTGGGACCGCCTCCCTGGAGGCCACCGAGCCACCCAGATCTCGCGGCGCCGCAGCGCGTCCCGCAGGCTGACCAGCACGCACAGCTCGTAGGGGATGCGCTCGACCCGGCCCTTGTCGTCCACCACCGCGGCCCGCCACTGCTCGGGCACCACCCCCTCCAGCGGCACCTTCTCCGCCGCGTCGAAGAACGCCCCGTCCTTGATCGGCTGGTCCAGGTAGCGCTTGAGCAGGTCGATCGCGTCCATCACCGGCCGGTAGGCGGTGTTGTTGCTCTTCAGCTCCCAGGCCGACAGCAGCCGCGAGAGCATCCGGCGCCAGTGCGCAGAGTACGAGGACCGCAGCACGGTGCGGATGCGCGCCTGGTACTTGGCCTCGTTCGCCGCGGCCTCCGCCGCCAGCGCCTTGAGTGTCTTCTCCCCGCCGACCACCGGGTAGATCACCTTGCGGACCGTGCCGGACGGCTCGGCCAGGGCCGCTTCCACAACCCGCAGCATCATCGCCTCCTTGCCGCGGACCTTCTTCAGCTCCTTGACGAACTCGCCCTCGACCTTCTTCTCCGCCCGCGTGTTGATCTTCTGCACCAGCTGGATGAAAAGGTCCACCAGCGAGTCGGTGATCTCGGTCTCGCGCACATGGCACAACGCCGCCAGCAGCGTGTACCGCACCGCAGCCGGCGCGGCCACCAGGTCAGACGGATACTCCTTCGCCGCCCGCGCCCGCCACGCCGACACCAGCTTCTCCGAGAACTCCCCGAACAACTCCGGCGGCAGCTCCAGCTGGCGTACCCGCTGCAGCTTGTTCACCTCCGTCAGCAGACTGTCCAGGCCCAGCGCGCCGGGGTCCGCCTTCAGTTCGGTGAAGAACATCCGGCCCCCGCCCACGCTGCCCTCATCCCCGTCGTCCTCGGCGACCAGATCATCCAGCCGGGACCGAGAGGCCGCAGACAACCGCCCCACCGTCGTCGCGCAGAACCCCTCCTCGAAGGTGTTCACCGCCGAGGCGACCAGCCGCGTCACCTTCGCGGGCGCTGGGGGCTCCAGACGATCCTTGCGGCACCGCGCTACCACCGCCTCAGCCAGCCGGTCCCGGTTGAGCTCCACCGGGCACAGCTCGGCCGCCAACCACTGCGCGAGCTGGACCTGGTCGTCCTGCGTGCACTCGCGGAACCCGAACGCGTCCGGACCTCCATCCGGTGCCGCTTGATCGCCCGCCCGGAGCAGTCATAGGCACCCCACTCCTCGGCCGGCACCTTCACGGACCACACCCCCGTGTTGGTCCCCCCGCCGGCCGACCGGCTGCCGGTCGTTGTCCGGAACTGCCGTACCGGTCGGCGGCATCCAGCCTCTTGGAGGCAGCAGAGGGCGGCAATCCCTTCGAAGACGTTCGAAGTGACGCGCCGCCGGAGCCGGGCGCCGGCGCAACGCCGGCGATGATCTGAGACCCGCACGACGAACGACGGGCCGGGCACCGCGGTGCGGTGCGGTGCGGTCAGGTGCCGTACACCTCGAACTCGTAGATACGGGCGGCGGCGTCGGTGTTCTGGGTGGGAGTGATGACGTCGAGACGGGCGTAGCGGGCGGTGGCGGTCAGGGTGTTGTCGGTGACGTCGGTGGTGTTGCCGCGTACCTGGGCCACCGGGGTCCAACTACTGCCGTCAGTGGAGACGAGCAGGTCGAAGTCCTTGGTGTCCCAGCCGGCCGACTCCCCGCCGGCGCCGGCGTGGCGCACGGTGATCGAGCTGAGCGCGTGCGAGCCGCCGAGGTCGACCTGCAGGGTCTTGGTACCGGAGGCGAGCGAGCACCATTTGTCGGTGTTGCCGCCGGAGACGCTGCCATTGACCGCCTTGTCCGGCGTCTCGCTGCTGTTGCAGGAGGCCGACCCGGTGGCGGGCCGGTTCAGCGCCAGATTGGTCTGTCCGCCGCCACCCCCGCCATAGACCTCCAGTTCATAGATCCGCACGGCGGTGGCCCCGGTGTTGCCGGGTGTGGTGACGGCGAGCTTGACGTAGCGGGCCGACCGGGCGGCGATGGCGTTGTACGTCCGGCTGGAGCGCGAGCCGGTGACGGTCGCCGCGGTGGACCAGGTCGTACCGTCGGTGCTGGTCTGGATCTGGTAGGCCCCGGTGTTCCAGGCGGTGTTCTCACCGCCCAGTCCGGCGTGCTTGACGACGAACGAGGACACCGTCTGCGTGGACCCGAGGTCGACCTGCATCGCCGGGCTCGCCGAGTTCGTGCACCACTTGCTGTTGTTCTTCAGCGTGCCGTCGACGGCCTTGTCCGCCGACTCCGCCGCCGCGCAGGGAGTCGAGCCGGAGGTCACCGGCTTGCCCTGGGCGAGGTTGGCGCCCAGTTCGGGAGCGGCCGGAACCGAAGTGCCGCCGTCCTGGAAGGACGGAGGTGCGTCGGTGGCCCCGGTGCCCCAGGTGGCGCTGGGCGACCCGCCCATCGTGTAGGACAGCGTCCCGCCGCCGGCCACGTCGGGATAGCGCAGGTAACTGTGGTTGGTGGCAGTCCCGTTGACACTCAGACCCTGGACGTAGTTGCCGGAACCCGAGGAGTTGATGGTGATGTCCCCGGCGGCCCGCTGGATCGTGATCGAGGGGAAGGTGGGCCCGTGCACGGCGAGCGTGTCGGCGCCGGGGGTGGCCGGGTACATGCCGAGCGCCGCCCAGACGTACCAGGCGGAGGTCGCGCCCAGGTCGTCGTTGCCGGGCAGCCCGCCGGGACCGGTGGTGAACGAGTCGGTCATCACCTTGCGCACGGCGTCCGAGGCGCCGGACGGGTGCCGGGCGAAGTCGTACGCCCACGGCACTCCGTGCTCCGGCTCGTTGCCGATGTAGTAGTAAGGCCGGCTCTGTCCCGCGTTGACCTCGGTGAAGTGGTGGTCCAGCCGCTGTACCGCGGTCTGCCGGCCGCCCATCGAGTTGATCAGGTCGGCGAAGTCGTAGGTGACCATCCAGGTGTACTGGGCCGCGTTGCCCTCGGTGAAAGTGGACTGGCTGGCCGGGTCGAGCGGCCACGGCCAGCTGCCGTCGGTGTTGCGCGGGTGGATGTAGGCGGATTCGGCGTTGAACGTGTTCCGCCACCACTGGGCGCGGGTCATGTGAGTGTTGTAACTGGCCGTGTTGCCGAGCGACCTGGCGAACTGCGCCATGGCGAAGTCCGACGCCGAGTACTCCAGCGAGTCCGACGGGTCGCCGTTGATGTAGTGAAGATTGGTGTACGTGGACTGCCGGCTGCGGATCGCGCTGCCCTGCGTGGTGCCGCCGCTGGAGGACTTCTCCATCAGCGTCAGCGCGGCGGCGGTGTCGAAGTCGCGTGCGCCGAACGCGTACATGCTGCCCACGATGATGGGTCCTGGGTCACCGGTCATCACGAAGTCCTCGTTGGTCTGCTGCGACCATTTGGGCAGCAGACCGCCCTGCTGGCCGTCCAGGACCATCGACTTGGCGATATCACTCGCCTCGGCGGGAGCGATCAGCCCGATGAGGGCCGCCCAGGAGCGGTAGATGTCCCAGCCGGAGTAGTTCTGGTAGACCGGGTGGGCGGAGTTGTGCACCGCTCCGTCGAAGCCGCGGTAGTCGCCGTTGACGTCACTGGAGATGTTCGGGCTCTGGAACACGTGGTAGAGCGCGGTGTAGAACTTCTTCAGCTCGGTCGCGCCGCCGCTGGAGATCTGGACCCGGTTCAGGATCTGGTTCCAGGCGGTGTCCGCCGCGGTGCGGACGGCGCCGAAGTCCCAGCCCGCGTTCTCCGTGGTGATGTTCCGCTGCGCGTTGGCGACACTGACGTAGGACAGGCCGACCTTGAACTGGACGTTCTGGTCGGCGCTGGTGTCGAAGGTGACGTAGGCGCCGGTGTTGGTGCCGTTCGCGCTCGCCGAGCCGGCGGTCACGGTCCCGCCGGTCCAGGTGCCGAAGCCGGTGGGAGCCTTGTCGAAGCGGATGTCGAAGAAGATCTGGTAGGTCTTCGACGAGCCGCAGAACCCGCCGGCGGTGACGCTGCCGGTGACCTCCGAGCCGTTGACCTGAACCGAACCGGCGCGGTTGCCGGTCGCGCTGCGACTGGTGTTGATCAGCAGCCGGGAAGTGATGGAGGAGGGGTAGACGAGCTTGCCCATGCCCGTGCGGGTGGTCGCGGTCAGCTCGACATCGGTGGAGTACGTGTCCAGCCGGGTCTTGTAGTAGCCGGGTGCGGCGGACTCGTTCGCCTTGGTGTAGCCGGACGCGTAGCTGGTCCAGTTGGTGCCGGGCGAGGAGCCCAGCGCGCCGGTGACCGGGAGGATCGGGAGATCCTCGTTGTTCGAGCACCCCGCGCCGTCGAAGTGGGTGGCGCTGAAGGACTCGACGGAGGTGTCCGAGGAGCGGTAGCCGGACGGGGACGCGGTCGGGGTGTCCGGGCTCAGCTGAACACCGCCGAAGGGGACCACGGCACCCGGGTAGGTGCTGCCGCCGGCGCCGCCCGGCACCGGGTTGGGCGCGGTGCTGTCGTCGGTACCGACGAACGGGTCGACGTACTGCGTGGGGTTCGACACGGCGGCATGCGCCTGGGGCGAGGCGGCAGCGACCGCGCCGACGGCGGTCAGCAGCAGACAGGATAACGCCACGCCGAGTCGCAGCAGCGGGGTGGACCGGTCACGGCCCGGGGGAAGGTGTGCGCCTGGGGCACCACGGCGCCGGGCGGAATGCGATCGAAGCACGGAGAACCACCTTGTCGCGGGGGGCCGCTCGCCGTGGGGCCAGCGTCCTGAAGGCACGGGGGATGCTCGAAGTGCATGTGAACGTTATCAATCGAGACTGGATTCTTGACGTGTCCCTGATTCCTTGTCAAGAGTGCCCGCATACACGCGGATCGTGGATTTACCCTGACCTGTTCAGTTAAAACGAAGGTATGTGCGGAGTATTGACAGGGCCTCAGGCCACCCCCACAATCCGGGAATCGCTGAGAACGTTACCAGGATGCTTGGAGGCGTCTCGATGGCAGAACCACTCCTGGAAGCGCGGGGAGTGACCAAACACTTCGGCCATGTCCAGGCGCTCCAGGGCGCCGATTTCACCGCCTGGCCCGGCGAAGTCGTCGCCCTCATCGGTGACAACGGCGCCGGTAAGAGCAGTCTGGTCAAGACCCTGTCCGGCACCATCAGGCCGGACGGCGGGCAGATCCTGGTGGACGGTGCGCCGGTGCGGCTGAGAAGTCCGCTGGACGCCCGGCGGTACGGCATCGAGACCGTCTACCAGGACCTCGCGCTCGCTCCTGACCTGGACGCGGCGGCCAACCTCCACCTGGGCCGGGAGCTGTACCGGGGCGGGCTGCTCGGACGGCTCCATGTGCTCGACCGGGCGGCGATGCGCCGGTCCGCGGTCGCCGCCTTCGCCGAACTCGGCGTCGATCTGCAGGATGTGGGTGTCCCCGTCGCCTCCCTGTCGGGCGGCCAGCGCCAGTCGGTCGCGGTGGCCAGGGCGGTCGCCTTCGCCAACCGGATCATCTTCATGGACGAACCCACCGCCGCACTCGGCGTGGTGCAGCGCGGACGCGTACTCGACACCATCCGGCGCGTCCGGGACCGCGGCATCGCGGTCGTCCTGATCAGCCACAACATGCCCGAGGTGCTCTCCGTGGCCGACCGCGTCGAAGTGCTGCGGCTGGGCCGCCGGGTGGCCCGCTTCACCGCCGCGCAGACGTCGGTCGAGGAATTGGTCGGCGCCATGACCGGGGCACTGGACCCTTCGGCGAACGGCGGCGGCTCATGAAGCCGGACATGGCGGGGGCAGGGAAGACGGGGACCGAGGAGACAGCGGCCGGGAAGACCATGGCCGAGGAGACAGAGGCCGAGGAGACGGTGCGCGTGAACGACGACTCCCCCGCGCGCGACCGGCCGCGGATCGCGCTACCGGAGTGGGCGAAACGGCTCGCCGCGGTCAACGAGGCCTGGACGTTCGGGGTCCTGGCCATCCTCGTCGCCTTCTTCACCATCGCCGCGCCGGGCACCTTCCTGACCACGTACGACATCACCCAGATAGCCACCAACGCCGCGATCTATCTGGTGCTCGGCGTCGGCATGACCTTCGTCATCATCGTGGCCGGCATCGACCTGTCCGTCGGATCGGTCCTCGTACTGGCCGCCGTCCTGTCCGGCGAATACACCCTCCACCACGGCGGCGCCGAATCCGGCTGGGGCACCATCGCGGTCAGCGCCCTGATCGCCCTGGCCACCGGCCTGGTGTGGGGCGGCATCCAGGGACTGCTGGTCGCCAAGGCCAAGGTGCCGCCACTGATCGTCACCCTCGGCGGCTTCGGCGCGGCACTGGGCCTCGCCCAGATCATCACCGGCGGCCAGGACCTCACCGGGGCCGTGTCGGGCAAACTGCAGCACAGCATCGGCTTCGGCAAACTCTTCGGCCAGATCCCCTGGCTGGTGGTCATCGCCTTCGCCACCACCGTGCTGTTCGGACTGGTACTCGCCTACACCCGGTTCGGCCGCTACACCTACGCGATCGGCTCCAACGCGGAAGGCGCGCGCCGGGTCGGCATCGCGGTGGACCGGCATCTCATCCTGGTCTACGCACTGGCCGGCCTCCTGTCAGGGCTCGGCAGCGTGATGTGGCTGGCCTACTTCGGCACCACCTCCATCGCCGGCCACTCCACCGACAACCTCAAGGTCATCACCGCGGTCGTCCTCGGCGGCGCCAGCCTCTTCGGCGGGCGCGGTTCGGTGCTCGGCACGGTGATCGGTGTCTTCATCCCGGCGGTCCTCACCACCGGCCTGATCATCATCGGCGTCCAGCAGTACTGGCAGGACGTCGCCATCGGCGTCGTCCTGGTCCTCGCCGTCTACCTCGACCAGTTCCGCAGGCGCAGCCGCGACCGCGGCTGACGTTCCGGACAGCCCCCCGCGCACCGCACCGTTCCGTCATCACGTTCCCCCTGGGCCGAACCCTCACAGAAGGATCTCCGCCATGCACAGAGCCATGAAGATCGCCGGATGCTGCGCCGTGCTGGCCGTGCTGGCCGGCGCCGCCGGCTGCAGCAGCAGCAGTGACGGGAACGGGTCATCCGGCTCCGGCAAGAAGACCATCGAGCTGATCACCGGCGTCAAGAGCGACCCGTTCTACATCACCATGGCGTGCGCCGCGCAGGCGGAGGCCACGAAGGTCGGCGTCAACCTCAAGACCGACGGCTCGGCACAGTGGGACGTCGCCGTGCAGCGGCCGATCATCGACTCGGTCGCCGCGACCCGTCCGGACGGCCTGCTCATATCCCCGGTGGACAGCACCGCGCTGACGCCGTCGCTCCAGCAGATCCAGGGCGCGGGCACCAAGGTCGTCCTGGTGGACACCTCGGTCACCGACACCTCGGTCGGCGTCTCCCGGATCTCCTCCGACAACGAGGCCGGCGGCCGCTCGGCGGCGAAGGCACTCGCCCAGCTGATGGGCGACAAGGGCTCGGCCATCGTGATCAGCGTCAAGCCCGGTGTCTCCACCACCGATGCCCGGATCAAGGGCTTCACCGAGGAGATGCAGGCCAGCCATCCGGCGATCACCCTGCTCCCCGTGCTGTACGACAACGACCTGCCGGCCACGGCCGCGTCGCAGATCCAGGCGACCCTCGCCGCGCACCCCGACCTCGGCGGCGTCTTCGCCGGCAACACCAACACCGCCCAGGGCGTGTCCACCGGGCTGCAGGCCGCGGGCAAGCAGGGCAAGGTCAAGGTCGCCGCGTTCGACGCCGAACCCGACGAGATCACGGCACTCAAGAACGGCACCCTGGACGTCCTGGTCGCGCAGGATCCGGGCGGTATCGGCACCCAGGGCGTCGACCAGGCGCTGGCCGCGATCCAGGGCAAGAAGGCGACCGCACAGATCGGCACTCCGATGGTCGCCATCACGAAGCAGAACATGGCCGACCCGAACGTCAGCAAGTACTTCTACAAGTCGGCCTGCTGACCGCCGGAGCCAGGGGCGGGACCAGGCAATTCACCTGGTCCCGCCCCTGGCTCCGGCGGCGTGGGTGGGTAACGTTGGCGCCCTCGGCGCCCGGACCGCACGCGGGGAGTGCGGGCGGGTCCGCCGGCCATCAACTATGCGTCGGATCCCGTCAACGCACCGGATCCCGTCGATGAGGAGCCCCGTGAAGCGCCCGACGATGAAGGACGTGGCCCGCGCCGCGGGAGTGAGTCCCATGACGGTCTCCCGCGTCATCTCCGGCGAATCAGCCGTGTCCCCGGACACCACGGCCCGGGTCGAGCAGGCGGTACGGCGGCTGGGGTACCAGCGCAATGACAACGCCCGAAACCTGCGGCAGAAGAACCTGGGCACCTCCACCATCGGCCTGGTGGTGGACGACCTGGCGAACCCGTTCTACGCCCTGATGGCACGGTCCGTGGAGGACGAGGCGCACCGGCGCGGCTATCTGGTCCTGGTCGGCAGCACCAACGACGAGCCGCGCCGGGAGCAGGAAGTCGTCGCGGCGTTCTGCGCGCGGCAGGTCGACGGACTGATCCTCGTCCCGACCATCGGCAGTCATGGCTTCCTCAAGCAGCCCATGGAGGGCGGCACCCGAGTCGTCTGTGTCGACCGCCCGGCCAAGGGCCTGGCGGTCGACACCGTCACCGTGGACAACCGGGCCGGGGCGAACCGGGCGGTCACCCACCTGCTCGACCACGGACACACCCGGATCGCGTATCTCGGCGACCGGTTCGGCATCTGGACCCAGCGCGAGCGCTACGCCGGCTATCTCGAAGCTCTGGCGGCCCGGGGCGTGCTGGAGGATCCCGAGCTGGTCCGGCACGAGCTGCGCTCCAGGCCCGACGCGGCCGCGGCGCTGGCGGAACTCCGGGCCCTGCGTCAGCCGCCGACCGCGCTGTTCACCAGCAACGACCTGATCACCATCGGCGTCATGGACGGCCTCGGCCAGGCCGAGGGCAGCCTGTTCGACCAGATCGCGATCGTCGGCTTCGACGATTTCCCGCTGGCCGAACGGCTGAGCCCGCCGCTCACCGTGGTGAGCCAGGACCCGGTCGCCCTCGGCGGGACGGCGGCGAACCTGCTGTTCTCCCGGATAGCGGGCGACCGGTCTGCGCCGCGCTCGGTGATCCTGCTGACCCGCTTCATCATCCGCGGCTCCGGCGAGACATCCGCGGGCCCGGTCAGGACCGACTGACCACGCCCGACCCACCGGACGTCACGCGCGCAGCCGGCGCGCCGAGCGCCGGCTGGCTGTGCGCGGTTGCCCGCGCGCCGGGCGTCAGGTCTCCCTGGTGTAGAAGATGAAGAACGAGGCGGCCAGCGCCGCCCCTCCGAACACGATTCCCATGCCCGTGGACTTGAGGATGCTCGCGTGCGACAGGCTGTACAGGAAGCCCAGGGCGCAGCCGGTCAGCGTTCCGTAGGCCGCGGCGCGCAGCTCGCGCGGCAGGGCGTGCTGCACTCGGCCGAGCAGCATGCACACCGCGGCGACGGCCACGCCCGCGACGACTCCGAGCACCACCTGACCGCCGGTGACCGCACCGCCCGCCCGCTGCACGAATGCCGCGTAGAAGCCGTAGACCACACCCAGCGTGGCGGGCAGCGTCCACCCGAGTGAGCCATGGTGCCGTGCCGGCACCGTTGCGTAGGCCATGACGGAACCCCTTCCGCTGTCTCACTCCAGAGCACACCCGCGCGCCGCGCACGGCAAGTGGATCTACAGAACCGGCCGGACCACGGTGTTCATCGGACCGCGCTGAGTGACCGCCGGGGAGGGCGGCGCCCACCACCAGGCGTACCGCCCCGCACATCGCCGTCCGGCGTCCGGCTCCCACCGGCCAACAGGAGTGCGCCGAGGCGCGCAGGCCACCGGGCCGGAGCCGACGCGGACCGGCCGGCCGCCCGCCCGGCGCTGCGCCATTCAGGTCGCCGCGGCCCGGCGGCATGAGCCGCACGGGCGAGCCGGCCGCCGCAGCGGATTGCCCGCCGCCTGCCCTGGTACCTCTTCAGCGTGCGCTCGCGCTGTCCGCGGCCGCACGGCGACGCGCCGGTCCACCATCCGCGCCGGTTCCACTCCGGTTCCTGATTCCGCGCCATGAGGACAGCCCGGTGCGGTCGTCAAGGGAGAAAGCATGCGTCCCGCTCGCAGCACGGCCCGTCGGTTCGGGATCCTGGCCCTGACCGCCGTGGTGCTCGGCACCTGGTCCCCAGCGGCGGCGTCCGCGCCGCACCCCGGCGGCTCCGCCGCCTTCACCGCCGATCCACTGGCGCTCAGCGCCACCGTCGAAGCCGTCCCCGCGGCCAAGCTGCTCGACACCTACCGCGCCGGCTGCCCGGTGGGACCGGACGATCTGCGGCTGATCCGGATGAACTACTGGGGCTTCGACGGAGCGACCCATCCCGGTGAACTGATCGTCCACAAGAACGTCGTCGATCCGGTGCTGGAAGTCTTCACCAAGGTCTTCGCCGCCCGTTTCCCCATCGCCCGGATGCAGGTGATGGCCGACTTCCACGGCGATGACGAGGCCGCGATGAAAGCCGACAACACCTCGGCCTTCAACTGCCGCGAGGTCACCGGGGACCCCAGCACGCAATCGCAGCACTCCTACGGCGACGCCATCGACATCAACACCGTCGAGAATCCCTATGTCGACATCAACGGCCAGGTCCACCCCAGCAGCGCCGCGCCGTTCCTGAACCGCGCGCAGACCGTGCCGGGGATGATCCAGCCCGGCGATGTCGTCCACAGCGCCATGCGGGCCATCGGCTGGCAGTGGGGCGGCCGCTGGAGCAATCCCGACTACCAGCACTTCTCCCGGAACGGCCGCAGCCTGTGACCCTGCTCACCGCCGCCGGGTCCACCACAGCCGCGTCCGCCAGCGCCGGGACTGCGATCCGGCCCGGTCAACGGACCGGCGCCGGAACGGGCGCGGCCGGTTCCTCGCCGATGACCTGGACGTCGCTGTCGTACAGCGCCTGACCGCATCCGTCGCACACCAGCAGCGGTACGAAGTCCGCGCCGCAGTCGAGGTGGGTGGAGACCAGGGCCGGCCCCTCGGGAGCCGGGAACCAGCGCTGCCCCCAGTCGATCAGCGTCATCACGACGGGGAAGAAGGCGCGGCCCTTCGCGGTGAGCCGGTACGAACCGCGGCCCGGCTCCCCCGCCGAGACCTCCAGTACGCCCAGCGCGCAGAAGGTCCGCAGCCGGTCGGCGACCATCGCCGGCGGGGCCCCGAGCCGCTGCTGGAACTCGCCGAACCGGTGCGCGCCGAGGAAGGCCGCGCCGAGCAGCGCCACCGACCAGCGGTTGCCGATCAGGGACATCGTCTCGGGGAACAGACCCGCACCGCCCTCCGCGCCGGCGGCCCCGCTCGGGCCGAGCCGGCTGCTCACCTCGCGCGGCCGCACCGGCCGCGCGCAGCCGCCGCACACCATGACCGGCTCCATGTGCCGCCCGCAGCCGCCGTGGCGCATCCAGGGCAGCCGCTCGCTGTGACCGTCGACCCAGCGGTACTCCCATCCCCAGATGGAGACGAGCACCGGCCAGATCTCCCGCCCGCGCGGCGTCAGCCGGTACTCGTACCGGACCGGGCGCTGCTGGTACGCGCTGCGCGCCAGCAGCCCCATGTCGGTCAGCCGGGTGAGCCGGGTGGTCAGCACCGCGTGCGAGATCGGCAGCCGGCCGCGCCAGTCCTGGTACCGGCGGACGCCCTGCAGCGCGTACCGGAGGATGAGCAGGGTCCACTCGTCGCCCAGCAGGCCGAACGCCACCGCGATCGCGTTCTGGCCGCCGGGCGGCAGCGGGGTCGGTGCGGTGTCGTCCACTCGGCTCCCTCCGCGCTACAGGATGGTCTTCCCGCCGTGCCACCCCGGCAGCGAGGAGCCGGCCGCCCACGTCGAGTGGGTGCCGCTGGAGATCCGTTCCGGCAGCCGCACCCGGGCGATGGGACCGTCGGTGAGGCGCGCGGCGTCGAAGACGAGGCACTCGGAACGATCGGCGTTCATGTCGGTCGTCAGCGTAACAAGGTAGCCGTCGTCCTCGCCGGTCGCGCCGGATCGCGGCGCCATCGCCGTCTCGCTGCCGTACACACCGTCGGGGAGGGCGTACCGCTCCTCGCGCCCGGTGTGCAGATCGTGCTTCACGATGCCGTCGAAGAGGAACCAGCCGGGGCGCTGGGTGGCGGCGTACGTATAGCGGTACGGGCGCCCGCCGAGGTTCGGGTTGATCATCCCGAACTCGGTGAACCGTTCGCTGAGCCGCTCCTCCTTCACCTGCCCGGTCACCAGGTTGAGCCGCCAGCGGTGCAGCCGGGTCTGCATCCGTTCCAGCGCCAGGAAGCGGAACATGCGCTGGTAGACGCCCTCGCCGCGGGGGTCGGCCGGCTCGGGGCAGCCCTGGTGGAAGCCGTCGATGACGATCTCGTCGCCGTCCTCGTAGGCGTTGGCGAAGTGCAGCACGTACGTGGGGTCGGCCTCGAACCAGCGGACCTCGGTGCCGTACCGGGGGACGACCCCGAAGCGGCTCGGCAGGTCGGGATGGAAGCGGGAGGCGTACTTGCCCTGGGCGATCAGGGCGGGGTCCCAGAAGAGCGGGAAGTCGTTGAGGATCGCGTAGTTCTCGGTGAACGCCATGTCGTGCGGCAGCCGCGGGCCGGGCAGCGGAACGTCCGTGAGGTGCTTGAGGCGGTTGTCGGGACCGACCACTCCGTAGCGGAGATAGGGGGCCTCGGTGGCGTAGCTGAAGAAGAGCAGTTCGCCCGTCCGGTCATCGACCTTGGTGTGCGCGGAGACTCCCCAGTCGGGCGACCAGGGCGATTTGCCGATGGTCTCCAGGGTGAGCGGGTCCAGCCGGTAGAGGTCCCCGCACTGCCAGAAGCTGCTCAGCGCCTGCCCTGCGTGGACCACGATGTCGGTGCTCGACGCGTCTTTCATACGGGTGCGCGCTCCCCAGCCGTCCGCGCGCAACGACAGCGCGGGCCGCTCGGCGATGCCCGCCCAGAGGGCCTTCCCCGCCTCCTGCTCGGCGGTGAAGCCGTCGGTGCGCACGAAACGGTTGCGGTAGAAGGCCTTTCCGTCCCGGAAGCCCACCACATGGATCATGCCGTCGCCGTCGAAGGGGTGGTACAGCGAGATCGCGGGGTGCACGGGGTTCTCGGTGTTACGCAGGTAGACGCCTTCGAGGTCGGCCGGGATCTCACCGGTCACCTCCAGATCCTCCGCCCGCCACTCGGTGGTCTGCGGCCGCCAGGGGCCGGTGCGGTACGGGTGGTCGTCGTCCTCCGGCAGAGTCGACAGGGCGCGCCCGACGATCTCAACGTCCATGGGTGTCCTCCCCTTCCACGACGAAGCCGACCGTGGTGGTCGTGCTTCCGCCGATATTCAGTGTGGCGAACCGCTCCGCTCCTTCGACCTGGAAGCCGCCGGCCCGGCCGGTGACCTGGCGGCTCGCGTCGAGCAGCATCCGTACGCCGGTGGCGCCCACCGGGTGGCCACCGCCGATCAGTCCGCCGCTCGGATTGACGGGGATCCGGCCGCCGATCTCCAGGTCGCCGTTCTCGACTGCCTGCCAGCTCTGTCCTGGCGCGGTGATGCCGCAGTGGTCGATCGCCATGTACTCGGACATCGCGAAGCAGTCATGGGTCTCAAGCCCGTCGACCTGGTCGATGCCGCCGATTCCGGCGCGGCCGAAAGCGTCGATGACCGTCTGCCGCACATGGGGAAGCACATACCGGTCCCCGGCGCTGCGGTCGGTCTTCTGCCGCAGGGAGAGTCCGGCCGTACGGTGTCCCCATCCCGCGATCCTGGCGAGCCGCTGCCCGGGGCGGCCGGCGGGCCGGCGGCCGGCGAGCCAGCGGTCCGAGACGAGAACCACGCCCACGCCGCCGTCCGTCATCTGGCTGCACTCCTGGCGCCGCACACGGCCCTCGATGACCGGATTGGCGTGGTCGTCGGCGGTGAAACTCGCCTCGGTGAGCTTCCAGTCCCGGGTCTGGGCGTTGGGATTGGCGCGCCCGTTGCGGTAGTTCAGCTCGGCGATCGCCCGCAGGTGGGCGTCGTCCAGGCCGTACCGCGTGGCGTATTCGTCGGCCAGCGCGGAGAACATGTACGGCCACATGAAGGTCGCGTCCTGGCCCTCGTGCCCGGTCCAGGCCGCCGCGCCCAGATGGCGGGCCGCCTCGTCGCCCGGCACCGTCTTCTCCAGTTCCACGCCGATGACGAGCGCGCAATCGTAGCGGCCCGCCTCGAGATCGGCCATGGCGGAGAGCACAGCGATGCCGCCGGATGCACAGGCCGCCTCATGGCGGGAGGCGGGCACGCCCCACAGCCGGTCCTCCACGGTCGCGGGCATTCCGCCCAACTGGCCCTGGCCGGCGAAGAGCTGGCCGAAGGCGTTGCCGACGTGGATGACGCCGATGTCCCCGGGCTCCAGTCCCGCGTCCTGGAGCGTGCCGTCGACCACCTCCCGTACGAGATCGGAGAACTCCAGCCCGGCGCGCGCCCAGTTGCGGGCGAAATCCGTCTGATGGCCGCCCAGCACCCATGTGTTCATCCGTCACCTCCGATGCGATGCTACAACTAACAGAGTCACTCGGAGAAGGGACCGCGATGGACGACGTCTACGTGCTCGACTATGTACCCACCCCGCGAGGCAAGGGCTCCCGGCGCGGCGCCCTGCACGGGGTCGGCCCCGTCGGCGTAGCGGTCCTCCTGGAGCGCGTCCCGTAGGACGGCAGGACGGCAGGACTGGTGGACGGAAGGACTGGTGGACGGGTGGTCTTCGGTCAGAGGCTGTCGCGCAGCACCCGCTTCAGCACCTTGCCGACGGGGTTGCGCGGCAGCTCGTCACGCAACTCCAGCCGCTCGGGCAGCTTGTACGAGGCGATGTGCCGCTCCTTGAGGTACCCGACCAGGTCGTCCAGTACCAGCGCCGACCGCGCGACGACCACGGCGCAGGCCTTCTCGCCCAGCAGCTCGTCGGGGTAGCCGACGACCGCGACCTCGGCGACCGCGGGATGCCCTGCGAGGAGCTGCTCCAGCTCCGCGGGGGCGATGTTCATCCCGCCCCGGATCACCACGTCCTTCGCCCGGTCCACGTACTTGAGGAACTGCCCGCGGTCGCCCGCGATCTCGAAGAGGTCACCCGTCATGAGGTACCCCTGGTCGTCGAAGGGGCTGGGCAGGTCCGTGCCGCCCAGATAGCCCGCGAAGACCTGCGGGCTCTTGATCCGCAACTCGCCCGGACGGCCCGGCTCCTCGATGTCCTCACCCGTCGCGGCATCGACGATCCGCACCTTCGTCCACCGGGCGCCGCGGGTGGACCACTCGACGCCGTGCACGCCGTACCGGGGGAAGAAGCGCGCCCGCTGCTCCGGATCCGGTACGTCGTACGGGTCGGTGAGCATCCCCGTGCCCTCGTTCGACCCGAAGAAGTTGATCACGCCGATCCCGTACCGCTCCTGCCAGCCGCGCACCATCGCCGGGGACAGCGGCGCCGAGCCCGAACCGATCCGGGTGAGCGAGGAGATGTCGGTGCTCGCGAGGAGCTCGTCCCTGGCGAGCAGCATGGTCAGCAGCGCCGGCGGCGCGACCGTGTACGTGACGCGCTCCTCGGCGATCTGGCGCAGGAACACCGGCAGATCGAACGGATGGTGCTGCACCAGCACGCATCCGGCCCGGAGCCAGGGCAGGAACAGCCCGGCGAATCCGGCCATGTTGACCATGGGGAAGGGATTGAGCAGTACATCGTCCTCGGTCATCCGCGGCGCTTCCAGGCATGTCCAGGCGATGGCCAGCCAGTCGTTGTGGCAGCGGGGCACACCCTTCGGGGTGCTCTCGGTACCCGAGGTCCAGCAGATGGTGACGCAGTCGTTGGGATCGACCGGGTGCTCGCGCAGATACGCCGCGACGCCGGCCGGGTCGTACGGCAGGCGCAGTTCGGCGTCGAGCGGCACCGCCCCGGCCGGTACGTCCGCCCCGAACGCGAGCAGCAGCCTCAACTGCGGCAGCCGGTCCCGCAGCCGGTCGACCTCGGCGGCGATCTCCCGCCCGCCGACCCGGCCCGCCGTGATGAACGCCGTGAATCCGGCCAGGCCGCCCAGCTGCACCGTCTCGTGCTCGCGGTACTGCACCGGCAGCGGTGAGACGATCACCCCGATCCGCCAGCAGGCGAGATAGACACAGACCAGCTCGGCGATATTGGGCAGCTGTACGCCCACCACGTCGCCCTGCCCGAGACCGTGCCGCAGCAGCACGGCCGCGAAGCGGTCGACGTCCGCGTCGAGTTCGGCCCAGCTGAGCCTGCGCGCCGGCATGTCGACCAGGTCCGCCTTGTTCGCCGGGTCGACGAGCGCGAGCCGTCCGGGATGCAGCCGTATCCGCTCGCGCAGCAGCGAGTCCGTGGTCTCACCGTCCCACCAGCCCGCCTCGGTGTACTCGGCGACGCGTTCGGCCGGATGAAGTCTCCGTGCCCCCATGATGTCTCTCCCTCCGCCGGTCGGCCTGCCTGCCGCTCTGTCGTTCTACCGGTCCGCGGGTCCATCCGTCCGCCGGTCAGTCGATCTTCCGATCCGTCGATATGCCGGTGTACCGATCCGCCGGTCTGCCGGTCTGCCGGTGTATCGCCGAGGAGCGGGTCTACTGGTCCCGCAGCAGGGCGAGCGTCCGCTCGCCGCCCGGGTCGGCGTCCGTGCTCGACGCGACGACCGCGATCTCGTCCACTCCCGCCGCCGCGTACTCCGCGATCCTGGCCCGGACCGCGCCGAGGTCGCCGACCAGCCCGACGGCGGCGGCCAGTTCACGCGGCACCGCGGCGAGCAACTCCCGCGGATGCGGCCGGGACCGCGCGAACTCCACGATCTCTCCGAAGCCCGCCTCGATGAACATCTCGGCGTAGCCGGGCGCCGCCAGATAACCGACCACTCCGCGCCGCACCTGCTCCACCGCCTCCGGCGACGGATCGACGGCGGCCGTCACCCAGGCGGCGACCCGCGGCGACGGGCGCCCCAGCGCCCCTGCCTCCGCGCGCACCTGGGCGACCAGCTTCGCCGCCGAGGCCGGCGTGAGCAGATTCAGCACCATCCGGTCGGCGAGCGCGGCCGCCGTGCGGACGGCCGCGGGGCCGAAGGCGGCCACCGTCAGCTCCGATTTGGGCGCCGGCAGCCGCAGCCGGTAGCCGCTGGTCCGCACGACCTCGCCCTCCGAGGTCGTCTTCGCTCCGTCCAGCAGCTGCCGCAGCGCCGTCGCCGACTCCCGCAGCGCCACCCCGGCACGCCGGTGCGAACGGCCGTGCCACTGCTCGACGACGACCGGGCTGGAACTGCCGATCGCCACATCCACCCGCCGCCCGGTGAGATCGGCCACCGAGGCGACGCCGCGCGCGATCGTCATCGGGTCCCGTACGGACACGGCGAGCGGGCCGACGGTCAGCGGAATGCGCCGGGTGCGCAGACCGACGGCGGTGGCGAGCGCGAACACGTCGTAGGTGGCCATCTCGCCGAGCCACAGCTCCTCGTACCCGTTCCGCTCGGCGGCGGCCGGTCCTGCCAATAGCCCAGTGACACGGACAACTTCACGTGCTTCAGCCTCCCCGACCGCAGCCCACGAACCCTCGAATCCACGACACCGCCGAAGCTACAATAGGCAGAGTGACTCGGCCACCCTTCCCGCGCCGCCGAGCCACGTGGGCGGTTGTGGCCGCCCGCCGGACAACCTTCGGGAGGCGAGGACCGTCCTACTCAGCACCAGCCCCTGAAGACCGAGGTCAGCCGCCCATGCCCTTCGCCCGTGCGACCGCGACGACTCTGATCACGGCGGCCCTGCTCCTGGCCGCCGCCCCGTACGCCCTCGCGGACTCCGGTACGACGCTCTCCGTCGATCCCTCCTCCAGCCACCAGCGGGGGCGCGAGGCCACGTTCATCGTCGCCGTGACGGAGTCGGACCTCGGACGGGGCAAGGGGACGCTCACGATCGGGTCCCGCGCCTTCGTCAAACCGGTCACCCTCACGAAGCAGCGGTTCCATGAGGGAAAGACCGGCGGCGAGCTGTACGCGGAGACCCTGGCCATGGTGCTCTGCGACATCAACCCAGGCCCCTACACGGTGGAATTGAAGGACGGAGTGAGCGATCAGGCCCTGGCTGCGGTGACGCTGACGGTGGTGCCGGAGATGGACCCGGGAAACCAGCAGTTCTGCGGCGATCCCTCGGCCGGCTACGACTCGGTCGCCGACAAGACGAGCGAGGCCGCGGCCGATGACAATGTGGGCCACGACGGAATCGGAGTCGGCACGATCGTCGCGGGCGGGGTGGGGATCGGTCTCGTGAGTTCCCTCGCGACCGGATTCGCCGTCTCCCGCTGGCAGCGCAGGACTCGGCGCGAAGCGGAGTGACCTGCGGTCGTGCCGCTGACAGTGGCGCGGACGGCGGCAGGCGTTCATGACAGCGGCGCTGGATGCTGCTTAGGATGGCCTTACGGCATCGCACGTCGGTCACCGTCCGGGTGAGGCGCGGAGGTGCCCGTGAGGTGCCTTTTGGAGGCATTCCACTGTGTCAGTCGAGTTGAACCACACCATCGTCTTCGCCCGTGACAACCGGGCCTCCGCCGAATTCCTGGCGAACATCCTGGGCTTGAAGGCCGGCCCGCAATGGGGTCCCTTCGTTCCCGTCGCCACCAGCAACGGCGTCACGCTGGACTTCGCGAGCGTCGGCCTGGAGAAGATCGCCTCGCAGCACTACGCCTTCCTGGTGTCCGAGGAAGAGTTCGACGCGAGTTTCGAGCGAATCCAGCAGGCCGGAATCACGTACTACGCCGATCCGGCCCTCAAGAAGCCGGGAGAGATCAACCACAACGACGGCGGTCGCGGCGTGTACTTCCTCGATCCGGACGGCCACGGCATGGAGCTCATCACGCGCCCGTACGGCAGCGGCGGCCAGTAGCCCGGCACCGCCAACGGCCCGGCAGCGCAGGGTCGGCACTCGGCGGCCCCGCGATTCCTGACTGCCCGCCCAGCGGGACGGGAACTCCGCACGCCGGCGGCGCATGTGACGCAGGTCACATCGTGCAGTGACGTTTGATGTCCTCGAGGCCGGGCAGCCGAGTGGTCAGAGGCCCCCCATACCTCGCAGTCCCGGCCCGGCCAGGTCACCCCCCCTCCTGGCCGGGCCGATCTGCGTTCCGCCGCGCCCCGGACAGGATCTGGAGCGCCCGCTGCCTGGGGTGTCTACGGCACCCGCTGTCCCTTGCCCAGCGCCACGACGCCCCCGGCGGAGACGGTGAAGTGCCGGGCGTCGTGCTCGCGGTTCACGCCGATGGTGGCTCCGGCGGGGACCACGACGTTCTTGTCCAGGATCGCGCGCCGGACGACGGCGCCCCGGCCCACCCGCACCCCTTCGAGCAGGACGGACTCCTGGACGACCGCGCCCTGTTCCACGATCACGCCCGGGGCCAGCACCGACCCGGTGACCTGTCCGCTGATGATGCAGCCCGTGCTGACCATCGACTCGCCCGCGATCCCGCCGGCGACGAACTTCGCCGGCGGCCGCTGGGCCTGATTGGTGAAGATGGGCCACTGACGGTTGTAGAGGTTGAAGACCGGCTGGATCGATATGAGGTCCATATGGGCTTCGTAATAGGCGTCGAGCGATCCCACATCGCGCCAGTAGCCGTGGTCGCGTTCGGTCTCACCGGGCACCTCGTTGTCGTCGAAGTCGTAGACCTGCGCCTGGCCGAGCGTGGTGAGCATGGGGAGGATGCTGCCTCCCATGTCGTGCACGGAGTCCTCGTCCTCGGCGTCCTGCTGGAGCGCGTCGACGAGGACCTTGGTGGAGAAGATGTAGTTGCCCATCGAGGCGAAGACCCGGTCCGGATCGTCCGCCAGCCCCGGCGGATCGGCGGGCTTCTCCAGGAAGCCGTCTATCTGCGTACTGCGGTGCGCCGTGGTGATCACGCCGAACGCGGACGCCTGCTCGCGGGGCACCCGTATGCCGGCGACCGTCACTCCCGCGCCGGCCTCGATGTGCCGGTCCAGCATCTGCCGCGGATCCATCCGGTAGACGTGATCGGCCCCGAAGACCACGATGTAGTCCGGCTGTTCGTCATGCACGAGGTTGAGCGACTGAAGGATGGCGTCGGCGCTGCCGAGATACCAGCGCGGACCGAGCCGCTGCTGCGCCGGTACGGGCGTGACGTAGTCGCCCAGCAGGCCGGTCATCCGCCAGGTGGTCGACACATGCCGGTCCAGGGAGTGCGATTTGTACTGTGTGAGCACGCAGATGCGGTGGATTCCGCCATTCACCAGGTTCGACAGGACGAAGTCCACCAGCCGGTAGACCCCGCCGAATGGCACCGCGGGCTTGGCCCGGTCCGCGGTCAGCGGCATCAGCCGCTTGCCTTCTCCCCCAGCGAGGACAATGCCCAGTACGTTCGGTCGCCCGCTCACCCTGACCCCCTTCGTCTCCGGCTGCCCGCGGGGCAGCCGGTCACCCCAGCACCGACTCGTAGACCGCTACGGTCCTGCGTGCCACCGCGTCCCAGCCGAATTCCCGTACGGCTCGCTCACGCCCCGCCTCCCCCATCGCCTGCGCCCTGGAACCATCGGTGACGACCTCGTTGACGGCGGCCGCCAGCGCGGCCTCGAAGCCGAGCGGATCGGCCTCCTCGTACGGCACCAGCAGACCCGTCCGGCCGTGCTCCACCACCTCCGGGATACCGCCGACGGCCGAGGCGACCACGGCCGTACCGCAGGCCATGGCCTCCAGATTGACGATGCCCAGCGGTTCATAGACCGACGGGCAGACGAACACGGACGCGTGGGTGAGGAGTTGGACGACCTCGGGGCGCGGCAGCATCTGCGGGATCCACACCACACCGCCGCGGCGCTCCCGCAGCTCGGCGACCAGAGTGCGGAACTCCTCATCCAGTTCCGGAGTGTCGGGGGATCCGGCGCACAGCACGACCTGCGTGCCGGGGGCGAAGTAGCGTGCCGCGCGCACCAGGTGCGGTACGCCCTTCTGCCGGGTGATGCGGCCCACGAACAGGGCGTACGGCCGGGCGGGGTCGATGCCATAGTGCTCCAGGACGCCGACCCGCGGATCGGGGCGGTAGAGCGTGGTGTCGATGCCGTTGTGCACCACGTGGACCCGGTCGGGATCCACTCGCGGGTAGCAGGCGAGAACATCGGCGCGCATGCCGTGGGACACCGCGATCACCGCGTCGGCCGCCTCGGCGGCGGTGCGCTCGGCCCAGCAGGAGACCGCGTAACCGCCGCCCAGTTGCTCTGCCTTCCACGGGCGCAGCGGCTCCAGGGAGTGGGCGGTCATCACATGCGGGATCCCGTGGAGCAGTTTGGCGAGATGGCCCGCCATATTGGCGTACCAGGTGTGCGAGTGAGCCAGTTCGATGTCCGTCACCGCCGCCGCGATGGCCAGGTCCACCGACAGCGTCCGCAGCGCGCTGTTGGCCGACTCCAGCCCGGCCGCCGCCTGGTGGCGGACCACGCCGGCCGCTGGGTCGTCGGATCCGGTGCCGCCCCAGCTGTGGACCGTGAGGTCGACGAGCCCGCGCAGTTCTCGGGCGAGGAACTCGGCGTGCACCCCGGCTCCGCCGTACACGTCCGGCGGGTATTCGCGCGCCAACAGCCCGACCTTCACCGTGTCCCACCTCTCCGCTGACGACCCGGTGTCCCTGACACTGCCGTCCCGGCCTCCTCCGCTTCGCATCAGCGGGAGCCGGCCCGGGACGCGGCGATCGGTGCAGGACTCGTAGCCCTCTTCTGTACCGGATCGTCAGGCGCCAAACCACCGGCGGGCGGCTTGTCCCCCGGCACGGCAATGGTCCGGCGGTTCTCGGAGTGCGCCTACTCGCGTCGGGCACAGACACGGGAAACAATGCCGAACGACGCGGAACGCCACCGCACGACGGGCACGGGCCCACGGTGGCCGAGGCGGACTCGCACCCGGAGGAGACCCATATGCCGCACGAGCGCGCCGGACAGCCCGCACAGCCCGCCGACCTGATCGACGTGGCCCGGCTGGTGACCGCCTACTACACGCTGCGCCCCGACCCGGGCGAGGTGGGACAGCGGGTCGCGTTCGGGACGTCGGGCCATCGCGGTTCGGCGCTGGCGACCGCGTTCAACGAGGACCACATCGCGGCCACCAGCCAGGCGATCAGCGAGTACCGGGCCGGTCGGCGGACGGACGGGCCGCTCTTCATGGGCGCGGACACCCACGCGCTGTCCGAGCCGGCCCGGGCCACCGCGCTGGAGGTGTTCGCCGCCAACGACGTCTCCGTGCTGATCGACAGCGAGGACGGGTACACCCCCACTCCTGCGGTCTCGCACGCCATCCTGGTCCACAACCGCGGCCGTACCTCGGGGCTGGCGGACGGTGTGGTCGTCACGCCCTCGCACAATCCGCCCGCGGACGGCGGCTTCAAGTACAACCCGCCCAACGGCGGTCCCGCCGATTCCGCCGCCACGTCATGGATCCAGGACCGGGCCAACGAACTGATCGCGAACGGGCTCAAGGGCGTCCGGCGGATCCCCTACGCCCGCGCGCTCGCCGCCGGCACCACCGGCCGCTACGACTTCCTCACCCATTACACCGACGACCTGCCCGGCGCCGTGGACCTCGACGCGGTCAGGGCGGCCGGGGTGCGTATCGGCGCCGACCCGCTGGGCGGTGCGTCGGTCGCGTACTGGGGCCGGATCGCCGAACGCCACGGGCTGGACCTCACGGTGGTCAATCCGTACTCCGACCCGACGTGGCGGTTCATGACGCTGGACTGGGACGGCAGGATCCGTATGGACTGCTCCTCGCCGTACGCCATGGCCTCGCTCATCGAGCGGCGGAACGACTTCCAGGTGTCCACCGGCAATGACGCGGACGCCGACCGGCCCGGCATCGTCACCCCCGACGCCGGGCTGATGAACCCCAACCACTATCTCGCCGTCGCCATCTCCTACCTGTACGGGCACCGTGACCAGTGGCCGTCGAACGCCGGGGTCGGAAAGACCCTCGTCTCCTCGTCCATGATCGACAAGGTGGCGGCGGGCCTCGGCCGCAAGCTGGTGGAGGTGCCGGTCGGCTTCAAGTGGTTCGTCGACGGGCTGATGGACGGCTCGCTGGGATTCGGCGGCGAGGAGTCCGCGGGTGCGTCCTTTCTGCGCCGCGACGGATCCGTGTGGACCACGGACAAGGACGGCATCCTGCTGGCCCTGCTCGCCGCCGAGATCATCGCGGTCACCGGCCGCAGCCCGTCCCAGCACTACGCCGATCTCACCGCCCGTTTCGGCGAGCCCGCCTACGCCCGGATCGACGCACCGGCGACCCGCGAGCAGAAGGCCGTCCTCGCGTCGCTCTCCCCCGAACAGGTCCCGGCGGGCGAACTGGCCGGCGAGCCGGTCACCTCGGTCCTCACCGAGGCACCCGGCAACGGCGCGTCCCTGGGGGGCCTCAAGGTGGCCTCGGACAACGCCTGGTTCGCCGCCCGGCCGTCCGGCACCGAGGACGTCTACAAGATCTACGCGGAGTCCTTCCACGGACCCGAACACCTCGCCCAGGTACAGGAGGAGGCGAAGGCCATCGTGTCCAAGGCCCTGGACGACGCCTCCGGCCGGTCCTGACCGGCACGCTCGCCCCGTCGCACCCGTCCGGAGTCATTCAGCGCAGGCGATCGACGACTGAGCCGCGGGGTCGTCACCCCGCAGCCGCGCCCGGCCGTTCACTCACTACTGCTCGCTACTGCTCACTCACTACGCGGCCGGCGTGGGCCCCGGGGCCTACTGGGCCGCGGGCTCGCCCTGCGGGGCGGCGGTCGCTACTGCGTTCGCGGCACCGGCCGTGACGGACTCGTAGTAGACCGAGCGTGCCTGCTTGGACCGCAGGGCCGCGGACTTACGGACCAGACCCTCGAGAGCGGTACGGACGCTCATGACGGTGACCGCACGCTCCGGTGTCGAGATCGCCGTGGTGACCTCCGCCGCCGACGCCGGTGCACCCTGCTTGACCAGGAAGTCCTCGACGACCTTCACCAGCTTGTCGGCCTTGGGCGCGGCCGCCTTGCCGTCGGCCGGCTTGGCGGTGGCTGCCTTCTCGGTGGTCGCCTTGGCGGGCTTCGTAGCCGTCTTGGCGGTGGTGGACTTGGCGGTGGCCGTCTTGGCGGTGGCCGTCTTGACCGCGTGACCGGCGTCGGCCGCGCTGCTCTTGTTGTCGTTCTTGCGGCCGCGGCCGACCGTACGGCCCTGGGAAGGAACGGCCTTGCGTGCGGCGCGGCGCCTGGCTCCGGGAACCTTCGGCGTCTTCGCGTGCGACACCACGTGGGCTTCGGGCTCACTCGACGCGGCCGTGTGCGCTTCGCCCTGCTCGGAAGCGGACTGCTGCTTCTTGGAGCTGACGGCGTCCTGCATGCTCAGCAGCATCTCCCGGTCCTGCACCAGGATCTCCAGCTCCTCCTGGAGTGCGGCGATCTGCGCGATGACCCGGTCGCGGTCACCCTCGTTCTGCCGCAGATCGGCGGCGACGCGGGCCTCGTACTCGCCCTGCAGACTCTGGCTCTTGGACATGACGTCCGACATGGATACCACTCGCCTTTCCTTGCTCTCTTCGCGTCTTTGATGACCGTGATGGTAGCCATCAACGTATGGGGCGATATTCGAAACGGACGCGCACATCACATCTCGTGGTCCGGGCCGGACCGCGCTCCACCGACATCCGGATGACTACGACCATCCCAGTCAACGTCCGCGAAAGCCAACTCGGTTCCCCGGATCTCGTCCGGGAGGTTACATCTTCCGGGCGCGAGGCGATAGAAGCACGGGTCCCCGTTGACCTGGAAGGGTGCACACTTATCGGCGAATTCCTTTCGCCTCGGGGGGAGTTCGACCGTCCGCCCGGCGGACGGCTGCTGGGTCGCGGTGTGCCCGGTGTTCGCGGCGCGGCGGAGAAAGTCGACGAGCAGTTCGAGTTCGGTCTCACCGTATTCAGCGCGGATCTCGTCCACCGCGGTCCGATACGAGCCCAGCCATGCCTGCCGCGCCGGACGATCCGGCGGTGCCCGGTCCAGGCGGCCGACGTCGCGTACCGGCCTTCCCGGGCGGCGATCCGGCCCGGCGGGCGCCGACTCGTAGGGTGGCGCACGTGAATAGACACATAGCGTTCGACCGGCTGCACAACTTCCGCGATCTGGGCGGCTACCACACCGACGACGGCCGCACGGTGCGGTGGGGCCGCCTCTACCGCTCCGACTCACTCGCGAAACTCCACGGCGACGACTGGGACCGTTTCCAGGAACTCGGGGCCCGCACGGTGATCGACCTGCGCTATCCGTGGGAGATAGCGGCGAAAGGCCGGGTCCCGCACAGCGACGCCTTCACCTACCACAACCTGAGCATCGAACACCGGCCCTACGACCAGGCGGACATCGATCCGGGCCTCGACGTGGCTCGCTTCCTCGCCGACCGGTACGCGGAGGTGGCGCACGACGGAGTGAAGGAACTCCGCCAGGCCCTGGAGGTCATCGCCGCCGACGGCAACACCCCGGTGGTGTTCCACTGTGCCTCGGGCAAGGACCGCACCGGACTGCTGGCCGCACTCGTCCTCATCCTCCTGGGCGTGGCCGAGGACGACATCGTCGAGGACTTCGCACTCACGGAACTCGCCACGGACCGGCTGATCGCCGACTGGACCACCGCCAATCCGGACCGGACCCTGAACTGGCCCGGGTACGGCAGGGCGCCGGCCGACGTCATGCGCTTCTTCCTCGCGGACCTGGCCGCCGCCTACGGTTCCGTGCACAGCTACCTCACCGGCCGCATCGGCGTCGGCGACGACCTGACCGACGCGTTGCGCGCGAGGCTGCTGACGCACTGAGGCGGCGGCACGACTCGTTCGGCCGTGACGGCGCGGCCCGCCCGCAGGCGGGCCGCCCTGGCCGCGCCGGCGGGGTCCATCAGGTCAATCACCCGCCGTGCGCAGCGTGTCCGGTCGGAGACCGGGATTCCACCTTTACGGTTTGTACGTTCCTACAACTCCCCAGTGCCCCCTCTGTTGTTAGTTACTCTTTAACCCGGACCGCAGGATCATGATTCACTGGTGATCACCGCCCAGTAACCCGTACAACACCTGCCATTCGGACGCGAATGCTACGTGGTGAAGGCTGGAAGTACTCCACTTCTCCAGCCCGGCCCGCACCCCGGCCGATACCCACGGAATGTCTCAATGCCCCGGTCGGCACCCCCTTTCCGATGACATCAGTCTGTCTCGCGACGGCGTCGCCGCATCCCGGCCGGTCGAATGAACGGGAAGGACGACACATCATGCAGAGCCCGATACCGGACGACTAGGAAGGATTCTGCCGGCGGTCGGGCGCCTTGCTGCGCAGCGCCATCAACGATCTCAAACGCAATACCGCAGCAGCCGCAGCAGAGTTGGGACTGACCGAGCCGGAACTCGAGGAATACTTCACGGGCCGGGCGGCCATTCCGGACACGATACGGCGTAGGTCGTCCGCGATCTGGCCGCTGAACGAACGCGATCTGCTGCCGGTCAGAAACGACTGCCCCGACGGCGTCACCGTGTTCGGCGCGGAGGAATCCCTCGCGTCCTCCCGGGTGTTCCAGCGGGGTGGCGCCGACTACTACGAATGCCGTGACACCGCGATGTCGCGACTGGCGTCCTTCCGTCCGGAGTGGATACGGATGCTCTCGGTCGTCGAGAACGACGGCCTCGACGATCCTGCGGTGCACTGGACAAGGGACATCTCCTCTATCAGTTCACCTACTTCGTCGGCCCGGTCAACTATTACTACCGCTGGGGTGACGAGTCCCATGTGCTGCGGATGCGGACCGGCGATTCGATCCGGGGGCTGCCCTTCTCCCCGCACACGTTCACCGCGCGCAATGACCGGGAGCCGGCCTATATCCTCGCGCTGACCTACGGCGGCGAGCTCATGGGCGACGCCCAGCATGAACTCGCCGCGCTGGGACCCGATACGGCCCGGCGGTTCGCATGGGACGCGGATCCGCAGGCCACGCAGGCCAGGCTGCTGGCGGCCCACCTCGACGCGTCCCTGCTCCCGGTCCGGGAGCTGTCCCGGGGCAGCGCGGTCCACCCGGACCGGCTGGAAACGTTCCTCGCAGGGACGGACGGCCCGACGGCGGCCGAGGTGGAGTCCCTGGCGACGGCCCTGCGGGTCTCACCCCGCGATCTACTGCCGGTCTCCCCGGATTCGCCCGGCGGGATCAGTCTGTGCCGGGCGGCGGAAAGCGCGTCATGGCACTACCCGTCACAGGAGCGTGCCGATTACTCGGTACGGCAGTTGGCCGGAAACCGACTGCACCCCTACACCCGCGCCGTGGAAATCCGGCCGCTGCGTGACCGGGATGCCACCGCCATCACGACCCATCAGCACCAATATCTCTACAACGTCGGCGATGCCACCGCGACCATGGCCTGGGAGAACGCCGGCCGTCAACACGATTTTCAGTTGCGGCCCGGGGATTCGGCCTATGTCAGGCCGTTCATTCCCACGTCGTTCACCCTCGACGATCCCGCAGAGGCGTCCTCCGCGCGGCTGCTCGCCCTGCGTATCGCCGGCCGGGTGGGAACCGAGGCCCGCGTGGCTCTCGGCTCGATGCACCCGGGAAGTCTCGACCGGCTGCTCGGTGAGAACCAGCAATGGTACTGACCTCCCCAACGCACCCCACCACTCTCTTATCCAGCAACCACATGTCCAATTCATCGTTGCGGGGAACTATGACGACACTCAGCAGGACAACGTCCACCGCGACATTCCGGCAGGTGATGAACGCGGGAGGACTCGTCCGCCTCGCGGGCGCGCAGCGCACTCGGGGCCGCACTCGTCGAAGAGGCCGGATTCGACGCGGTGTGAGCATCGAGTCTTGAGATATCGGCGGCGCGCCGCCTGCCCGACGCGAGTCTGCTCACGATGACCGACTATCTCGCCGCCGCCGCTCAGATTCAGGCGTCCTGCGGTATCCCGGTCGTGGCCGATGTGGACACCGGTTTCGGCGGCAATATGAATGTCGCCCATATGGTGCGGGAATACGAGCGGGCCGGCGTCACCGCCGTATGTATCGAGGACAAACACTTTCCGAAGATGAACAGTTTCGTCGACAAGGGCCAGGTGCTGCTCGACGCGGACGACTTCTACCGGAAGCTCCAGATCGCCAAGGCGGCGCAGGAGAGCCCCGAGTTCTACGTCATCGCCAGAGGCGTACCCGTCCATCCGGAGGGCGGGCGGCGCACCGCCGCACGCTCCGACCAGGCGTATCAGAACCCGGCCGGGGACGCCGCGCTGCGCCGGGCCATCGCCCGGCAGACGACCAGGAGAAGCGGCGTCCTGGTCGACCCGGAGCAGGTGCTCGTCGCTCCGGGAGCGCGGCTCGCCATCCACTGCGTGCTCACCACCGTCCTCGGCGAACGCCCCGAGGTGCTGCTCCCCGCGCCCTACTGGGTGAGCTGTCCGCAGCTGGTAGCGATGGCCGGCGGCACCACGGTGCGGCTGCCGGCCCAGGTCGGTGACGGACACCTCGACGTCGGTGTCCTCGAGGCCCACCGCACCGCGGCGACCGACGTACTGGTGGTCAACTCCCCGCGCAACCCCGACGGCGCGGTGACGCCCGCGGAGTCCCTCGGCGAGATCGTCGAACGGGCCGGCCGGCACGGCATCGTCGTCCCCTTCGACGAGGTGTACCGCGGAGTCCCGGTCACCGCCGAACCAGCCCCCTCGGTCCTCGACATCCATCCGCGGCTGCCCGCCCACTGCGTCGTCATCGACGGGCTCAGCAAGAGCCACGCCCTGGCCGGACTGCGGGTCGGCTGGGCGATCGCGGACGAGGGCCTGACCCGGCGTGCGGCCGCGGTGACTTCGCATCTGTTCGGCGGAACGTCGACCGCCGTACAGGAGATCGCCGAAGCGATGCTGGACGGCGGCGAGGACGTCAGGACAGGCATCGGCGCCGCGCCGGCCGACAACCTGCGCTACGCCCTGAAGCAACTGGCCGATGTGCCGGGCGTCTCCTGCGCCGACCCGGCCGGGGGGATCTTCCTCTTCCCCGATCTGAGGCGGTGGCTCGCCGAGTGGGCTTCGGCCGGAGCCCGGGAGAATCTCGCCGGCTGGCTCGCTGAGGAAGGCAAGGTCGCCGTCGTGGACGGCGCCGCCTTCGGCGCGCCCGGCCATCTGAGGCTCTCCTTCGCGCTGCCCGCCGAGCAGCTCGAGGAAGGCGTCGACCGGCTCCGTACGGCCCTGACCGCCCCTGCCCACCAGCGATGACGGTCCCTCCCCGGGCCGGACCGCGAGGCCGGGCGGGGGAGTCGGGACCGGTAGATTCGAGTGCGATGAAGCGTAGTTCCAGCACGGTTGACGCAGCGTCAGCCGCCCGGCGGCGTGGCCGGTATCCGGCCGGCCGGCTGTCCCGGCAGATACCCGACGCCGGGCCGCCGCGGATGATGGCCCTGGCGACGTTCGTCAGCACCGTCGGCACCGGACTGTTCATGACCTCGTCCGTCCTGTACTTCACCCGGGTCGTGCAACTGCCGGCCACCCAGGTCGGACTCGGTCTGACCGTCGCGGGCCTGGTCGGACTGCTGGCCGGAATCCCGATCGGCGTTCCGGTCGACCGGCGCGGCCCGCGCGAGGTCCTGCTGGCCACACTCGCCGTCCAGGCCGCCTCGATGGCCGCGTACGTCCTGATCGACAGCTTCGCGGTGTTCATCCTGGTGGTCTGTTTCGACATGCTGGCGACCACGGCCGGCAGCGCGGCCCGCGGCCCCCTGATCCGCCGGGTGGGCGGCGAACAGGCGGCGGTCCTCCGGGCCAAGCTGCGCGCGGTGACCAACGCGGGCATCTCGATCGGGGCCGCTGGCCGCCGCGGTCGCCATCCAGATCGACACCCGCGCCGTCTATCGGGCGCTGATCCTCGTCAACGCGGAGACCTTCCTTCTCGCCCTGCTCGTGACCCTGCGCATCCCGCGTTTCGGTCCGCTGCCCCGGCCGGCCGGGGAGCGCCGCTGGTCGGTACTGGCCGACCGGCCCTTCGCCGCCTTCTGCGCACTGAACGGGCTGATGGGCCTGCAGTACCAGGCGTTGCTGCTTCCGCTGCCGCTCTGGATCGTCTCCTCGACCGACGTTCCCCGGTGGACCATCGTCGGCATCATGCTCATCAACACCGTGATGTGTGTGCTGTTCCAGGTCGGGGTGGGCGGAAAGTTCGAGACTTCACGCCAGGGCGGCGTGGCGATGCGCCGGGCCGGGCTGATCTTCCTGGCCGGCTGTACGGCGCTGGCGCTGGTCCCCGGACTGCCGGGCTGGGCCGCGGTGTTCGTGGTGTGCGCCGCGGTCGGGGTGCACACGATCGGCGAACTGTGGCATGCCCCGGCGACCTTCGCGCTCGGCTTCGGGCTCGCGCCCGCCCATGCCCAGGGCCAGTACCAGGGCCTGTTGAGCCTCGGCCTGGACGGCGGCCAGGCACTCGCGCCCGCGCTCCTCATCAGTCTGTGCATCGGTCTCGGCCAGGCCGGATGGGTACTGCTCGGAGTGTTCTTCGCCGTCATCGGTCTCGCGTCACCGGCCGTCACCCGCTGGGCCGAGCGGACCCGCCCTGCGGTCGTCCCCCAGAGTCCGGCCCCTTCGCCGTAGGGCTCGCCCGCCCAGGTGCGGCGCAGCAGCGTCATCTGCCCGTCGAGACGGTGGCCTGACGGCTCGTCATCGCCCGCCGCAAGACCCCACTCCAGGTGCCGGGTGCCGCCGCTGCGGACGCGGGCTCGCGTAGGGTCACGTGGTGGCTTTGTTCAGTATCGAGCGGTATTCACCCCTGCCCGTCGACGAGGTGTGGCGACGGCTCACCCGATGGGAGCGCCATGCGGCCCATGTGCCGCTGACCAGGATCTCCGTCACGACCCCGCCGCCGACGAGGGTGGGCACCGTGTTCGTGGCGCGCACCGGCCTGGGTCCGGTCGGATTCGACGACCCCATGGAGATCGTGCGCTGGGACCCGCCCTCGCCGGGCGTCGTGGGTCATTGCCGGCTGGAGAAGCGCGGCACGGTCGTCGTGGGCTGGGCGGAGATCGAGGTGAGCGCGCGGGACACCGGATCATGGCTCGTGTGGCGCGAGGACCTGCGGGTACGGAGGCTGCCGCGGCTGTTCGACGGCACGACGGTTCTGTCGGGCCGGCTGCTGTTCGGCCGCGCGATCACCGGCCTGCTCGCTGAACGGTAGCCGTACGGGCCTCGGCCGGCCGGGCGTCCGTCGGATGTCCCGGGCCCGCGCGCGCCTGTGCCGATCCGGCAGGCGGAGAACTCAGCGAAGAAGACGGCGGAGCACAGCGATGAATGAACGACTGATCGTGATCGGCAGTCTCAACATGGACCTGTCGGTCACCGTCCCCCGGCTTCCCCGGCCGGGGGAGACCGTCTCCGGCGCCGATGTGGTGCGCGGTCCCGGCGGCAAGGGCGGCAACCAGGCGGTGGCCGCGGCACGGCTCGGCGCGCGGGTCCGGATGGTCGGACTGCTGGGCGACGATGCCCACGGCGCGGACCTGCGGGCCGCGCTGGTCGCAGAGGGCATCGACGACCGCGCGGTGAACGTCCTCCCGGGCACGGCCACCGGGCTGGCGCTGATCGTCGTCCAGCACGACGGCGAGAACACCGTCACCCTCTCCCCCGGCGCCAACCGGCACCTCGACGAAGCCACCTTGCGGACGCTCACGGACGGAATCGTCGCGGATCGCGGCGACACGGTCCTGCTTCAGCTCGAAGTGCCGCTGCCCACCGTCCTGACCGCCGCCCGCGAGGCCCGTGCCGCCGGGGCGCTGACCGTGCTCAATGCCGCTCCCCTGCCCGAGCCCGGCCCCCTGATGGCCGAACTGCTGCGTGAGGTCGACGTCCTCGTCGTCAACGAGACCGAGGCGGCCGGACTGCCCGGTGCTTCCGGCATCGCTCCCCCGGCGGACCGGGACCACCCGGGCGCGGACCCCGCGGGTGCGGAGCCCGCACGCCAGGACGAGGACTGGACGGCTCGCGCGGACCGGCTCAGGCTGCTGGGTCCCGCGACCGTCGTGGTCACTCTCGGCGCTGTCGGCGCGGTCGCCGCCGGCTCCGGAGGCCACCACACCGAACCGGGCTTCCCGGTGGACGCGGTGGACACCGTCGGCGCGGGCGACGCCTGCTGTGCCCAATTCGCCATCGCACTCGGCCTCGGCCGCCCGCTCGCCGAGGCCGTACGCCGGGCCTGCGCGGCCGGCGCCCTGGCAGCAACCCGGCACGGCGCCCAGGACGCGCTCCCCTCCCGGGCCGCGGTCGACGCCCTGCTGGCGGGCGCGGCCCCGCGTACAGAGGTGCACCGTGCGCGCTGACGGGGTGTGGCACCCCCGGCTGCTGCACCTGGTCGCCGCACCGGGCCACGGCGACCTGCTGGTCGTCGCCGCCGGGCTCCCTGTCCCCCTCGGGGTCGGCCACTACCGCGGCCGTCTCCCCTCCCGCCTCCCCGTGCGGCCCCGATCTCCGCGCGCACGATTGCCGCGCGTTCGGGGCCATGGATCGCCGGACTCGGGGCACGAGTGACCGCACGGCACTGAGCGGGACCCGGTCAGCGGCCCCGCCGCCGTGACACGCAACGGAGGAACCCCCATGAACTGGCGACACCGTGCGGCCTGTCGTGCTGAGGACCCCGAACTGTTCTTCCCCGTCGGCAGTTCCGGCCCAGCGCTTCTGCAGATCCAGCAGGCGAAGGCGGTCTGCCACCGCTGCCCCGTGACGGAGAGCTGCCTGCGATGGGCCTTGGAAGTCGGCCAAGACGCCGGCGTGTGGGGCGGGCTGGACGAGGACGAGCGCCGGGCGGCGAAGCGCAGGGCCGCCCGTGGTCGCGCAGCCGCCGCACGGCGGATGGCGGACTGACCCGCTCGATGTCATCGACGCGCTCGCCCGATGGGAGGAGAGCCGCGGCTCCCGCCCGTCAGGGGGCGTCGCGCCGTGGTGCGATCCGTGTCCGGTTCCGGTTCGTCCGGTTCCAGTTCCGGTGCGGGCGCGGAGCCGAGGCGGCCGCGGGGCCGCGCACCAGGGATCCGAGGCCGACCAGGGTGACCGTCCAGGTGCCGACGAAGGTGTAGATCAGGGTCGGCGAGTCCGCCCGCACCGCTTCGACCAGCAGGAGCAGCGAGCCCGCGGCCAGGATGCCGAGCAGCGCCGTCAGCCAGCCTGCCGGCGGACGACGCATCCACCGGCAGGCGGCGGACACCCATCGGCCCAGCCGGCGCATGAGCCGTCCCTCGCGCCGCAGTTGGTCTTCCATGCGGCTGAGGATCCGGCGTTCCTCATCGGTGAGTTCTTCCGCGCTCATCGTGTGGGCCCCTCCCCTGTACAGCTGAGCGGACTGGTGGCGCGGGCTGCGCCGCGCTTCCGGGGGCCCTGGCCTCGGAAGCGCGGCGCAGCCGTCCTGGCCGCTCCGGGGAGATCGGGGACCTCGACCAGGGGCGGTAGGTCGGTTGTGAGCCGTGAGCGTTCATCAGCGTCCATGAGGACTCCCCCGCGATCTCTGGCCCCACCTGAATCCTGTATTGAAGCCGCTTCCCCCGCCACGAAGCCGCAAACGCCGGGGGCGCGATACAGGGGTCCGGTGTCCTGGGGCTCAACCGTCGCATGGAGCGCTTCACCGCGGTGGCGGCGCTCGGCGTGCCCTACGCCTTACGCACACCCGTGCCGCTGACCGAGCTGCTGCGGCGGTACTACCCGGGCAAGTTCAACGTGGTGCTCTACTTCCAGCAGCCCCGCGTCCCCGAGGCGGAGCTGGAGGCCGATGTTGCAAGGACGCTGCGCTTGACGATGTACGCGCTGTCCGGCGAGGCCCCGCCCGATCTGGTGCCCCGCTGGCTGACCGGGACGCCCGACCTGCCGCGGCTCGGCACAGGCCGCGTCACCCAGCCCGCCCTGTACATCAGCGGTGATCTCGATTCCGCGTACCGCTTCGGCAGCCTCGACCCGATGAAGGAGGCTGTCACCGGCCTGCGGGACATCATCATCCTGCCCGGCTGCGGCCACTGGACCCAGCAGGAACGGCCCACCGAGGTCAACGAGCGGCTCATCCCGTTCCTCGCATACGCCCTGGAGGCCTGACGACTCCCGCTACGCCGTCCGGGCGCTGCCCCGTGCACACCCTCCAGGACTGGGTATCAGATCCCCATGGGCACGGAGTCTGCGCCTGGCCACCACCGCACACCCCATTCCGGCAAGGACGGTCCCTCGTCACGCCGGGGAGCGAGGCTTGCGCGCATGGCGCGCCGGATCTGGCAGCGCGGCGTCGAGATCGAGCTGCTGCACCGGTCGATGGGGTTCGCCGCGCTGGGCCTGGTCACGCTCATCCCCCTGCTGATCGTCGTGGCGGCCGCGCTGGGACAGAACAACGGCCAGGGATTCGTGACGTGGGTGCGGGACGCGCTCGGGGTGACGGGCAATTCGGCCCGCGCGGTGGAGACCCTGTTCAGCACCCCCGCGAGCGTGCTGAGTACGACGACCGCGCTCAGCCTGGCGTCCCTGGCCGTCTTCGGGCTCTCCTTCGTCGCCGCCATCCAGACCGCCTACGAACGCATCTGGGACCTTCCGTCCGCTCCGTGGCACGCCACCTGGCGGCGGGCCCTCGCCCTCGCGGTCCTGGTCGCGTATCTGCTGGTGGCCGAGTACAGCGACCATGTCCTGCAGGGCACTGCCCTGCAGCCCACCATCAGTTTCGTCGTGACGGGCGGCGGGGGCATGGCGTTCTTCTGGTGGCTCCAGAGTTTCCTGCTGTGCGGCCGGGTCCCCCGGTCGTTCCTGCTGCCCGGAGCCGTAGCCACCGTCCTCGGGCTGGTGGGACTCCGGTTCTTCTCCGTCACCGTCTTCTCACCCCTGATCGCCAGCAGCGCGGTCTCGTACGGGCCCATCGGCACCGTGCTCATCGTGCAGTCCTGGCTGATCGGCGTCGGCTTCGTCATCTACGCGGGAGCCCTGGCGGGGCAGGGGCTGCGCGATCGCAAGCACTCCTCTTGACCGCCTCCCCGGCGGGCGGGTCGGTGGCGGGACGGGCGGGCGGCCGTCAGCCCTCGGAGATGTCATTCCGGGCGGCCAGCGGCGGGCCGTCCACGGCGCAGTGCAGCCGCGGCTCGTGCCGCTCGCATTCCCGCTCCGGTCCCGGCTCCGCTACCGGTCCCGGCTCCGCGGCGAGCGGGTTGGTGCGGATCGTGGCGGCGGCCAGGGCGGCGCCGGCGGCCAGCAGCACCGCCGCGATGACCAGCGACTGGTGGAATCCGTGCGAGAACGCCGCGGGATCGTCGTAGCTGCGTCCGGACAGCCCGGTGACGGCGGGGAGGGCGGCGACGGCGATGAGCCCGGCCGCACGGGCGACCGCGTTGTTGACGCCCGACGCCACACCCGCGTGCTCGGCCCCGACGGCGTCCAGGACCGTGGCGGTGAGCGGCGCGACCAGGACCGCCAGGCCGAAGCCCAGGACGAGGACGGCCGGGAGGACGTCCCGGGCGTAGTCCGCGTGCTGACCGACACGGAACATCAGCAGGACCGCCGCGGCGCAGATCAGCGGGCCGACCGTCATCGGCAGCCTGGGCCCGACGCGTTGCGACAGCCGGCCGAAGCGCGCGGAGAGCAGCAGCATCATGACGGTGATCGGCAGCATCGCCGTTCCGGCGGCGAGCGGCGAGAATCCGGCGACGACCTGCAACTGGACGGCGAGCAGGAAGAACACCCCGCCGAAGGCCCCGTAGACGGCGAAGGTGACCGCGTTCGCGGCGCTGAACTGGCGTGAGGAGAACATGCTCAGCGGCAGCATCGGATGCGTCTGGCGCGCCTCGGCGACCAGGAAGCCGGCGAGGGCGGCGACACCCACCAGCCCGCTGATGATCACCGCCGCCGATCCGGCGCCGTGCTCCGGGGCCGCGATGATCGCGTAGGTGACACCCGCCAGGCCCACCGAGCTGAGCGCCGCGCCGAGCACGTCGATACCGCCGGTGGCCGCGGGATCGCGCGTCTCGGGTACGTGCCGCTGGGCGATGAGGACGACGGCTACGGCCAGCGGGGCGTTGATGAGGAACACCCAGCGCCAGGACGCGGCCTGGACGAGCCAGCCGCCCAGGAACGGGCCGATCGCGGTCGCGACACCGCCGAACGCGGACCAGGCGCCGATCGCCCGGGCCCGGTCGTCCGGGTGGAAGGACGCCTGGATCATGGCGAGGCTTCCGGGCATGAGCAGCGCTCCTCCGACGCCCTGCAGCGCCCGGGCGGCCAGCAGCCAGCCCGCCGAGGGCGCCAGCCCGCACAGCAGCGACGCGCCGGCGAACCACAGGACACCGACGTTGAACACCCTGCGCCGGCCGTACCGGTCGCCGAGCGCGCCGCCCAGCAGGATGAGCGAGGCCAGCGCGACGGTGTAGGCGGTCACCGCCCACTGCAGAGTGCCGAATCCGGCGCCGAAGTCACGGCCGATCGCCGGCAGGGCGACATTGACGACGGTGGCGTCGATCCCGGCCAGCGCGGAGCCGAGTACCGCGGCCACCAGCACCCACCGCCCGGCGACCGACCCGACATGGATGGCCCCTGCCTGCCCGGCCTCTCCGGTTTTTCCGGTCGGATCGGTCTCCCGCCCGGCCGACCGCGACTTCGAGAACATCGAAGGGCCTACAGTCCGTGTCCGCGCGGCCGGAGCAGCGCCGCGTCGGCGATCTCCCGCCAGCCCTCGTCGATCACGAGCGAGTGCCTCCCAGGTCTGTGGTGGGCGAGCCGGCGGACCGGCCGCCACGCCTCACGCTAGGGGCGCCGATCCGCCATGGCAAGCGGTCCGAGCCCATTACAGCCCGGAGCCGGTCATCAGGTGCCGTCAGGTGCCGTCGCGTGCGCTCTCCGGCGTCAATGGCCTTGCAGGCGTTCCATCTCCCGCCGGTCGCGCTTCGTCGGGCGGCCCGTGCCGCGGTCGCGGTGGCCGATCGCCAGGATGTCCTCGCGGGCGGGCGGCGGCGGGCTGTTGTCGACGAAACACTCCGCAGCGACGGGCGCCCCGACCCGCTTGCGCACGATGCGCGAGACGACCACGATCCGCTCGGCGCCCTCTCCGCGGATCCGTACCTCGTCCCCGGCGCGCACCGCCTGCGCCGGTTTGACGCGCTCACCGTTGACCCTGACGTGGCCGGCGCGGCACGCCGCGGCGGCCAGCGAACGCGTCTTCGTCAGCCGTACGGACCAGATCCAACTGTCGACCCGCACGGTCCCCTCGTCTGCAGCCATGACATGACCTTAAAGCCCTTGAAGCCGGCCGGCGGTGGATGGGACGTAGTGGCGCCAGCGCGCCGACCGCATGGGTTCGCCGGGGCCGCTCGGTTCTCGATGGCCGGACGAGCGCGAAATCCAGCCCGTCCAGGGGGCGCCTCCCAGCGGTAGCCGGGGGATTGAGCACAGCGCGGCCGAAGGGCGGGTAACCCGGTGAACGCTGCCGGTCACGGCGCTAGCGGCCGCGGGCCGTGCCGGTCCCCAGGGCGGCCGGCCGCAGTCCGAGGAGCCGGCCGGCGAGGCGGGAGGTGCGGCGCGGCGGGACCGCCGCGCGCCACAGCCGCACGCACGACAGCAAGGTGGCGACCGCCAGCAGCCCGTTGCGCACCACCAGGACCGCGACTCCCTGCCAGGAGCTGTTCAGTACCGCGCCGAAGAACAGCGGGAAGTCGACGGAGGTGACGGCGGTCGTCAGGAGCAGCAGCGCGGCCACCGGTCGCTGGGTGGTGCCCCGCACCGTCAGGCACACCGCGGCCAGCGCGATCAGCCAGATCAGATACTGCGGGCTGATCACCCTGCTGGTGGCCGTGAACAGCAGCACCGCCGTCAGGGCGGCATCGTAGACGGTGGCCTCGCTCCAGACGCGGGCGCGCCAGCGCCACAGCAGCAGCCACCCGAACGCGACGGCGGTCAGCAGCAAGGAACCGTGCGCGACGGAGGAGACGTACGGGCCGATGAACTCGAACGAGCCGTAGTGGAGCCTGACGCGGCCGGGCCAGCCGCCCAGCCGCGCCAGATGCAGCACGGTGCCGCCCATCGACTCGACCTCCACGCCGCGGTTTCCCTGCGCGGACAGAAACCCGAACGTCCCCTGGAAGGCGATCGCCAGCACGGCCAGCAGGACCGCGGCGGAGACCAGTAGCGCGCTCCAGGCCTGCCGGGTGGAGCGGCCCCTGGGGGTGCCGAGCACGATCAGCGCCGGCCACACCTTGATCATGGCGGCGATCCCGGCGAGCGCGCCGCCCAGCCACGGCCGCCGGCCGATCACCAGCAGGGAGACCGCGGCCATGGCGGCGACCGCCACATCGAAGCGCGCGAAGGACAGCGCCAGCAGCAGGGGCAGGCCGCCCGTCCACATCCAGGCGCCCGCCGCACTGCCCCGCGCACCCGCGGTGCCGGCGCGCGCGGCGCGGGCGAGTGCCAGCGTCATCACCGCGTCGGCCAGCAGCATCAGGGCCACGAATCCCTGCAGGTACGACATCATCGGCAGCAGCCGGGGCCCCAGCATCACCAGCCCGGCGCCCGGCGGGTACTGCCAGGTGACATCCCCGGCGGGGAACGACCCGGCGGCGAGTTGTCCGGACCAGCGCGCGTACAGCCGGTGCACCTCCTGGGCGATGTCCCCCTGCCCGGTGCGCAGCACGGCCAGCATCACCATTCGCGACGCCGCCCAGTACACGGCCAGCGGCCACCACTGCGCCACCGCGCGGGATGCCGTACCCAACGGGCCGCGGTCGAGGCGCACGGCAGGCGCCGCACGCTCCCGGTCCGTTCCGCACGCGCATCCCGCGCACGTGGCCTCACCGCACGACGTCACCCGAACCTCCACAGTCCACGCCACCCGCCAACCACACCACCCCTGACGCTAAAACATCCGAAATCGGACAAAAAGACCAACACGCTGAAACCGCCGACCAAAGCCCGGCCTGCCGCTGGAACGCGTTGGCGAAGGTGGCGGCGGACGCGAAGCGACGGCGAACGGGATCAGTGGCCGGGGGCGGCCGCGAGAGGTTCCAGGAGCCTCACGGCCGGACCCGGCAGAGCGGCGATCTCGTCCCGCAGGCCTTCGGCCGCCGGCCGGTAGGCGGGGTCCGCCGACACCTCGGTGACCGCCTCGCGGACGAGGTCCGGGGTGGCCCGCACCGCGTCGAGCACCCGTGAGACGCCCAGCGCGGCGCAGCGAGCCGCGTTCCGGGGCTGGTCGTAAGGCTCTACTCGGCAGGAGCCGGTTCCACCAGCAGCCGGGCGTAGTTGGCGGCCGACCGCTGATACCGGGGCAGATGACGGGCCAGCGCCATCAGCGCGATGGACAGCGCTTCGCGCTCGCGGCCGGCGTCCGCCAGGGCGAGCGCGAGGAAGACGCTGACCGCGTCGTCCAGGTGGTCGGATCCGGCGTCCCGCTCGGCCGTCAGCAGGGCGGCGCTCTCCGGTGCGCGGCCGAGGTTGCGCAGCGAGCTGGACAGCTGGATCACGGCCCGGCGCCGGCGCTCACCCGATATTCCGAGGTCGAGCGCCTGACGGTACAGCGGCACCGCCAGGTCGGAGTGGCCGGTCGAGTCCAGCGAGGCGGCCCGTTCGAAGACCGCCACCGGATGGCCCGCCGGCAGCTCGGCGTTGAGTTTCTCCACCCGGGCCAGGAAGTCCTCCTCGCTGTGGTCCTCAATGGATGCCCACAGGTCGAGAGACCGCTGCTCCCACTCCGCGCTGACGCCGGCCGGGTCCGTCTGGCGCGTCGTGTTCGTCGTACCGGTCGTGCGCGTCGTGTCGTTCATGGTCGTCGTGCTCCTTTCACGGTCGCCCCGCCGGCGGCGGTGGCGCTGCTCATGCGGGCCATCCTGCGAGCGTTGCTACGCTCCTCACCAGTGATTCGGCCCGGACCGAATCACTCACCGGGACGTCCGGTCGCCACCGGGGAGGACACCATCGCGATCACTCTGCAGTTCAGCTCCGCTGACCTGCGGCGATGCCGCTTCGCGGTCTCTCCGGCCTTCGAGACCCTCGCCGCGATCCGCGTCGCCACCGGAGAACAGGGTCCCGGCCACCACCAGCGGTGGCTGGACTCCGTCCGCCCCCGGCTGAGCGCGCTCGACCTGCGGCCGGTCACCCTGCTCCAGCCCCGGCGCGGATACACCCCCGACTTCCTGTCCCCGCCGCCGACGAGTCCGCACATCCGGTTCGACGAAGACCTCGCCCGGATCGCGGCGACCCCGCCGGCGCAGGTGGGCGCCGAGATCGTCCGGTCGCTCGGCGAGACCCCCGGAGCATCGGACAGCGAAACCGGGCGGCTGCTGCTCGGTGACCCGGCGAGCGTTCTCGAGCTGCTGACGCAGCTGATCCGCGAGGCGTGGCAGACGCTGGTCGAACCGGTCTGGCCCCGGGTGCGCGCCCTGCTGGACGCCGATGTCGCCTTCCAGTCCCGGCGGCTGGCCGACGGCGGACTCGACCGGCTCTTCGCCGAACTCCACCCCATGCTGCGCTGGCACGACAACACCCTGACGCGGGAGTTCGGCGACGACGACCGGCGCGATCTGCACGGCGAGGGTCTGGTGCTACTGCCGAGTGCCTTCAAGTGGGACGAGGTGGTCATCGTGCTGGACCCGCCCTGGCAGCCCACGGTGGTCTATCCGGTCCGCGGTCTCGGCACCCTGTGGCAGCCCGCGCGTGGGACCGGCGACGCCGCATTGGCCCGGCTGATCGGACGCACCCGGGCCGCACTGCTGACCGGCCTGACGGAACCGGCCTCGACCTCCGCGCTCGCGCACCGTCACGCCCTCGCGGGCGGCACCGTCTCCGAACACCTCTCGGTCCTGCGGGATGCGGGCTTCGTCGTCGGCGAGCGCCACCGGCACGAGATCCGCTACCGCCGCACCGCTCTCGGCGGCGCGGTGGCGGAGCAGGGGCGCGGAGACGGCTAGCGGCTACCGGGGTCAGCCGGTGGGGCGCTCGTAGAGCCGGTTGAGCCGGCGGTCGAGGGCCACCAGATCGGGGTGCCGGGCCACGAAGCGCCTGCCGCGCTCCCGTTCGTGCACGGCGATGCGGACACTGCGCCGGGCCGCCCGGTGGAGTGCCGCGGCGAAACGGACGGCCGGCTGCCCGGCCGCTTCCAGCTCGGCTGCCATGGCCCGGAACTCCGCTTGGACCTCGGCGAGATGGGGGCCTCGCCCGCCGGCGGCTTCCTCGACCGCGACACGGGCCTCGGCCCGGTCGATGCCCAGCCGCACGGCAAGCCGGAACGCGATCGTGTCCAGAACACGCTGCTGTTCGGGCGTCATGGATCCAGTGTCACTCACGGACGCCCACCGCGGAAGCGTGCCCGGGTTCCCGTGCGGGGGCAGGGCCGCACGTCAGTGCGGTGAGGTGTCGTCCGGGGGGTCGATCCGGCGGGAATCGCGGGCGCGCCGGCGGAGCGTGTTGCGACGATATCCGGCCGCCGCGATCAGCGCCCCCGCCGCTAAGCTCACGGCGACCCACAGACCGAGCCACTCCAGAACAGTGATCACGAGCGTCGCCACCTCCTGCTCTCGCCAGCTGCGCGGCAGCTGGCGGCGGCGAGACAAATCCGTTCAATACATCGCAGGGGTCCCGGAACATGCCGAGACCGCTATAACGGAAGTGTCCCGCACATCGACGAGCGGCAGGACGGCTTTCCGCAACGGTCACCCCTGCTGGTGACGGCTGTCCTCAGACTTCAGCGCCCTGATACGCACCCGACCGCTCGTCCTCGTAACGCTCCCGTAGTTGCCCGGCGTAACGGCGCAGACTGTCGGGGCTCATCGGCTGGCCAGCGCGGCCGGAGACGTTGTACCGGGCGAAGAGGATCTTGGAGAGATCGTCGAAGGTCGGGTACTGGCCGAGGGCGTCGGTGAGTTCGACGAACGCCGCGTAGATGGTGTCGAGACGTGAGCCGGAGCCGGACGCGGTGGGCGGTGCGGCGGCTTCGGGCTCCGGCTCGGGCGCCGGGCCCGCCCCGACTTCACCGTCGGCGTCCGCAGGGAGAACCGGGACCGGGGTGAACCAGAGGTTCTCGTAACCCTCGTCGGACCCCTGCTGCCCCGGGTGGGCGCGGCCGTCCACGCTGTCCTGTCCGGGGGCGGCGGACTGCTCATGGCCCGCGGCCTCGGAGTCCCGGACATCCGCTGCCGCAGTCGCGGTGTCGTCCGGCGCACCGTCCGCTTCCGGCTCGGGCGCGCCCGACGCGACGGCGGGCACCGCGGCGAGGGTGATGCCGGCGGCGGCGAGGCCGAGGGTGGCGGTTTCGGCGAGGGGGATGCCGTAGCGGGCCAGGCGCAGGGGCATGAGGGCTTCGATGGGGGCTTTGCGGCGCCAGGTGCGGCCGTAGCGGGCCTGGAGGCGGGCCTGGTAGACCAGGCGGTCCTGTTCGAGGCGGATGACCTGGTCGTAGGAGCGCAGTTCCCACAGTTTCATCCGGCGCCAGAGCCGGAAGGTGGGGAAGGGGGCCAGCAGCCAGCGGGTGAGGCGGACCGATTCCATGTGCTTGTCGGCCGTCAGGTCCGCGACGCGTCCCACCGCGTGCCGGGCGGCCTCCACGCAGACCACGAAGAGCACGGGGATGATGCCGTGCATGCCGACCCCGACCGGGTCGGGCCAGGCCGCGGCCCCGTTGAAGGCGATGGTGGCGGCCGTCAGCAGCCAGGCGGTCTGGCGCAGCAGCGGGAAGGGGATCCGCAGCCAGGTCAGCAGCAGGTCCAGGGAGAGCAGCACCACGATCCCGGCGTCCACCCCGATCGGGAAGACGTTCGCGAACCAGCCGAAGCCCTTGGCCCGGGCCAGCTCCCGCACCGCGGCGTACGAGCCCGCGAAGCCGATCGCGGCGATCACCACCGCACCGGCGACGACCACACCGATCAGAATCCGGTGTGTCCGGGTCATACGTATCGCGGCCACCCGCGACCCCTCCTATACATCTCGTACATCAGTTCAGTGGTGCCAGAGTCTCACGGGCGGGGCTCTCCGGAACGGACCCCCCTGGCCTACCCGCGGTGTACCCGACAGAGGGTGTCCGGAATTGCGTGGAGCATGAGGTCATGACCACTACTTGGGCGGGATTTCACACGGCGGAGCCCGAACTGGCCAGGACCGTCTCCGAGCGGTTCGGCCTGTTCACCCACCATGTCCTGGCGACACTGCGCCGGGACGGATCCCCACGGGTGACGGGTATCGAAGTGGACTTCCGCTTCGGTGAGCTGTGGCTCGGCATGATGCCCAACTCCCGCAAGGCCCAGGACCTCCGGCGTGATCCGCGGTTCGGCCTTCAGGCGAACCCCGGCCCCGGCACCACCATGAGCGGTGGCGACGTCCGCGTCGCGGGACATGTGGCGGAGGAGACCGATCCGGAGGTGATTTCCCGCTACGTGCAGGAGGCCAAGCCGCCGCAGCCGTTCCATCTGTTCCGCGCGGAAGTGGCCGAAGTGGTGCGCACCTACGTCGAGGGCCCCGATTCTGGATTCGGTCCTGATTGCCGCGAACGGGTCGCATGGTGACGGCGATCGTCCCTGTGGCTTCGACTCTGATCACCCAGACCCTCCGGTCCGCGACCGCCAGCGCCCTCGCGCCGCGCCGCCCCTGGCGGTCCCCCGCCGGGCAGCCCGCGTACGCACGGCCACTGCTGCTGCTGATCACCGCGGTCGCCACCGCGCTGTATGTGTGGAACATCGACCGCGGTCAGTTCCACCCCTTCTACGCCGACACCGTGCTCAGTATGACGAGGAACTGGAAGGCGTTCTTCTTCGGCTCGTTCGACCCCGGCAACTCCATCACCCTCGACAAGCTCCCCGGGTTCCGGTGGCCGCAGGCTGTTCCGTTCCGCGGTGGAGGACGCGCCGTTCACCGTGTTCCTGCTGCTCGCCGCCGACGCGGCCCTGCGGGCGGCGCACTCGGCGCGGCTGCGCCCGCTGATCAGCTGCGCGGTCTGGGTCGGGCTCGCTTTCCAGACGAAGATGCTCGAGGCCTGGGCCGTGCTGCCCACGCTGGGCGCCGTGTATCTCATCTCAGCGCCCACGGCACTGGGGCGCCGGGTGACCCACACCGCCGTCGCGGCCGCGGTGACGGTCTCGGTGTCGGCGTCCTGGGTGCTGGTGGTCGCGCTCACGCCCGCCGCCGACCGCCCGCACATCGACGGGACCACGAGCAACTCGCCGGTGAGCATGGTCGTGGGCTACAACTTCCTCAACCGCTTCCCCCAGCTCGGGCTCACCCCCCAGGCCACCGGGAGCGTCGACTCCGTGCCCGGCGGCCCCGCCGCGGCGAAGGGATTGTGGGGGGACCCGCATCGGCCACCGCGTCGGGCGATGAGGGCGGCTGGAGCAAGATGTTCCGCGCCCCCCCACGCCTCACAGACCGGCTGGCTGTATCCGGCGGCGGCGCTGTCCCTCGGCTGCGGTCTGTTGTGGCGGCGGCGCATGCCGTGTACGTCCTGCGCGCCGGTGCCGGCCACCGCCTACGGCGGCACGGTCACCGACGCCGCCGACGGCGCGCCCCTGCAGCTCTACCGGTGCGCTCCCGCGCGGTGAGGGCCGACGCCAACTCCCGGCGCCGCTGGGGCGGGTGTCGAGGTCACGGACCGAGCGACCGTGAGCGGGGAACCGTCACTGGGGGACGGACAGGGACAGCCCGAAACGGCCGGCCCGGTCCGTCCACCAGTGGCGCAGGTCGAGGCCACTGGCGTCAAGTTCCTTGCGCAGCCCTTCCTGGCGGAACTTCGCCGAGATCTCGGTGCGTATCTCCTCACCCGGCTCGAAGGTGACTGCGAGGTCCAGCTCGGGGATCTTCACCGTCTGATGAGTGCGGGCCCGCAACCGCATCTCGATCCATTCGCGCTGCCGGTCCCACAGCGCGATGTGGTCGAACGCGCCGGGGTTGAAGTCGGCTCCGAGTTCACGGTTGATGACATGCAGCACGTTCTTGTTGAACTCTGCGGTCACCCCGGCGGAGTCGTCATAGGCGGCCACGAGGGTGGCCTCGTCCTTGACGAGGTCCGTGCCGATCAACAGCGCGTCTCCGGGGGCGAGTCCGGCGCGCACCGCGGCCAGGAAGTGGGCGCGCTCGCGCGGCAGCAGATTGCCGAGGGTGCCGCCGAGGAACGCGATCAGCCGCGGTCCCTGCTCTCCGGGCACCCGCAGGTCGCCCTGGAAGTCGCCGATGAGGGCGTCGACCCGCAGCCCGGGGTACTCGGCGAGCAGCGCGTTGCCTGCCTGTTCCAGGGCGGCCTCGCTGACGTCCACGGGCGTGTAGCTGCGCAGCGTCCCGGCGGCGAGCAGGGCGTCGAGCAGCAACCGGGTCTTGTCCGACGATCCGGAGCCGAGCTCGATGAGGGTGGCCGCGCCGGTGGCCACGGCGATCTCGCGGGCTCTGGAGTGGAGGATCTCGCGTTCCGCGCGGGTGGGGTAGTACTCCGGGAGCCGGGTGATCTGCTCGAAGAGCTCGCTGCCGCGTGCGTCGTAGAACCACTTGGGCGGCAGCCATTTGCGTTCCGCGGTGAGTCCGTCCCGTACGTCGGCGCGCAGGGCGTCGGCGGTGGCGTCCACGGGCAGTCGGCGGGTGAGGGTGAAGGTACTCAACGGTTCGGCTCCTTGAGCGTGGTGAGCTGGACATCGTCAGGGGTGGCGACGAGCAGCGTCCGGTCGGGGACCCGGATCCAGTCGTCCTGGTCGTCGTGGGGTTCTGAGGCGACGAGGACGGAACGGCCCGGCTCATGGCGGTAGTAGAGGGTGTCGCCCCAGGCGGTGGCCGCGATGGCGGCGCCGTCGGTGAGCAGGAGGTTGAGGCGTCCGGGGTCGTGCGGCGCGAGGTCGGCGACGGTGCCGGCGAGCGCGTCGCCCTGCGGCTCCCCCGCCCGCAGCCGGTGCAGGGCCAGCGCCCAGACGAAGGCCGAGTCGCAGCGCGCGTCCAGGGACAGCAGTTCGGCGGCCGAGAGCCGGGCGGCGGCGGGCTCCAGGGTCCCGGGCCAGCCGGTGAGCGACCCGTTGTGGCTGAAGAGCCAGCGCCCGGCGGTGAAGGGCGCGGCCGCGGCCTCTCCGGCCGCGCCGCCCTCGGTGGCCGAGCGGACGGCGGCCAGCAGCGCGCCGGCGGTCACCACACGGGCGAGGTCGGCGAAGGAGGCGTCGGCCCAGATGGGTCCCGCGCGGCGGTAGCGGGCCGGCACCGGGTCCCTGTCCGCGTACCAGCCGACGCCGAAGCCGTCGGCGTTGACGGTGCCGTGCCGTTGCTCGCGAGGCGCCCAGGACTGCCGGTAGAGGCTGTACTCCGGCTCGGTGAGCACGGTGCGCAGCGCGGTGGGCGGCCCGAGGTAGGCCAGATGGCGGCACATCAGCGGGCGTCCCGTTCGGAGCGGGCGGTGCGGAAGCCGGAGAAGATCTGCCGGCGGACAGGATGGTCCCAGTTGCGGAAGGTGCCGCGGCAGGCGACCGGGTCGACGGCGAACGAGCCGCCGCGCAGCACCTTGTAGTCGCCTCCGTAGAAGACGTCGCTGTATTCCGGGTACGGCCACGCGGCGAATCCGGGATAGGCCAGGAAGTCGCTGGAGGTCCATTCCCAGACATCGCCGATCAACTGGCGTACGCCCAGCGGGGAGGCTCCTTCGGGATAGCTGCCGGCGGCGGCGGGCCGTAGGTGGCGCTGGGCGAGGTTGGCGTGTCCTGGTCCGGGATCCCGGTCTCCCCAGGGGTAGCGCCGGGAGTACCCGGTGGCCGGGTCGTGGCGGGCGGCCTTCTCCCATTCGGCCTCGGTGGGCAGCCGGCGGCCGGCCCAGCGGGCGTACGCGTCGGCCTCGTACCAGGACACGTGCAGGACGGGTTCGGCCGCGGGCACCGGTTCGGTGACGCCGAAGTGCCGGCGCAGCCACTGGCCGGCCTCCTGGCGCCAGTACAGCGGTGCCCGCAGTCCGGACCGCTCGCGGTGCTCCCAGCCGGGGCCGGTCCACCAGCGGGGGTTGTCGTAGCCTCCGTCGGCGATGAACTGCAGGTAGGCGCCGTTGGTGACCGGAGTGGTGTCGATGTGGAAGGCGTCGACCTGGACGCGGTGGGCGGGGCGTTCGTTGTCCAGCGCCCAGGGTTCTGTTGAGGTGCCCATGGTGAACGGTCCGCCGGGTACGAGCACTTCGGCGGGGAGCGTGGCGGCGTCGGCGGGCGCGGCGGGGGGCTCGGGCGCGGTGAGCACCGCGGGGCCGGTCCGCAGCTGATGGGTGATCAGCATGGTCTCGTCGTGCTGCTGTTCGTGCTGGGCGACCATGCCGAAGGCGAATCCCGCGTCGAGGAGCCCGCTGCCGTGCAGCGGGGTGGTCTCGATGAGGTCCATGACCCGGCCGCGGACCTCGTGGTTGTACTCGCGGGCCTCGGCGGGCGGGAGCAGGGGCAGCCGGGGCCGCTCCGCGCGGGGGTGTTCGAAAGCGTCGTAGAGGGTGTCGATCTCACTGGGGAAGATCGGCTGATGGCCGCCGACGGTGCGCAGCAGCCACAGCTCTTCCTGATTGCCGATGTGCGCGAGGTCCCACACCAGTGGTGACATCAGCGGTGAGTGCTGAGCGGTGAGGTCCGGGTCGTCGACACATTCGGTCAGGGTGCGGGTGCGGGCGCGCGCGGTGGTCAGAGCCGCCGCGATGTGCGCGCGCAGAGCGTCGTCGTCCTGCCCGGGGGCGGTGCTGGCGTTCACGCGCGGTCCTCCTTGGTCTCTGTGCCGGTCCGGGCCGGGGACCGGTCGGCTTCGGAACGGACTTGGTCGATCAGGTCGTCGGCGGGACATCGGCCGCGCGCGATGTAGCGCTCGGCGAACTCGGTGACGGTGGCCTGCACGTACCCGGGTGCGCCCATCCGGGGCAGCGCCTCCATGGCGGCCCGGAAGCAGGCATCGGCGGCCCGGCGCAGCGCGGGGTCGGTCAGGCCGCGGCGGGCCGCCCGTAGCCACAGGGGGTTGCGCGGGGCGGGCGTACCGCCCGCGCCGAGCGGCAGGACGGCCCGCAGGGCCGCCTCGTGCGCGACCGGGTCGTCGAACAGGGCGGCGACCACCGCGAGCGGCACGATCCAGCCGTCGTCCCCGGACTGCGCGTCGATCATGCGCAGTTCGAGGTGGCCCTGCGGCCGGACGGGCGGGAACAGGGTGGTCAGGTGGTAGCACAGATCGTCGAGGGTGGGGGTGCTGCCGGCCGGGCCGCCGGCCTCGATCCAGCCACGGAAGGTGAGGCCGGGGGGCGCGGTCCAGGGCTGTCCGTCCTGCTGCCGTATGCACATCAGGGGCGCGTCGAGCGCGTAGCGGGCCCAGGCCGCCCGCGGATCTCGGTCCAGGGGCGGTGCGAGGGTGCGGGCGGTGTCCATCCGGGACCACACCGCCTGGCGGGTGGACCGCCAGCCGCTCGGGCGGCCCTGGCGCAGCGGGGAGTTGGCGAACGCGGCGACCAGGACGGGACCGAGCAGGTGGGCCAGGAGCCAGCGGGACCGGATCCCGTGCGGGCCCGCGATGTCGGTGCCCGCGTCCACGCAGACCTGCACGGAGGCGGTGCTGCACATCATGGAACGGCCTGCGGGTCCGCCGCGGTCGAAGTACTCCTCCATCGCGGCGTAGCGCGGGAGATCCAGGACCCGGCGCGGTGTGCGCCAGGGGTCGTGGCCGTGGCCTGCGGCGACGAGGCCACGGGCCCGGAGGTGGCTGCGGACGGCGACCAGGTCGGCCGAGGTCTCCTCGACGCATTGGGCGAGGGTCTCGGCGGGGCGGGAGCTGAGTTCTATCTGACCGCCCGGCTCACGGGTGAGCGCGGCGTTCAGGGGGAGCCGTTCGAGGCCGGCGACGGCCTCGGCCAGCCGGCCGGGGTCGATATGGAGGGCCGGGTCGTGCGCGTCGTACAGGAACCATTCGAGTTCGGCGCCTATCCGGCTCGGTGGGCCGGTCTTGAAGCAGATGCCGTGGATGTACGACTCCGCCTCGGCCTCGGTGACCGGCCCGGCGGTGCCGGGCCGCTGGCGGGCCGGGCGCCGGGTGGTACCTGCCATGTCATGGCGCATGGTGATGTCTCCCATCGGACCGCAGTTCGCGGCCGCTAACCAATGTGCCTCACTACTGACGAGTGTGCGCACTTTTTCTTACGATATGTTCGAATATGTTCACTTTCTCGGCGATGTTCACATGCGCCACATGCCCCCCGGCCGTATGCCCTTCGCCTCTTCGGCGAAACGAACGAGCCGGTCGGCCGCCTCGGCGAGCCGGGGTTCCGGCAGCGCGAAATTCAGCCGCGCGTAACCCTCCCCCGCGGCGCCGAACGCGGCGCCGTCCGTCAACTCCACACCGCACGCGGCCAGCAGCCGCTCCCGGATTCCCGGGGCGCCCTCCGCCCGCTCCGCGTCGTCCCCCGGCGGTGCGCCGTCGAACGCTGCGCCCCGCAGCCACAGCAGGAAGGACGCCTCCGGCACACAGGCGACGAGCCCGGGAACCGCGTCCGCCAACCGGGTGACGATCAGATCGCGCCGTTCGGTCAGGCCGGACGTCAACGAGCGCAGCCACGGCTCGCCGTGCTCCAGCGCGACCTCCTGGGCGAGAGCCCCGAGCAGCCGCCCGCCCTCGAAGAACCCGAAGCCTTCCAGCGTGGCCACGACGCGGCGCCGCAGCTCCGCGTCCGGCACCAGGAGGAACGCGTCCGCCAGTCCGCTGACGTTGAACGCCTTGCCCACCGAGTGCACAACAACCGTATGCCGCGCGAACTTCCCCGCGGCGCGCACGGCGGTGATGTGCCGCCGCCCGGGGTGCAGGATCTCGCAGTGCACCTCGTCGCTCAGCAGCAGTCCGTCGCCGGCGGCGGCCGCCTCGGCGAGCGCGTGCAGTTCCCCGTCGTCCCACACACGGCCGGTGGGATTGTGCGGGCTGCTCAGCGCCACCACCGCGCCCGGCTCCCGGCGGCACCGGTAGGCGAACTCGTCCACGGGCAGCCGGTATCCGCCCCCGGCCCGGCCCAGCGGGATCTCCTGGACGGTGCGGCCCGCCGCGCGGGCCACGACCGCGAAACCGCCGTACTCCGGCGACGCCGTCAGCACCGGGCCGCGCGGCGCAGGGCCGGCCGCCGCGGCGTCGAGCACCACGCGCACCGCGGTGCGGGGGCCGAACGGCAGCAGGACCACCCAGTCGGGGTCGATCTCCGCCGCGTGGCGGCGGGCGTACCAGCGCGCGACCCGCTCACGGGCGGCGGGATCGGCCCGCGTGTATCCCAGGGCGTGATGGTCCAGCCGGGCCCGCAACGCCGCGTACAGGGCGGGAAACCCCGGCAGGTCCATATCGGCCACGCCCAGGGGGATCCGCCGGGCGTCCTGCTCCACGCCCGCGTTCTGCCACTTCACACTCCGGGTTCCGGTCCGGTCCAGCCCGTGTTCGCCGTCCATCCGACCTCCTTGGCCTCGCTGCCGACCTGACGCTGCCCGACGGTGCCGGGCCCCGCCTGTGCCGTCCCTGCCCGTCCCGTCCCTGCCTACCCGATCACATGACGCTGACAGCGAACGTTCTTGCCTCCACAGGTCCTCGGAGTAATTTTGATTACATGATTACATCGAAGGATCGTGAGGCGGTGCGCGGCTGGTTCGCCGGACGCCTGCCGGAAGGACTGTTCACCGAGCTCCTGGACGTCACCGTCGACCGGGAGGAGATCACCGTCCTGGGGCGGATCCCCGAGCCCGAACTGGGTCCGGAGGTCTCACAGCCGGAGCGCGACGCGGCCCGGGAAGGACGGATCGCGGAGTTCCGCGGCCGCACCCGCGGAGCCCGGATGGAAGTGGCCCGCGAGGCCGAGGAGCGGTACGGGCGAAAGGTGTCCTGGGGCGTTCAGTGCGCGGACACCCGCGGGTGGTACACCACGGTCGCCGCACCGGTGATGACGCGGCTGCGCCAGCCCGAGCGCCAGGTGCTCGACACCCTGATCGCCGGAGGGGTCGCCCGCAGCCGCAGCGACGCCCTGTCCTGGTGCGTCCGGCTGGTCCAGCGCCATGCCGACGACTGGCTCGGCGATCTGCGCGGCTCCCTGGAGCACGTCCATGAGGTGCGCGCGCAGGGCCCGGACACCGACTGACACCCCCGCGAGCCGGCCCGGTCCCGCCACGGCGGGGCCGGGCCGGCTCCTGCACGCCCTCACCCAGGCGCCGTTGACATGCCTTGTTCCGCTCCTTAGGTTCAGGGGAACCTAGTTAGTAAAGTTGCTTAACTTGAAGTTCGGCACCCCTGCCCCGGCGCGAACCCCCCACGAGCCACTGGGAGACACAGCGTGTTCCTCCGTCCGGCACCACACCGTCGGCGGCAGGCCACGGCGGCCGCATTTGCCGTCCTCGGCCTCGCCCTCGCCCTCGTCCTTCCCGCCAGCGCCGCGCCCCCTGCCCCCGGCGCCGCCCGCTCCCCGGTACCCGTCACCGTCACCGCCCCGGGACCCGGCGCTGCGACCGCCCTGACCGGCTACGCCATCCAGTCCTCCGCGAAGGTCACCGACACCCCCGCTGCGGTCTCCACCCCTGGCTACCCCGCCGCCGGCTGGTACCCCGCAGGCCCGCGCTCCACCGTGCTGGCGGCGCTGCTCTCCAACGGCCGCTACGCGGACCCGTTCTACTCGCAGAACCTCAAGAAGATCCCCGCGGCGGACTTCACCGTCCCGTGGTGGTACCGGTCCGACTTCACCGTCGCCGACACGTCCGCGCGCACCTATCTCGACTTCAGCGGGGTCGTCTCGGCCGCCGACGTGTACGTCAACGGCAGCCGGATCGCGACCAAGGACACGGTGGCGGGCGCGTACACCCACCATGAACTCGACGTCACCGCCCAGGTCAGAGCGGGGACCAACACGGTCGCCCTCCTCGTGCAGCCCAACGATCCCAAGAAGAACCTGACCATGGGGTGGATCGACTGGCTCCAGCCCCCGCCCGACGAGAACATGGGCCTGGTCCGCGACCTCCTGGTCCGCCGCGGCGGACCCGTGGCCCTCCGGGACACGCATGTGGTCACCAGCCTCACCCTGCCCTCGCTCTCCTCCGCCGACCTGACCGTCAAGGCGCAGGCCCGCAACGACTCGCCGGACCCGGTCACCGCGACGGTCTCGGGCACGATCGGCCCCATCGCCTTCAGCCAGAGCGTCAGCCTCGCCGCGCACCAGAGCAGGACGGTGCTCTTCGCCCCGCCGGCCTATCCACAGCTGCGGGTGAACCACCCAGCGCTGTGGTGGCCCGCCGGCGTGGGCGCTCAGCCGCTCTACGACCTGCGGCTCACCGCAACCGTCTCCGGCGCCGTCTCGGACAGCGCGGACGAACGCTTCGGGATCAGGGACGTCAAAGCCCCGGTGGACGGCAACGGCGCGCGCCAGTACTCCATCAACGGCCGCAAACTGCTCATCAAGGGCGGCGGCTGGTCACCCGACATGTTCCTGCGCTGGGACCGGACGTACACCGAGGACCGGCTGCGGTACGCGCTGGATCTGGGCCTCAACACCATCCGGCTCGAAGGCCATATCGAACCGGATGAGTTCTTCGACCTGGCCGACCAGTACGGCATTCTGACGCTGCCCGGCTGGGAGTGCTGCGACAAGTGGGAGGGCAACGTCAACGGCGGTGAGCCCGGAGACAAGTGGACCGCGGCCGACTACCCCGTCGCCAAGGCGTCCATGGCCGCCGAGGCCGCCCGGCTGCGCGACCACCCCAGCGTGATCTCCTTCCTCATCGGCAGCGACTTCGCTCCCGACGCCACCATCGAGAAGAACTACACCGACGCCCTCCAGGCCGCCGACTGGCCGACGCCCGTCGTGGCCGCCGCCTCCGCATCCTCCGCTCCGGTGTCGGGACCGTCCGGAATGAAGATGTCCGGGCCCTACGACTGGGTGCCGCCCAACTACTGGTACGCCAAGCGGGAGGGCGGCGCGACCGGCTTCAACTCCGAGACCAGCGCCGGGCCCGACATCCCGACCGCCGACACCCTGCGCCGCACGCTGTCCCCCGCCGAGCTGGACACCCTCTGGAAGGACCCCACCGCCAAGCAGTACCACCGCTCCCCCTCATCGACCTTCAGCGACCTCAAGCTGTTCGGGAACGCACTGACCGGCCGGTACGGCAAACCGACCGGTCTGGACGACTACGTGCGCAAGGCGCAGCTGGCCCAGTACGAGAACGTCCGCGCCCAGTTCGAGTCGTACGGCCGCAATGCCTCGGACGGATCCAAGCCGGCCACCGGTGTCATCTACTGGATGTTCAACAGCGGCTGGACCTCACTGCACTGGCAGCTCGTCGACCGCTATCTCGACCAGGGCGGAGCCTATTTCGGCACCAAGAAGGCCAATGAGCCGCTGCACGTCCAGTACTCCTACGACACCCGCTCCGTGGTCCTGGTCAACAGCCGGCACGCCCCCGCGTCCGGACTGACCGCGCGGGTGAGCCTGTACAACACCGACGGGACGCTGAAGTACGACAAGTCCACCACCGGCCTGACGGTCGGCGGCGACGGTGCGAAGACGACCGCGCTCACAGTGCCGGCCACGGTGAGCGGACTGTCCACCACCTATCTGGCGAAACTCGTGCTGACCGACGCCTCGGGCACCGAGGTCAGCCGCAGCGTGTACTGGCTCTCCACCAAACCGGACGTCCTGGACTGGTCCAACACCGACTGGTACTACACGCCCACGACCTCCTACGCCGACCTCAAGGGGCTCAGCGCCCTGGCCCCGGCCACCGTCTCGGCGACCGCGCGGACCTCCGCCGGAAGCGATGGTACGTCCACGACCACGGTCACCCTCAGCAACACCGGGACCGGCAAGGCCCCCGCGCTGCTGACCGACGCCCATCTGGTGGACGGCGCGGGCACCCCTGTGCTGCCCGTGACGTGGTCGGACAACGAGGTCAGTCTCTGGCCGGGCGAATCGGTAACGCTCACCGGCTCGTACCGGACGGCGGACCTGCACGGATCCGCGCCCCGGGTGCGGATCTCGGGCTGGAACACCGCCACCGCGACCGTGGCCGCCGCCCGGTAGCGCAGCCGTGCGGGGCCGGGGCGGTTCGTCCGCTCCGGCCCCCGTGCCGCCGGGGACCGGCCGGTCAGTTCGCCGGAGCCGGCCGGACGGTGTTCATGATCTTCTCGATCTCGGCGGGTGTCAGCGCGCCGGGAACGCCCTGGTCGGCATAGATGACCCACTCGTGGACCGTGCCGTCCTTCAGTTTCATGGCGATGCTGCGCACGAGGGCGGTGGCCGGAACGCAGGAACTCGGGTGGTAGATCTGGGTGATCTTCGCGGTGGCCGTGAACCCGTCGATGCCGTTGTGCTTCCACGGGGTGGGCGCGCTGACCTCGATCTTCGGCTTGTGCTCCTTGCCGCCGTACGCGGCGAAGCCCCAGTTGCCGGCCACGTTGCGGGCGCTCTCCCCGACATCGCCCGTGTCACCGCCCTGGGTGCCGACCGTGGCGAGCTGCCCCTTGCCCGCGGTGCCGAAGCTGTTGGGGTTGGCCTGCGAGGCGCAGCCGCCCTCACGGTAGTCGGCCGTGCCGCTCATCGTGACGATCGGCTTGCCGTCCTTGCCGGTGTACGCGATCGCGACCGACTGCGGGAAGACCTTCCAGTGCGCGGAAGCGGGCGGTACGTCGTAGCGGATCTGGTGGGTGTCGCGGGTCTGTGTCTGCCAGCCCGCGATCATCGGCTTCTCCGCCCCGGGGTCGTCCGTACCGGTGCCGGCCGAGGAACCGGAAGCGGACGGGGAGAGCGCCGGCGTGGTCGGGCCCGGCGTGGGCTTCGCGTCGGTCTTGCCGTCCCCCCGGTTCATCGCGAAGGCGATCCCGCCGCCGATGACCGCGAGCGCGACGACAGCGCCTATCGCGGCGTACAGCCCTTTTCGGCCACTGCCGCCACCCGGCCCCGACGGCGGTTGAGGGGGCGCGCCGTAGCCCGGCGGCACGCCCGGCTGTTGCTGCGCCGGCGGCGGCGGCTGCGGCTGCGCACCGTACGCGGGCTCGCCGTACTGGGGGCCGGTGTTCTGGGGCCCGGTGTGCTGCGGTCCGGTGCCGGTGGGCGTCCATGCGGGCGGCGGCCCGAACCCGGGCTGTTGCGGTGGCTGCTGGGGGTCCTGGGGGTTCTGAGGCCATGACATGGCCGATACCCTACGGGGCGCCCGCTCTCCGCCCGCCGCGGGACATGCGCGTGCCGCGCCCGGCCGCCGGTGGGAGAACGGCGGCCGGGCGCGGAGTCACGGGGCCAGGAGCGGGACGGCCTAGGGGTAGCTGACGAGGTTGGCCACGTTGCTGCCCGAGTTGGACGGTCCTCCGGTGGAATTGATGATGTGGTTGATGGTTCCGGTACCGCCCAGGGAGACGGTCACCATGTCGTGGAACCTGACTCCCGCTGTGTTCGGGACCTCGAAGGAGTGCTCTTCGACGACGCCGGGATTGGCACTGAAGTAGCAGTAGCTCCCGAATCCCCATGCCTCATGGCTGGTGACCGAGTACGCGACCTTGTAGGCCGCGTAGCCTCTGGTACCCCCGTTCATCCAGGCCGCCTGGTTGGGCGGGTCGTAGGGAAGTTCGTTCTGGTAGAAGTACGTGCGCCCGCCGTTGCCGTTCCAGATGGTCTGGTACTGCTGGTAGTGCTCGACGAACAGGCCGTACATGGTGACGTTGTTCCCGTCACCACCAGGCCGGTGGCCGCGGTGTTCGAGGTCCAGCCGACGCCGCTGCCGTGGTCCGCTCTCCACAGCCACATGTGGTCGCCGATGACGTCGGAGCTGTTGATCACCAGGCTCTGGGTGGCCTTTCCGACGCCCGCGCCGCCGATGCGGAAGAACACATCGTGCAGGGAGGTCGGGTCGGCCGTGTGGCTCTGGGAGGAGCCGGCCGGGCCGATCTGCATCAGCAGCGGGGAGTTCACCGAGCCGGCGTCGATGAGCAGTCCGGCGAGCTTCACTCAGTCGACGTCGGCGACGGACAGCGCGGTGACGCCGTTGTCCGGGACCAGCGTGGCGAGCCCCAGGCCGAGCACGACCGTGTCGGGACGGGTCACCCTGATGGTGTCGTTCAGATGGTAGACGCCGGGGGTGAACAGCAGGTTCTTCCCCTGCGCGAGGGCCGCGTTGATGTCGGCCGCGGTCGCCCCCTGCTTGGCGATGAAGAACTGGCTGATGGGCAGCGAGGACCCGGCGGCCGTGCCGCCGGCCCAGGTGGTGCCCTGCGAGTTCGATCGGAGAGAGGGCACGAAGACCTGGTACGCGCCTGCCGCGTCGATGTAGAGGAAGGGCTTCTCCCTGGTCACCGGGGTCTGGTTGACCGTGGTGTAGGGCGGGTTGGGGAAGGTGTTGGCGGGCGCGTTGGTGTCGCCCACGAAGACCATGTTCCAGTTGGATCCGGCCCAGCTGCCCCACTGGCTGTTCCGCGACAGCCACTGCTGCTGCGAACCGGAGCGCACCTGGCCGTCGACCTTCGAGTCGGCCATGAAGCCGCCGCTGGACCAGCCGCCGTCGTCCAGCTGCAGATCGCCGCGTACGTGCATCCGCCGGTATGGCGCGGCCTGGGAGACCGGCCACCTGGGTGTAGAAGCCCACGTTGACGTCTGCGTTGTAGGTGCCCGGCTTGAACAGCAGCGCGAAGCGGTTGGCGCCGAACTGGTTGGTCTCCTGCTGGCTGAAGACGGTGTTCAGCCGGCTCTGGATCGTCGAGGCGGACATCAACGGATCGAAAACGGAGACGTTGGGGCCGAAGTCGGGGGTGCCGGGCGGCGGGTTGCCGGTCACGGGGGTCACCTGGAAGGACTGAGCCGTGGTGCCGTTGCAGGCCCACTGCTGGAGCTGGACGCTGTTGGACGTCGAGGCGCTCGGCACATCCAGGCACTTGCCGCTGTTACGGCTCACAAAGTGGTACGAACCGCCGGTCTCGTCCACCGGCAGCCATTCCTGGTTGGTGCCGCCGCCGTAGGTCCACAGGTGGATCAGGCCGCCGTCGGCGGTGGAGACGTCGGCGACGTCCCACACCTGTGCGGCGTTGCCCTGACTGTTGACCCGGACGTAGCCGTTGCTGGTGGCCTGGAACTGCCACTGCTGCGCCGCGGTTCCGTTACAGGTGTACTGCTGCACCGCGGTGCCGTTGGCCGTCGAGGCGGCGCGGGCATCCGCGCACAGGCCGCTGTTCTTGTTGGCTACGGTGACCGGCCCTGTCGGCAGGGCCGCCGCCGCCTTCGCGGTGGGAAGCAATATGAGCGTCCAGCAGGTCACGGCGATGACGAGGAACGCCGGCGCCAGTGGCGCCGCTCTCCTGCTCGCGAGTCGTGTTGTCACGGGGTCCTTCCTGTCATTTCCTTGTGCGGCGTCGTGGTCGTCAACTGGGGGGAACCCACTGCTGGTTGGCCGTGGTTGAGCAATCCCACAGCTGGAGCCGCGTGCCGTTCGCGGAGCTCTGACCGGTGGCGTCGAGGCAGCGGCCCGACTGGGGGTTCACCAGATTGCCGCCGGAGCGGGTCCACTTCTGGGCCGTACCGCCGCGGCAGTCCCACAGCTGGATCTTCGTGCCGTTCGCGGTGCCCTGACCGGTGGCGTCCATGCACTTGCCCAGCGCCCGCAGCGAGCCGTCCGCGGCGACGGTCCAGGTCTGGGCGGCGGTGCCGTTGCAGTCGTAGAGCTGTACGACGGCGCCGTTGGCGGAATTCGCGGCCGCCACGTCGACGCACTTGCCGGCGATGCCGGTGATCCGTCCGGTGGGCTCGGTCCCGCCACCGCCGCCGGTGCCGCCGGTGATCGCGTTGAAGGTGCCGACGAACTGGTACGGGCTCTGCGATGTGCCGCTGCAGGTGTCGGACAGCGTGCCGTTGGTGGCGCAGGCCTTGTCGCGGCCCAGCGCCCAGAACGACAGCTCCTGAATGCCGTGACTGGCGGCGAAGGTCTCCAGCGCGGTGGCGTTGGCGGTGGTGAAGACGGTGAAGACCTCGTTGGTCGAGTCGTTCACCCCGATCATGGGCGTGTTGCCCTCCATGGCCCACAGCTGGTCGGAGGAGTTGGCCGGCCAGATCTGGCCGAGCTGGCCGTGCAGGGCGGTGGCGGCGTCGATGGCGGCCTGGCCCATGTCCATCGAGGGCCCGTAGTCCATGGTCATGATGTTGACGACGCTCACGTTGAGGCCGCGGCTCTTCGCGTTGTTGAGCAGGCTGATCGAGTTGGATTCCAGCCCGGTGGGGTTGACCGGCCGGGTGTAGTCGACGGCCAGGGTGCGGCCGGCCGCCGCGTACTGCTGCTGCAGGGCGGCGAGCGCCTGGTTGCGGCGGTCGTTGGCGGCGGTGTCGTTGAGCGCTCCGCCTTCGATGTCGAGGTCGATGCGGGTGAGGTTGAGGGTGTCGATGACTCTCTTGTACTGGGCCTGGAGGGTGGATACCGACGTACATGCCTGGCCGAGTTCGGTACCGGAGGCGCCGCCGAAGGAGGCGATGACATCGCCGCCCGAGGCGCGCAGGCTGTTGATGGCACTGGTCCATCCGGCGTCGCCGATGTCGGTGGAGCCGTTGAACGTCGCGTTGCATCCACCGCCGCCGATGACGAAGGCGAGGGTGAAGTACTTCAGACCGGTGGCGGCCTGGGCGCTGGCCATCGCGGAGGGCGAGTTCCAGGTCTCGACGTAGGGGGCCGCGTAGTGCGCGGGGAATCGGGGAATCCGGGCCCGGGGTTGGCCGCGGCGTTCGCGGCCGGGCTGCTGCCGAGCAGCAGCCCGGCGGACATGACCGGGATCGCCGCGGCGACCAGGGTTTTCTTCAGACGTGACCAGGGCATGGCTGTCCTCCGGAAGGTGCGCAGGGAAAGCGCGTGGGGGTGCCCGCCGCCGCAGGGGTGGCGGGGTCCTGACCGTGTGGTGCGCAGACCACGGCACGGCGCCGATGTGGTGCGGCTCCGGGCATGCTGCGGCCGGTCGTGAGGGCGTGCGGGACTGCGGTGCGGCCGAGGTGGGTGGCCGTGGTGGGACGAGCCGCCGGAGAGCTGGTGGGGGGTCGGAGGCGGCTGCCGGGAGAGGCCACGTATGGAAGTTGCAGGGTCGAGACTTCTTTTATCACCACTTAGTTCAAGGGGTGGTTGAACTCGCGTGATCATGGTCGCGTCAAGGGTCTGGACCAATCAAATGGAACTCGCCCCACCGGCGCCGTCCGCACCCCTCCCCGCCCGCGTGGCGGGTGGTGGCCGTAGGGGGGCCGGTCCGCAAAGATGGCACCCGGACGCCCGCCCCCTGCAGACAGGCCCCTTCATGAACCACTCCCTCCAGTCACCCGGGACCACGACGTACGACGTCATTGTGATCGGCGCGGGCCCGGTGGGTGAGAACCTCGCGGACCGCACGCGCGCCGCCGGTCTGACCACCGTCGTCGTGGAGAGCGAACTGATCGGCGGCGAATGCTCCTACTGGGCCTGTATGCCCAGCAAGGCGCTGCTGCGCCCGGTGGCCGCGCTGGCGGGCGCCCGGGGCGTCGCCGGGTCGCGCGAAGCCGTGAGCGGCGGCCTCGACGCCGCCGCCGTACTGGCCAGACGGGACGATTTCGCCTCGCACTGGAAGGACGACGGGCAGGCGTCATGGCTGGAATCGGTCGGTGTCGACCTGGTGCGCGGCCAGGGCCGGCTCGACGGCCCACGGCAGGTGCGCGTCCGTACCACCGAGGGGACGGACCTGCTGCTGACCGCCCGTCACGCGGTGGCCGTCTGCACCGGCAGCCGCGCCCTCCTGCCGGACCTGCCCGGCCTCGCACAGGCGCGCCCGTGGACGAGCCGGGAGGCCACCTCGGCGCCGGCGGTCCCCGGCCGGCTGGTCGTGGTGGGCGGCGGCGTGGTCGGCGTCGAGATGGCGACGGCCTGGCAGGCACTCGGCGCGCAGGTCACCCTGCTGGTGCGCGGCCCGGGGCTGCTGCCCCGGATGGAGCCCTTCGCCGGCGAATCGGTCGCGGCGTCCCTGACCGAGGCCGGAGCGGTCGTGCGCACCGGAATCGACGTGGCGGCCGTCCGCCGGGAGACACCGTCCTCCCCGGTGACGGTGGTCCTGGCCGGCGGGGAGGAGATCGAGGCCGACGAGGTGCTGTTCGCCACCGGCCGCGCCCCGCGGACCGACGGCCTCGGTCTTGAGACCGTCGGCCTCACCGATGGATCATGGCTGGAAGTCGACGACACCTGCCGGGTCACCGCCGTCGACGGCGGCTGGCTGTACGCGGTCGGCGACGTCAACCACCGCGCGCTGCTGACCCATCAGGGCAAGTACCAGGCCCGCATCGCGGGCGCCGCCATCGGCGACCACGCCGCGGGCCGCCCGCTGGACACCTCGCCCTGGGGCCCGCACGCCGCGACCGCCGACGTGGCGGCGGTCCCGCAAGTGGTGTTCACCGAACCCGAGATCGCCTCCGTCGGCCTGACCGCGCAGGAGGCCGAACGCGCCGGGCGCCGGGTCCGCGTCATCGACCACGACCTGGGACAGGTCGCGGGCGCCTCCCTCTACCAGGACGGCTATCGCGGTCAGGCCCGCATCGTCATCGACCTGGACCGCGGCCACCTCATCGGCGCCACCTTCGCCGGCCCCGGCGTCAGCGAACTCCTGCAGTCCGCCACCATGGCCATCGCCGGCGAGATCCCGGTGGGCCGGCTGTGGCACGCCGTCCCCGCCTACCCGACGATCAGCGAGATCTGGCTCCGGCTGCTGGAGACGTACCGCCAGTGAACGACGACCGGTGGGGGCGGGCCGGGTAGGTGCGAAGGGGCGTTCGCCGATGGCCGGACGCACCTGTGGCCGGTGGGGCGGTACTCACCGGCGGAGACCTGAAAGCTGACAGGCGGGGTCGGACGATGCGAAGGTGAAGGGTATGCACTCCTCCCGATCCGCAACCCGCCTTGAGGAGACGGCAGGCGCCGCCTCGGAGATCACCGAGCTTCTTGAGGTGTTGTGGGGGCGCGGGCGCGACGATGCCGCCGCCCCGGTGTCCGCCTCGCAGCTGCGCGTGCTCTTCATACTCGCGGACAACGAGGGCATCAATCTGCGCACCCTCTCCGCGGCGCTGGGATCGGCCCCGCCGTCCGTCAGCAGACTCTGCGACCGCCTGCAGGCCGTCGGATTCCTCGAACGCGATCCCAATCCGGCCAGCCGCCGTGAGGTACGGCTGCGGCTCAGCGGGCGCGGGGAGGCGTTCCTCAACGAACTGCGGGACCGGCGCCGTGAACAGCTCTCGCAGGTCCTGGCCACGATGCCGCCGTCCGCGCGGACGGAACTGCTGAGCGGGCTGCGCGCCTTCCGGGACGCGGCCGGGCCGGGAACTTCCCTGCGCGCGGCGCTGGACGTCTCCGCCGTTTCCGCGCACATCGCGTAACCGCGGTCCCCGGCTCACATCGTGCTCACCGGGCGGGAGGGGCTGGCCGGGCCGGCCGGGCCGGCCGGGCCGGCCGGATTCACCGCAGCCGGAAGCCGATGACGCAGGTGTCGTCGTCGGTGTCGGAGTTGCTGTGGGTGAGCAACCGGTCCAGGTCCTCCTCCAGGTCGCCGGTGGACGGCCCGGCATCACGCAACAGCTGTTCCAGCGCCTGGTTGACCGTGCGGTCACGGCGCTCCAGCAGTCCGTCGGTGTACATCAGCAGGGTGTCGCCGGACTCCAGGACGAGGGTCTCCTCCACGTAGTGCGCCTCGGCGACGGCGCCCAGCAGGATGCCCGCGGGCATCGGCAGCACCATGGACCGTGCGCCCCGGACGAGGACCGGCGGCGGATGTCCGGCCCTGGCCCAGCGGACCACCCGGGTCGGCGGGTCGTACAGGCCGCAGACCACGGTGGCCGTGACATTTTCGGTGAGCCGGTGGGCGACGGCGTTGAGCCAGCCCAGCAGCTGGCCCGGGCCGGCGCCGGTCGCCGCCAGGCCGCGCAGGGCGTTGCGCAGGACCACCATGCCGGTGGCCGCGTGGATCCCGTGTCCCGCGATGTCTCCGACCACCAGCAGGACCTGTTTGCTGGGCAGCACGGCGGCGTCGTACCAGTCGCCGCCGACCAGATGGCCCTTCTCCGCCGGGCGGTAGCGGACCGCGACCTGCAGTCCGGACGCGTCGATGGGGGCGGGGGCCGCCGGCATGATGGCGCGCTGCAACTGCAGGGCGAGCAGGTCGCGTTCGTCGGCGCGCTGCTCGGAGTCGGCGAGCTGGTCGCGGGTGGCCGCCAGGGCGACCTCCGTCCAGTGCTGTGCGGAGACGTCCTGGTAGGCGCCGCGTACGGTCATCGGACCGCCCGCCGGATCCGCCGCCGGTTCCGCGACCACGCGGATGTACCGGACGACACCGTCGGGGCGCAGCAGGCGGAACGCCGTCGAGGCGGGGCGGCGCTGGTGCAGAACCGCCCGCAGGAAGCGGCCGATGACGTCGGCGTCATCAGGGTGAGCGTGGTGCCGCAGCCGTTCCAGTGGGATCGGCAGGGACTGCGGCGGCAGCCCGTAGATGTCGAAGAGCTGGCTGTTCCAGATGACCTCGCCGGTCGCCGGGGTCTCCTCGAAGCCGCCGATCCGGCCGAGGCGCTGGGTGTGCTCCACCAGGGCCGCCAGCCGGGTCACCTCGTCCTCGGTGCGCCAGGTCACCAGTAGGGCGTCGCCGAACCGTCCGATGCCCAGGGCCGCGGTCGCGGTCGGCGTCGCGTCGTCCATGACGGCCGGGAGCACCATCCGGTCGGTACGGAACGCCTCGCCGGTGGCGTGAACGCACTCCGCCCGTTCGTACAGCCCGCCCTCGGCGGCCGCGAGCGGGTAGGCCTCCAGCAGCCGGCGTCCGGTGAGGTCGGCACGGGGGCGGCCGGCGAAGTCCGCGAAGCGGGCGTTGGTGTACGTGATGCGGAAGTCGCGGACCTGTCCCTGGTCGTCCAGGAGTGGGCGGAGGACCAGGGCGGGATTCAGGAGCCCGTCGGCGAGGCCGGCGAGTCGGGCGGCGCTGTCGGCGCGGTCCGGTTCGCCGCCGGCGGGCTGGTCGGCGGGGCCGGTTCCGTCGAGAGTGTGGGCACACAGCCCGGCCAGGGCGGTGAGCTGGCGGTGGACGGCGGGCGGCAGCGGCCCGCCGGGTTCCGGCCAGCACACTTCCAGGACGCCCACCGTGCGGCCGGCGCGCTGGGCGGGTATCAGCGCCCGGGCTCCGTTGCTGGCACCGGACCTGCCGATGGACGCCGCGGCGGCCGGCGGTGCGCCGTGCCACAGCGTCCGGTGCGACTCCAGCGCCTGCTGGGCCAGCGTCCCCACCCGGGGCGGCACATACCGCCAGCGGACGGCCTCCGCGTCGGGGAACCCCGCGCTGCCGGCGAGGGTGAGCGATCCGTCGGGGGCGGCCCGCCACACCGCGGCGGCGGTGGCGCCCAGCGGCTCCAACGCGTGGACCAGCAGCGACTGCGCGACCGTTTGCGCGTCGGTGCCGCTGAGCGCTCCCGACTCGGCGACCCGCAGCCGTACGGACGCGGGAGGCGCCGCGCGGTCGGCCCCGTCGTCGTCCTCCGGGACCGGGCCGGCCCGCGACAGCGGGTCGTGAGCCGCTTCGTTGACGATGTCGGCGGCCAGCTCGGCCTGCGGGAGACCGGCACGGGCCGCGAGCTGCTCCAGATGTCTGGCCGCCTCGGCGGGGCCGTCCAGGCCGCGTTCGACCAGGATCCCCTTCGCCAGCTCGATCAGTCCCCGAGCGGCGGCGGCGCTCTCCTGCGCCTCGAGCCGCCGCTGCAAACCCTCCACGACGGCAGCCAGCCGTTCCACACCGTGCCCGCCCGTTCCGGTCACCGCGTGCGCGCCGGGTGCTGCCGGCGTGTCGGTGTCCTGCGGGGTATCCGGCATGCGGTCGTCCACGGGCGGGTCCTCCGGGTCGGGATCAGGGTCCGGCCAGGTGTCCGGCCAGCTGTCCGGTCCGGGCGCGGGAAGGAGCGTGAGCAGGAAGGAGCGTGAGCGGCGGGCAAGTGGCGGGTGGTCTACCGCAGCCAGCGCCGTATACAGGCCACCAGTGCGGCGGAGTCCACCGGTTTGGTGACGTAGTCGTTGGCGCCGGAGGCCAGGCTCTTCTCCCGGTCCCCGTGCATCGCCTTGGCGGTCACCGCGATGATCGGCAGATCGGCGTACTCGGGCATCGCCCGGATCGCGGCGGTGGCCGCGTAGCCGTCCATCTCCGGCATCATCACATCCATCAGAATCAGGTCGACGGCGGGGTTCAGATCCAGGGCGTCGATGCCCTTGCGACCGTTCTCCGCGTGCAGGACCCGCACTCCGTGGAGTTCGAGCATGCTGGTGAGCGCGAAGACATTGCGGGTGTCGTCGTCGATCACCAGGATCGTCCGGCCCTCGAGCCCGCGGGCGTTCGCGCCGCCACCCGCTGCCTCCCGCGGCCGGTGCGACGTCAGGTGGCGGGCGATGCGCTCACGCAACTCGTCAAGACCGGCGAGCACTTCCAGCGGACGGGTGCGGGCCCGCTCGGCGATCAGCCGTTCCTGCGCCGGGTCCAGCCGCCGGGTGGGGTGGACGAGGACGGGCACCTCTCGCAGCGCCGGATCGCTCATGATCGCATCGAGGGAGCGCAGGCCGCCCTCCCCGTTCGCGTCCAGTCCCAGCACCACGCAGTCGTAGGGCTCGGTGGTGAGTGCTTCCGCCGCCTCCACTGCCCCCGCCGCGCTGCGCAGCCGCACCCGGCCGCGCGGGTCGGCCGGGCCCCGGCCGTGATCGAGGTCGGCGACGACGCTTTCGGCGACGAGCGAGAGCAGCCCGCGCTGCTGGTCCTCGATGACCAGCAGCCGGCGCCGCTCGGACTCCCGCTCGCCCGCCGCCCGGTTCCGGTTCCACTGCCGTTCCTGCTCCTGGTGCCGCTCCCGCTCCGGTTCCGGCGATGACAGGACGAGCGGCTCCGCGACCGCGTCGCCTCCGGTCGCGGCGCCCTGCAGAGCCGCGAAGTCGGGCCGGGCGACGGGCAGATGGAAGGTGAAGACGCTGCCCTCGCCGGGAGCGCTGGCCGCCTGGATGGTGCCGCCCAGCAGCTGGGCGATCTCCCGGCTGATGGACAGCCCCAGGCCGGTGCCGCCGTAGCGGCGGCTGGTGGTGCCGTCGGCCTGCTGGAAGGCGCCGAAGATCGCTTCGAGTTGCTGTTCCGCGATGCCGATGCCGGTGTCGCGCACCTCCAGGGCCAGCATGGGTCCCTGGGATCTCGCCGACGGCGGGAGGCCGGCGGGCGTGGCCGCGAAGACGCGCAGCGCGACCTCGCCCGCTTCGGTGAACTTCACCGCGTTGGACATCAGATTGCCGAGGACCTGCCGCAGCCGGGCGTCGTCGGTGAGGACCTCCGTGGGCGCACCGGGCACCACCTCGACCCGGAAGTCCAGGCCCTTCTGGGTGGTCAGCGGGCGGAAGGTGGACTCCACGTAGTCCACCAGCTGCCGCAGCGGAACCCATTCGGGAGCGACGTCCATCCGGCCGGCCTCGACCTTGGACAGATCGAGGATGTCGTTGATCAGCTGGAGCAGGTCGGATCCGGCGGAGTGGATGACGCCCGCGTACTCGACCTGCTTGGACGTGAGGTTGTGGTGCGGGTTCTGGGCGAGCAACTGGGCCAGCACCAGGAGGCTGTTGAGCGGGGTGCGCAGCTCATGGCTCATGTTGGCCAGGAACTCGGACTTGTACTTCGAGGCGAGCGCGAGCTGCTGGGCACGCTCCTCCAGCTCCTGGCGGGCCTGCTCGATCTCCAGGTTCTTGGTCTCGATGTCGCGGTTCTGGGTGGCCAGCAGGGCCGCCTTCTCCTCCAGTTCGGCGTTGGAGCTCTGCAACTCCTCCTGCCTGACCTGCAGTTCGCCGGAGCGCGCCTGCAGCTCGGCGGCGAGCCGCTGCGACTCGCCCAGCAGTTCGTCGGTGCGGGCGTTGGCGACGATGGTGTTGACGTTGGCGCCGATGGTCTCCATGAGCTGGTCGAGGAAGTCCCGGTGGATCTGCGTGAACCGGTGCACGGAGGCGATCTCGATGACGCCCAGCACCTGGTTCTCCACGACGATCGGCAGCACGATCAGGCTGGCGGGGGGCGTGTGGCCGAGCCCCGAGGAGATCACATAGCCCGCCGGGACGTCGTCCACGGCGATGGTGCGGCGGCTGCGGGCCGCCTGGCCGACGAGGGACTGGCCGAGCCTGAAACGGCTGGGCCGGTCCTGCGATCCGGTGCCGGACGGGTAGCCGTAGGAGCAGATGAGCTGGAGCTCGGTGCCCTCGGGTGTGTCCTCGGCCAGATAGAACGCCCCGTACTGCGCGGCGACGAGCGGCGTCAGCTCGTCCATGATCAGTTCGGCGACGACGCCCAGGTCCCGGCGGCCCTGCATGAGGCCGGAGATCCGGGCGAGGTTGGACTTGAGCCAGTCCTGCTCCTGGTTGGCCCGGGTGGTCTCGCGCAGCGACTCGACCATCGAGTTGATGTTGTCCTTGAGGTCGGCGACCTCGCCGGAGGCGTCCACCGAGATCGACCGGGTCAGGTCGCCCTCGGCGACCGCGCCGGTGACCTCGGCGATGGCACGGACCTGCCGGGTGAGGTTCCCCGCGAGCCCGTTGACGTTCTCCGTGAGCCGCTTCCAGGTCCCCGAGACGCCCTCGACCTCGGCCTGGCCGCCGAGCCGGCCCTCGCTGCCCACCTCGCGGGCCACCCGGGTCACCTCGGCGGCGAACGACGACAGCTGGTCGACCATCGTGTTGATCGTGGTCTTGAGCTCGAGGATCTCACCGCGCGCGTCCACGTCGATCTTGCGGGTGAGGTCGCCCCGGGCGACGGCGGTGGTCACCTGCGCGATGTTGCGGACCTGGCTGGTGAGGTTGTTGGCCATGGAGTTGACGTTGTCGGTGAGGTCCTTCCACGTGCCGGCCACGTTGGGCACCCGGGCCTGGCCGCCCAGCATGCCTTCGGTGCCGACCTCGCGGGCGACCCGGGTCACCTCGTCGGCGAAGGCGGACAGGGTGCCGACCATCGTGTTGATCGCCTCGGCCAGCGCGGCGACCTCGCCCTTCGCCTCGACGCTGATCCGCTGCGACAGGTCGCCCTTGGCGACGGCCGTCGAGACCTGCGCGATCGAGCGGACCTGGGTGGTGAGGTTGCCCGCCATGACGTTGACGGAGTCGGTGAGGTCCTTCCACGTTCCGGACACGCCCGGTACGACCGCCTGGCCGCCGAGCCGCCCGTCGCTGCCGACCTCGCGGGCCACCCGGGTCACCTCGGAGGTGAACAGCGACAGCTGGTCGACCATGCCGTTGAAGACGGTGGCGATCTCGCCGAGCAGCGCTGTGCCGTCGCCGGGCAGCCGGGTGCCGAAATCACCGTCTCGTACGGCCGTCAGTCCCACGAGCAACCTGCGGAGTTCCGGCTCGCCGACCGGCCCGGTGCGATCCGCCGCGCGGTCCCCGGTCCCGTCCTGCTCACCGCCCGACCGGCTCCGCGGCGGTCTCACCCGCGCGTCCGCATTCACCATGTCGCCCATGCCAGCCCTCATCCCGCCATCACGTCGTCACCGCATGCCGAGCGGGCGCCCCGAGGCACTTTCCTCTTAGTTGCCACATGACAAATGTTGCCTGCCACTTGGGAGGCTAGACCAGCATCCCGCCTTCCCGGGCCACACGCCAGGACTTCTTCCGGGGCCGCCGTACGACCTCGGAAGGACCACGGTGTAATCCTTCGGCTCGAGGCGGGCAGACTCCCCAGCGAGCACAATGAACCCTCGGGGCGGAAACCGCAGAGTGATCGCGGACGGGGCCGCCATCGATGGAGGGGTTGGCGGAGATGAGCCGGGAACTGCAGGACGCGGCACGCGGTGGTGGATTCGCGCACCCGGCACTCTTCTACCGCGGCCCCGACGACTTCCTCGCGGGAACCGTGCCCTTCATCACCGAGGGCCTCGACCGCGGGGAGCCGGTCGCCGTCGCTGTTCCGGGGCCGAACCTGGACCTGCTGGCGAAGGCACTCCACGGCCGCGCCGGTGACGCGCACCTGCTCGACATGACGCAGGCCGGCCGCAATCCGGGCCGGATCATCCCCGGCGTGCTGCGGGCCTTCGCCGACGCCTACCCCGACCGCCGGGTGCGGATCATCGGCGAACCGATCTGGCCGGGACGCTCGGCCGTCGAGTACCCGGCCTGCGTCCAGCACGAGGCACTGATCAACCTCGCCTTCGCCGACCGCGACGTGACGATCCTGTGCCCCTACGACGCCGAACAGCTGAGCCCGGCCGTCCTGGCCGACGCCGCCGCCACCCACCCGGTCCTCATCGACGACACGGGCAGCGTGCCCAGCCCGGACTACGCCCCCACGCGTGTCGTGGCCGACTGGAACGTTCCGCTGCCGGAGGCCCCGGACGGCGCGCAGGTGCTCGCCTTCGACGACGCCACCCTGACCGAGCCCCGGCTCGCGGCGTACCGGTACGCCATGTGCGCCGGCCTGGACCGCGACCGGATCCCGGACGTGGAGCTGGCCGTCAACGAGCTGGCCACCAACGCCATCCTGCACGGCGGCGGCTCCGGCACACTGCGGGTGTGGACCGAGGCCGGACACCTCGTGTGTGAACTGCGCGACCGGGGACACCTCACCGATCCGCTCGTCGGCCGCGTGCCCGTCCGGCGCGCCACACCCGGCGGCCGCGGCATGCTGCTCGTCAACCACCTGGCCGACCTGGTCCGGATCTACACGACAGCGGCCGGTACGACCCTCCGCGTGTACTTCGCCCTCACCCGCTAGTGCCGTCCCCGGTCAATCGCCGGGACGGGCTTGATTTTCCAGCCCGGCCAGCCCGGCCAGCCCGTCCGGCAATTCAGGACAGACCGGCGACGAGTGTCACTCCTGCACCAGCAGCTGACCGCGCAGCCGCGTCAAGGTCCGGTTGAGCAGCCGGGAGACATGCATCTGGGAGATGCCCAGTTCGGCGCCGATCTCCGCCTGCGTCATCTCGGCGCCGAACCGCATCCGCAGGATGCGGCGCTCACGCGGGGCGAGTCCGGCCAGCAGCGGCTTGAGGGCATGGAAATTCTCCACGTTCTCGAGGGCGGGGTCGATGTCCCCGAGCCGGTCGGCCAGCGCGCCTTCACTGCTGCCCTCCTCCTCGCCCGCGGGGATGTCGATGGACCCGGCGACGTACCCGTTGCTGGCCAGTTGGCCCTCGGTGACCTCCGCGGGGGTGAGGTCGAGAAGCTCCGCCAGCTCACCGGTGGTGGGCGCGCGGTCCAGCCGGCCGGCCAGTTCCTCGTTGGCCTTGGCAAGTTCCAGCCGCAGTTCCTGCAGGCGGCGCGGGACGTGCACGGCCCAGCTGGTGTCCCGGAAGAACCGCTTGATCTCACCGGTGATGTACGGGATGGCGAAGGTGGTGAACTCCACCTCGCGCGACAGGTCGAACCGGTCGATCGCCTTGATCAGGCCGATGGTGCCGACCTGCACGATGTCCTCACGCGGCTCGGATCGGTTGCGGAACCGGCCGGCGGCGAAGTTCACCAGCGAGATGTTCAGTTCGATGAGCGTGTTCCGGGCGTACTGGTAATCGTGCGTGCCCTCGTCCAGGGTCCGCAGCCGGTCGAAGAACAGCTTCGACAGTTGTCGCGCGTCCTTGGGCGCCAGTTTCCCCGGGCACTCCAAGCGCGGCAGTTCCGACCGGTCCCCGTCCGCCGCAGCCGATCGCCCGGAGGCCACAGAGGTCTTCGCCACTACCGAACCGGCCATCGGGCCCTCCTCAGGAAGTCCGCTTCTTCGGACCCTCGCCTACCCCCGGATCGACGGCACACACCGTCGATCCGGAGGCAGTTGACGGTCACGCCGATGCGCCCTGACGGCCCCCGTCAGGCCGCCAGGGGCTCAGGCAGTCAGAGGCTCAGGCAGTCGGAGGCTCAGGCAGTCGGAGGCTCAGGCGCTCAGGACGTTGGTGCTGAGCAGGCCGAAGAGGAGGACGCCGATGATGATGCGATAGACCACGAAGACGTTGAAGGAGTGCTTGGCGACGAACTTCAACAGCCAGGAGATCGAAGCGTAGGCGACCACGAACGACACCAGCGTGCCCACGGCGAGCGACACGGCGCCGACGCCGCCGCCCGTGGCGTCCTTGAGTTCGTAGATCCCCGCGCCGGTCAGGGCAGGGATCGACAGGAAGAACGACAGCCGGGTCGCGGCCACTCGGTCCAGATCGCGGATCAGGGCGGTGGAGATCGTGGCGCCGGAGCGGGAGAAGCCGGGGAAGAGCAGCGCGAGAATCTGCGAAGAGCCCACGATCATGGCGTCCTTGAGGGTGATCTCGTCCTCACCGCGCTTGAACCGGGCCATCTGCTCGGCCACCCACATCACGATGCTGCCGAAGATGAGGGAACCGGCCACCACCCACAGCGAGGCGAGCGTGCTCTCGATGAGGGGCTTGGCGAGGAGGCCGACCACGACGATCGGGATCGTGGCGTAGACGACCCACCAGGCGAACTTGTAGTCGTGGTTGTCGCGTTCGCGCTTGTTCACGACACCGCGTCCCCAGGCGCTGGCGAACCGCACGATGTCCTTGAAGAAGTAGACCAGGACGGCGGCGATGGCCCCGACCTGGATCACCGCCGTGAAGCCGACCACCGCCTTGTCGTCCACCGGGATGTTCATCAGCCCCTCGGTGATCTTGAGGTGGCCGGTGGAGGACACCGGGAGGAATTCGGTGAGCCCTTCCACCACTCCGAGAATGGCGGCTTGGCCGACGCCGATCGCACTCATTGGGTCCCGTCCCTGGATTTGGCGTGGAATGACCGGCTTGGCGGCGCCGTGGTCAACGGGGGCCCTCACGGGCGCACCCAACGTCTACAGGATTGTAGACGTTGGGTGCGACTCTAGAGGACCGTATGCCGACCGAGCAGGCCGGGACCAGGGTAACGAGGGTGCTAGGTGATCGAGAAGTCGTCCCCGTAAACGTTGCCCTGCGCGTACCAGCCGTGCAGATAGACGGTGACTGTCCCCGAGGCGCCGGTGGTGAAGGGGACGGTGAGCCTGGTCCAGCCGCCTGACGACGTCCAGGTGCTGGCCGACGCTCCGCCACTCACCCCGAGGTAGGCGTAGTTGCCCTGCACCCAGCCGGACAGCGCGTAACTGTGGTTCGGCGACAGGGCGACGCTCTGGCCGCACTCACCTGTCTGGCCCGAGGTGGGTGCCACCTGCAGTGCGTGGGCGCCGGTGTGGGCCGGACTGGCGACGACCGCTCCCCCGGGCTGGCAGGCCCACGGGGCCGGACTGCCGGTCTCCAGGCCGCCGTTCACCAGCACGCCCGAGCCGCCCGGGCCGGTGACCGTGAGGGTGTAGCTCGCGGTGTGGCTGCCGGACGGTGCCGAGCCGGTGATCGTCACCGGATACGTTCCGGCCGCCGCGGATGCGGAGGCGGTGGCCGTCAGTGTCGCGGACACTCCGGCGGTGACGGATCCGGGGCTGACGGCCAGCGTCACCCCTGCGGGAGCGCCGGACGCGGTCAGATTCACGGTCTGCGCCGAGCCGGCCGTCACAGCGGTCTTCACCGTCGCGATCACCGATCCGCCGGGGTTCACCGAGCCGGAGGCCGGAGTGGTGGTGACGGAGAAGTCATTGGTGACCGGGCCGCCTCCGCCGGTGAAGGGCTCGAAGGCGTGGCTGAAGAACCAGGTGCTCTGGGCGATGCCCGAGCAGGAGTCCGATCCTCCGGTGCCGGGGCAGCCGCCGTTGTCGCGCTGGAGTGCCCAGAAGGACAGTGCGGCGACGCCCTTGGAGACGGCCCAGTTGTAGACCGTGGCCGCGTCGGCCGTGTTGAAGGTCTCCCCCGGGCCGAAGTCGTCGATGCCGGGCATCTCGATGATGCCGGTCATGCCCCACAGCTGCGCGTCGCTCTTCGACGGGTAGAGCGTGCCCAGCTGACCACGCAGGCCGGTGATGGCGGTCTCGGTGTCGGTGGCCATCTGGTGGGAGGCGCCGTCGTAGTAGTCGAACGTCATCAGGTTCACGACGTCGATGCGGGCGCCGTTCGTCACGGCGTTGCGCAGGACGGCCAGTCCGCTGGAGGCGAGACCGCTGGTGGTGGTGGGCAGGGTGTACGCGAACTGGATGGTGCGGCCGTTGGCCGCCGCCCAGTCCTCGACCTGCTTGATGGCCTTGTTTCGGCGGTCGATTCCGGCGGTGTTGGTGAGCGAATTGTCCTCGATGTCGAGATCGATCCGTGTCACACCGTAGGTGGTGATGACGTTTTCGAAGGCGGCCGCGATGGAGTTGACGTTCGTGCAGCTGTCCGCGAGCTCGGTGCCGGTGTTGTCCGCGGTGTAGCCGCCGAAGGACGGGATGACGTCCCCGCCGGCCGCCCGCATGGTGGCGATGTCGGCGCCGAAGCTGGACGAGGCGATGGGCATGCCCGTGTTGCCGTTCCAGTACGGGGTGCAGGAGCCCTTCGACGGCGTCTGGATGAACGCCATCGTCAGATACTTCGCTCCCGACTGCGCGGACAGCGCTGCCGGGCTGTCGCCGTTGTACGCCTCGAAGTAGGGCGCGAAGACGTGGGCGGGGATGGGCGTCGCCGCGTGCGCGGCGCCGCCGCCCGCGACCACCAAGCCGAGGGATGCGGTGGCCGTGACCAGTGCGGCCAACAGCACTTGGACGGATCTGGGTCGTCTCATGAACGCTCCCACAAAGTGAGACAGCGGAATGGGGGGATGGGCGATGCGCTTACGCGGGGAGAGCCGAGTAACGACCATGATTGGACTAGACCAACAGACTGTCAAGGCTCTTTACCATCCGCCTACGACGGGCTTCGGGAACGGGCCGCCAGGCGTCAACCACTGGGCCTGCGCCGCGATTTCGGGGCGTGGTTTTCGGACAGCACGCCTGCGCCGGACGGGACCGTTCCGCGGTCCGTGTGCCGCCGGAGGGCGCACCTGTCCCGTCAGGTCCGCGCCTGTGAGACGGGGATGCCCCCTACCCGGCGGGCCGATCCGGGCGCAGCATCGACATTGTGGCGGGATCAGGAGGTCCGGCAGCCTGTGACGAATGCGGCCGTGCCGATCGGACGGTCCGCGATCTCGGCCTGCGTGATCCGCTGGTTCTCTGCGACGCCTGCTTCCGCGCGCTGCTTGAGGTGCGGGTGGGACGGCAGCCCCTTCCTCTGTCGGAGGTGCTGGCCGATGTGGCGGAGGGCCGCGATCCGCCGCAGGCGCAGCGCCTGCGGACGGAGCGCGCCCGGCGGTGATCAATCCGCGGGGCCGTCACAATCATGGGGTGACCAAGAACAGCGCACGCCCACCGACGACGGCACTCGCCGCCTCGCCCTGCCCCTGCGGACTCGGCGAGTCCTACCGCGACTGCTGCGGCCGGTTCCACAGCGGCCGGGCCACGGCCCCCACCGCTGAGCGGCTCATGCGCTCGCGCTTCAGCGCGTTCGCCGTCCGCGATGCCGCTTACCTGCTCAGGACGTGGCACTCCACGACCCGGCCGTCCGACATCGGGTTCGATCCGGACCAGCGCTGGACACGGCTGGAGATCATCGGGACGGCGGACGGCAGCCCGTTCCATACCGAGGGCACCGTGGAGTTCCGGGCTCGTTTCAGCCTCCACGGGCAGGCGGATTCACAGCACGAGCTGAGCCGTTTCGTACGGGAGGACGGGCTCTGGGTCTATCTGGGCGAAGCCACGGCGTGACACGCACGGCGTGAGCTCATGGCATGAAGCCCCCGTCACGGCCACGGCATGAAGCCCACGGCAGGCGGCTCACGATATGAACGGGCCGAGCAGTTCGGCGAACTCCGCAGGGGCGATCACCCGGATCCCGAGCTCCTCCGCCTTGGCCTTCTTGGAGCCCGCCTTCTCCCCGGCGACCAGCAGGCTGGTCTTCTTCGACACGCTCGACGACGCCCGGCCGCCCGCCCTCTCGATCAGCTCGTTCATCGCGGTGCGCGACAGCTCGGCCAGCGCGCCGGTCATGCTGCCGGTGACCACGACCGTCATGTCCGCCAGAGGGCCGGCCGGCGGAGTGTCCTGAGGCTCGCCCGCGTCGGCATCGAGGGGCTCGGGCACCGGCGCTCCGGGCTCGGTCATGTTCACCCCGGCGGCTATGAGTTTGCCGATGAGCGGGGCCAGCTCGGCGATCTGGGCGACGACGACCCGGGCCTTCTCACCGCCGATGCCGGCGACGGCCTCCAGCGCACCGGCGTCTGCCGTGCGGATGGCGTCCATCGTGCCGAAGTGCCGGGCGATCCGCCGGGACATGCTGCGTCCGGTGCCAAGGACTCCCAGGGCGCAGAACACCCGGTTCAGAGGCCGGTCCTTGGCGGCGGCGATCGCGGCCAGCAGTTTGTCGGCGCTCACCTCTCCCATCCGGTCCAGGCCCAGCAGCTGTTCGCGGGTCAGGGTGAACACGTCGGCGAAGTCGGTGACCTGGCCGGACTCCACCAGCTGGATGATGAGTTTGTGGCCCATCCCGTCGATGTCGAGGGTGTCGCGCGCCACCGCGTAGCGGATCGAGGCGAGCTGTCCGCACTCCCGGCCGCGCACACAGCGCCAGCGCTCCTGGCTGGTATCGATGGCGGAGGCGCAACGAGGGCACTCGGCGGGGAAGTCGATCGGCGTCTCGTCCCCGGTGCGGAGCTGGACCACCGGGGCCTCGATGCGCGGGATGATGTCGCCGGCCTTGTAGACGGTGACCTGGTCACCGATCCGCAGGTCCCTGCGGGTGATGTCGGCCGGGTTGTGGAGCGTGGCGTAGGAGACGGTGGTTCCGTCGATCTCGACGGGTTCGAGCACGGCCCGGGGCGCGATGACGCCCGTCCTGCCGACGTTCCATTCCACGGCGAGCAGCCGGGTCACGCGCTCCACGGCGGGCAGCTTGTAGGCGATCGCCCAGCGCGGGGCGCGGGAGCTGAAACCGGCCTTCTCCTGTTCCGCCGGGTCGTCGGCCTTGATCACCACACCGTCGATCCCGAACGGCAGTGACGCCCGCAGTGCGGCGATCTCCTCGACGCGGCCGTGGACTTCGTCGATCGAGGCGCAGGTGCGCAGCCCGACGGGGGTTGCCGCGGTGGTCTGCACGCCCGCTTCCGCGACGATCTCCATGACGCGGCTGTGGGCGAGCGCGGCCAGCTCCGGCGAGCCGCCGTCCAGCGGCAGCCCGGAGTAGGCCCAGAACGTCATCTCGATGACGTATGGCCGCTCCTTCGCCCGCAGGGTGCCGGCCGCGCCGTTGCGGGGGTTGGCGAACGGCGTGGCGCCGTATTCGGCACGTATGCGGTTGGCCTGCTCGAACTGCTCGGCGGTCAGCAGCACTTCCCCGCGCACCTCGAACGTCACCGGATTGCGCAGCCGGTCCGGCAGTCCGGCGATCGTCCCGATGGCGTGGGAGACGTCCTCCCCGTGACTGCCGTCGCCGCGTGTGACCAGTTGCTCCAGGCGGCCGCCACGGTAGCGCGCGGCGATGGCCACCCCGTCCAGTTTCGGCTCGACGGCGTAGCCTCCCCCGACGGGCCCGCCGAGGCGCTTGCCCAGCGAATCCGCCCAGGCCGAGAGCTCCTTGCCGTCGAAGACGTTGTCCAGCGACATCATCCGCGCCGAGTGCTCCACGTCACCGGCCGGCACCGCACCGCCCGCGACCTTTCCGGTCGGCGAGTCGGGCGCGACCTCGGCGGGGTGCCGCTCCTCGTAGGCCGTGATCGCCCGCGTCAGCCGGTCGTAGGAGGCGTCGTCGAGGCGGGAGTCCCCGCCGCTGTAGTAGGCGGCGGATGCAGCGGCGGCCTCGGTGACGGCCTGCGCGTACGACTCGGCGTCGGCCAGGTGGGCCGTGGTGATCTCGGTCATGGGGACATCGTGCCGCCCGCCACTGACAATGCCGCCCGCCGGCGTGGAAGCTGGCTCGACCGTGTCTGCCCGCAGTGCGACGCGGTGGCGGACTCCGCCCCGCCCACCCGCTGTTCCCGCCGCGGCGCCGCCGTGCCCACCTGATCGGCAGCGCCGCGAGGCTCTAAACCTCGTTGTCAACAGGTCTATTGGCGCTGCTGGTCCCGATGGTCCTGATGGTGATGACCGCCGCCCTGCCTCCGGGCCGCAACGTCAGCGCGCCGCCGGTGCCGGAGTCGGTGCCGCTGCCACTGCCGCCGCCGGTTGCGAGCGCGGCGTCGAAGCGGCCGAGCGAGCCGCCCTCCGGGCCGATGGCGGCATCGTCCGTCAACGCGACGAGCAGCACAGCGCCGTCCTCGGGAACCGTGGCCGTGTGCGGGCCCTCCACGATCTCGACGGTGGCTGCCGCCCGTCCGCGCCGGGTCATGACGTTGAGATTGACGATGGGGCCGCCCGTCAGCCGGCAACCGGTCGCGGCGTCGCCGGGGAAGGCCAAGGGCCGCAACGGAAGCGTCGGCGCGTGCGTGACGCCGTCGATGGTCAGCACCATGCCCGCGCCGTCGACCACCGTGATGATCCGGTCGACACCGGGGAAGGCGGAGTACGGCCCGTCCTCCACCACATCGGCGAGGCTCACCCGCCATCCGAAGCCGGTCGTGGCCGTGCTCATGTCCGCGCCGGCGCCCGTACGAATTCCCGCACCCGCGCCCGCACCCGCGCCCGCCCCTGTATCCGCCGGTCCTGCGGCGATCTCGCGCGTCACACCGCCGCCGTTGCTCCAGGGCGTGGGCGTCCGGTCGCGGGCCCGCAGAATCCGCGTCTCCATGCCGTACCGCCTCCGCGTCCGCCGGTCCCCGTACCCGCCGTGTTCCGGCCGGTGATCTTCCGATCGTGGCCGGGTGACGGCTTGGCGTCAAACGGGCCCGGCCCTCGCAATACGCGCAACACGCCCATCTCAGGATAACCGCCCCCACCTGCGATTTTCGGTGTATGCAAACGGTGTTGCCGGGTAGGGGCGGCCCTCATGTGGCGTCACGCACCAAAGTGGCGCACGTGACCGAAGGGACATCCATGTCACAGCGCAGCGCCTTCTCCCGCAGGGGATTCCTGTTCCGGACCACCGCCCTGGGCGGCATGGCGGTGGTGCCAGGTCTGCTCACGGCGTGCAGCCGCACCGAGACCGGGACCGGTGCTCCGAAAGGGGACGGCGATCTGCTGGCGAAACTGAGGAAACAGGGCTATGTGCGGGTCGGGTTCGCCGGAGAGGCACCGTACGGGTTCAAGGACGGCACCGCGCTGGCCGGCGAGGCCCCGACCCTGCACAAGGAGATCTTCTCGGCGCTCGGCATCGCTGAGCTGCGTCCCACGCTCACCGACTTCGGCGCCCTCATCCCCGGACTGGCGGCGGACCGGTTCGACGTGGTCAGCGCCGGTATGGCGATCACACCCGAACGCTGCGACAAGGTGATCTTCTCCGAACCGGAGTTCATCTCCCCCACCGCTCTGATGGTGCGCAAGGGGAACCCCAAGGGGCTGAGCGACCTGGCGTCGTTCGCCGGCAAGGGCGCCACGGTCGGGGTGCTGACCGCCGCGGTCGAGGCCGGCTACGCCAACAGCGCCGGTGTCGGGGATTCCAAGGTCAAGTCGCTGGCGAAGCAGCAGGACGGGCTCGACGCGCTGGTCGCCGGGCGCATCGACGCCTTCGCCCTCACCGGGATATCACTGCGCTGGCTGGCGAAGACGAACAAGGGCGCGGACGTCGAGGTGCTCGAACCCTTCCTGCCGGAGCTGAAGGGCAAGAAGCAGTACAGCCCCGGCGGCGCCGTCTTCCGGCACGACGCCACCTCCCTGCGCGACGCCTTCAACGGCCGCCTCAAGAAGATCACCGGCGACCCGGACCACTACGTCTCGCTGATCGGGAAGTACGGCTTCACCAAGCAGGAAGTGCCGCCCGCCACACTGCGGACCGCCGACCTGTGCAAGGCGTGATGAGCGAACCTGATGAGCGACTTCTTCGCACAGTTCTCCCGATCGCTGCCGAGCGTATGGCAGGGCATCTCCGTCACCCTCCAGGCAACCGTGCTCAGCGCGCTGCTGGCCCTCGTACTCGCCTTCACCTTCGGCCTCATGGCCGGCTCACCGCACCTTCTCGTCCGGGGTCTGTCCCGGGTGGTCGTGGAATTCCTCCGTGGCACCTCCCTGTATGTGCAGCTCTTCTGGCTGTTCTTCGCGCTGCCGATCCTCGGCTTCAAGCTTGAGCCGCTGGCCTGCGCCGTGGTGGCCTTCGGCCTCAACTACGGCGCCTACGGCTCCGAAGTGGTGCGCGGGGCGCTGAACGCGGTCCCCCGGGCGCAGTGGGAGGCCGCCGTCGCGCTCAACATGAGTCCCTGGCAGCGGATGCGGCGCGTCCTCCTGCCCCAGGCGTGGGTCCAGATGATCCCGCCGTTCAACAACCTGCTCATCCAGCTGCTGAAGTGCACCCCGCTGATGTCGTTGATCACCATCTCCGATCTCACCTTCCAGATGGACCAGTTGCGCTCGTCGACCGGTAACACCGCGGCCGCCTATCTGACGCTCCTGGTCATCTATTTCGTGCTCGCCTACGCGCTGACGCTGCTGATGAAAGCCCTGGAGGCGGTGGCCAAGGCCCGCCTCGGCCAGGGCACGGGCCTGCGCCGCGTCCTCAAGCCGCGACCCGTCTCCGTCAGCGATCCCGACGGCTGCACCGCGAAGGCGGGTGGTGTGTGATGTGGGACTGGAATACCGCCCGCGAGGGGCTGCCCGTGGTCCTGCACGGCTTCGGGATCACCTTGCTCGCCACGGTGCTGGGGTCCGTCGTCGCCATGGTGCTCGGGCTGCTGATCGCCGTGGTCTGCCGCACGCCGACCCGGTGGGTCACCGTGCCCGTCCGCGTCGTCGTGGAGTTCGTACGCTCCACCCCGGTGATGATCCAGCTGTTCGCCGTATGGGTGCTCGTGCCGAGCCTTGATCCGCTGACCATCGGCATCGCCGTGCTCGGCATCCACTACGCGATGTACACCTCCGAGGTGTACCGCGCCGGGATCGACGCCGTGCCCCGGGGGCAGTGGGAGGCGGCCGTCGCGCTCTCGCTGCCACGTGGCCGGGTGTGGCGCGCGGTGATCCTGCCGCAGGCGGTCCGGAAGGTCGTACCGGCACTGGGCAACTACGTGATCTCCATGTTCAAGGAGACACCGTTCCTGTCGGTGATCACCGTGCAGGAGATGGTCCATGAGGCGAACGAATACGGCAGCGTCCACTTCGCCTATCTGGAGGCGTTCACCCTCGCGGCCGCGATCTTCCTCGTCGCGAGTTATCCGACCTCGATGCTGATGAGAAAGCTGGAGAAGCGCCTTGCTCAGTGAAGCCAACCCCAGGAACGACGCCCTTGCCCAAGCCGACCCCCCCGCCGCGAGCACCGGGGATCCCGCCGTCGCGGACATGATCCGCTTCGACCGGGTGGTGAAGCGGTTCGGCGACCACACCGTTCTGGACCAGCTCGACTTCCAGCTGCGACGGGGTGAGCGGGTGACTCTGATCGGACCGAGCGGCTCCGGCAAGACCACCATCCTGCGGCTGCTCATGACCCTCGAACGCGTCACGGAGGGCACCATCCACGTCGACGGGCAGCCCTTCTCCCATATGCCGGGCGCCCGGGGCAAGCTCGTGCCCGCGAACGAGAAGTACCTGCGAGAACACCGGCGGCGGATCGGCATGGTCTTCCAGCAGTTCAATCTCTTCCCGAATATGAAGGTGCTGGAGAACGTGACCGAGGCGCCGGTCCACGTCCTCGGCCTCAGCCGCGACGAGGCCGCGGAGCGAGGCCGGGAGCTGCTGGACCTGGTGGGCCTCGCCGACAAGTGCGACGCCCACCCCACCCAGCTCTCCGGCGGCCAGCAGCAGCGCGTCGCGATCGCCCGCGCGCTCGCCATGCGGCCCGACATCCTCCTTCTCGACGAGGTGACCTCGGCACTCGATCCGGAACTCGTGGCGGGCGTACTCGACGTCCTGCGGGACATCGCCCACAGCACCGACATCACCATGCTGTGCGTGACCCACGAGATGGGCTTCGCGCGCGATGTCTCGGACCGGGTGATGATGTTCGACCACGGCCACGTCCTCGAAGCCGGCCCTCCGGACCAGCTGTTCGAGTCCCCGGAGCACACGCGCACGCGCGAGTTCCTCAGCGCGGTCCTTTGAGCAGCGCGGTCCTTTGAGCACCAGACCGCCCCGCCTCGGAGTAGAGGCGGGGCGGGACGCCTGCGCTGGCTCGGCGTCTGACGGCGCGTGGGAGGCGGATGCGCGTACGCCCGCTGTCGCGCCGCTTCTCGGACCCGCCCACGCCGGGTCCGGGACGTGCACGGTGACATCGGACTCTGTCCCCGGACGGGTGCTCCTCTGCCGCCGGGCCGTCGGAGAACGCATCGGCCGAACGCCCACGCTCTGACAGGACCCTCCACCAAAGCCTCCCGCTCCACGGCCCGCCCGTCGCCGTGCGAACAGCGCCTGCCGGCGCGCGTAGTTCGCACGGGGTGTGAAAAGCCACCTGTGGTGCCTCGCGGCGGATGCGTATCGGCACGAGCCCGGAGCCTGCGGGACAATGGCCCGATGACACAGGGGATCGATGCAGCGACCGCCCACGCCTGGGCCGCACTCGGTGGTGCGGCGGAGTTGGGCGGGAGGGTGTCGTACCGTGCGTCACGTGGGGTTCTGGCGTCCCGGCTGCCGGTGCGGGAGTTGGCTCGTGCCACCGTGGGGGTGTGCTCGTTGGCGGCCGCGGAGCTGGCCGCGCGGCGGTCCGGGGGATCCGTGCCGGCGGTGCGGGTGGACGAGGGGTCGGTGGCCACGGCTTTCGTCAGTGAACGGCACCTGCGGATCGACGGCAGGACTCCGACGTCGTTCGCCCCGCTGTCCGGCTTCTGGCGCGCGTCCGATGGCTGGGTCAGGACCCACGCCAACTATCCCCACCACCGTGGCCGCCTGCTGGCCGCGCTAGGGATCCCGGACGAGGGCGATGACGGCGCGCTCGCCAAGCGGCTCTCGGACCGGTTGCTGACGCTCCCCGCCCAGTGGATCCAGCAGACCGTGTACGCGGCGGGCGGGCTCGCCGTGGCCGTGGCGGCGAGCCGCGGTGTGCACCATCCGCTGGTCGAGGCGCGGCGGGTCGGGGACACGGCGCCCCGGGCGCTGGCCACGGCGTCCTCTCCGGCCGGCGGGGTGCGAGTCCTCGATCTGACGAGGGTCATCGCCGGGCCCGTGGCCACCCGCACGCTGGCTCTGCTGGGCGCGGATGTCCTGCGCGTCGACTCCCCGCGGCTTCCCGAGTACGCGGACGCCCATGCCGATACCGGCTTCGGCAAGCGCTCGACCCTGCTGGACCTCGGCGGGTCCAGGGACCGGCGGATCTTCGAGGGGCTTCTCGACGCCGCCGACGTCGTGATCACCGGCTACCGGCCCGGATCGCTGGCCCGCCACGGCCTCGCCCCGCAGGCCCTGCTGGAACGGCGGCCGGGACTGATCGTCGCCCAGCTCTGCGCCTGGGGGTGGCAGGGGCCGTGGGCCGGACTGCGTGGCTTCGACAGCCTCGTCCAGGCCGCGAGCGGCATCGCCCACCTCGAGGCCGGCCCCGACGGCCACCCCGGGGTGCTCCCCGCCCAGGCCCTGGACCACGGCACCGGATATCTCCTCGCGGGCGCGATACTGCGCGCCCTCACCGACCGTCAGGACCGGGGCGGAGGCCGGCACCTGCGGCTCTCCCTCGCGGGTACGGCCTCCTGGCTGCTGCACGACATCCGCCCCACCGCCAACGGCGGCGACGCCTACGACCCCCGGTCGTGGCTGGCCAAAACGCCGTCCCCCTACGGCCGCCTCCAGTACGCCCTCCCGCCGAT
>NZ_JASISZ010000002.1:0-78775 GCF_030063355.1 Streptomyces sp. PH10-H1
ACATGTCAGCCGCCAGGATGGGACCGGCCCACCGATCTTCGTCAGGGCCAGTTCGTGTTGATCGACTTCGCCGTCAGGCGGGTGGCCAGCCCGGCGCCAGCAGGCGGCCGTGGCAGGCCGCCGAGACCAGCAACCAGGTGGGCACCTTCAACATCCCCAGCCTCGCCCGGGCGGCGAACGCGAACCCCGTCACCGCGCAGACCGCGTCCGCGGCCGCCGTCCGGGCCGGGGCCGGCAGCACCGCGGCCGGATCGTCGGCCAGTGCGACCAGCCACGAGGTGAACACCGCCGCGGTCAGGGCCGCCCGACGCGACCAGCACCGCAGCCAGCCCCGCACTGTCGTCACCGGCCTGCCCAGCCGCACCGCGATCCGCCGGCAACCCCACCCGGCCGCCGCCAGTTCCAAGCCCATCCCGACGACCTCGGCCACATCGGCCCGTCTGAGCAGGGACAACACCGGGAGAAGGATGTGCGTCGCCTCGCAGGAACGACACCTCGCCCGGCGCGGCCGCACCGTCACGACCCCGTCCGGACCCCGCAGGCCCCGCGACCGGCCCCAGCCCCACCGGGCCAGCACCCCGCCGCAATCCGGACACGCCAACTCACCCGCCGCCAGCCGCTGTTCGACAGCCGCCACCGTCACCTCTACCGTGACCAAAGCGCCCTCCGTTGGCGCTAGCACGGCCCTCCCGGACGCCTGCCAACGAGCGGGAGGGCCGTGATCATGTTCAGGACATGATCACGGTGCCGCCCAGCACCCCGAAGATCAACCCTCCTGCACCCACCACTTCGCCATCACCATCGCCAATGGCACAGCACTGCCCGCTCATCAACATGCTGAGTGGCTATCTACAGTCAGCTCGGCCTGCACCCACTTCAACGTCAGCGGATCGAACGCGAACACGTCCAACCGCGTGGTGTCCATCAGCAGATACTCACCCGGCCGCGTCGGCCGCAGCTTCCCGTAGGGACCTCCCGGACGATCCGCGATATCCCGGTTCCGCTTCGTACTCAGCCGGAACAGCGGATGCCGCCGCTCCAGGCCCTCCAGCACCCGAAACGCAGTCGCCCTGCTCGGCTGCGGCACCACCTCCGGACCGAAGCGCGCGATTACCCGGGCCCGCGTCCGCTCAATCACCAGCGTCCGCGACGGCTTCGACTGACCGGTGTGCTCGACCATCACCTCCAGCGCGGTCTCCACCCACCGGTCGTCGACCGACGGCTGCGTCGGCCCGGACAAGCCATGCTTCGAGACAAGCCCGGCCTCACCATGACGCCGAAAATCCGCGACCCATTGCTTGATCGAGCGGACCGACACCCCAAGTTCCCGAGCCTTCGCCGCGTACTTGACCTCGGCAGGCTCCCTGGCCCCGTACTCGGCGCGAGGTTCTCCTTCACGTACGAGTTCCGCACTGCCCGAGCGGTAGCCCGTCAGGACCTCGCGGACATGTTCCGCTCGCTCCAGGACTTTCCGTCGCTCATCATCACGCAGTTGACTCAGGACAACTGAAGCGATCTCCCCAGCATCACCTGCCGACGGACCGGCCTGATCAGGAACGATCTCGGCACGGTCGGAGAACAACAGCTCCTTCAGGGACAGTCGCCGGACGCAGCCATGCACGTCCTTGAGGACCACCTCGTTTCCCGCGGTCGTCGCCGCCAGCTCGACCACTTCGACGCTCTCTCCGTCGTAGCGGAATCGCGTACCGACTCCGACGCGAGCCCCGGCCCTGCTCATGCTGGCTTCCGCAGCGTGTGCGACGGGCCGAGTGGCTGGTCGAGATCGGTAACAAGACCCTGCGTCCAGAGCAAATGATGAATGGCTGACCGGACTTGAGGTCCCGGCCGGCCAGCCAGACAGGCTGCGGCCCGCCCCAAGGGCACTCCATCGAGATCAATTCCACGAAGCTCTTCCAGCAGTGCGCCGCTGAGCAGCCAGTCCCTGCGGTAGCCCGCCAGGAATCGGATATTCTCCAGCTCCACCGTCGGAGGCTCGCTCCAGACCTCGTACTTCCATCCACGCGCCTCCACCGCCTGCCGGGTCCAATCGAAGGTGAACGCGACCTCGGGCCTGGACACACGGTGCAGCGGCTTGACGTCAACGATCACCGGCACCTGGTCGGTGAGCAGGAGATAGTCCGGGATGTGCTTGCGGATCTTCCCTTCCAGCACGGTCTGAAGCAGGAAGGGCTGAGCAACGATGCCGTGGACACTGCGATCGAAGTCCGCGAAGAGCAATCGGGCCAGCTCCAGGCGGGATTCGTAGACCACGTGGTCGCGCATGGTCGCTGACCAATAGGTACCCGAGTAGTGCTTCTGCCCTCGGTGCCAGCGGAATACCCGCCACGGCGCCGCTGAGGCCAACAGATCCCTGGAAGCGGCCGGCCAGGCATGCTCCTCGACCTCGTCGCCATCATGGCGGCGCACTCTGACCACGACTTCCACAGCAATGCCCACGCCGTACCCCCACCCAGACCACGGTCCGTACGACCAGACTGCCCGCCGTCGAAAGCAGACGCCTGAGCTTGGAGCCAAGCAGCCCGAAAGAGTGAACGCGCCGACCTGCTGGTCTCACGGCTGCTTCATAAGTGCAGCCGATATGAAGCAGGGCGTGAGACTGTGCAGCGAAATCTGAGACCCTACACCATCGCCCCGGCCTGAGGCTCAGGTCTGGGCCATGTCCACGAAGCGTGAGTAGTGGCCCTGGAAGGCCACGGTGATCGTCGCGGTGGGGCCGTTACGGTGCTTGGCGACGATCAGGTCGGCCTCGCCCGCTCGCGGGGACTCCTTCTCGTACGCGTCCTCGCGGTGCAGCAGGATGACCATGTCGGCGTCCTGCTCGATGGAGCCGGACTCACGGAGGTCGGAGACCATCGGCTTCTTGTCCGTGCGCTGTTCCGGGCCACGGTTCAGCTGGGACAGCGCGATGACGGGCACTTCGAGCTCCTTCGCCAGCAGCTTGAGGTTTCGGGACATGTCCGAGACCTCCTGCTGGCGGCTCTCGGGGCGCCGGGAGCCGCCGGACTGCATCAGCTGGAGGTAGTCGATGACCACGAGCCGTAGATCATTGCGCTGCTTGAGGCGGCGGCACTTGGCGCGGATCTCCATCATCGACAGGTTCGGCGAGTCATCGATGAAGAGGGGCGCCGCCGACACATCCGGCATCCGGCGGGCGAGCCGGGTCCAGTCCTCGTCCGTCATGCTGCCGGACCGCATGTGGTGCAGCGCGACCCGCGCCTCGGCCGACAGCAGGCGCATCGCGATCTCGTTGCGGCCCATTTCGAGAGAGAACACGACGCTGGGCATCTTGTGCTCGATCGAGCAGGCGCGGGCGAAGTCCAGTGCCAGGGTCGACTTGCCCATGGCGGGACGGGCCGCGATGACGATCATCTGGCCCGGGTGGAGGCCGTTCGTCAGGGAGTCGAGATCGGTGAACCCGGTGGGGACGCCGGACATCTGGCCGCTGCGGGATCCGATCGCCTCGATCTCGTCGAGGGCGCCCTCCATGATGTCGGAGAGCGGGAGGTAATCCTCGGAGGTGCGCTGCTCGGTGACCGCGTAGATCTCGGCCTGGGCGGAGTTGACGATCTCGTCCACATCACCGTCCGCCGCGTATCCCATCTGGGTGATGCGGGTGCCGGCCTCGACGAGGCGGCGCAGGACGGCGCGCTCGTGGACGATCTCGGCGTAGTACTCGGCGTTGGCGGCGGTCGGGACCGCGTTGACCAGGGTGTGGAGGTAGGGGGCGCCGCCGACGCGGGTGATCTCACCGCGCTTGACCAGTTCGGCGGCGGTGGTGATGGGGTCGGCGGGCTCGCCGCGGGCGTAGAGGTCGAGGATCGCGGTGTAGATGGTCTCGTGAGCCGGACGGTAGAAGTCCTGACCCTTGAGTACCTCGATGACATCGGCGATGGCGTCCTTGGAGAGCAGCATGCCGCCGAGGACGGACTGCTCGGCGTCGAGGTCCTGCGGCGGTACGCGTTCGAAACCGGCGCCGCCCTCGGACCAGTTGCTCCGGTCCTCGCCGTCGTCCTTCTTGTTGCGCTTGCCGCCGCCCTGCGACCGGAAGTGGGTGACCGGCGGGCGGTCGCCGGGACCGCTGTCCGGCGAGAACGACGGCTCGTCCCCCCAGTGGTCGTCCGCGGGTTCGGGTTGGCTCACCCCGCCACCTCCTCCCGTCCGACCTGACGCTGCCGTGCGTCTCTTTCTTACGCCACGGCTCTGACAATTGAGACACCCGGCTCCAGATACGGCGCGTCGGGCAGGGGGCTCACGGTAGGGCCCCTGGGACCGTTGGCCAAGACGGTTATCCACAGGCCCTGTGGACGGAGGCATCCAACCTGTGGAGAAGCCCCCTGAACCTGTGTACAGGCCTTGGGAAACCGCTGTGGACAAACACACAATCAGCCGAACTGAACCGCCCTGACCTGGGGCTTCCTCATCCGCAGGCTGTGCAGAAGAAAAACTTTTCCAGTCGGCCCAAGATCGCGACAAACCACGCGGAGGAGATCACTCTACGCAGTCGAACGTAATGGTCCATCCAGCCTTGCAGGTATTACTTGTGGATGATTATCCTGAGGTGGTGAAACCGGTCGCCGAGCCACCCCAGAAGAACCACCCCGCCCATCTCCCCAAGGAGACCCGGCGGCGCCATGACCGGGAGATCATCGCACTCGCCCTCCCCGCCTTCGGCGCGCTCGTCGCCGAGCCGCTCTTCGTCATGGTCGACAGCGCCGTCGTGGGCCACATCGGCACCGCGCAGCTCGCCGGACTCGGCGTCGCGGCCGCACTGCTGACCACCGCGGTCAACATCTTCGTCTTCCTCGCCTACGCCACCACCGCCGCCGTCGCCCGCCGCGTGGGCGCGGGCGACCTCCCGGGCGCGATCCGCCAGGGCATGGACGGCATCTGGCTCGCCCTGCTGATCGGCGCGGCCGTCATCGTTCTCGTCGTCCCCACCGCACCCGCGCTCGTCGGGCTCTTCGGCGCGTCCGACACCGCCGCGCCGCACGCCGTCACCTACCTGCGGATCAGCGCCCTCGGCATCCCCGCGATGCTCGCCGTCCTCGCCGCCACCGGCGTACTGCGCGGCCTGCAGGACACGAGAACGCCCCTCTCCGTGGCCCTCGGCGGCTTCACGGCGAACGCGGGACTCAACGCGGCGCTCGTCTACGGCGCCGGACTCGGCATCGCCGGCTCCGCCTGGGGCACCGTCATCGCCCAGAACGGGATGGCGGCGGTGTACCTGTACGTCGTCGTCCGCGGAGCGCGCAGACACGGCGCTTCGCTGCGCCCGGACGCCGCAGGGATCCGGGCCTGCGCCCAGGCCGGCGTACCGCTGCTGATCCGCACCCTGAGCCTGCGGGCGGTCCTGTTGATCGCCACCGCGGTCGCCGCGGGCCTGGGCGACACCAAGATCGCCGCCCACCAGATCACCCTCACGGTCTGGTCGCTGCTGGCCTTCGCACTCGATGCCATCGCCATCGCGGGACAGGCCATCATCGGCTGCTACTTGGGCGCAGACGACCCCGAGGGCGCCCGGGCCGCCTGCCGCCGCATGGTGCAGTGGGGCATCGCCTCCGGCGCGCTGCTTGGCCTGCTCGTGATCACGGCCCGGCCCCTGGTCGCGACGGCCTTCACCTCCGACCCGGCCGTCCAGGACGCCCTCATGCCGGTCCTGCTGGTGGTCGCCGTCAGCCAGCCCGTCTCCGGCATCGTCTTCATCCTCGACGGTGTCCTGATGGGCGCGGGCGACGGCCCCTATCTCGCCTGGTCCATGGTCGCCACGCTCCTCGTCTTCGCCCCCGTCGCCCTCGCCGTGCCGGCTCTCGGCGGTGGGCTCACCGCCCTGTGGTGGGCCATGGTCCTGATGATGCTGACCCGGCTCGTCGCACTCCAGCTGCGCACCCGCTCCGGCCGCTGGATCATCACCGGGGCCGTGCGGGCGTAACCACGTTCGGCACCGGCCGGGACCGGGAGCCCGGGGCGCCGACCCGCGCCGACCCGTACTGGTTCGGCAGCAGGCTGACCGGTCCGAAGGCCACGTCGGTCTCCGTACCGGCCCGCTCGGTCAGGGCGAACAGCTCCTTGGCCACGTCCTCCCCGACGTCCTGCGGGTCGGCGAATTCGGATTGCCCTCGTACAGTCCGTACTCGACGTCCTGCGGGTAGATGTTGGCCCCCATGTAGGAGACGGTCGAGTCGGACCGCCCGTACAGGAACAGCAGCGGCAGGCGCATCCTCTCGCGCAGCGCTGCGGCCTCGGCGCGCTGCAGCAGCACGGGACGGTCCGCGAACAGCTCCCGGAGGATCTCCCAGACCTGCGGGAAGGACATCAAGGTGCCTTCGTCGCCGATGTTGTAGCGCAGCTTGGGGGCCATGACCGCGGTGGACTTGATGGTGCAGAGCACCTCGCCGGTCCGGCCGTCGCCGGCGGTCTCCAGATAGGTCTCCAGCGGGTTGTACTGGAAGACCATCGGCAGCCGCTGCTCGTCCGGGCCCAGGAAGGCCGCCCGTACGGTGGCGTCCTCGCGCATCAGCCGGCGAAGCCAGATGCTGAAGGTGGTCTCGCCGCCCATTCCGATGGTGAGGTCGGAGGCGCCGTAGCCGGAGCGGACCTTGCCGAAGACATCACCGACGTAGTCGCGCAGCGCCTCGGTCATCCCCTCGCCTCCGACCATCGCCGCGAGCCGGTAGCTCTTCTCCTCGAACCAGGGCTCGCCGGCCAGCCGGTCCCGCAGATGCTTGAGGAAGGGCGGATAGGCGGTGACCAGGTAGTCGTAGCGCGGCCCGAAGTGCCGCAGCGTGTCGACGATCTTCTCCAGGTCGGGTCCGGTGTTCTTGACGGTGGCGATCCGGGCCATCGCGATGCCGGTGTTGGTGCCGGTCGCCCAGGCGCCCATCGAGTAGGCGTTGATGACGAAGAGCCGTTTCGAGGGGAAGACCAGGCTGGTGTACCCGGCCACATTGCGGTGCACGGTGTTCAGCTCACGACGGCTGCGCACCCAGTTGTACGGGGTGCCGGACGAGCCCGAGGACTCGTCGACGACACTGCCCGCGATCTCCACCCGGCCCTTCCAGCAGCGCATGTCCTCCGGGTACGCCTTGACGTACGACTCCTTGTCGGTGGCCGGATAGGAGTCGAGCCGGAACCAGCGGAACCGCCAGCCGCCGGTCTCCAGGTGCGCGGCCTACGCCGGTACGTCCAACGCCGCGAACTGGCAGGTCATCCATGCGTGGAGGCGGGCGAAGCCACTCATCCACGGCCGGTAGTTGCGTGCCATCACCCGCCATACGAAGGGGTGCACCCGGTAGAGCCGGTACAGAGCGGTGAGCCCGAAGCTGACGATCCTCAGCAGCCACTGCCGCGCGAAGCTTCCCATTGCCATGCCCACATGGTGGGCGCGGGGACGCCGCCCCGGCATGGGCTGCGCTACTCAGTCCGGGCTCCGCAGCTACCTGAGCACGGCGACCGGCCGCGGGCGGCCGAGCACGCTGTTCGGCGATGTCCCGCGTTGTTCCACGTGGAACAACGAAGGGCCGGCACCCCCTGCGGGGTGCCGGCCCTTCGCGCTACGCCGAGGCTCGGCAGATCAGGCGGCGACGACCTCGAGGCCAAGGTTGGCCACGACGTCAGCGTGCAGACGCACCGAGATCTTGTGGGCGCCGAGGGTCTTGATCGGCGAACCGACCTCGATACGACGCTTGTCCACGTCCGGGCCACCGGCGGCCTTGATCGCCGCAGCGATGTCGGCCGGCGTGATGGAACCGAACAGTCGGCCGCTGTCACCCGCGCGGGTGGTCAACCGAACCCGGACGGACTGCAGCTTCGCCATGACGGCGTTCGCGTCCTCGAGCGTGTGGATCTCGCGGATCCGACGCGCACGGCGGATCTGCTCGACGTCCTTCTCGCCACCCTTGGTCCACCGGATCGCGAAACCGCGGGGGACCAGGTAGTTGCGGGCGTAACCCGACTTGACCTCTACGACATCGCCTGCGGCGCCGAGGCCGGAGACCTCGTTGGTGAGGATGATCTTCATGATTCGGTCACCCTTCCTTAGCGAGCGGTCGAGGTGTAGGGCAGCAGTGCCATCTCACGGCTGTTCTTCACGGCCGTGGCGACGTCACGCTGGTGCTGGGTGCAGTTGCCGGTCACGCGGCGGGCACGGATCTTGCCACGGTCGGAAATGAACTTCCGCAGCATGTTCGTGTCCTTGTAATCCACGTAGGCGGTCTTGTCCTTGCAGAACGCGCAGACCTTCTTCTTAGGCTTGCGCGGAGGCGGCTTCGCCATTGTCTCTCTCCAGTGTGATCAAGAAGTTGGTGTCGTGACGCCCTTAGAAGGGCGGCTCGTCCGAGAAGCCGCCGCCGGAGGAGGAGGAACCGGAGTTCCCGCCCCAGCTTCCGCCGCCGCTACCCTGCTGGGCGCCGCCGGCCGGAGCACTGGTCGCCCAGGGGTCGTCGGCGGAGGCACCGCCGCCGCCCTGCTGGCCGCCGCCGGAGCTTCCGCCCCAGTTGCCGCCACCCTGGCCGCTCTGTGCGCCGCCGCCACCGCCACCGCTGTAACCGCCCTGCTGGCCGCTTCGGCCGCCGCCGGTCGTCTTGGTGACCTTGGCGGTCGCGGTCTTCAGGCTGGCGCCGACTTCCTCGACGTCCAGCTCGTAGACCGTCCGCTTGACGCCCTCGCGGTCCTCATAGGACCGCTGCTTCAGCCGGCCCTGCACGATGACGCGCATGCCTCGCTGCAGCGACTCCGCTACGTTCTCCGCCGCCTGACGCCAGACCGAGCACGTGAGGAAGAGGCCATCGCCGTCCTTCCACTCGTTGGTCTGCTTGTCGAAGATGCGGGGTGTGGACGCGACACGGAACTTCGCGACCGCCGCACCGGACGGGGTGAAGCGCAGCTCGGGGTCGTCGACGAGATTGCCGACGACCGTGATGACGGTCTCGCCTGCCATGGTGGTGACCTCTCGGCGGTGTGCTGGCTGCTTCTCGGAACCGGTACTGCTCTAAGCCCGCAGGCTCAGTGCAGTTCCGGGCGGAGGACCTTGGTCCGGAGAACCGACTCGTTCAGGTTGAGCTGACGGTCGAGCTCCTTGACGACCTCGGGCGAAGCCTTGAGGTCGACGACCGAGTAGATACCCTCGGCCTTCTTCTTGATCTCGTACGAGAGGCGACGACGGCCCCAGGTGTCGACCTTCTCCACGCTGCCGCCGCCGTTGCGGACGACAGTGAGGAAGTTCTCGATCAACGGGGAGACAGCGCGCTCCTCGAGATCGGGGTCGAGAATGAGCATGAGCTCGTAGTGACGCATTGTGGAACCCACCTCCTTTGGACTCAGCGGCCACGGCGTTTCCGTGGCAGGAGGGTTTGTATTGCGTCGCAACGGTAACGCTGACCACTGACAATCACGGTGGATCGTTGTGGACCAGCGCAGACACCGGTGCAGACCGTACAGACTACCCGGACAACCGCCTCCGGTTGAAATCCGCCCGCTAATGCCCTCAATCTGTACACATCGGGTGTGTACGGCGCTACGATGCGCCACTGCTCCGTTACGGAGGTGTCCTATGGCACAGCAAGCGGCTCGGACCCATCACCTCACGTTCAACACCGACGGCCAGGCCCATCCCCTGGAGAACACGCTGGTCGCGGTCACTCTGGTCCTCGGTGGCATCGCCATCGTCTCGTCGATCTTCGACAACCTTCATCTGCTCAGTTCCCTGACCGGCCTGGCCGGGATCATCACCGCGGGATACGGGCAATTCATCTCGGTCACCACCGCAGAACGCTTCGCGCTGATCATCGGGCTCGGAGCCGCAGCGGTCGGCTTCTACCTGGGCATGGCCCATGGCGGGTTCTTCGGCGGGTAGCCGGAGAGTTGTCCACAGGGCTGGCGGGGCCGTTCCCCGATCGCAGTAGGCTTCGGCGCAGATAAGACCGCAGTCGTAGCGATGGGGAGCGCCCCGCATGAGCTTGACCCTGAGGACCATCAGCCGTGAGCAGCATCTGGCTTTCATCCAGAGTCTGCCCTCGGCCAGTCACTGCCAGGTTCCGGCATGGGCGGATGTCAAGAATGAGTGGCGCTCCGAAAACCTCGGGTGGTTCGACGACAAGACCGGCCAGATCGTCGGCGCCGGCCTGGTGCTCTACCGGCAGATCCCCAAGCTGAAGCGGTACCTGGCGTACCTCCCCGAGGGCCCGGTCATCAACTGGTACGCCCCGAATCTGGACGAGTGGCTGCAGCCGATGCTGGCGCACCTCAAGCAGCAGGGCGCCTTCACGGTGAAGATGGGGCCGCCCGTCGTCATCCGCCGCTGGGACGCCCCCGCCATCAAGGCCGGCATCGCCGACCCCGATGTGAAGCGGCTGCGGGACGTCGAGGCGACGTTCATCGAGCCCCGCGCCTTCGAGGTGGCCGACCAGCTGCGCCGGATGGGCTGGCAGCAGAACGAGGACGGCGGCGCCGGCTTCGGTGACGTACAGCCCCGCTACGTCTACCAGGTGCCGCTGGAGAACCGTTCGCTGGACGACATCCTCAAGGGCTTCAACCAGCTGTGGCGCCGCAACATCAAGAAGGCCGAGAAGGCCGGCGTCGAGGTCGTGCAGGGCGGGTACGACGACCTGCCGGCCTGGCAGAAGCTGTACGAGGTGACGGCCGAGCGCGACCACTTCAGGCCCCGCCCGCTGTCGTACTTCCAGCGGATGTGGACCTCGCTCAACGCCGAGGATCCCAACCGGATGCGGCTGTACCTGGCCGTGCACGAGGGTGAGGCCGTGGCCGCGGCCACCATGCTGATCGTCGGCGGCCACGTCTGGTACTCATACGGCGCCTCCGCGAACCACAAGCGTGAGGTCCGGCCGTCCAACGCGATGCAGTGGCGGATGCTCAGGGACGCGTACGCACTGGGCGCGAGCGTGTACGACCTGCGCGGCATCAGCGACTCGCTCGATGAGACGGACCATCTGTTCGGCCTGATCCAGTTCAAGGTGGGTACAGGCGGCCAGGCCGCCGAATACTTGGGCGAATGGGATTTCCCGCTCAACAAACTGCTCCACAAGGCACTCGACATCTACATGTCCCGCCGCTGACCGGCGAGCAGACGAAGGAAAGGTCCTGACCAGGCCATGGCGCTCACCCTGTACGTCGACACCGCGCGCTGGCGTGCGCACCAGCAGTCCGTGGCCGAGCAGTTTCCCGGCATAGTCCCGGTCTGCAAGGGCAACGGCTATGGCTTCGGACACGAGCGGCTGGCCGACGAGGCGACCCGGCTCGGCAGCGACATGCTCGCGGTCGGCACGACCTACGAGGCCGCCAGGATCAAGGACTGGTTCGGCGGGGACCTCTTGGTCCTCACCCCGTACCGGCTCGGCGAGGAGCCGGTCCCGCTGCCGGACCGTGCGATCCGGTCGGTGTCCTCGGTCGAGGGCGTGCGCGGGCTGGTGGGCGCGCGGGTCGTCATCGAGGTCATGAGCAGCATGAAGCGCCACGGCGTCGCCGAGGACGACCTGGTCAAGCTGCACGCCGCCATCGACGACGTACGGCTGGAGGGCTTCGCCATCCATCTGCCGCTGGACCGCACCGACGGTTCCGACGCGGTGGAGGAGGTCTTCGGCTGGATGGAGCGGCTGCGCGCCGCCCGGCTGCCGCTGCACACGATGTTCGTCAGCCACCTCAAGGCCAACGAACTGGCCCAGCTCCAGCAGCAGTTCCCGCAGACCAAGTTCCGCGCCCGGATCGGCACCCGTATGTGGCTCGGCGACCACGAGGCCACCGAGTACCGCGGCGCGGTGCTGGACGTCACCCGTATCGCCAAGGGCGAGCGCTACGGCTACCGCCAGCAGAAGGCCTCCGACGACGGCCACCTGATCGTCGTCGCGGGCGGCACCTCCCACGGTGTCGGCCTGGAGGCTCCCAAGGCCCTCCACGGCCTCATGCCCCGCGCCAAGGGCGTCGCCCGCGCCGGCCTGGCCACCGTCAACCGCAACCTGTCGCCGTTCGTCTGGGCCGGCAAGCAGCGGTGGTTCGCGGAGCCCCCGCACATGCAGGTCTCCATCCTCTTCCTCCCCAACGACGTGGCCCCCCCGGCGGTCGGCGACGAACTGGTGGCCCACCTCCGGCACACCACCACCCAGTTCGACCGCGTCATGGACCGCTGAGCCGCCGGACAGGCCCTAGCCCTCCAGTTCCCGCCGTTCCACGCCCCACTCCACCGGCGTCCCCGCGAAGGGAGCCGCGTGCCGCGGTTCGTGCGCCCGGCCGAGGACGAACACGTCCGGCGCGCCGTCCAGCACGCCGCCGGACGGGTCGTCGTCGCCCTCCCAGCGCACGACATCGCGCTCCGGCAGCAGGATGTCCCGCACCACCACTCCGCACAGATACAGCGTGCCGAGAATGTGGATGACGATCGCCAGGTGGTAGCCGTCCTGGGGCAGCCCGTGGTGCTTGACACCGCCCGTCACATAGGCGAGCTGCATCCAGATGCCCAGGAAGTACAGGACCTCGGCGCCCTGCCACACCAGGAAGTCCCGCCAGCGCGGCCTGGCGAGCGCGGCCAGCGGCAGCAGCCACAGCACGTACTGGGGCGAGTAGACCTTGTTGGAGAGCACTATGGCGGCCACGACCAGGAAGGCGAGCTGCGCGAAGCGCGGACGCCGGGGCGCGTAGAGCGCGAGTCCTGCGATGCCCGCGCACAGCACCAGCATCAGTGCCAGCGCATAGGAGTTGACGCCGTCGAGCGGGTCGCCGGTCTGCTGGCTGATGACCAGCCAGATGGAGCCGTAGTCGATCCGGCGCTCCTGGCTGAACGTGTAGAACTTCGCCCAGCCGTCGCGCGCGAGCAGCATCACCGGGAGGTTGACCACCAGCCAGGCTCCGGCCGCACCCGCCAGAGCCGTCCAGAAGGCCCTGAGCCGGCCGGCTCGCAGACAGAGCACGAGCAGCGCGCCCAGCAGCAGGAACGGGTAGAGCTTGGCGGCGGTGGCCAGACCGAGCAGGATCCCGGCGGCGAGCGGGCGGCTGCGGGACCACATCAGCATGGCGGCCGCGGTGAGCGCCACCGCGAACAGGTCCCAGTTGATCGTGGCGCTCAGAGCCAGCGCGGGTGACAGCGCGACGAGCAGGGCGTCCCAGGGGCGGCGCCGGTGGGTGCGCGCGACGCACACCACGAGCAGCACGGCGCAGACCATCAGCATCCCGGCGTTGACCAGCCAGTAGATCTGCTCGCGGTGCTGCTCGGAGCCGCCGTTCGGGGTGAGCCAGGACGCGATCTCCATGAAGAGGCCCGTCAGGACCGGGTACTCCAGATAGTGGAAGTCGGTGGAGACCGAGTCCGGGATCCGGTCGAAGTACGGCACGACGCCGGTGGAGAAACCGCGGCCGGCGAACAGATGCGGGATGTCGGAGTAGCAGGCGTGGATGTACTGCGCGTCACCCGCCTGGAACCAGCCGCTGTTGTAGCAGGGCAGTTTCTGCGCCATCCCGAGCGCGAACATCCCGATGACGACGATCACCATGATCCGCAGCGGGTTCCACCAGCGGTGGGTCCCTGTCTCCGCACGGCTCCCCAGCGGTCCGCCGATGACCTCACTGCCGGATCCGGCCACCGGGTCCTCGTCGGTCGGCGGCACGAGGGCCTCCTGCGGGTCGTCTTCGCGCACGCTCGTCATGCCGGACATCCTGCCGTATGACCCCCGACAGCAAGAGGCCGCGGAGGGCGCATGCCCTCCGCGGCCCCGGCCCGCACCGTTACCGGGTCACCCCCCGTGGGGCTTGGAGATCCCAGGTCGCGTGCTGCTGCCCGATGGTGTCGGCTTCGTACTGCCACCGGTGGGCGGTGTCGTGCAGGTCCAGTCGAACGGCGCGCAGGTGCTCGACGGCGTACCGCTCGGGGTACTGCTCGGGGTACCGCTCGGCGTCTGGCTCGGCGTGCGCGAAGGCGTCTGCGACGGGGTCTGGCTGGGCGTCGTCTGCGACGGCGTGGGCGTCGGGCTCGTGCCGGGGGCGTAGATCACGGTGCCGGGGTCGTCCGTGGGCGCCTGGAAGTCCGTCTTCGGGGTGCCCTTGAGAGCCTCGGTCATGTAGTCGTGCCAGATCTGCGCCGGGAACGAGTTACCGTGCATCTTCGCCTTGCCGGCGGTGCCGTACATCGACAGGAATTTCTTCTTGCCGACCTCGGCCTTGTCGTCCAGCCGCCACATACCGATCGAGGTCGACAGCTGGGGCGTGTAGCCGATGAACCAGGCCGACTTGTTATCGTCGGTGGTACCGGTCTTGCCGGCCGCCACCCGGCCGTCGTCGAGCTTCGCCGGCGTACCGGTGCCCTTCTCGACCACGCCCTTCAGCACGTCGGTGACGGTGTCGGCCACGACCGGCTGGAACGCCTCCTTGGACTTCTTCTCGTGCTTGTAGACCGTCTCCCCGTGCACCACGCTCGTGACCGAGTACGGGTCGTTCTGGGTACCGTTCGCGGCGAACGTCGCATAGGCACCGGCCATCCGGATCGCGCTGGGCGACGAGGTGCCGATCGAGTACGTGACGCTGTTCTTGTAGTCGTTCAGGCCGTTCCCGTCGGAGGGCCGCAGCCCCGCGGCGACCGCGGCGTCGTGCACCTTGTCCGTACCGACGTCCATGCCCAGCTGGACGTACGGGGAGTTCATCGACAGTTCCATGGCCTCGCGAAGGGTGACCTTCGACTTGGACTCGCCGTCGTCGTTGGGCTGTGTCCATGGCTTCTTGGTGTCGCCGTTGATCCAGGGCTTGCCGTCGTAGGTCTTGATCACGAGGTCGTTCTTGCCGCTGAAGACGCTCTTCGGTGACACCTTGGTACGTTCACCGTCGTCCTGTGTCGCCTGGCCGTCGGGATTGCGTGCGCCGTGGGTCATCGCGGCCGACAGGACGAACGGCTTGAAGGTCGAGCCGACCTGGGCACCGGTTTCATCGGCGTTGTTCGTGAAGTGCTGCGTCGCGTCGGTGCCGCCGTAGATGGCGATGATCGCGCCGTCCTTGGGGTCGACCGAGGCACCGCCGAACTGCACGTACTTGTCGACGAACCCGCCGTCCAGCGCCAGGGTGGTGTTCTTCCCCGAGGTGTCCTTACGGGTGTCCGGCTTGAGGTTCTTGTCCCGGACCGCCTTGATGGACGCCTCGAGCTCCGCCACCTTCTTCTTGTTGAAAGTGGTGTGGATCTGATAACCGCCCTTTGCAAGCTCATCAGCCTTGATGCCCACGGTGTTGGTCACATATGACTTGGCCAGGCTCACCAGGTAGCCGATCTGCCCGGCCATCTGCGCGTTCTTCTTCAGCGGGCCCGGCATCGGGTAGGCCGTCCACTTGGCCCGCTCCGCAGCGGTCATGCGGCCGTCCTTGACCTCCTCGTCGAGGATCCACTTCCAGCGCTCCATGGAGTTGCGCTTGTTGCTCTCGGGTGTGGCGCGCGGATCGATGTCCACCGCGCCGACCGGGTCGAAGTACGTCGGGCCCTTGAGCAGCGCGGCCAGGAAGGCGCACTGGCTCGCGTTGAGGTCCTTGGAGTCGACTCCGTAGTACGTCCGGGCGGCGGCCTGGATCCCGTAGGCACCCCGGCCGTAGTAGGAGGTGTTCAGGTAGCCCGCCATGATGTCTGTCTTCTTCAGGGACGTGCCGACCTTTATCGAGATGAACATCTCTTTGAACTTGCGAGTGAGCGTCTGCGACTGGTTGAGCATGGAGTTCTTGACGAACTGCTGCGTAATGGTGGAGCCGCCCTGGGTCTCCCCGCCCGTGGCCATGTTCTTCAGCGCACGGGCGATACCCATCGGGTCGACGCCCGAGTCGGTCTCGAACGTCTTGTTTTCCGCGGAGATCACCGCGTTCTGCATCTCTCTCTTGATCTGCTCGATGGGCACGATCTGGCGGTTGACCTCCCCGCCGGTCGCGATCATCGGCGTGTTGTCGTCCCAGTAGTAGACGTTGTTCTGCGCCCGGGACGCCAGATTCTCGTCCGGGACCTGCACCATGGCGTACGCAATGCCCGCGATGCCGACCAGGATCCCGAAGAAGCCGATGGTCAGCGAGGTGACCTGCTTCCAGGACGGCACCCAGTGGCGCCAGCCGGTCTTGCCCCAGCGCGGGTAGTCGATGAAGCGCTTCTTCGGGGGACGGGCGGGTCCGCGGCCGCCAGGCCCGCTTCCAGCGCCACCGCCTCCACCTCCGCCACCGGTCCTGCGACGCCCACCGCCGGCTCCGGATCCTCCGCCGGCACCTCCTCCGCCGGCACCTCCTCCGACGGCCGCGCCCTCGGACGCGCTCTCCGCACGGCGGCGCCCGCCCTGCGAGGCGCGGCGCGCGGCCGCGCGGCCCGGGTACGGGCGCTCCTCAGCGGCGGGGCCGTCGGACGAGGGCGCCTGCGAACGCGGCGCGGCGGCACGCCGGCCGCCGGAAGGCGAGGACGGCGGTTCCTGCTGCGTTCCGCGCCGGGCGGCTGCGCGGCCGCCGCCGGGCGGCTGCGGCGACTGCGGCGGCTTGCGACGGTGATCGCTCATGAACAGCTACTCCTAGAACAGGCAGGATCGCCTGAAGGCGGCAATGAATTTCCGAAGGTCCCCCTCAGCGCGGCTGTGTCAGGCCGCACTGCACCCAGGACCAAGACGCTCACGCGCGTCACAGGGTTCCCGGTGCTCTGCATGGCGAACAGAGTACGCAGGGTCAAAAGCTGCGCTACACCAACGTTGATCACATATCGGGCGGTTGGCCGTTCACAGGTTTCCCGATGTGATGCCGGTCACCGTGGGTCGCCTTGCGCGATAGATCAAGCCGTTCTATCGTCGCGATGTATCGACTCGATACATCGAGCCGAGACAAGTGCAACCAACGTACCGGGACAGCCTCGGGACGCACGGTGGCCGGGACGGGGAGGCGAGGCAGTGAGCAAGCGCTCCGGGATCCTCGAATTCGCGGTCCTCGGTCTGCTGCGTGAGTCCCCGATGCACGGTTATGAGCTGCGCAAGCGGCTCAACACCTCGCTCGGTGTGTTCCGCGCGTTCAGCTACGGCAGTCTCTACCCCTGCCTGAAGACGCTGGTCGCCCAGGGCTGGTTGATCGAGGAGACGGTCCCGGATGTCGATCCGCTGGCCGCTCCCCTCGTCGGCCGCCGGGCGAAGATCGTCTACCGGCTGACCGCCGCGGGCAAGGAGCACTTCGAGGAGCTCCTCGCCCACTCAGGGCCGGACGCGTGGGAGGACGAGCACTTCGCGGCTCGTTTCGCCTTCTTCGGCCAGACGTCACGGGACGTCCGGATGCGCGTCCTCGAGGGGCGGCGCAGCCGCCTCGAGGAACGCCTGGACAAGATGCGCGCGTCACTGGCGCGCACTCGTGAGCGGCTCGACGACTACACGCTCGAGCTGCAACGACACGGTATGGAATCGGTGGAGCGCGAGGTCCGCTGGCTCAACGAGCTGATCGAGACCGAGCGCAGCGGGCGCACCACGCGCCCGCCCGCCGGGCAGGACGACAACACACAAGACCGCAACACTCAAGAACATGGCGGCCAACCCGGAGACCGGGGAACCGCGTGACGATTACACAGGGAGCAACCGTGGGTTCGGTTCGCGTAGCCATTGTTGGCGTGGGCAACTGCGCCGCGTCGCTGGTGCAGGGTGTCGAGTACTACAAGGACGCCGACCCGAACGGCCGCGTGCCTGGCCTCATGCACGTGCAGTTCGGCGACTACCACGTACGTGACGTCGAGTTCGTGGCCGCCTTCGATGTCGACGCGAAGAAGGTCGGCCTCAACCTCGCGGACGCCATCGGCGCCAGCGAGAACAACACCATCAAGATCTGCGACGTCCCGCAGAGCCCCGTGACCGTCCAGCGCGGCCACACCCTTGACGGGCTCGGCAAGTACTACCGCGAGACGATCGAGGAGTCGGACGAGGCCCCGGTCGACATCGTCGAGATCCTCAAGGAACGCCAGGTCGACGTTCTGGTCTGCTACCTGCCCGTCGGCTCCGAGACCGCCGCGAAGTTCTATGCGCAGTGCGCCATCGACGCCAAGGTCGCGTTCGTCAACGCTCTCCCGGTCTTCATCGCCGGCACCAAGGAGTGGGCGGACAAGTTCACCGAGGCCGGTGTGCCGATCGTCGGTGACGACATCAAGTCGCAGGTCGGCGCCACGATCACGCACCGTGTGATGGCGAAGCTCTTCGAGGACCGCGGTGTGCTGCTGGAGCGCACCATGCAGTTGAACGTCGGCGGCAACATGGACTTCAAGAACATGCTGGAGCGCGACCGCCTCGAGTCGAAGAAGATCTCGAAGACGCAGGCCGTCACCTCGCAGATCGACCGCGACCTGGGCGCAGACAACGTGCACATCGGCCCGTCCGACTACGTGGCCTGGCTGGACGACCGCAAGTGGGCGTTCGTGCGCCTCGAGGGCCGCGCCTTCGGTGACGTCCCGCTGAGCCTGGAGTACAAGCTCGAGGTCTGGGACTCCCCGAACTCGGCCGGTGTCATCATCGACGCCGTGCGTGCCGCGAAGATCGCTAAGGACCGCGGCATCGGCGGCCCGATCCTCTCCGCGTCCTCGTACTTCATGAAGTCCCCGCCGGTGCAGTTCTTCGACGACGAGGCCCGTGACAACGTCGAGAAGTTCATCAAGGGCGAGCTCGAGCGCTGAGCCCATCCGGCTCACGGGCTCATCGGCCCATACGGCGCTGAAGCGCTGAGCACGCACGACGCGTAATCGTCAGGCCCCGGGTGTTGCACCCGGGGCCTGACGCGTCATGTGAGGCTGTGCCCATGGCTGTTGTGCGCGATCTTCGCGTGCTGCTGCGGCTGCGCGACTTCCGGCGGCTGCTCGCGGTGCGCCTGCTGACCCAACTCTCCGACGGCGTCTTCCAGGTCGCGCTCGCCACCTACGTCGTCTTCTCACCCGAGAAACAGGCGTCCCCCGCCGCCATCGCCTCCGCGATGGCCGTACTCCTGCTGCCGTACTCCCTGCTGGGACCCTTCACCGGGGTCCTGCTGGACCGCTGGCGGCGCCGCCAGGTCCTGCTGTACTGCAACCTGCTGCGGGCTGTCCTGTCCTGTGCCACGGCCGCGCTGATCCTGGCCCGTGTCCCGGACTGGCTGTTCTATCTGTCCGCGCTGTCCGTCACCGCGGTCAACCGCTTCGTCCTGGCCGGGCTCTCGGCCGCGCTGCCGCGTGTCGTGGACGACGAGCGGCTCGTCATGGCCAACTCCCTGTCGCCGACCGCGGGGACACTGGCCGCCACGGCCGGCGGCGGCCTCGCCTTCCTGATCCACCTCGGCCTCGCCAAGGGCGCCGGCGCCGACGCCACCGTCGTGCTGCTCGCCGCGTTCCTCTACCTCTGCGCGGGGCTGGCCGCCCTCGCGATGGCCCGCGATCTCCTCGGGCCCGACCCCGCCCTCCTCCCGCCCCGTCTCGGTACAGCCGTGGCCGGCACGGTGCAGGGCCTCGCCGACGGCCTGCGCCATCTGCGCGGCCGCCCGGACGCCGTCCGGGCCATGAGCGCCATGACCGCCCTGCGGTTCTGCTACGGCGCACTCACCGTCGCCCTGCTGATGCTGTGCCGGTACGCCTGGAACACCGCGCCGAACGCTCCCGGTGGCGGACTCGCCCTGCTCGGCCTCGCGGTGGGTGTCTCGGGCGCGGGCTTCTTCGCCGCCGCGGTCGTCACGCCCTGGGCTACAGACCGCTTCGGCACCGCCGGCTGGATCACGGTCTGCGCCGGTTCCGCTGCCGTGCTTCTCCCCCCGCTGGCCCTGCCGTTCGCCCCCGCCCCCATGCTGATCGCCGCCTTCGCCCTCGGTATGTGCACCCAGGGGGCCAAGATCGCCACCGACACCGTCGTCCAGTCCGCCATCGACGACGCCTACCGGGGCCGGGTCTTCTCCCTGTACGACGTCGCCTTCAACGTCGCCTTCGTCGGCGCCGCGGCCGTCGCCGCCCTGATGCTCCCGCCGGACGGCCGGTCCGCGGTCCTGATCGGCGTTCTGGCCCTGCTGTACGCGGGGGTGGCCCTGACAATGCTCCGTGGCAGGCCCGTCCAGTAGTGTTCGGCCGTTCTTACCTCGCTCATACATCCCAATCGGGGGACACCCATGACCGCGCCACCGCCACCGCAGTACCCGCAGGGCGGAAATCCCTATGGCCAGCCGCAACCGCCGCAGGGCGGAAATCCGTACGGCCAGCAGCCGCAGCCGCCGCAGGGTGGCAACCCGTACGGCCAGCAGCCGCAGGGTGCCAACCCCTTCCCCCAGCAGTCGGGGCAGCCGTATCCCCAGCAGGCCGGCCAGCCGGGCACCTGCACCTTCTGCGGCGGCTCTCCCGCGGTCCCTGCCACGGTCCGCGGGCACCAAGGCTTCCTGATCATCATGCGGTTCCTCAAGCTGAAGGCCACTTACTGTCGTTCGTGCGGTATAGCCACGCACCGCGACATGACCACCAAGACCCTGTGGCAGGGCTGGTGGGGCATCGCCTCGTTCGTCATCACACCGGTCACCCTGCTGATCAACCTGGGCGCACGGGGGAAGTTCAACAAGCTCCCCGCGCCCACCGGTGGCTGGGGACCGCCCCGCGAGCCTGGAAAGCCGATCTTCGGGCGGATCGGAGCCTATGGAATCCTGGCCCCGCTCGTCGTGATCGCCGTGATCGTGGCAGCGAGCGCGTTCGACAAGAGCGCGAGCACGGCCGCCGTCGGCGACTGCATGCACAACTCCGGAACCTCCAGCCGGCCGAATCTCAAGGTCGTCGGCTGCGACTCGTCCGACGCCCAGTACAAGGTCGTCGAGAAGCACTCCGGCACCAGCGCGACGTGTGACCCGACCCGCTTCACCGAGTACGACCAGAGCGGCGGCGGCAACGACTTCATCCTCTGCCTCACCAACGTCCGCTGAACCGACGTCCGCTGAAGCGGGACCGCTGAATCGAGGGGCGATGTTCCACGTGGAACATCGCCCCTCGGCGGCGCACGACGGCCCCATGTTCCACGTGGAACATGGGGCCGTCCCGCACGGTCGGTCCTGTGGTCAGTCCTGCGCCGCCCACCATTCCTTGAGCGCGGCGATCGCGTCCTCCTCGGCCATCGGGCCGTTCTCCAGCCGCAGCTCCAGCAGGAACTGGTAGGCCTTGCCGATCACCGGGCCGGGCGGGACATCCAGGATCCCCATGATCTGGTTGCCGTCCAGGTCCGGGCGGATCGAGTCGAGCTCCTCCCGTTCCTGGAGTTCGCCGATGCGCTCCTCCAGCCCGTCGTAGGTACGGGAGAGCGCCGCCGCCTTGCGCTTGTTGCGCGTCGTGCAGTCGGACCGGGTGAGCTTGTGCAGCTGGTCCAGGAGCGGCCCCGCGTCACGTACATAGCGCCGGACGGCGGAGTCGGTCCACTCGCCGGTGCCATAACCGTGGAACCGCAGATGCAGCTCGACCAGCCTCGAAACGTCCTTGATCATGTCGTTGGGGTACTTGAGCTTGGCCATCCGGGACTTGGTCATCTTGGCGCCCACCACCTCGTGGTGGTGGAAGGAGACCCGCCCGTCGGACTCGAAGCGCCTGGTCCGCGGCTTGCCGATGTCGTGCAGCAGCGCCGCCAGCCGCAGCACCAGGTCGGGGCCGTCCGTCTCCAGGTCTATGGCCTGCTCCAGGACGGTCAGCGAGTGCTCGTAGACGTCCTTGTGCCGGTGGTGCTCGTCGCGCTCCAGGCGCAGCGCCGAGAGCTCCGGCAGCACCCGGTCCGCGAGTCCGGTGTCGACGAGCAGCCGGAGACCCTTGCGAGGGTTGTCCGAGAGGATCAGCTTGTTGAGCTCGTCCCGCACCCGTTCCGCCGAGACGATCTCGATACGGTCCGCCATCGCCGTCATCGCGGCGACGACCTCCGGGGCGACCTCGAAGTCCAGCTGGGCAGCGAAGCGTGCGGCGCGCATCATCCGCAGCGGGTCGTCGGAGAAGGAGTCCTCCGGCGTGCCCGGGGTGCGCAGCAGCCGTCCGGCCAGGTCGTCGAGGCCCCCGTAGGGATCGACGAAGGTGGATCCGGGCAGCGCGACAGCCATCGCGTTGACCGTGAAGTCCCGGCGGATCAGATCCTCCTCGATGGTGTCGCCGTAGGAGACCTCCGGCTTGCGCGAGGTCCGGTCGTACGCCTCCGAGCGGTAGGTGGTGACCTCGACCTGGAAGCCGTCCTTCATGCACCCGACGGTCCCGAAGGCGATACCGACCTCCCACACGGCCTCCGCCCAGGGGCGGATGATCTTGAGCACCTGTTCGGGCCGGGCGTCGGTCGTGAAGTCCAGGTCGTTGCCGAGCCGGCCGAGCAGGGTGTCACGGACCGAGCCGCCGACGAGGGCGAGCTTGAAGCCGGCTTCCTGGAAGCGGCGGCCGAGGTCTTCGGCGACCGGCGCGACCATGTGAGGGGCCTGCTGGTTCTGGGGGTCATTGTTGGCATTCGGCACAACGTAAAAGGGTACGTGGCCGCGAGCCTCCCGGCCTCCCCGTTCCGTCGCCGGACCACATGGAGCAGTCCGCAGCACTTTGCCTCCCGCGCGATCGTTAACATGCCAGGACGCACATCCGATTGACGACGAGGGACGGGCAAACGAGTGGGCGAGGCGGCACAGTCACCCGGTACACCCACAGCCCGGCCGCGACGGCTCCGTCGCGCGGCCGCGCTGATCGCCGGGGCGTCGCTCTTCGCCGGCCTGCTGCAGGCGCACAGCGCACCGGTCTCGTACGCCGCCGAAGCGGGGAGTGGATCACGGACCGCCCAGGTGTCCCTGGAATCCGTCGACCCGATCGTCCCGGCCAAGGACGGCACGATCACCGTGGCGGGCACCGTGACCAACAAGGGCCGGGACACCATCACCGGTGCCCAGGCCGGCGTGCGCGTCGCCTCCGACGGTCCCCTGAGCAGCCGCAGCGCGATCAGCGCCGCCGCCGCACGCACCGGGTACACCAGTGCCGACGGCTCGCTGCTGACCGGCCACACGGCCAAACTGCCGGACATCCCGGCCGGGACCAGCAGCGCGTTCTCCCTGAAGGTCCCCGTAAGCGCCCTGGAGCTGGGCAGCGACGGCGTCTACCAGCTCGGGGTCACCCTCAACGGCCAGACCGCCGACGAGGCGTACGACCACGTTCTGGGCATCCAGCGGACCTTTCTCCCCTGGTACGACAAGGCCGAGGCCAAGCCGACCCAGTTCACCTTCCTGTGGCCGCTGGCGGACCGGCCCCACCTGGCGGTGCGCAGCGACACCGACGACCAGCAGAGCCCGATCTTCCTCGACGACGGCCTCGCCGCGGAGCTCGCACCGGGCGGCCGGCTGCAGCAGCTTGTGGAGCTCGGCAAGACCCTGCCGATCACCTGGGCCATCGACCCGGATCTGCTCGCCACCATCGACTTCATGACTCGCAGCTACCGGGTGCTGGGCCCGGACGGCGACATCAAGAACACGACCGCGGGGACGGGCACCGAGAACGCCAAGCTGTGGCTCAACAACCTGAAGTCCGCCACCGCCGGCCATGAGGTGGTGGCGCTGCCCTTCGGCGACACCGACATCGCCTCGATCGCCCACCACGGCAAGGACATCCCCGCCACCCTCGGACACCTCAAGACGGCCACTGATCTGGGTGTCAGGACCGTCGACACGATCCTCGGTCTCACACCGACCGCCAATGTGGCCTGGCCGGCCGACGGAGCCGTCGACCCGTCCATCATCGATGTCGCCACCGCCGGCGGAGCGGACAAGGTCATCGCCCGCAGCGACAGCTTCGGCGAGACCGGGGCGATCGACTACACCCCCACGTCCGCCCGGCCGATCAGCGGCGGCACCACGGCGGTGGTCACCGACGCCAACCTCTCCAAGGCATTCCAGGGCGACATGCTCCGCGCCTCCACCTCGACCCTCGCCATCCAGGAGTTCCTCTCCCAGAGCCTGATGATCACCATGCAGGCTCCGACCAAGCAGCGCAGCATCGTCGTCGCCCCGCAGCGCATGCCCACCGCGTCCCAGGCCCAGGAGATGGCACGGGGCATCGCCGCGGTCGACCGCAGCGCCTGGGCGGAGACCCTCACCTTCGACGCGGCCACCAAGGCCACCGCCGACCCGGCCGCCAACCGCAAGGTGCCGGGCACGTCCTCGTACCCCGATTACCTGCGCAAGCAGGAGATCAGCGCCAGCGCGTTCCAGGACATCCAGCGGACGCAGGGCCAGCTCAACGGATTCACGGTGATCCTCAGCCGCAAGGACCGGGTCACCGTCCCCTTCACCGCCGCCGTTCTGCGCTCGATGTCCAACGCATGGCGCGGCAACCCGGACGGCGCCTTCGTGTTCCGTGACTCCATCGGCAACTACCTCACCGACCTCATGGGCTCCGTGCACATCCTGGACAAGACCAACCTCACCCTGTCCGGGCGCAGCGCCACAATCCCGGTGACCGTGAAGAACGAGCTCGGCCAGGCGGTCACCGGCCTGGAACTGCGGCTCACCTCCAGCGCCGCGATCCGGCTGGACGTCGGCGCGCCCCAGCCGGTCACCGTCGAGGGCGGCCACACCCGCTCGCTGAAGTTCACCACCAAGGCGGGCGCGAACGGCCTGGCCCAGGTGACGGCGCAGCTCTACACCAAGGACGGCGTCAAGTACGGCGACCCGATCACGTTCGGCGTCAAGGTCACCTCGATCACCGACACCGTCATGCTGGTGATCGCCGGCGGACTGCTGCTCCTCGTCCTGGCCGGCGTGCGGATGTACCGCCAGCGCAAGCGCAGGGCCCCCGCCGACGGCGGTGACGGTGGTGGCAGCGGTGACGGTGATGACGACAACGGGAACGACGACTCGGGCGAGGGCGAGGGCAACGGCGGGAACAACGGCGCGGGTGGCGCGGGCGGCGCCGAACCCGGGCAGGAGGGTGACCCGGCAGCGGACACCGCCCCCGAAAACACGGAGCCGCCCCGGACGGGTGAGAAGGTGGACCGATAGCCAGGCCGGGCCTCTACAGCGGACAATCAATAAGGTGGGGCAGATGAACGCGCCGTACGACGGTGACCGCGACCGGGAGACTCCGGCCGGGGATGCGCGCGCACAGGTACCGCCACCCCCGCCCGGGCACCAGCCGGTTCCGCCCGACCCCTATCTGCAGGACACCTACGCCTACGATCCGTACCAGCAGCAGGATCCGACCGCGCAGGACCCGGTGGGCGAGGCCCTCTACGACCGCGCCGCCCACCCCCCGCCGCCGCCCCCGCCGTACGGGCAGCAGTGGCCCCCGCAGGAGCAGCACTACCAGATGCCGTACGGCGACAACGCCGCCACCCAGTACGTCGGTGTGGACGACCTGGTGACCCATTCGGCCGAGGAGCCGGCCCCCTACGACGCGTACGCGCACCTCTACCGGGACCAGCAGCCCGCGGCGGCCCCCGGCGTGGCGCCCATGGTGCCGGCCGGTCCTGATGACGAGCCGCAGCCGGCGGCTCCCGTCCCCGCGCCCCGCTCCGGCGGACGTGGCGGCAGCATCCTGAAGTCCAGCGCCCTGATGGCCGCCGGCACGCTCGTCTCCCGCCTCACCGGCTTCGTCCGCACCCTGGTGATCGCCGCGGCCATCGGTGTCGCCACCCTGGGCGACTCCTACGCGGTGGCGATGGTCCTGCCGACGATGATCTACATCCTCACCGTCGGCGGCGGTCTCAACTCCGTCTTCGTCCCGCTGCTGGTCCGCGCGATGAAGGACGACGAGGACGGCGGCACCGCCTTCGCCAACCGCCTGCTGACCCTGGTCATGGTCATCCTCGGCGGCATCGTCACCCTCACCGTGATCGCGGCCCCGCTGCTGGTCCGGATGATGTCCACGAAGATCGCCGACAACCCGGCCACCTTCGACGTCGCGGTCACCTTCGCCCGCTACTGCCTGCCCACCATCTTCTTCATGGGCGTGCACGTCGTCATGGGCCAGATCCTCAACGCCCGCGGCAAGTTCGGCGCGATGATGTGGACCCCGGTCCTCAACAACATCGTCGTCATCTTCACGTTCGGCATGTTCATCTGGGTCTACGGCTCGTACGGCACGACCAAGCTGGACGCCACCACGATCTCCCCCGAGGGCGTGCAGCTGCTCGGCATCGGCACCCTGCTCGGCCTGGCCGTCCAGTCCATCGCGATGCTCCCCTATCTGCGCGAGGCGGGCTTCAAGTTCCGGCTCCGCTTCGACTGGCGCGGCCACGGACTGGGCCATGCCGCAAAGCTGGCCAAGTGGACGTTCTTCTTCGTCCTCGCCAACCAGGCCGGCCTGATCGTCGTCACCCAGCTCGCCACCTGGGCCGGCTCGGACGCCGACAAGCACGGCTTCCAGGGCACCGGCATCACCGCGTACAACAATGCGCTGCTGATCTGGCAGATGCCGCAGGCGATCATCACGGTCTCCGTGATGGCCGCGGTACTGCCACGGATCTCGCGCGCCGCCCACGACGGCGACGCCCCCGCCGTCCGCGACGACATCTCCTACGGCCTGCGCACCTCGGCCGTGGCCATCGTCCCGGCCGCCTTCGCCTTCCTCGCTCTCGGCGTACCGATGTGCAGCCTGCTCTACGCCGGCACCGGGACCGACTCCGCCCGCAACATCGGATTCATCCTGATGGCCTTCGGGATCGGCCTGATTCCGTTCTCGGTGCAGTACGTCGTCCTGCGCGGCTTCTACGCCTTCGAGGACACCCGCACCCCCTTCTACAACACGGTGATCGTCGCCGCGGTCAACGCCGCGGCGTCCGTCGTCTGCTTCACCGTGCTCCCGTCCCGCTGGGCCGTCGTCGGTATGGCCTTCTCCTACGGACTGGCCTACGCCGTCGGCGTCGGCGTCGCCGTCAGGCGGCTGCGAACCCGGCTGGGCGGCGACCTCGACGGCAAGCGCATCACCCGGACGTACGCGCGCCTCACCGGCGCCTGCTTCCCCGCCGCCCTGGCCGCGGGCGTCGCGGTCTACGGCATCACCCGGGCCCTGGGCAGCGGGGCGTCCGGCTCGCTGGTCTCGCTCATCGTCGGCGGCGCTCTGCTGATCGGCGTCTTCTACATCGCCGCCAAGCGGATGAGGATCGAGGAAATGACCGCGATGGTCGGCATGGTGCGCGGCAGACTCGGCCGCTGATCGAAAGAACACGGCGGACAACCATCGCGTCCCGCCGCGTGTCGTGCATAGGGCTGGACTGTGGGCACAATTGCCCTTGGCTTTGAAGTCGGATCGCGCAACGGATGGGGAGGCAGGAACGACGGTGGCGGATCGGAGTACGGCTGCCGTCGGAGTGGCCAACGAGAGCGGCGAGCCGCCGCTCACCGCCCAGCAGGACGGGGCCACGCCCGACGAGACGACGGACCGGAAGAACCCCCAGGACGCGCAGGAAGAACCCCAGGACGAGGCAGAACGACAGCACAAGGGGAAGAGCACGCCGCCCGAACTCCACAGTGGCCACAAACTCGCCCGGCGCTACCAGCTGGAGGAGTGCGTCACCCGCCTCGACGGCTTCAGCAGCTGGCGAGCCGTCGACGAGAAGCTGCGGCGCGCCGTCGGCATCCACCTCCTGCCCGCCAGCCACTCCCGGGCCCGCCAAGTACTCGCCGCCGCCCGTTCGGCCGCACTCCTCGGTGACCCCCGCTTCGTCCAAGTCCTCGACGCGGTCGAGGAGAACGACCTCGTCTACGTCATCCACGAATGGCTCCCCGACGCCGCCGCGCTCAGCGACACCCTGGCCTCGGGACCGCTGGAGCCCCACGACGCCTACCAGATGGTCAGCCAGGTCTCCCAGGCCATGGCCGCCGCTCACCGCGAGGGACTGGCCCATCTGCGGCTCGGCCCCGGCTCCGTACTGCGCACCGGCTCCGGCCAGTACCGCATCCGCGGCCTCGCCGTCACCGCCGCGCTGCGCGGCCTGAAGTCCGAGCGCCCGCAGCGCGAGGACACCGAGGCGATCGGCGCGCTGCTGTACGCCTCACTCACCCAGCGCTGGCCCTACGCGGAGGACGCGTACGGCCTCACCGGCCTCCCCAAGGCCGTGGGCCTCGTCGCCCCCGACCAGGTACGGGCCGGGGTCCACCGCGGGCTGTCCGAGATCGCCATGCGCGCCCTCGTCAACGAGGGCGCCACCGCCTCCCGCGAGGAGTCGCCCTGCACCACCCCGGAGGAGCTGGCCAAGGTGGTCGCCGGCCTCCCCCGTATCCGGCCCCCCGAGCCGGACATCTCGCCGTACCAGCGCACCACGTACCAGCAGGGCCCGTACCGTCAGGCGCCCGCCGCGCCCCGGCCGGCGCCCGCCGCTCCGCCGCCGCCACCGGCCCTCCCCGGCCGCACCGGCAAGGTCCTCAAGTGGGCCGTCTCCGCGCTCCTGATCGCCGCGCTGGGCCTGGGCAGCTGGCAGCTCGCGGACACCCTCATGGGCCGTGAGGCGCAGACCGAGGGGGACAGCGGCACTTCCCAGCGGGCGGGACAGGACCCCAGCCACGCCCCGTCCGGCACACCGCTGGCCCTGTCGGCGGCCACCGAGTTCTCACCCCTGGACTCACCGATAGCAGCCGACAAGGCCGGATTCGCCATCGACGGCAAGAACGACACGTCCTGGATCACCAGCAACTACAAGGGTCAGTCGAACTTCGGCAATCTGCCCAACCGCATTCAGGGCAGTGGCATCATCGTCGATCTGGGCAGCCGGCGGCATGTCACCGGCGTCGACCTGGCGATGTGGGCCCCCGGCCAGACGATCGAGGTGCTGGCCGCCGCGCCGGACGCCTCCCACCCCACCGCGCTCGCGGACTTCCCGCAGCGGCTGTCCCCGGCGTTCAAGGCCGGGAGCACCGCGCAGCTGTCCGCAGGCAAGTCCGTGGAGACGCGCTACGTCCTGATCCACATCACCGACCTGCCACCCGAGTCCAGTGGCGGCTTCCGTGGTGGCATCACGGAAATAAAGGTCCTCGGCGCGAGCTGAGGGGCCGGACGGGGGAGGCGCTTGTGGATGCGGATAGCAAGCCCGGCGAGGAGGCCAGCGACGCTGATCTCCTCGCCCGGCACGTCGCGGGGGACCCCGATGCCTTCGGGGAGATCGTCCGGCGCCACCGCGACCGCCTGTGGGCGGTCGCCCTGCGCACCCTGGGGGACCGCGAAGAGGCCGCAGACGCCGTCCAGGACGCCCTGGTGTCCGCCTTCCGTGCGGCACACACCTTCCGGGGCCAGTCCGCCGTCACCACCTGGCTGCACCGCATCACCGTGAACGCCTGCCTGGACCGGGCGCGCAAGACCGCATCCCGCCGCACCGCCCCCGTCTCCGACGAGGATCGCTTCGAGACCCTCCTCGAACCCCATGAATCCGCCGAGGCGCCCGCGGTGCGCGGGGAACTCCACCGCGAACTGATCACCGCACTAGCCACCCTTCCTCCCGAGCAGCGCGCCGCGCTCGTGCTGGTGGACATGCAGGGCTACCCGGTCGCCGAGGCCGCCGCCGTACTCAATGTGCCGACCGGAACCGTGAAAAGCAGATGCGCGCGCGGCCGGGCACGACTCCTCCCACTCCTCACTCATCTGCGCGCCGACCCAGGGGGTAGCGCGGACCCCGGCGGGGGAAGGAACCGGGCGGAGGGGACATCCGTCCCAGAGACGGCAACGGAAAAGGGCGGAGGTGGCCACCAGTGACTTCGACGACGGGGATGGACTCCCACCCCGAGGTCTCGGAGATCTCGGACCTGGCCGAAGGCATCCTTCCGCCGGGCCGCTCCGCGGACGTACGCGGCCATCTCGACACCTGCGGGCTCTGCGCGGACGTGCGTACCTCGCTGGACGAGATCCGCAATCTGCTCGGCACACTCCCCGGCCCGCCGCGGATGCCTGCCGACATCGCCGGCCGCATCGACGCGGCGCTGGCCGCCGAAGCGCTCCTCGACTCGACGGCACCGGCGGATGTTTCACGTGGAACACCCGCCGCCGCGACGGTTCCACGTGGAACAGCGCCGACGGCCGACCGCCCCGAGGGCCGCTCCCCGGCCCCGGCCGGACCGGGACGCGACCGCGCCCGCCCCCGGCGCCGCAGGGCCAGGACACTGCTCATCGCGGCCTCCACCGTCGCCGTACTGGGTCTGGGCGGCATCCTCGTCAACTCCATCGGCCCGGGAAGCAGCAACAGCGCCAAGGGCACCAGCGCCGTCTCGTCTCCCCGGGCGGGCGACGAGAGCGTCAAGAAGAGCAGCATCGCGCCTGGTGGCGACCTGCAGGTGCGCGTCCATGAACTCCTGCGGTCCGCGCCGGGCTCGGGCGGCGACGTGCAGTCCCCGGCACTCGGCGGCGAGACCACCCCCACCGAGACGGTGCGCGGTACCGGGGCACTGGTCCCGGCCTGTGTCAAGAACGCCATCCACCGCACCGAGCAGCCGCTCGCCGCCGCGCACGAACCCTACGAGGGGACCGACTCCTATCTCGTGGTCCTGCCCCATCCCGGCGACAAGGCCCGCGTCGACGCGTATGTCGTGGACGCCTCCTGCTCCACCGCGCCGGGCCGGGTACTGCACGAGGACACGTACGCGCGCTAACGGCGTACGGCCACGGGAATGCTGGACCCTTAGGATCCGTTAGGCAGGACGAGAGTCCCGCCAGGGCCCCGCAGTAGTCGGTAGAGACGAGGAAGACACCCGTGAGCGACGTCCGTAACGTGATCATCATCGGATCCGGGCCTGCGGGCTATACAGCCGCGCTGTACACCGCGCGCGCCGCCCTGAAGCCGTTGGTCTTTGAGGGATCGGTCACCGCCGGCGGGGCCCTGATGAACACCACCGAGGTGGAGAACTTCCCCGGTTTCCGCGAGGGCATCATGGGCCCGGACCTCATGGACAACATGCGCGCCCAGGCCGAGCGCTTCGGCGCCGAGCTGATCCCGGACGACGTGGTCGCGGTCGACCTCAGCGGTGACATCAAGACCGTCACCGACACCGAGGGCACCGTCCACCGGGCGAAGACGATCATCGTCACCACCGGCTCCCAGCACCGCAAGCTGAACCTCCCCAATGAGGACCAGCTCTCCGGGCGCGGTGTCTCCTGGTGTGCCACCTGCGACGGCTTCTTCTTCAAGGACCAGGACATCGCCGTCATCGGCGGCGGTGACACGGCGATCGAGGAAGCGACCTTCCTCTCCCGCTTCGCCAAGACCGTGACGATCGTCCACCGCCGCGACAGCCTGCGTGCCTCCATGGCCATGCAGGAACGCGCGTTCGCCGACCCGAAGATCTCGTTCGTGTGGGACAGCGAGGTCGCGGAGATCCACGGCGAGCACAAGCTGTCCGGCCTCACCCTGCGCAGCACCAAGACCGGTGAGACCTCGGAGCTGCCCGTCACCGGGCTGTTCATCGCCATCGGCCACGACCCGCGCACCGAGCTGTTCAAGGGCGTGCTGGACCTGGACGCCGAGGGCTACCTCACTGTCGACGCGCCCGGCACCCGTACGAACATCCCCGGAGTGTTCGCCGCCGGTGACGTCGTGGACCACACCTACCGTCAGGCGATCACAGCAGCCGGTACGGGCTGCTCGGCCGCGCTGGACGCCGAACGCTTCCTCGCCGCCCTCGCGGACGCCGAGAAGACCGCCTGACCCCCAGACCATCTTCCCCACACGTATCAAGACTGAGGAGACTGCCGTGGCCGGCAAGACCAAGATTGTGACCGACGCGACCTTCGCCGAAGAGGTACTCGGCAGCGACAAGCCGGTGCTCGTCGACTTCTGGGCCGAGTGGTGCGGACCGTGCCGGCAGATCGCCCCCTCCCTGGAGGCGATCGCCGAGGAGCACGCCGAGGACATCACCATCGTCAAGCTGAACATCGACGAGAACCCGGTCACCGCCGCCAAGTACGGCGTGATGTCGATCCCGACCCTCAACGTCTACAAGGGCGGCGAGGTCGTGAAGACCATCGTCGGCGCCAAGCCGAAGGCCGCCATCAAGCGCGAGCTCGCCGACTTCATCGGCGACGCCGTCTGACGCGACGCCGTCCGGCGTTCCACGTGGAACAGGCCCGCTCCTTCCGGAGCGGGCCTGTTCTCGTTCCGGGCATCCATGACGCCTACAGCGGTCTCAGGACCGGTTCCTTCTGGACCGCGCCGAGCAGCCGGTCGATCGCCATCTCGACGTCTTCCTTCCAGGAGATCGCCGATCGCATCTCCAGCCGCAGCCGCGGATACCGCGGATGCGCACGCACTGTCTTGAAGCCCACCGCCAGCAGATGGTCGGCCGGCAGCACGCACCCCGGTTCTGACCACTTCGCGTCGCCGAACGCCTCAACCGCTTTGACTCCGCGCCGCACCAGATCCTTGGCGATCGTCTGCACCAGGACCCGCCCGATGCCCTGCCCCTGAAACCCGGGCATGATCCTGGCGGTCATCAGCTGCACCGCGTCCGGTGATACCGGGCTGGTGGGAAAGGCCATCGAACGCGGCACATACGCCGGAGGGGCATAGAGAACGAAGCCGGCCGGGACGTCGTCGACGTACACCACGCGTCCGCACGAGCCCCACTCCAGCAGCACCGCGGAGATCCACGCCTCTTTCTCCAGTTCCGGCTTACCGGCCTGGACGGCCGCCTCACCGCTTACCGGATCGAGTTCCCAGAAGACGCACGATCTGCAGCGCTTGGGGAGATCCGAGAGGTTGTCCAGCGTGAGCGGAACGAGCCGACGCCCCATATGGCCAGGCCCTCATTTCTGTCGCGAACCAAACTGCCCACGAATCCCCCTACCGCTCCCAGGCCCAGTCCTGCCGCCACCAGAGCGGCCATGTGCCGCTCGTGCTCCAGTCCGACCTTCGCCGCACGCATGGGCTTCCCTCCCCGGAGAGGATCCCTACCCCTACGCATCGTAGTCGCGCCCCCTGTCCCGCGACACGTAGGGAAAGCAAAGAGCGGGTGGCGTTCCGACCGGAACACCACCCGCTCCGCCGAGCGGGACTCATTCGACGTCGTCGTCGGACTCCTCGTCCAGCCTGCTTTCCAGGACCTTGCCCTCACCCGGGGCCATCGTCCCCAGGATCCGCTCCAGATCCTCTATCGAAGCGAACTCCACAACGATCTTTCCGCGCTTCTGCCCCAGGTCGACCTTCACCCGGGTATCGAAGCGATCCGAGAGCCGGGTGGCGAGATTGGTCAGTGCCGGGGACACCCGCCGGCCCGCCCGCGGACCCGCCGCCTTCTTCGCGCTCTTCGGCTCCGCGTTCATCAGGGTCACGATCTCTTCGACCGCCCGCACCGAGAGCCCCTCGGCCACGATCCGGTGCGCCAGCAGATCCTGGTCCTCCCCGTCCTCCAGTGAGAGCAGGGCGCGCGCATGCCCGAAGGAGATCACTCCGGCCGCGACCCGTCGCTGAACGGGAGCCGAGAGCTTCAGCAGCCGCAGCGTGTTGGAGACCTGTGAACGCGAGCGCCCGATCCGGTCGGCCAGCTGCTCATGGGTGCAGGCGAAGTCACGCAGCAGCTGGTCGTATGCTGCCGCCTCCTCCAGCGGGTTCAGCTGGGCACGATGGAGGTTCTCCAGGAGCGCGTCCAGAAGAAGCTTCTCGTCATCGGTCGCCCGGACGATCGCGGGGATGTTCTCCAGACCGGCTTCACGGCAGGCCCGCCACCGGCGCTCGCCCATGATGAGCTCATAGCGCTCGGCACCCGACTGCCGCACCACGACCGGCTGGAGCAGCCCCACCTCCTTGATGGAGGTGATGAGCTCGTTCAGCGCGTCCTCGTCGAACACCTCACGGGGCTGACGGGAGTTCGGCGTGATCGAGTCGATCGGCAGTTCGGCGAAGTACGCGCTCGGTGCCGGGGGCGCCTCGGCCGGCAGATCGGGCTCCGTTTCACGTGAAACGGGGATCTCGACCACTGGCGGGGCGTCATGGGTTCTGCGGTCCACCAGGCCGGCGACCTTCGTGGCCGCCAGCATGCTCCGGTCTGCGGTCAGAATCGGTACCGCCGACGGCGATGTGCCCGCCGTTGACGGTGCGGCCGGGATCAGCGCGCCTAGACCACGGCCGAGCCCTCTGCGTCGATCACTCACTGGATCCCCTCCGACATGCTGTGCTGATCCTGCTCATTGGTGCCCTCGGCGCCGCGCAACGCCATCTCGCGCGCCGCTTCGAGGTAGGACAGTGCCCCGCTGGAACCCGGATCATAGGTCAGCACGGTCTGGCCGTAGCTGGGTGCCTCTGAGATCCGGACCGAGCGCGGGATGCTCGTGCGCAGCACTTCCTTGCCGAAGTGGGTGCGCACCTCATCCGCGACCTGGGCGGCGAGCCGGGTCCGGCCGTCGTACATGGTCAACAGGATGGTGGATACATGCAGCTTGGGGTTGAGATGAGCGCGGACCAGATCCACGTTCTTCAGGAGCTGCCCCAGGCCTTCCAGCGCGTAGTACTCGCACTGGATCGGGATGACCACCTCGGCCCCGGCCACCAGCGCGTTCACGGTCAGCAGGCCGAGTGAGGGCGGACAGTCGATGAGGACATAGTCCAGCGGCTGCTCATAGGCCTCGATGGCCCGCTGCAGCCGGCTCTCCCGGGCCACCAGGGACACCAGCTCGATCTCGGCGCCCGCGAGGTCGATCGTGGCGGGCGCACAGAACAAGCCCTCGACATCGAGGACCGGCTGCACCACCTCGGAGAGTGGTCTGCTCTCCACCAGGACGTCGTAGATCGACGGCACATCGGCATGGTGGTCGATCCCCAGCGCCGTGGAGGCGTTGCCCTGGGGATCCAGATCGATCACCAGCACGCGCGCGCCGTGCAGCGCGAGCGAAGCGGCGAGATTGACCGTGGTCGTGGTCTTTCCGACCCCGCCCTTCTGATTGGCAACCACCATCACTCGGGTGTGAGCCGGCCGGGGAAGTCCCTCACCGGCCCGACCGAGTGCCTCGACCGCCAACTGGGCGGCGCGACCGATGGGGGTGTCGTCCAGCGGGGGCAATGTTTCACGTGAAACATCACCCCCGAATGATTCGGAACGGGGACCGGGGACCGGATCGGTCATCGGCCCCGCGATGTTGGCGTCGGACCGCAAGGATTCACTCTCCTCGACTACAGGCTCGCAATGAACAGAGCCTGCCATGCTTTCGGGGTCGTGAACCAGCGAGGCCCGGCTGCCTGTGGATGAATCCACCTCATGAGCCGACTTCGGGGGCTTCTTGGCGCGCGCCTCAGCTGCGGCACGACCGCGACTGAGGACTCCTGGGAGCAGGGAGCGACGTTTCACGTGGAACACGATGCACAGCGTTGTGCCCGTTATCTCGAAGACACTCCGAATTATGTCGTTTTGGCCGTTTGTATGGAGTAGAACGCGGCTCAGAACCGGCGTCGGCCCGGGTTCTTCGCCGCCCTGCTCGCCCGCGCCGCCTTGGCCCTGCGGGTCGCCGCCCGTACACCACCGGGGCTCTCCCCGACCAGCACCCGCACCACGGTCGACAGCGGGTCCACCACACCCTCACCGACCTGTACCACCGACGTCTTCACCGCACCGAGCCGGCCGAGCGCGGCTCGCGCCGCCTTCAGCTCATCCTCGGCCGTGTCGCCCTTCAGCACCGTCATCTCGCCGTGCGGACGCAGCAGCGGAAGTCCCCAGCCGGCCAGCCGCTCCAGCGGAGCCACCGCCCGCGCCGTCACCACATCCACCGCCGGGAGCTTCCCCACCATCTCCTCGGCGCGCCCCCGCACCACGGTGACATTGGACAGGCCCAGAAGCTTGACCACCTCATCCAGGAACGTGGTCCTCCGCAGCAGCGGCTCCAGCAGCGTGATCTGCAGATCCGGCCGGGCCAGTGCCAGCGGAATCCCCGGCAGCCCCGCCCCGGAACCCACATCGCACACCGTCATGTCCCGCGGAATCACCTCGGACAGCACCGCGCAGTTCAGCAGATGCCGCTCCCACAGCCGGGGCACCTCACGAGGACCGATCAGACCCCGGCGCACACCCGCGTCGGCCAGCAGCTCCGCATAGCGGACCGCATCGGCGAAACGCTCGCCGAACACTGCCTGCGCCTGCTCGGGCGGCGCGGGAAGCTCCGCCGCCGCCTCCGCTGCTGCCTCCGTCACGAGGACTGTCCTTTCTGTCGCTCCCGTTGCCGCGTACCGCGACCACCAGGCTTACAAGGATCGGCCCCGTCTGCGAGCAGACGGGGCCGATTGAGCTGTTCCGGCGCTGCACCGTGCCCGGTCTAGACCGGAAGCACGACCACCCTGCGCTCGGGCTCCTCGCCCTCGGACTCGCTGCGCAGCCCCGCGGCGGCGACCGCGTCATGCACGACCTTGCGCTCGAACGGCGTCATCGGGTCGAGCTTGACCGGCTGCCCGGTGCCCTTCGCCTCCGCGGCCGCCTTCGCACCCAGCAGCGCCAGCTCGGTCCGCTTACGGGCCCGGAAGCCACCGATGTCCAGCATCAGCCGGCTCCGGTCGCCCGTCTCGCGGTGCACCGCGAGACGGGTCAGCTCCTGCAGCGCCTCAAGCACCTCGCCGTCCCGCCCGACCAGCATATTCAGGTCGCGGGCGGAGTCGCCGACGATCGAGACGGCAGCCCGCTCGCCCTCGACATCCATGTCGATGTCCCCGTCGAGGTCCGCGATGTCGAGCAGACCCTCCAGGTAGTCGGCCGCGATCTCGCCTTCCTGCTCAAGGCGGGTCAGGCGATCGGCGGAGCCGCCGTCGGTCACAGTGGTGCTGTTGCCTTCCGTCACGGATGGGCTCCTCATCAGGGTCTGCACTACTTCTTCGACGGGTGCTTAGGGCGCTGCTGACCCTTGCGCTGCCCGCCCTTGGACGTTCTGGGGGAGCCGGAGGCAGCGGAGCCGCCGGACGGCTTGGCGTCCCCGGGCTCCTTCTTCGTCAGGCTCGGCTTGTCTGCCACCGGAGCGTCGGAAGCGGCCGCGGAGCCCTGGGCGGCGCCGCCTGTCGTACGGCGCGCCTTGGTCTGCCGCTTCGGCTGCTGGCGGTTGGCCCGGGCGACCTCGACGGCCTCCTTGGCCGCGATCTCCTCGGGCGGCTCCACCAGCTTGCCCTTGGCCCGCAGCCGGTCCTCGCGCTGCTTGAAGGCCAGGCTGCCCGGAGTCGGGTTCCGGCGGATCACGAACATCTGCTGGCCCATGGTCCACAGGTTGGTGGTCAGCCAGTAGACGAGGACACCGACGGGGAAGTTGATACCCATGACGGCGAACATCACCGGGAAGACGTACATCAGCATCTTCTGCTGCTGCATGAACGGCGTCTTCACGCTCATGTCGACGTTCTTCGTCATCAGCTGGCGCTGCGTGTAGAACTGCGACGCCGACATCATCACGATCATGATCGCCGTAACGACCCGGACGTCGGTCAGCGAGGCGCCGAGCGCCGCGACCTTGTCAGCGCTCTCGGTGAACTTGGCCGCCAGCGGGGCACCGAAGATGTGCGCCTGCTTGGCGCTGTCCAGCAGGTGCTGGTTGATCGCACCGATGGGGTGGCCGTTGGCGATGCTGCTCAGCACGCGGTACAGGGCGAAGAAGAACGGCGACTGGGCGATGATCGGCAGGCACGAGGAGAGCGGGTTGGTACCCGTCTCCTTGTACAGCTTCATCATCTCTTCGGACTGACGCTGCTTGTCGCTCTTGTAGCGCTCCTGGATCGCCTTCATCTTCGGCTGGAGCGCCTGCATGTTCCGGGTCGACTTGATCTGCTTCACGAACAGCGGGATCAGACAGATACGGATCAGGACCACGAGCGACACGATGGACAGGCCCCAGGCCCAGCCACTGTCGTCACCGAAGATCTTCCCGTACACCGCATGGAACTGGACGATGATCCAGGAGACCGGTGTGGTGATAAAACTGAACAGATTCGAGATCGTGTCCACTAATCAGGCTCCTTGAGCATGGGGCGAGGTCTCTGCGGCCGGGCCGGTCTCAGCGACGGCGGAGGGACCGCCCTTGCTGTCGCGCACCATACTGCGCAGCCGTTCGTGCCACGGGGGGCGTTTGCGGGGCGGAACATGATCGACACCGCCGGGCGACCACGGATTGCACCGCAGAATGCGCCAGGCGGTCAGCGCCGACCCCTTCACCGCTCCGTGCACATCAATGGCCTTGTACCCGTAGTGGGAGCACGAGGGGTAGTACCGGCAGACCGGGCCCAGCAAAGGACTGATGGTCCACTGGTACAGCTTGATCAGCGCCAGCAGCGGGTACTTCATCGCGCCACCCCTCCCAGCAGCCGCTGCAGGGCGGCGTCCAGGTCGCGGGCCAGCTGTGCATGGTCAGCACCGCCCGCTCCGGGCAGCGCTCGTACGACTACCAGGCTACCGGGGGGCAGCAGGACCAGGCGTTCGCGGATCAGGTGCCGCAGCCTGCGCTTCACGAGGTTGCGCTGCACGGCGCCGCCGACCGCTTTGCTCACAACGAAACCCGCACGTGCCGGGGGAGTGTTCCCCCCCGGAACGTGCGGGTCCGTGGTGTCTGCTTGCAGATGGACAACCAGAAGCGGGCGACCCGCTCGGCGTCCTCGGCGTACCGCGGCCGCGAAGTCCTGGCGCCGCCTCAGCCGATTTTCGGTGGGCAGCACAGCACGCGACCTGTCGCGATCAGGCGGACAGCTTGGCGCGGCCCTTGACGCGGCGCCCCGCAAGGATCGCGCGACCGGCACGCGTCCGCATCCGCAGACGGAAGCCGTGGGTCTTCGCGCGGCGGCGGTTGTTCGGCTGGAAGGTGCGCTTGCTCACTCGGGGGCTCCAGGGAAAATCGGGTGAAGGCGGGACGTCGCCTGGCTGTCACCGTGCGCCCACGAAGAAACTCGCGGACCATTTAGGTGCACCGCTTGACGATCTTCCAGGGGGTCCCGGTTGATCCTCGCCCATCGGTGGGCAGGCGGCAGCAGCCATCGACAACTCGACCTCGATACGGTACGTGCGGTTGACCCATCCGGTCAAACCGGGGTCACCTGGGGCTCCGTTTGTGCACAGCCTGTGGACAACGACTTGAACCACCAGGGCTGCCCTGACTACCGTGGCCGAACTCGGGCATCTACCGCACACCCGACCCGACATCCTTCCCGCCAGTCCCAAGAACCACACCTTCGTGGGATTTCTCGGCACCACCCAGCGACTGACTGAGAGAGCGTGCACTGTGGCTGACGTTTCTGCCGATCTTGCCGCGGTGTGGCCACGCGTCCTCCAGAAACTGCTGGTGGAGAGCGAGGACCTGAAGCCGAAGGACGCGGAGTGGCTCAAGCGCACCCAGCCGCTCGCCCTGGTCGCGGGCACCGCGGTGCTGTCCGCCCCCAACGAGTTCGCCAAGAGCGTCCTCGAAGGCCGTCTGCTGCCACTGATCACCGAAGTGCTCAGCCGTGAGTTCGGTCACCCCGTCGGCATCGCCATCGCCGTCGCGTCCGGCGGCGACCAGGACGGCCCGGCCCCCGCCCCGCAGGAGCCGGCCCCGGAAGCCTCCCCGTACGGACAGCACCGGCGGGAGTACGACGAGTCCTACGACCGTCCGCAGTCCGACCGCCCGTCCCACGACGACGGCCCGCGGATGCGCCGCGCCTACCCCGACCATCCGTCCGGCCGCCCCGGCGCCGACGAGTGGCCGCCGCGCCCCGCCGCGGACGACCCCTGGCAACCGCGGCTCGGCGGCTTCCAGGAGCGCGACGGCTACCAGAGCGAGCGGGACCGGTACCCGGCGGAACGGGACCGCGATTCCTACCCGCCGGCGCCGCAGCCCGGATACCGGTCACAGCCGCCGGAGCGCGACCGCGACCGGCACGACAGCGGGCGCCATGACTCCGGACGCCACGACCAGGTCCGCCACGACCAGGCCTCCCCCGGGCGGGGCGCCCCGGGCAGCCCGCCGTCGAACGAGCCGACCGCCCGGCTGAACCCCAAGTACCTCTTCGACACCTTCGTCATCGGCTCGTCCAACCGCTTCGCGCACGCGGCGGCCGTGGCGGTCGCCGAGGCGCCGGCCAAGGCGTACAACCCGCTCTTCATCTACGGCGAGTCCGGGCTCGGCAAGACCCACCTGTTGCACGCCATCGGGCACTACGCGCGGAGCCTCTACCCCGGCACGCGGGTGCGCTACGTGAGCTCCGAGGAGTTCACCAACGAGTTCATCAACTCCATCCGCGACGGCAAGGGCGACACCTTCCGCAAGCGCTACCGCGAGATGGACATCCTGCTGGTCGACGACATCCAGTTCCTGGCGAGCAAGGAGTCGACGCAGGAGGAGTTCTTCCACACGTTCAACACCCTGCACAACGCCAACAAACAGATCGTGCTCTCCTCCGACCGGCCGCCCAAACAGCTGGTGACGCTGGAGGACCGGCTGCGCAACCGCTTCGAGTGGGGCCTGATCACGGACGTCCAGCCACCCGAGCTGGAGACCAGGATCGCGATCCTGCGTAAGAAAGCGGTGCAGGAACAGCTCAACGCCCCGCCCGAGGTGCTGGAGTTCATCGCCTCGCGCATCTCGCGGAACATCCGCGAGCTGGAGGGCGCGCTGATCCGCGTCACCGCGTTCGCGAGCCTGAACCGACAGCCGGTGGACCTCCAGCTGACCGAGATCGTCCTCAAGGACCTGATCCCGGGCGGCGAGGACTCGGTGCCGGACATCACCGGGCCCGCGATCATGGCGGAGACCGCGGCGTACTTCGGCCTGGCGGTGGACGACCTGTGCGGGTCCTCGCGCAGCAGGGTGCTGGTCACCGCCCGGCAGATCGCCATGTATCTGTGCCGTGAGCTGACGGACCTGTCGCTGCCTAAGATCGGCGCTCTGTTCGGCGGCCGGGACCATACGACGGTGATGCACGCGGACCGCAAGATCCGCGCGCTGATGGCCGAGCGGCGGTCCATCTACAACCAGGTGACCGAGCTGACGAACCGCATCAAAAGCTGACCCGGAGTCCACGGCAAGGTGACCCAGAGCCCGCCGTGAGCCGGCTCACGAGACGGTCCATGAGCTGATCCACGAGTCGAATCACGGCGGAAACGCCGGTGCGCCCCGGGAGTCGAACTCCCGGGGCGCTTCTTTTTGTTCGATTCCATGGCCCCGATCTCGGCTTCTCCACAGGTTGGGGCCGATCCGGCCGTCCACACCCTGGGGACTGCGAAGTTGTCCCAACTGCCTCCACAGGCAAGCCCACTGCATACTCAACAGGGGAGGTCAGCAGGGTGTGGATTTGTGGGAAACCTTCATCCACAGCCTGTGGACAGAGAAATTGCCCACAGGCTTGTTCGGAGGTTGTCCACCGCCCGCCCACAGGCTGGAGGGGGTTGTACACAGCTTCTCCACACGTTTGTCCACTGTTCGGCAACAAAACGGCCTCTGTCCCCGAGGAGAGTGAACCGCGTCACACCAAGGGGGTGGATTGGGCTGGGGAGAACCCGGGTATTTCTGGGGACAGTGCTGGGGAGAAGTGGGGGTCCCCTGTGCATGCCGTGTGCACAACTTCTGGCTGTCCACAGAGACGGGTGGTTGTCCACCGGCCCCACCCACAGGCGCGGTGGATAAAAAACAGGGCCTGACCTGCGCAGGAACCACTTATCCACGGTATCCACAACACCTATTACTACGACTACGTATAGATAACTGGGAACCTGCTTCGAAGCATGGGGTGTGCACAACTCGGGCCGGAGCCGCCCGACACCGCCGACCCCGGCTTGACCCCAACCCGCACCGACTGTCGGCGGCGGCTGTCAGACTGTTCCCCGACAGCCAGCAACAAGCAGGAGGCGGTTCCGGTGAAGATCCGGGTGGAGCGCGACGTACTCGCCGAGGCGGTGGCTTGGGCAGCCCGTAGCCTTCCGGCCCGTCCCCCGGTACCGGTCCTCGCCGGACTGCTGCTGAAGGCGGAGGAGGGCAGGCTCAGCCTCTCCGGCTTTGACTACGAGGTCTCGGCCCGGGTCTCGGTCGACGCGGACGTGGACGAGGACGGCACCGTCCTGGTCTCCGGCCGGCTGCTCGCCGACATCTCGCGGGCACTTCCCAATAGGCCTGTGGAGATCTCCACCGAAGGCGCCCGCGTCACGGTCGTCTGCGGCAGCTCGCGATTCACACTCCACACCCTGCCTGTGGAGGAGTACCCGGCACTGCCCGCGATGCCGGTCGCCTCCGGCACGGTGCCCGGTGAGGTCTTCGCCGCCGCGGCCGCCCAGGTGGCCATCGCCGCCGGACGTGACGACACGCTGCCGGTGCTCACCGGTGTGCGGATCGAGATCGAGGGCGACACGGTCACCCTCGCCGCCACCGACCGCTACCGCTTCGCGGTCCGCGAGTTCATGTGGAAGCCCGAGCAGGCCGACATCTCCGCGGTCGCCCTGGTGCCCGCCAAGACCCTGCTCGACACCGCAAAGTCTCTGACCAGCGGAGACACAGTCTCTATCGCGCTGGCCGGGGCCGGTGCCGGTGAGGGCCTGATCGGCTTCGAAGGCGCGGGCCGCCGCACCACCACCCGGCTGCTCGAAGGCGACCTGCCCAAATACCGCACGCTCTTCCCGACGGAGTTCGCCTCGGTCGCCGTCATCGAGACCGCGCCGTTCGTCGAGGCGGTCAAGCGCGTCGCCCTGGTCGCCGAGCGGAACACCCCGGTGCGGCTGAGCTTCGAGCAGGGCGTCCTCACCCTGGAAGCCGGCTCCAGCGACGACGCACAGGCTGTGGAGCGCGTCGACTCCAAGCTGGACGGCGACGACATCTCGATCGCCTTCAACCCGACGTTCCTGCTGGACGGCCTGAGCGCGATCGACTCGCCAGTGGCCCAGCTGTCCTTCACCACCTCGACCAAGCCCGCGCTGCTCAGCGGCCGCCCGGCCGTGGACGCCGAGGCGGACGACGCGTACAAGTACCTGATCATGCCGGTGCGCCTGTCCGGCTGATGTCCGGCTGAGCCGGTCGCGCGGGCCCGTCGTAGGCTCGGGTCTAGGTCAGGCACGCTTCGAACGAAGGATCTGTGATGGAGCTCGGTCTCATCGGTCTCGGCAAGATGGGCGGCAACATGCGCGAGCGCATTCGCCGCGCGGGCCACACCGTCATCGGCTACGACCGGAACCCGGACGTGGCCGATGTCCACAGCCTCAAGGAGCTTGTGGACACCCTCAAGGGTCCGCGGGTCGTGTGGGTGATGGTCCCGTCCGGTGCGGCCACCCAGTCGACCATCGACGAGCTCGCCGGCCTGCTCTCCCCCGGCGACATCGTCGTCGACGGCGGCAACTCCCGCTGGACCGACGACGAGAAGCACGGCGAGGAGCTGAAGGCCAAGGGCATCGGCTTCGTCGACTGCGGCGTCTCCGGCGGTGTCTGGGGCCTGGAGAACGGCTACGCGCTGATGTACGGCGGCTCCGCCGAGGACGTCGCCAAGGTGCAGCCGGTGTTCGACGCCCTCAAGCCCGAGGGTGAGTTCGGCTCCGTCCACGCGGGCAGGATCGGCGCCGGCCACTTCGCCAAGATGGTTCACAACGGCATCGAGTACGCCATGATGCAGGCCTACGCCGAGGGCTGGGAGCTGCTGGAGGCCGTGGACTCCGTCACCGACGTCCGCGAGGTCTTCCGCTCCTGGCAGGAGGGCACCGTCATCCGCTCGTGGCTGCTCGACCTCGCGGTCAACGCGCTGGACGACGACGAGCACCTGGAGAAGCTGCGCGGTTTCGCGCAGGACTCCGGGGAGGGCCGGTGGACGGTGGAGGCCGCGATCGACAACGCGGTGCCGCTGCCTGCGATCACCGCGTCGCTCTTCGCCCGTTTCGCGTCCCGCCAGGACGACTCCCCGCAGATGAAGATGATCGCCGCGCTGCGCAACCAGTTCGGTGGCCACGCGGTCGAGAACAAGAAGTAGTCATCACCGGGGAGGCCGGTGCACAGCCATGCACGTAGCGCACCTGTCGCTCGCCGACTTCCGTTCGTACGCCCGGGTCGAGGTACCGCTCGACCCGGGCGTCACCGCTTTCGTGGGCCCCAACGGCCAGGGCAAGACCAACCTCGTCGAGGCGGTCGGCTATCTGGCGACGCTGGGCAGCCACCGGGTGGCCTCCGACGCACCGCTGGTGCGCTCGGGGGCGGAGCGCGCGGTGGTGCGGGCCCAGGTGGTGCAGGGCGACCGGCAGCAGCTCATCGAGCTGGAGATCAATCCGGGCCGGTCGAACCGGGCCAGGATCAACCGTTCGAACCAGGTCCGGCCGCGCGATGTGCTGGGCATCCTGCGCACCGTGCTCTTCGCTCCCGAGGACCTCGCCCTGGTGAAGGGCGATCCCGGTGAGCGGCGCCGGTTCCTCGACGAGCTGCTCACGACCCGCACCCCGCGGCTGGCGGGCACCCGCTCGGACTACGAGCGGGTGCTGAAACAGCGCAACACGCTGCTCAAGAGCGCGGCGATGGCCCGCAGGCACGGGGGCAAGGGCGCCGATCTGTCGACGCTCGACGTCTGGGACCAGCATCTGGCGGGGGTCGGGGCCGAGCTGCTCGCGCAGCGCCTGGACCTGACAGCCGCCTTGCAGCCGCTGGCCGACAAGGCGTACGAGCAGCTCGCTCCCGGGGGCGGGCCCGTCGCGCTGGAGTACCGCAGTTCGATCGGCGAACGACTCGCCGGAGCGAGCGGCCGGGAAGAGTTGTCCGGGCTGCTGCTGGAGGCGCTGGGCGAGGCCCGTAAACAGGAGATCGAGCGGGGTGTGACGCTCGTCGGACCGCACCGTGACGATCTGCTGCTGCATCTTGGCCGGCTGCCCGCCAAGGGGTACGCGAGCCATGGTGAGTCCTGGTCGTACGCGCTGGCGCTGCGGCTGGCCTCGTACGAGCTGCTGAGCGCCGACGGCCGGGAGCCGGTGCTGATCCTGGACGACGTCTTCGCGGAGCTCGATGCCAAGCGCCGCAGGCGGCTGGCGGAGCTGGTGGCGCCGGGCGAGCAGGTGCTGGTCACGGCGGCCGTGGAGGACGATGTGCCGGAGATGCTGGCCGGTGCGCGCTTCGCGGTCGAGCACGGCGCCGCGGAGCGTACGTCATGAGCGGGCGGCTGCCGCCGGGCCAACGGAGCGGCTCGGGAGCGGGCGCCTCAGGTGGTTCGGGCGCCTCGGGCGCGGGCCCCTCGGGCGCGGGCGGGACCGGCGAGCCGGCGGAGCCCGGGGACGGCCTGTCAGGGGTGGATCTGGCGCGGGTCGCGCTGCGCGCGGCCAAGGAGCAGGCGCGTGCGCGGGGCGCGGCCACACAGCAGAAGAAGCAGGCGCGCCGCGGGGGCCTGCGCAGCGGTGCACGCGCCGACGGCCGCGATCCGCTGCCGCTGGGTGCCGCGATCAGCCGGCTGATCACCGAGCGTGGCTGGGAAGCGCCGGCGGCCGTGGGCGGGGTGATGGGGCGCTGGCCGCAGCTGGTGGGTGAGGACGTGGCGCAGCACTGTGAGCCGGCGAAGTACGACGAGGAGGAGTGCGTCCTGACGGTGCAGTGCGACTCGACGGCGTGGGCGACGCAGCTGCGGTTGCTGGCTCCGACACTGGTGGCGCGGCTGAACAGCGATCTCGGTCATGGCACGGTGAAGTTGATCAAGGTGCTGGGCCCGCTGGGACCGCCGCGCACGTACGGCCGGCTGCGCGCGCCGGGCAGCAAGGGACCGGGCGACACCTACGGGTGAGACCGGTGGCACCCGCCGGGCGCACGCCCACCACCCGCAGGGCACCCGCCCACCAGCCGTCAGGCGCATGCCCAGGAATCCGATGGCGGATGCCGAGGAGACAGCCGGTACCAACAGGTAGGACATACGGGTGAGAGCGGTGGGTCCGCTGAGACCCTGCTCACCGTAGTCGAGGGTTGACAGTCGGAAGCCCTGGACGCCTGCGTGAGCCGTTTCTGGCCCTGGTCCGCGTGTAGGGAGTCGGACGAGTGCGGTTCAGGACGGCACGTGGGAACTCAGGTACCGCCAAAGCCCCATTCATGTCGGCGCTACCGGTAGACTGCTACGTACGCCGCCCAATCGCGGTACATGTCGAACAACGCAGCCGATCCCGCTCGGCGGGAGACGGCTCGTGCTGTGCCAGAAAGGGCGCTTCGTGGCCGATTCCGGCAACCCCAACGAGAACTCCAGTCCGGTCTACGACGGCAGCGCGATCACTGTGCTCGAGGGCCTCGACGCGGTCCGTAAGCGTCCGGGCATGTACATCGGCTCCACCGGTGAGCGCGGCCTGCACCACCTCGTCCAGGAGGTGGTCGACAACTCCGTCGACGAGGCCCTCGCCGGGCACGCGGACACCATCGATGTGACGATCCTGGCAGACGGCGGCGTGCGCTGCGTCGACAACGGCCGCGGTATCCCGGTCGACATCGTCGCGTCCGAGGGCAAGCCCGCCATCGAGGTCGTCATGACGGTGCTGCACGCGGGCGGCAAGTTCGGCGGCGGCGGCTACGCCGTTTCCGGCGGTCTGCACGGCGTCGGCGTCTCGGTCGTCAACGCGCTGTCGACGAAGGTCACCGTCGAGGTCAACCGCGATGGCTTCCGCTGGACGCAGGACTACAAGCTGGGCGTCCCGACCGCCCCGCTGGCGAAGAACGAGCCGTCGTCCACCACGGGCACCACGGTGACGTTCTGGGCCGACCCGGACATCTTCGAGACCACCGAGTACTCCTTCGAGACGCTGTCCAGGCGACTGCAGGAGATGGCCTTCCTCAACAAGGGCCTGACGATCACGCTGACCGACGAGCGCGAGTCGGCGAAGGCGACCGTCGGCGCGGAGACGGTCGAGGAGACGGACGACGCCCCCCAGGTGCGTTCGGTGACGTACTACTACCCGGGCGGCATCGTCGACTTCGTGAATCACCTCAACTCCCGCAAGGGCGAGCTGATTCACCCCACCGTGATCGACATCGAGGCGGAGGACAAGGAGCGGCTGCTCTCCGTCGAGGTCGCGATGCAGTGGAACACGCAGTACACCGAAGGTGTCTACAGCTTCGCGAACACGATCCACACCCATGAGGGCGGTACGCACGAGGAGGGCTTCCGTGCGGCGCTCACCGGGCTGGTGAACCGCTACGCGCGCGAGAAGAAGTTCCTTCGCGAGAAGGACGACAACCTGGCCGGCGAGGACATCCGCGAGGGTCTGACGGCGATCATCTCCGTCAAGCTGGGCGAGCCCCAGTTCGAGGGCCAGACGAAGACCAAGCTGGGCAACACCGAGGCGAAGACATTCGTGCAGAAGGCCGTGCACGAGCACCTCACGGACTGGCTGGACCGCAACCCGAACGAGGCCGCGGACATCATCCGCAAGTCGATCAACGCGGCCACCGCGCGGGTCGCGGCCCGCAAGGCGCGTGACCTGACCCGCCGCAAGGGGCTGCTGGAGAGCGCGTCGCTGCCGGGCAAGCTGAGCGACTGCCAGTCGAACGACCCGACGAAGTGCGAGATCTTCATCGTCGAGGGTGACTCGGCCGGTGGTTCCGCGAAGTCGGGCCGTAACCCGCAGTACCAGGCGATCCTCCCGATCCGCGGCAAGATCCTCAACGTCGAGAAGGCGCGGATCGACAAGATCCTGCAGAACACCGAGGTCCAGGCGCTGATCTCGGCGTTCGGCACCGGTGTGCACGAGGACTTCGACATCTCGAAGCTCCGCTATCACAAGATCATCCTGATGGCGGACGCCGACGTCGACGGCCAGCACATCAACACCCTGCTGCTGACGTTCCTCTTCCGCTTCATGCGCCCGCTGGTCGAGGCCGGCCATGTGTACCTGTCGCGCCCGCCGCTCTACAAGATCAAGTGGAGCCGGGACGACTTCGGGTACGCGTACTCGGACCGTGAGCGCGACGCGATGATGGAGATCGGCCGCCAGCAGGGCAAGCGGGTCCGGGAAGACGCGATCCAGCGCTTCAAGGGCCTCGGCGAGATGAACGCCGAGGAGCTGCGGATCACCACCATGGACATCGACCACCGTGTGCTCGGCCAGGTCACCCTGGACGACGCGGCGCAAGCCGACGACCTTTTCTCGGTGCTGATGGGTGAGGACGTCGAGGCGCGGCGCTCGTTCATCCAGCGCAACGCCAAGGACGTTCGCTTCCTCGACATCTGAGTCGGCCCCACCGCCGCCGCCCGAAAGGACCTTGACCAGCAATGGCCGACGAGAATTCCCCTGTGACGCCCGATGACGAGGCGGCCGTGCCCGCCGACGCCGAGGTCTCCACCGTCCGCATCGAGCCCGTGGGCCTCGAAACGGAGATGCAGCGCAGCTATCTCGACTACGCGATGTCCGTCATCGTGTCGCGTGCGCTGCCCGATGTCCGTGACGGCCTCAAGCCGGTGCACCGCCGGGTGCTGTACGCGATGTACGACGGCGGCTACCGGCCCGAGAAGGGCTTCTACAAGTGCGCCCGCGTCGTCGGTGACGTCATGGGTACGTACCACCCGCACGGCGACTCCTCGATCTACGACGCCCTGGTCCGCCTCGCCCAGCACTGGTCGATGCGCATGCCGCTCGTGGACTCCAACGGCAACTTCGGTTCCCCGGGCAACGACCCGGCCGCAGCGATGCGGTACACCGAGTGCAAGATGATGCCGCTGTCGATGGAGATGGTCCGCGATATTGACGAGGACACCGTCAATTTCCAGGACAACTACGACGGCCGTAACCAGGAGCCGACGGTCCTCCCGGCGCGCTTCCCGAACCTGCTGGTCAACGGCTCGGCGGGGATCGCGGTCGGTATGGCCACCAACATCCCGCCGCACAACCTGCGCGAGGTCGCGGCGGGCGCGCAGTGGTACCTGGAGAACCCCGAGGCCTCGCACGAGGAGCTGCTGGACGCGCTCCTGGAGCGGATCAAGGGACCGGACTTCCCGACCGGTGCGCTGGTCGTGGGCCGCAGCGGCATCGAGGACGCGTACCGCACGGGCCGCGGCTCGATCACGATGCGCGCGATCGTCAATGTCGAGGAGATCCAGGGCCGCCAGTGCCTGGTGGTCACGGAGCTTCCGTACCAGGTCAACCCGGACAACCTCGCACAGAAGATCGCCGACCTGGTGAAGGACGGCAAGGTCGCCGGCATCGCCGACGTCCGCGACGAGACCAGCTCGCGCACCGGTCAGCGCCTGGTCGTGGTGCTGAAGCGAGACGCGGTCGCCAAGGTCGTGCTGAACAACCTGTACAAGCACACCGACCTGCAGACCAACTTCGGCGCGAACATGCTGGCGCTGGTCGACGGTGTGCCGCGCACCCTGTCGATCGACGCGTTCATCCGCCACTGGGTGACCCACCAGGTCGAGGTCATCGTCCGCCGTACGCGTTTCCGGCTGCGCAAGGCCGAGGAGCGGGCGCACATCCTGCGCGGTCTGCTCAAGGCGCTGGACGCGATCGACGAGGTCATCGCGCTGATCCGGCGCAGCAACACGGTCGAGATCGCCCGTGAGGGCCTGATGGGCCTGCTGTCGATCGACGAGATCCAGGCGAACGCGATCCTGGAGATGCAGCTGCGGCGCCTGGCGGCCCTGGAGCGGCAGAAGATCGTCGCGGAGCACGACGAGCTGCAGGCGAAGATCAACGAGTACAACGCGATCCTGGCCTCGCCCGAGCGGCAGCGGCAGATCATCAGCGAGGAGCTGGCGGTGATCGTCGACAAGTTCGGCGACGACCGGCGCAGCAAGCTGATCCCGTTCGACGGTGACATGTCCATCGAGGACCTGATCGCCGAAGAGGACATCGTGGTCACCATCACCCACGGTGGCTACGTCAAGCGCACCAAGACCGAGGACTACCGGTCGCAGAAGCGCGGCGGCAAGGGCGTACGCGGCGCGAAGCTGAAGCAGGACGACATCGTCGACCACTTCTTCGTCTCCACCACGCACCACTGGCTGCTGTTCTTCACCAACAAGGGCCGGGTCTACCGGGCCAAGGCGTACGAGCTGCCGGACGCCGGCCGGGACGCGCGCGGCCAGCACGTGGCGAACCTGCTGGCCTTCCAGCCGGACGAGAAGATCGCCCAGATCCTGGCGATCCGGGACTACGCGGCCGCCCCGTACCTGGTGCTCGCCACCAAGGCCGGCCTGGTCAAGAAGACCGCGCTCAAGGACTACGACTCGCCGCGGGCCGGCGGTGTCATCGCCATCAACCTGCGCGAGGCGGCCGACGGCTCGGACGACGAGCTGATCGGCGCGGAGCTGGTGTCGGCCGAGGACGATCTGCTGCTGGTGAGCCGCAAGGCGCAGTGCATCCGGTTCACCGCGACGGATGAGGCGCTGCGCCCGATGGGCCGCGCGACATCGGGCGTCAAGGGCATGAGTTTCCGGGAAGGGGACGAACTCCTCTCGATGAATGTGGTCCGGCCCGGTACGTTCGTCTTCACCGCCACGGACGGCGGGTACGCCAAGCGCACCACTGTGGACGAATACCGCGTCCAGGGGCGTGGCGGACTCGGCATCAAGGCGGCGAAGATCGTCGAGGCCCGCGGTTCCCTCGTCGGGGCACTGGTGGTCGAGGAGACCGATGAGCTCCTCGCCATCACCCTCAGCGGCGGAGTGATTCGTACGCGGGTCAACGAGGTCAGGGAGACGGGCCGTGACACCATGGGCGTCCAACTGATCAACCTTGGCAAGCGGGATGCCGTCGTCGGCATCGCCCGCAACGCCGAAGCTGGGGCCGAGGCCGATGAGGTCGACGCCGAAGAGGCCGAGGGCGACCAGCCCGTGGCCGCTGAAACCGAGGAGTAGACCGTGAGTGGAGCCACGGGCGCCGCTGCTGGTGGAACAGGCCCGGACCGGCGGCAGGCGGCCGTCCAGGCCGACACCGGCGGCGCCCCTGGCTCCCCCACGGACAGCGGCCCGCAGCAGGGGGGATCCACCGTGACCGACACCCGTCCGCCGCATCACGCGGGGCGGCCCCAGACCTATGGCGCGGCGGTCCCCGGCACGCCGGACCAGCCCCCGCACCAGCCCGCGCAGGCGTATCCGCCGCCACCGTCCGCCCCGGCGTCGGCGGGGGCTCCGGCCGCGGCGGGTGTACGCCGGCCGCGTCCCGCGGCCCGTACCGTGCCGCGGACGCGCAAGGCGCGGCTGCGGGTGGCCAGGGCCGATCCGTGGTCGGTGATGAAGGTCAGCTTCCTGCTGTCCATCGCGCTGGGCATCTGCACGATCGTGGCCGTGGCGGTGCTGTGGATGGTGCTGGACGCGATCGGCGTCTTCAGCACCGTCGGCAGCACGATCAGTGACGCGACGACCGCGGAATCGGGCGGTAGCGGCGGATTCGACCTGGTGTCCTTCCTGTCCCTGTCCCGGGTGCTGGTGATCACCACGGTCATCGCGGTGATCGACGTCGTCCTCGCGACGGCGCTGGCCACCCTGGGGGCCTTCATCTACAACATGTCCGCGGGCTTCGTGGGCGGCGTCGAGCTGACGCTGGCCGAGGACGAGTAGCCGCGCCGGATTCCGATTTTGGGACATGGCCTGTGGTGCGCTAATCTTTCGTTGCAGCGCGGGCCTATAGCTCAGACGGTTAGAGCGCTTCCCTGATAAGGAAGAGGCCACAGGTTCAAGTCCTGTTAGGCCCACCGCGTCGAACGGCCCGTACGGATCTCGATCCGTACGGGCCGTTTCGCTCTGTCCGGCACACGGTGTCCGGTACGGGAGTTGGAGCGGGTGCAGGTCACCGTTCGGTATCGGTCGGTGTGTATAGTCGGGCGCGTCAGGGCTCTCCCAATCCAAGAAGGACGAGGTCGCGCGGTGAAGAAGTTTCTCCTGGTGGCACTGGCCGCCATCGGCGGGCTCCTCGTGTACCGCCAGATCCAGGCGGACCGCGCCGAGCAGGATCTGTGGACGGAAGCGACCGACTCCGTACCGGCAGGTTCCGGCGCGAGCGTCTGAGACGCCGAAGTGCTTTGAGGCCCCGACCGCACAGCGGTCGGGGCCTCTCGCTGTTGCGGGACCGTGACGGTGGACGTCTTGAGTTTGCTGACGCGAATAAATACCTTCGCTGTGGCGAAAAATTGCTGGTTCGGCCGAGGGGGACGCACAGCATGCAACGACCACAGGGGCGCGCGGCGGCGGCAGTGGGGATCGGGGGGCTGCTGCTCGCCGTCCTCACCGTCCTCGCCGGCCCCACCGTCCTCGCGGGGCCGGTTTCCGCGCAGGCCGTACCGGCGGCGGCAGCGGCTGCCGACGACAGTCTGATCATGGTGCTGGACTCGTCCGGGTCGATGTCGGGGCCCGACGGTTCCGGCGGCACCCGCATCGAGTCGGCCCGCAAGGCGGTGAACACCGTCGTGGAGACCCTGCCGGACGGTCACCCGACCGGGCTGCGGGTCTACGGCGCGGGGCACGGCTGCGACGACACCCGGCTCGCCGAGGCGGTCGTCCCGCTGGACCGGGCCGCCATGAAGAAGGCCGTGGCCGCCGTCGAGCCCAAGGGGGACACCCCGACCGCGCTGGCGCTGACCAGGGCCGCGGGCGATCTGCCCAAGGACGGGCGGCGGACGATCCTGCTGATCTCCGATGGAGAGTCCAACTGCGGGGCGCCCAAGCCCTGCGAGGTGGCCGCCCAGCTGGCCGGGGACGGCCTCGGTCTGCGGATCGACACCGTCGGCTTCCAGGTCAAGGGCGCGGCCCGCGAGGAGCTGGAGTGCGTCGCCCCTGCCGGGCACGGCTCCTACTACGACGCCCCTGACGCGGCGGCGCTCGCCCGGCAGCTGGTGCGCGCCTCGACGCTCAGTGCGGACGCCTACCGCTTCGAGGGGACCCGGATCACCGGCGGTACGACGGCGGTGCGGGCGGCGGGGATGACGCCCGGGCAGTACCTGGACACCATCGGGCCGGATGAGACCCGCTGGTACGCGGCCGGTCTGGACGCCGTCGCCACCGCGGACTTCGCGGTGACCGCGGTCCCGCAGCCGGGCGTCAAGGCCGGCTACGGCGACGGTATCGAGTTGAAGGCCGCATCGGCCGGCGCGTACGCGTACACCTGCGACACGCGGTCCGCGCACTTCGGGCAGGACGAGGGCGCGATGATCGTCACCGGGTCGGTGAGCCGCGTGCCCACCTCCAAGGGCGACGGCAGCTGCGACAAGGCGGGCCGCTACCTGCTGTCGGTGCACCGCACGACCGCGCCCGGGTCCGACCGGGGCCGGTGGCCGATCGAGATCCGGTACGGGAGCGAGGCGCCGCTCAAGGCCGGGATCACGCCCGCGGCCGCCGAGACCGAGTACGGGGACAAGCCCGCGCCCGTCGCCGGCGACCCCAAGGACATCGCGGGCGGCACCGGCTTCAATGACGCGGCCACGCTCGGCAAGGGCGTGTGGCGCGACAAGCTGCTGCCCGCGCAGACCCGGTTCTACAAGGTGCGCCTCGGCTGGGGACAACAGCTCAGCTACGCGGCCGAGTTCGCCAACGAACCGGTGCTGGACGACGCGGCCGGGACGTCGGACTCTTCGTATGTCGACACGGGTGCGTACGGGCCCGCCCGGCAGCCGGTGGGCGACGCCTCCGGAGGCGACGAGCACCGCACGTACTTCGGCAAACCGCTGTCCGTGGGACTCGGTACGGTGCCGGTGACCTGGACGAACCGCTGGGTCACCAGCGGAGCGGCCCCGATGGTGCACAGCGCGGGGGACTACTACATCGCCGTGGCGCTCGGCCCGAAGGCCGCGCAGCTGGCCAGGAACGCGGCGGTGGGCGTCGTCCTGCGGGTCAATGTGACCGGGGACGAACTGGCCGGGCCGCAGTACCAGGCGCCCGCACTGGCCAAGGCCAAGGGCAAGAGCGGGGACGGGAACACGGGCGGTGCGGCCGGCAAGGGCCCGTCCCAGGGCGGCGATTCGGCCGCGGGCAGCGACAGCGGCGGTACGGACGGGGGAGGATTCATGACCGGCATGGACGTGATCGCGGCAGGAACGGGCGCAGCGGTGGCGCTCGCGGCCGTCGGCACGGTGGCGCTGGTGCGCCGGACGAAGAGGGGCGGGGCGTGATGCGCAGGCTGGCGGCGACGGTGGCGGTGGCCGGTGCGGCGCTCGCCGGGCTGCAGGGCACGGCTCTGGCGGACCCTGCCGTGCCGGTGTGGCAGCCGCAGGGCACGGCGGTGACGGGCGCGGCCACGACGGCCGAGGCGCAGGCGCTCACGGCCGGTACCACCTACAAGGACACCCTCAAGGTGGGCGACACCAAGTACTACGGCGTGGACCTCGACGCGAAGTCGGCGGCGTACCTGTCGGCGTTCGCCATTCCGAAGCCGGGCGCCAAGGTCGCCTACGGGGACGGGATCGACCTCAAGCTGCAGAGTGCCGACGGCACCGACTGCGACAGCTTCAACGCGCATTTCGACAGTGACGGGGCGGCCCGGCCGGTCGGCGGCTACGCGGCGCGGACGATCGAGAAGGGCGGGCAGTGCCAGGAGGCCAACCGCTACACGCTGGAGATCAAGCGGAGCAGCGCCGGTACCTCCGACCCCGGTGACTGGCCCGTCGAGATCCGTTTCCTGTCGGAGCCCGGCCTCAAGGCCGACGCGAAGCCGGTGCCCGCCTCCAGCGCCACAGAGGCGTCTCCCACGCCGGTCACCGGCACGCCGAGGCCGGCCGTGGGCGGTACGAGCTTCGACACCGCGGCCGCGATCAAGAGCGGCATCTGGAACGACAAGGTGCTGCCCGGGGAGACCCGCTTCTACAAGGTGCCGGTGGACTGGGGACAGCACGCGGTGCTCTTCGCCGACTTCGCCAACGCGCCGAAGGTCAAGGACAACGGGTTCCAGAGCGCAGGGGTGCGGGTCGCCGCGTACAACCCGGCCCGCGGACACGTCAGCGACGCCACCGAGTCCTACGCAGGGAAGCAGACGTCGATCACCGGCCAGACCGTAGCGGTCTCCTTCGCCAACCGGTACGAGAGCGGCAGCGCGGTCTCCGCCACCCGGTTCGCCGGCTGGTACTACTTCGCGGTCAGCGTCCACCCGGGCGTCAAGAACGTCGTGGACGGGCCGATCGGCGTCACCCTGCGGCTGGACGTGAAGGGCGCGGCAGGATCCGCGCCGGGTTACGACGGCGACGCGGCCAAGGCCGGATTCGGCGTCAACGGTGACGACCTCGCCAAGGCCGACGGCACGGCCACCGGCGGAGGTTCGAACGCCACGCTGCGCTTCGTGGCCTTCGCCGCGCTCGGCGCGGGCACCGTCCTGCTTCTGAGCCTGGCCGTCTGGATGGTGGCGGCCCGCCGCCGCCCGCACACGGCGGACGGGGCCCCGCGGCCGCCGCAGTCACCGGAGTCGGGCTACGGGCCGCCGCCCGCCTGGTAGCCGTGTCGCCTGCGGCGGGCGTCGTGGGGTCCGGATGCCGTCGCGGCTGTGCGGCTCAGGCCGCGGCCAGCGCCCAGATGCCGACCGCGAAGCAGAGCGCGGCGACGATGAGGATCGGGACCACCAGCTTGGCGGGTGGTCCCGGTCGGCGTGCCGGCGGCGGCGCGGCCGCGCCCGCCGTGCTGGGGACGGCTGCGGTGTACGGGCGGGTGGCTTCCGGGCGGATTTCGTCCGGCCGGTGCGTTCCCGTGGGAGTCGGTCCATGAGCGTGTAGTGGTCCCTGCGCCTGGATCGGGCTCTGGGCCGCTACGGCTGTCGCGTACGGGTTCTGCTCGGGGGTCGGCGGGGTGGTCGGCGGGGTGGTCGGCTGCTCGGGGAGCGGTGGTGCCTGGATCCCGGTCTGTGGATAGCCGTAGGCGGGCTGCTGCGGCTGGTCTGGCTCTGGCGTCATGCCCCAGGGCTGCCCAGGCGTCGGTGCCGGGGTCTGCGGCGACATCCGAGGGGGCGGGAGCCGGAAGCTGCTGGTCGGCTCGGGCCGGACCTGGCGCGGTGTCCTGCGCGGGCCCCGGGCGTCGAAGCCCTCCGGCAGCGGGCCGATCTGGTCGAAGACCTCGACCGGCTCGTCGTCGAGACCGGGTGCCGACAGGAGTTCGACGGCGGCGGACAGCGCCTTGCGGGCACCGGTGGCGGTGCGGAAGCGGGCGTCCGGGTCGGGCTGCAGCAGGTTGCCGATGACCTGCCACATCGGCTCGGGCACGCCCTGCGGGGCACGCGGGACGCCCTCGTTCAGATACCGCTCCAGGATCGCCTGGGCATCGGGCTTCTTGCCGCTGAGCAGATAGAGGGCGACGAGGCCGACGGCGTACAGATCGGCGGGGAAGTCGGGCTCCGCGCCCAGCATCTGCTCGGGCGCGAAGTAACCGGGCGTGCCGACGATGTAGTTGGCCTCGGTGAGCCGCGGTTCGCCCTTGCGCATGGCGATGCCGAAGTCCGACAGCCGCAGATGCGGCAGGCCGGTGCCGGTGGCCTCCAGCAGGATGTTGGCCGGCTTGATGTCCCGGTGCACGACGCCTTCGGCATGGACGGCCGTCAGCCCGGAGAGCAGCTGGTCGAGCAGGGCGCACACGAAGCGCGGGGGCAGCGGACCGTAGTCGCCGATCAGATGCGAGAGCGATCCGCCGCGTACCAGGTCCATGGTGAACAGGACCTTGTCGTCGTCGGCGGCCCAGCTGGCGGGCGCCAGCACATGGGGGTGGTCGATCCGCATCGCCTGCTCGCGGACGAAGCGCAGCAGGGCATGGGCGTCGCTCTGCTGGAGCACTTTCGCCGCGACGTAACGCCCACGCCGGTGGTCCCATGAGCGCCAGACCGCGCCCGCTCCGCCCCGTCCGATCGGGTCCACCAGCTCGTACCGGCCTGCGAAGACCTCACCCATGGTCTGCGACCCGCCCCCTGGTTCGTCAGTTCTGGTTCGCCTCGTAGTGGGCGATCGCGTCAGCGGTCCGCCCGGCGCCGTACACATGGAGGAACTCTGCCAGTTGCGGATGGCTGGAGGCGAGAGTGTTCGCCGCTTCGGCAATCTCCTCGGCGGACGCGACGGCCCGCAGGAGCGACTGGATGTCGCGTACGACGTGCCGCGCGGCGTTGGCGGCGGCGGTGCCCGACGAGGAGCTGTGGGTGCCGGTGTTGAGGACGGAGGTGCCGGACAACTGCCGGATGTCCTCCAGCCGCGCCGTGGCCTGCGAGGGGGTCACGCTGCCCTCGGCGACGTGCCCGGCGAGGTCCTGGATGGCTTGCAGGCGCTGGACGACGGCCGGGTTGCCGATCTTCGCGCGCTGACCGCTCATCAGCTGCGAGAGCATCGGTGCGGAGAGCCCCAGCGCCGTGGCCATGCGTGCCTGGTTCAGGCCGAGGTCGCCCATGAGGCGGCGGAAGAGATCGCCGAGCGGTTCGCCGTACCAGGTGCGCTGCTGCTCCTGTGCGCGGCTGACGGCGTCGTGCGGAGACGGGTCCATACGCACTCCTGTTTGCGGCGGTGAATCCTGCAAACCATCCTACGGACCGCGATACCCGGTCGGGGTTGGGTTCCGGAACGGGTACGCTGTTCTGCGAAGCGGGGCCTTAGCTCAGTTGGTAGAGCGCTGCCTTTGCAAGGCAGATGTCAGGAGTTCGAATCTCCTAGGCTCCACAGTCGTGATCAGCGCGGGACCGCAAGCGGTCCCGCGCTGATTTGCGTATCGGATCCACTATCCGGTGCTGCACAATCGGGGACGTGATGTTCGGCATCCTCGGCGCGACACAGGTCTGGAACTCGGATGGCAGCGCGGTCGCGCTGGGCGGGCCTCGGCGTCGGGCACTGCTCGCGCTGCTGCTCATCGACGCAGGCCGGGTGGTGACGGCCGAGCGGCTGATCGACGGGCTGTACGGGGAGAATCCGCCGGCCGGGGTCGCGAACGCGCTCCAGTCACAGGTGTCGCGGCTGCGGCAGGTGCTTCCGCGGCCCATCGAATTCCATCCGGCGGGCTACCGGCTCGCGATCGATCCCGACGACGTCGACTCGCACCGCTTCCAGCGGCTCAGCGCGGAGGGCCGTGAGGCGCTGGCCGCGGGCGACCCGGCGCGCGCCGCCGCGCTGCTGCGGGACGCGCTCTCGCTGTGGCGCGGACCCGCGCTCGCCGATGTGGGCGACGCGTCTTTCGCGCAGCCGCAGGTGACGCGCCTGGAGGAGCTGCGGGTCTCGGCCGCGGAGGACCGCATAGAGGCGGAACTGGCGCTCGGCGGCCACCGGGAGCTGGTCGCGGAGCTGCGGGAGCTGGTCGACGCGCATCCGCTGCGTGAGCGGCTGCGCGGGCAGCTGATGCGGGCGCTGTACGGCAGCGGCCGGCAGAGCGAGGCCCTGGAGGCGTACGAGGACGCCCGGAGCGAGCTCGCCGAGACGCTGGGAGCGGACCCGGGACCGGAGCTGGCCGCCGTGCATCTGGCGGTGCTGCGCGGGGATCCGGGGCTGACGCCTGCCGCGCACGCGCATGTTCCACGTGGAACATCGCCCACGACGCACCCGCCGTCCACCCCGTCCGCCCCGCGTTTCACCCTGCCCGCGCAGCTCACCAGCTTCGTCGGCCGCACCGAGGAACTGGACCGGATCGGGGCGCAGCTGGCCGACGGGCGGCTCGTCACCCTCATCGGGCCGGGCGGCGCGGGCAAGACCCGGCTCGCGGTCGAGGCGGCCGGGCGGTACGGCGGGGAGGCCTGTTTCGTCGAACTGGCCGGACTCACCGACGCCGCCGAGGTACCGCACGCGATCCAGAGCGCGCTCGGGCTGCGCGAGGCCGGAGTGATGCCGGGTGCAGGTCCGGCGCCCGATCCGGTCGCGCGGGTCACCGCGGCACTGGCCGACCGCCCGCTGCTGCTCGTCCTGGACAACTGCGAGCATGTCGTCGCCGAGATCGCCAAGATCGTCGGCGGGCTGCTCGGCGACTGCGTGCGACTGCGGGTGCTGGCCACCACGCGGGAACCGCTGGGGATCCCCGGCGAGACGCTGTGCCCGATCCCCCCGCTGCGACTGCCGCCGCCCGGTACCGATCACGTCCATGCGCTCGAATTCCCGGCCGTGCGGCTGTTCGCCGAGCGTGCCGTCGCCGTGCGGCCCGATTTCGTGCTGGCCGCCGATCTGGACGCCGTCCTGCGGGTGTGCACCGCGCTCGACGGTCTCCCGCTGGCCATCGAACTGGCCGCCGCCAGGCTGCGCTCGATGTCCGCGTCCGAGATCGCCTCCCGGCTCGGCGTGCTGTCCGCGGTGCCGGAACAGAGCGAGTACGGGCCCGGGATCCGGCCCGATGAGCGGTTCCGTCTGCTGTCGCGCGGCAGCCGTACCGCCCAGCCCCGCCAGAAGACGCTGCGCGGTGTCGTCGACTGGAGCTGGGACCTGCTGTCGGAGGCGGAACGCGCCGCCCTGCGCCGGGTCTCGGTCTTCGCCGGCGGCTGGACGCTGGAGGCGGCGGAGGCGGTCTGCGCGGACGCGGACGGCGGTACGGAGCACCGCGGTACGGAGCACTGCGGCACACAGGACGCGGGCGTCGACGCGTTCGACGTACTCGACCTGATCGACTCGCTCGTCGACAAGTCCCTGGTCGTCGTGCACCGTCCGGAGGGTGCCGACGGGGTCCGCTACCGGATGCTGGAGACGATCCGCGCCTATGGGGCCGAGCGGCTCGCGGAGGCCGGTGAGACGGCGGCGCTGCGCCGGGCCCACGCCGGGTACTTCCTCGGTGTGGCCCGTGACGCGGAACCCCACCTGCGGCGGGCGGAGCAACTCGACTGGCTGCGCCGGCTCTCCACCGACCAGGACAACCTCCACACCGCGCTGCGGCGCTGCGTGGAGAGCGGCGACACCACGACCGCGCTGCGGCTGCTGGCCCCGCTGTCCACGTACTGGCTGCTGCGCGGCGTGCGCCTGGAGGGCGCGGGACCCGCCCGCGCGCTGCTGGACATCCTCGGGCCGGGGGTGCCCGAGGGGCTCGACGAGGAGTACGTGCTGTGTGTGCTCGCCGCGGCCAACGGTGTCTCCGACCACCAGCTGGGCGATCACACGACTGCCGCCGAAGGGGTGATGGCCGGTCTGAGCTACATCCCGCAGCGTTTCCCCAGCCTCGCCGTCATCTGGGCGATGGCCATGGGCGCGCCCACGAGCGATGCCGGTGAACTGATCGCGCTCTCCCTCGACCAGTGGGTCCAGGATCCCTGGGCCATGGCGTTGCTGCACCTGGGGCAGGGCTACGCCCACTGGATGGTGCTGGGCGACGCTGCCCGTGCGGAGGAGGAGTTCACCCTCGGGCTGGCGGGTTTCCGGGTGCTCGGGGACCGCTGGGCGATGGCCAACGCGCTGGATGTGCTCTCACAGCTCGCCGACTGGCAGGGCGACCACGAGCGGGCCGCCGCCCTGACCGACGAGGCGCTCGGCTATGTGGAGCCGCTCGGCGCCATCGAGGACATGGCGCAACTGCTGTGCCGGCGGGCCGAACGCAGCGCCCGGGACGGGGACGCCGAGGCGGCCCGTGCCGACTACGAACGGGTCGTCGAACTGTCCGGCCGGGCCGGCGCGCCCGACTGCATGGCGCTGGCCCACCTCGGGCTGGGCGAGGCGGCCCGCATGCGCGGGGAGCTGGCCGAGGCGCGCAAGCTGTTCGACCTGGCGCTGAGCGAGAGCGGGACCGGGTGGGCCGTTGTCGACATGAACCGCCCGCTGATCCTCATCGCGCTGGCCCGGGTCGCCGAGGCCGAGGAAGATCCCGAGCAGGCCCGTTCCTACTACCGCCAGGTCCCCGAGGGCGAGCTGGTGAGCCGCAACGGCCCGGTCGCCGCGAGCTTCGCCGAGGCGCTGGCCGGTCTCGCGCTGCTGGAGGGCGGTCCGGAGCGGGCCGCGCTGCTGCTCGGTGTCGCCCGTGCGCTGCGCGGAGCCGAGGTGCCGCCCGGCCAGGACACGGCCCGGGTGACTGCCGCCGCCCGTGCCGCACTCGGCGACACGGCCTACGCGGCGGCCCACGCCCGCGGGGTGGCACTCTCCCGGGACCAGACGGTCGATGCGCTGACCGACCTCGGCGGGGAGCGGTCAGCCGCCGGTACGTGAACCGGTCAGGGCGTCCCGCCGTCGACGCTGTCGGGCGCTGACCGCCACGCCGCACACGCCGGAGGGGGGCGGGAGACCATCGCGGTCTCCCGCCCCCTCCGGCGCACTGCGTACGCGCTGTACCGATAGGAGAGCCGTGCCTGGGCGCGTAACTGCGTGCGCGAGTGAGTGCCCACGCCCTCACGCGTGCTTAACGCGCGCTTACGCGCGTCCGGAGCTAGGCGGGGGTGTCGCCGCGCTCCTGACGCTCCTTGTCGTCAGCCTCGGCCTGCTTCGCCTGCACCTCGGGGTCGAGCGGTTCTACGGGCGAGCCGTCGACCTTGTCGAGGCGGTCGATGCCGCTGATCGTCGGGCCGCTGCCGTTGAGCGTGGCGCGGTCCGCCACCCCGGTCGGCGGAGCGGGCTCGACCAGCCAGTCCGGGTTGGTCTGCTTGGCCCACCACTTCCACGCGGCGAAACCGGCCCCGCCGATCAGTGCGAGCACCGCGAAGCGCTTGACGGCCTTCCCGGCCCTGCAGCGGCGTTCGTACTTGCGGTTCAGCTTGTCGATCTCGGCGATGGACACCCTGCCCTGCAGTGCTGCCAGGGCGGCCGCGCCACGTGCCAGGGCCTCGTCACGAGCGGGGCCCGCGGCGGCACGGGTGACGACCACCGCTTGTCCGACCCGGGGGGCCGCGTAGTCGGTGGCCTGCCGTGCGGTCAGGGCCGTCTTCACGGCTGCGGTGTCCACAGCCGCCGCGACCTTCGGCGGTAGTGCCGAGTGTGCCTTCTGCGCGGCGGTCGCCACCCTGGGCGTCAGCCAGTGCCGGGCCTCGTCGGCGTAGTGAGCGGCGCTGTCCTTGGCGGTGACAGCGTATGGAGCGACCACCTCAGCGGCGTGCTGCATGCTGTCCTTGGTCTGCCCGGCTGCGTGGCGCACGCTGTCGATGCGGGTCACAGGAACCTCCTCCTCGGTGGCGTACGGTTTTCGCCTATCCATCCGATTTGAAATCATGCCTGTTTGCGGCCGGTCCGGCATGTGCGATCGCGCATACGGGTCAAGGCGGGGCACGGGGAGAGCTTCCACACGACGATGCCACGATGCGCGGCGGGAGGCGAGCGGGACGGCGAGTGGGAAGGGGAAGCCAACAACCGCTCCCTGAGCGTGCGAGGATTTGTCCCTGTCAGCGAAGACTATGGAAGGCAGATCGTGGCCGAGCAGCTCTATGCGACCCTGAAGACCAACCACGGGGACATCGAGGTCCGGCTCCTGCCGAACCACGCACCGAAGACCGTGAAGAACTTCGTCGAGCTCGCCGAGGGCACCCGCGAGTGGACCGACCCGAAGACCGGCAAGCCCTCCAAGGAGAAGCTGTACGACGGCACGGTGTTCCACCGTGTGATCACCGGCTTCATGATCCAGGGCGGCGACCCGCTGGGCAACGGCACCGGCGGCCCCGGCTACGAGTTCGCGGACGAGTTCCACCCCGACCTCGGGTTCGACAAGCCCTATCTGCTGGCCATGGCCAACGCCGGCCCGGGCACCAACGGCTCGCAGTTCTTCATCACGGTCTCCCCGACCACCTGGCTGACCCGCAAGCACACCATCTTCGGTGAGGTCACCGACGTGGCCAGCCAGAAGGTCGTGGACTCGATCATCGCCACGCCGACCAACTCGCGCACCGACCGTCCGGTGACGGACGTCGTCATCGAGTCGGTCGTGATCGCGACCCGCGAGGGCTGATCCCGCCGTACTCTGAGGGCTGATCCCGCCGTACTCTTCGGGAACCCCGCGCCCTGCCCGTCCGTATGGAGGGGCAGGGCGACGCGCGTCCCCAGGAAGAGGACCTCATGGACCAGGCGGTCTGCTGCTACCGGCACCCCGATCGCGAAACCGGCATCCGCTGCACTCGTTGCGAGCGGCCGATCTGCCCGGAGTGCATGGTGAGCGCCTCGGTGGGCTTCCAGTGCCCGGAGTGCCTGGGCGAGGCCCGGCGCACGACACCCGTGCCGCGCACGGTCGCGGGCGGCACGGTGGCGTCCGACCCGCATCTGGTCACGAAGATCCTGATCGGGCTGAATCTGGCGGTCTTCCTGCTGGTCCTGGCGCTCGGCAGCCGGCTCGCCGATGATCTGGCGCTGAAGGCGTACTGCGATCCGATCGTCCGGCAGTACTGCGTGGGGGTGTCCGCGGGCCCCAGCCAGTGGTACCGGCTGCTCAGCTCGGTCTTCGACCACCAGGCGTACTTGCACATCGGGTTCAACATGCTGACGCTCTGGTGGATCGGCGCCCCGCTGGAGGCCGCTCTCGGCCGGGCCCGCTATCTCGCGCTGTATCTGATCTCGGGCCTCGGCGGCAGCGCTCTGGTCCTGCTGCTGGCCCCGTCCCCCGGCGCGCTCGGGGCCTCCGGGGCGATCTTCGGGCTCTTCGGCGCGACCGCCGTCTTCATGCGGCGCAGCCGGATGGACATGCGTCCGATCCTGATTCTGCTCGGGCTGAACCTGTTCTTCAGTTTCACCTGGTCGAACGTCAGCTGGCAGGGGCACCTCGGCGGCCTGGCGGCCGGCACGGTGATCGCGGTCGGCATGGCGTACGCGCCGCGCGAGCGCCGTGCTCTGGTGCAGTGGGGGACCTGCGCGGCGGTCCTGGTGGTGACGCTTGCGGCCAGCTGGATCGGCGTGGCCCAGATCACCGCCTGAAGGGCGTTACCACTGGCGTTGATCAGACGTTATCCACAGCGAGTACCGAATCCTGTGCACCCTGTGGGGAACGCGTGTGCGTGATGTCACCGCATCGTGTTTCCCCTGCAAGATCAACGAAAGACCGGTGGCCGGCACAGCGGCCACCGGTCACACCGGCGTCAACTTCGTAGAGGTTATCCACAGATCTTCCGACCTTTTCCCCACTGTGGATAACCGTGTGGACAACTCTGGGGAGAACCGGCTGGGGCGCCGGTTACTTCCACTGTGTGGAGACCACGAACCCGCCCGCGATGAAACCGAAGCCCACCACGATGTTCCAGTTCCCCAGCGCGTTGACGGGCAGGCTGCCCTGCGTCACGTAGAAGAGGACGATCCATGCCAGGCCGATGACGAAGAACGCCAGCATCAGCGGTGCGACCCAGTTGAAGCCCGACCTCAGCTTTATCGTCTGCGACTTCTCCGGCGGCGGAGTGAAGTCGGCCTTCTTGCGGATCCGTGACTTCGGCACGAGGGACTCTCCTGTCGATGCGCTGCGTAACCGCGCGGGGATGTCGGGGATGTGACGTGGCCGGGCGGGTGGGGGCACCACCGCCGACGGGCGTCCGTTAGCGTAGTGCTTCCCCGGGTGTGAAGGAGACAAGGGTACGGTGACCGATTCCGGCGACGCGCCCCGCTCCCGTCCTTCCCCCCGCACCGTAGTACTGCGAACGCTCAGTGCGGGAGTCTTCGCGCTGGCCGGGCTGATCTTCTGGATGAGTTTCGACACGGCCAAGGGCGTCAACATCCGCAGCGACGACCCGCTGCCCAAGCTCTCGGACAACCTGCGCAAGCAGAGCAGCCGGAACCAGGAGCTGGAGAATCAGCTCTCCGGGGTCCGCAGCGATGTCGACGCGCTCACCCGCAAGGGCACCGGAGCCACCGACGCGACCCGCAAGCAGCTCGACCTGCTCGGCGACGAGGCCGGCACGAAGCCGCTCACCGGCGCCGCGCTGAACGTCACCCTCAACGACGCCCCGCCGAACGCCACCGCGCTCGTCCCCGGCGTGCCCGACCCGCAGCCCAATGACCTGGTCATCCACCAGCAGGACCTGCAGGCCGTGGTCAACGCGCTGTGGGAGGGCGGAGCGCTGGGCATCAGGGTCATGGACCAGCGGCTGATCTCCACCAGCGCCGTGCGCTGCGTCGGCAACACCCTGATCCTGCAGGGCCGCGTCTACTCGCCGCCGTACAGAATCACCGCTGCGGGTGACCAGAACAAGCTGCGCGCGGCGATCAACCGGAACGCGACCATCCAGAACTATCTGCAGTACGTCAACGCCTACGGGCTCGGCTGGAAAGTCGAGGCGGACAACCGGGTGACTCTTCCGGGGTACTCCGGCACAGTGGATCTCCACTACGCGAAGCCCGCGCCCTAGCCACGCCCCCCGGGGCCGGCACGGCGCGGCGGCGGACCGACGGGGCGAAGGGGGCGCGGGTGACGATCCGGCTGGTGGTGCGGACGTTCAGCGAACTGTGCGTCACCGCGGGCGCGTTGATCGTGCTGTTCGTCGTCTACATCCTGTTCTGGACCGGTGTGCGGGCGGACAGCGCGATGAACGGCGAGCTGGACCATCTGCAGAACACCTGGGCGACCGGATCGCTGGCTCCCGCCACCCCCACCCCGGCCCCGACCGCCACCTCGACCGGCGCGCCCGCCGCCCCGGCCGCGCCGCCGCCTTACAAGGACGGCGAGTCGTTCGCCGTCATGTACATCCCGCGGCTCGGCGCCGACTGGCACAAGCCCGTCCTCCAGGGCACCGGCACCGGCGTCCTGAAGAAGGGGCTCGGGCACTACGCGAACACCACGCGGCCCGGCGGGACCGGCAACTTCTCGGTGGCGGGCCACCGGCGCACCTACGGCGACCCCTTCAAGGACTTTCCCGGCCTGCGCAGGGGAGACCGGGTCTACCTCTTCGACGGCGCGTCCTGGTACACGTACGTCCTGGACCGCGACCCGTACCGCACGGTCCCGACCGACGTCGGCGTCATCGACCCGGTGCCCAGGGAGTCCGGCTACACGGTCGCGGGCCGCTATCTGACCCTGACGACCTGCGACCCCGAGTGGGGCCACAGCCACCGGCTCATCGCCTGGGCGCACCTGGAGGCGGTTAGCCCGGGCGAGCGGGGCAAGCCGAAGGGTTTGACCGGCTAGGCCACCGGTGCTGCCGATCTCCCCTTAGTCTGTTCCGGGGAACCGGGAAGGAAGGCACCGCATGTACGGCTGGATCTGGCGGCATCTGCCGGGCAACGTATGGCTCAGGGCGCTGTTCTCGCTCGTGCTGGCACTGGCCGTCGTGTACGTCCTGTTCCAGTACGTCTTCCCGTGGGCGGAGCCGCTGCTGCCGTTCAACGACGTGACCGTGGACAACGGGATGGGCGCCGTCCGATGACCGCTCGCATCCTCGTCGTGGACAACTACGACAGCTTCGTCTTCAACCTGGTCCAGTACCTCTACCAGCTCGGCGCCGAGTGCGAGGTCCTGCGCAACGACGAGGTCGCGCTCACGCACGCGCAGGACGGGTTCGACGGGGTGCTGCTCTCCCCCGGTCCCGGAGCGCCCGAGCAGGCCGGGGTCTGTGTCGAGATGGTCAGGCACTGCGCGGAGACCGGGGTGCCGGTCTTCGGGGTCTGCCTGGGCCTGCAGTCCATGGCGGTCGCCTACGGCGGCGTGGTCGGCCGGGCGCCCGAACTGCTGCACGGCAAGACCTCGCTGGTCACCCACGAGGGCACCGGGGTGTTCGCCGGACTGCCGTCGCCCTTCACCGCCACCCGGTACCACTCCCTGGCTGTCGAACGGGACACCGTGCCGCCGGAGTTCGAGGTCACCGCCTGGACCGACAGCGGCATCATCATGGGGCTGCGGCACCGTGACGCGGCCGTCGAGGGCGTTCAGTTCCACCCTGAGTCGGTGCTCACCGAATGGGGCCATCTGATGCTCGCCAATTGGCTGGTGGCGTGCGGAGACGAGGGCGCCCCGGGCCGCTCGGCGGGCCTGGCGCCCGTGGTCGGCAGGGCCGGGGTGTGACGGGCGTCCGCCCGGAGGAGCGCCCGTCCTACGAGGACACGGGGCAGTTCGCCGCGGCGGTCGAGCAGCTCGCCGACCCGCTCAGTGACCCTCTGCCGGGCCGCCCGCTGATTCCGGCGGCGCGGGAACCGCAGGTGCAGGAACCGCCGATGCGGGAGTGGGAGCAGGAACCGCTGGTGCAGGAGCGGGTGCAGGCACCGATAGCCGCGCCGGCTCCCGATCCGGCCTCCGATCCGGGCACCGCGCCCGAGCAGCCGGCCACGGGATCCCCCTGGTTCCGCCCGCACGACCTGCCCGAGCAGGCAACCTCTCAGCCGGCACCGTCCCCGCAGGCACCGCCCCAGCAGCCGTCCCCGCCGCCCGCGTCCGGCGACGGGTACGGCCGGACGTACGACGCGGGGTACGACGCCGGATACAGCGAGCCCGTCACCTGGCCGATACCCGACGCACCGCAGTGGTCCCGGACCCGTGCCGAGCCCCGAACGCCTGACGATCCTGACGATGTCGCGTCGGCGTGGCCGGCCGGCCACGCCGCTCCCGGCGCCGAGACCGGCACCGGGGCACCGCAGCAGGTCTCGCCACCCGTGGCCCCCAGGGTCCGGCGCCGTGGCGTGCCCGGGGAGACCGCGCAGTTTCCGGCGGTGCGACCGGACGGGACACCCGGGGGGACACCCGACGGGACACCCCCCGGGCCGGCCGACGGTACTGACCAAACGGACGCGAACGAAGCGGCCGGTGAGACGCACGGGACGGGCGTGGCGCCCGAGGCCGATGGTCCGGGGCCCGGCGGTCGCGCCGAGCGCCGCAAGGCGGCGGCCAGACAGGGCGCTGGGCACCGGGCACGGGGTCGTACGGCTTCCGGGGCCACCGAGCCCGTACCGGCTACTCAGACGGCCCCTCTGACCCGGCTGGAGGCCAGGCGGGCGGCGCGGGCGGCCAAGGACAGCCCGGCGGTGATTCTCAGCAGGGTGATCGGCGAGGTGTTCATCTCCGTCGGTGTGCTGATGCTGCTCTTCGTCACCTACCAGCTCTGGTGGACCAACATCCGCGCCCACCAGCAGGCCAGCGGTGCGACCAGCGCTCTGCAGAACCAGTGGAACAGCGACAAGCAGCCCGACAAGAACAGCGATGCCCGCAAGGCCGGTGCCTTCTCCCCCGGCCAGGGCTTCGCGATCATGTACATACCCAAGCTGGATGTGAAGGCCCCGATCGCCGAGGGCGTATCGAAGCACAGCGTCCTCGACAAGGGCATGATCGGCCATTACACCGGCGCCCTGAAGACCGCGATGCCGTGGGACAAGCAGGGCAACTTCGCGCTCGCGGCCCACCGCAACACCCACGGCGAGCCGTTCCGCTACATCAACCAGCTCGTGCCGGGTGACAAGATCGTGGTGGAGACCGAAACCACCTACTACACCTACGAGATGACGAGCGCGCTGCCGAGCACCTCGCCGTCGAACGTCACGGTGATCCAGCCGGTCCCGACCGGCTCCGGATTCACCAAGCCGGGCCGCTACATCACCCTCACCACATGCACCCCGGAGTTCACCAGCACCTACCGGATGATCGTCTGGGGCAAGATGGTCGAGGAACGGCCGCGCAGCGAGGGCAAGCCCGCAGCGCTGCCCGGCTGACCGGCCACAGGGCCGGACAACGGACTGCCACAGAACGGAACAGCGGTGACCACGACCAATCGCGGCGGGCGGGGCCCGGTCGCGGCCGTCATCAGTGTGATCGGCGAACTGCTGATCACCGTAGGGCTGGTGCTGGCCCTGTTCGTCGTCTACTCCCTGTGGTGGACGAACGTCATAGCCGATCGGCACGCGAAGAGGGACGGCGAGAAGGTCCGCCAGAACTGGGCCGCGACCGACCCCCGCGGCCTCGACACCAAGGACGGCATCGGCTTCCTGCACGTCCCCGCGATGGGCAGGAACTTCGAGGTCCTGGTCAAGAAGGGCACCGGCAGCGGCGTCCTCAACGAGGGCGTCGCCGGGTACTACAGCGCCCCCGTCGCGTCGGCGATGCCGTGGGACAAGCAGGGCAACTTCACGCTCGCCGCCCACCGGGACGGCCACGGCGCCAAGTTCCACAACATCGACAAGATCAAGAACGGTGATCCGGTCGTCTTCGAGGACAAGGACTCCTGGTACGTCTACAAGGTCTATTCCATCCTCGACGAGACCTCGAAGTACAACGTCGGCGTCATCAACCAGATCCCGACCGAGTCCGGCAGGAAGACACCCGGCCGCTACATCACCCTCACGACCTGCACTCCCGTCTTCACCTCGGACTACCGCTACGTGGTCTGGGCCGAGCTCGTCCGCACCGAGAAGGCCGACGCGAACCGCACGCCGCCCGCCGAACTGAGTTGACCGCCTAGAACGCGAAGGGGCCACGGACGCGATGTCCGTGGCCCCCTTCGTCCGTTCACATGCTGCGGCTAGCCGCCGAACAGGTCGTTGCCCGTTCCGCCGCTGGTGAAGAGCTGAACGGCGCTGCCCGGCTGGACGGGCTGGTTCGCCTGCGGGTTGGACTGGATGACGACGGCGTCACCCTGCTTCGACCCGATGACCTGGACGTTCAGGCCCAGGGCCATCAGCTCGGCCCTGGCGTCCTTCAGCGACTTGCCGATCAGGTCGCCGGGGATGGCGACAGGCTGCTGCGACTGCGGGGCCTTGGCGATGAACAGGGTGACCAGCTGGTTGGGCTGAGCCGTGCTGCCGCCCACCGGGTCCTGCCGGATGATGGAGCCCACCGGCTTGTCGGCCGACTCCTCGTCCTGGGTCTTCACCCTCAGACCCTGGTCCGTGAGCGTCTGCTTGGCCTGGTCGACGGGCATCTGGGTGACGTCCTTGACCGTGATCTCCTGGGGCTTCTTGGCGACGGTCAGCGTGATGACCGTGTCCTTGGGCTTCAGGGTGCCGCCTGCCGGGTCCTGCTTGGTGACCGTGCCCTCGGTCTTGCTGTTGGACGTCTCGGTCACCTCCTTGACCTGGAACCCGGCGTCTTCCAGCGCCTTCTTGGCGTCCTCGAACTTGTCGTTGACGACATCCAGGACCTTCACCGGGGCCACGCCCTTGGAGAGCAGGACGGTGATGGTCTTGTTGTTGGCCGGGAGCGCCTCGTTGGCCTTCGGCGTCTGTTCGCAGACGGCGTCCACCGGCTGGGCTTCGCAGAACTTGCTCGCGCCCTTGACGACCTTGATGGTCGGATCGACGTTGGTGGCCGCGCTCTGGGCGTCCGCGAAGGTCTTGCCGACGAGGTTCGGGGCGGTGAGGGAGTCCGGGGCCTTGTTGCCGTTGAACAGCGCCCGGCCGAGGAAGATCGCGCCGACCAGGACGAGGATGCCCGCCAGGACGAGCAGCACGGTCGACGTGTGGCTCTTCTTCTGCCGGCGGCGGTCCGGGCGGTCGTCGTAGCCGTAGCCGCCGTCGTCGTCACGGACCGGGGGGAGCATGGAGGTCTGCGGGTTCTGCTGCGGCAGCGCCGTGGTGGGCGCGCCGTCCCCGTAGCCGGCGTACCCGACCGAGCCCATGGCGGCGGTCGCGGCGACGGGCTGGCCGTCGAGGTACGACTCGATGTCGGCGCGCATCTCGTCGGCCGACTGGTACCGGTAATCGGGATCCTTGGCCAGCGCCTTGAGGACGATGGCGTCCATTTCGGGGGTGATCTCGGGATCCCAGACCGACGGCGGCTGCGGGTCCTCGCGCACATGCTGGTACGCGACGGCCACCGGGGAGTCGCCGACGAACGGCGGGCGCACGGTGAGCAGCTCGTACAGCAGGCAGCCGGCCGAGTAGAGGTCGGAGCGGGCATCGACCTGCTCGCCCTTGGCCTGCTCGGGAGAGAGGTACTGGGCCGTGCCGATGACCGCGGAGGTCTGCGTCATGGTCATGCCGGAGTCGCCCATGGCGCGGGCGATGCCGAAGTCCATGACCTTGACCTGGCCGTTGCGCGTGAGCATCACGTTCGCGGGCTTGATGTCGCGGTGCACGATGCCGGCGCGGTGGGAGTACTCCAGGGCCTGCAGGATGCCGACGGTCATCTCCAGCGAGCGCTCGGGCAGCAGCTTGCGCCCGGAGTGCAGCAGTTCGCGGAGGGTGGAGCCGTCGACGTACTCCATCACGATGTACGGGATGGAGATGCCGTCGACGTAGTCCTCGCCGGTGTCGTACACCGCGACGATCGACGGATGGTTCAGGGAGGCGGCCGACTGGGCCTCACGGCGGAACCGGGCCTGGAAGGACGGGTCGCGAGCGAGATCCACCCGGAGCGTCTTCACAGCGACGGAGCGGCCGAGCCGGGTGTCGTGGGCGAGGTACACCTCGGCCATACCACCGCGGCCGAGCACCGAACCCAGCTCGTACCGGCCGCCGAGGCGACGCGGCTCTTCCATAGCTCTTGCCCTTCCCTTAACCGTGCCCTGTGGATGCTCGGGCATACGGTACCCGGCACGCTGGATGGATCCGGGACGTGGCCGGGTCCCGATATCCGACCGGTACCGCCACGTGCGGCGATGGGGCGGTTATGGGGGGGAAACAACCCGGCTCGTGATGTGCGTCACGTGCCCCGTGTCACTTGTTCAGTACGGCCTCCATGACCTTCTTGGCGATCGGGGCGGCCAGGCCGCCGCCGGAGATATCTCCACGGGAGGCGTCGGAGTCCTCCACGACGACCGCGACGGCGACCGGGGAGCCGTCGCCGGTCTTGGCGTAGGAGATGAACCAGGCGTACGGGTTCTTGCTGTTGCCCACGCCGTTCTGCGCGGTGCCGGTCTTGCCGCCGATGGTGACGCCGTCGATCTGGGCGTTCTTGCCGGTGCCGTCCTTCACCACACTCTCCATCATCTGCTGGAGCTTCTGGGCGTTGGCGGGCGACAACGGCGTGCTCATCGGCGCCTCGGTGTTGTGCTGCTCCACCACGTTGAGGTTCGGGGCCTGGAGCTTGTCGACCATGTACGGCGCCATGAGCTTGCCGTTGTTGGCGATCGCGGCGACGACCATGGCCATCTGCAGCGGGGTGGCGGCGGTGTTGTACTGGCCGATCGAGGAGAGCGCGTTGGACGGCCGGTCCATCTCCTTGGAGTAGACGCTCGCGTCGGCGCGGACCGGGACCAGGTGCTCGGCGTTGAAGCCGAACTTCTCGGCCTCCGCGCGCATCTTGTCCTTGCCGAGCTGGTCGCCCATGTGACCGAAGACGGTGTTGCAGGACACCTGCAGCGCGATCCGCAGCGAAGCGTTCTTGCAGGGCAGGTCGCCCTCGTTCTCCAGCAGCTTGGAGCTGAGCGGCAGCTGCCAGGGCAGCGGCGAGTCGGTCGGCGCGTCGACGTCGCTGTACAGGCCGTTCTCCAGCGCCGCGGCGGCCGTGACGACCTTGAAGGTCGAGCCGGGCGGGTAGGTCTGGCGCAGCGCCCGGTTGAGCATCGGGTCGTCGGGGTTGTTCTTCTTCTGGAGGGCGAGCCAGTTCTTCTCGTCGCTCTTGGAGTTGCCGGCGATCGTCGACGGGTCGTACGAGGGCGTGCTGGCCATGGCCAGGATCGCGCCGGTACGGGGGTCGATCGCGGCGACCGCGCCCTTCTTGTTGCCCAGTCCCTCGAAGGCCGCCCGCTGCGCCTTGGCGTTCAGGGTGGTGATGACCTTGCCGCCCTGCTTCTCCTTGCCGGTCAGCATGTCGATGGTGCGGTTGAAGAACAGCCGGTCGTCGTTGCCGGTGAGGATCTTGTCGTAGACGCCTTCGAGGAAGGACGACTGGAACGCCTGGGAGGCGTAGCCGGTGACGGGGGCCCACATGGGGCCGTCCTTGAAGGTCGACTTGTACTTGAAGTCGCTGCCGGTGGTCTCGACGGAGCCGGTGATCGACTTTCCGTCGACGATGATGTCGCCCCGCGGCTGGGCGAACTGGTTGATGTTGACCCGGCGGTTGTGCTTGTCGTTGGCGAGCGCGTCGGCCTGGACGAACTGCACGTAGTTGACCCGGATCAGCAGGGCGAGGACGAGCAGGCCGCAGAAGACTGCGACCCGGCGCAGGGGCTTGTTCACTGGGTGCGCACCACCTGGGTCGGTTCGGCATCGGTTGACGGGGCGGGGCTGGGTGCCGGGCGTCGTGCGGTGTCGCTGATGCGCAGCAGGATGGCCACCAGCGCCCAGTTCGCGATGACGGACGAGCCGCCCTGGGCCAGGAACGGCAAGGTCATGCCGGTCAGCGGGATGAGTCCGGTGACGCCGCCCGCGACCACGAAGACCTGGAGCGCGAACGCGCCGGACAGGCCGATCGCGAGCAGCTTGCCGAACGGGTCGCGGGCCGCGAGGGCGGTGCGCAGACCACGCTCGATGAGGAGTCCGTAGAGCAGGATGATCGCCATCACGCCGGCCAGCCCGAGCTCCTCGCCGATGGTGGCGAGGATGTAGTCGCTCTTGGGGGCGATACCGCCGATGAGCCGGGAGTAGCCCTGGCCGAGTCCGGAGCCGAACAGGCCGCCGGAGCCGAAGGAGTACATGGCCTGCGCGGTCTCGGTGACGCCGCCGTTGGACGCGAGGTCCAGCGGGTGCAGCCAGTTGTCCACACGGACTCTGACGTGGGCCTCGAAGGTGGCGACGGCGATGGCTCCGCCGGCGCTGAGCAGCAGGCCGAAGACGATCCAGCTGGTGCGCTCGGTGGCGACGTACAGCATGATCACGAAGAGGCCGAAGAAGAGCAGCGAGGTGCCCAGGTCGGTCTCGAAGATCAGGATGACCAGGCTCAGCGCCCAGAGCACCAGGATCGGTCCGAGGTCGCGGCCGCGCGGCAGGTACAGCCCCATGAAGCGGCGGCTGGCCAGCGCGAGGGCGTCCCGTTTCACCATCAGGTAGCCCGCGAAGAACACCGTGATGATGATCTTCGCGAACTCGGCCGGCTGGAGCGACCCGATACCGGGGAGGGTGATCCAGATGCGCGCGCCGAACCGGGCCGGGAAGAAGACCGGGGCGATCAGCAGGATCAGCGCCGCGACCATGGAGATGTACGTGTAGCGCTGCAGGATCCGGTGGTCCTTGAGGAAGACCAGAACGCCCACGAAGAGCGCGACGCCCACCGCGGACCACAGCAGCTGCTTGGGGGCCATGGCGCCGCCGAGCCGCGCCGTGGTGATCGCCGGCTCCAGGTCCAGGCGCCAGATGAGCACGAGGCCCAGACCGTTGAGCAGCGTCGCTATCGGCAGCATCAGCGGGTCCGCGTAGGGCGCGAACTTCCGCACGATGAGGTGCGCGATGCCCGCGAGCAGACCGAGGCCGAGCCCGTAGCCGAGCAGGCCGGCGGGGAGCGAGCCGTCCTTGGCGAGGCCGACGTTGGCGTAGGCGAAGACCGGGACCAGGACGGCGAAGACGAGCAGCGCTAGCTCGGTGTTGCGCCGGCTGGGTGCGCCGACGGAAGAGATCGTGCTGGTGTTGCTGGCACTCATGAAGAGCTGCCCCCTCCTCGTACTACTGCTGGGTGCCGCACTGCGGGGCCAGCTTCTGTTCGTCGGGCGAGAGGGTGGGGCTGGGCGTCGGGGACGGGGCGGTGCCGGTCGCCTTGTTGAGCTTGTCCTGGGCCACCTTCGCGGCGGCCTTGGCCTTCTCGGTGGCGGTCTTGCCGGCTGCGACCTTCTTGCAGACCTCGGCCTGCTTGGCCAGTTCATCGGCCTTGTCGGTGGCCTGGCCGAGGCTGCTCAGCGCGATGGTGGCCTCGACCTGGTCCCGCTGGTAGCTCGGCAGGTACTTGAGTTCGATCTCGGGGCGGTCCTGATGGACCTTCGACAGGCTGATCCAGGCCAGCTTCTGGTCGATGCCCTGGTAGACGGCGACGTGGGTGTCCTTGGCGCCGACGTAGTACTGGGTCTGGGTCCACCGGTAGCCGGCGTACAGGCCGCCGCCGATGACGCCGAGGACGACCGCCAGGACGATCGACCGTTTGAGCCACTTGCGCGTCTTGACGGGCTTGTCGAGGTCCGCGTCGTCATAGGCGCCGAAGGTGCCCAGCGGTGGCGCGCCGGTCATCGCCAGATCGCCGCTGCCAGGCGGCCCGAAGGAGCCCGCGGGGCCCGCCTGCTGCGGTGGCGGGGTGCGGCCCAGTTCCGAGGCGCGGCCCGCCGGGGTCTGCAGATGCCGGGGGTCGGAGACCGGCAGCTGGCTGTCGGCGACCGCGCCCACCACGACGGGGGTGTCGTTGAGCTGGCCGGCCAGCGTGTCGCCGTCGTCCACGTCCAGGACGTCGGCGACGATGCAGGTGATGTTGTCGGGGCCGCCGCCGCGCAGCGCGAGCTGGATCAGCTCCTGCACGGTCTCGTTCGGCGCCTGGTAACCGGCGAGGGTGTCCTCGAGGGTCTGGTGGCTGACGACGCCGGACAGGCCGTCGGAGCAGATCAGATACCGGTCGCCGACCCGCACCTCGCGGATCGACAGATCCGGCTCCACATGCTCGCCACTGCCCAGCGCGCGCATCAGCAGGGAGCGCTGCGGGTGGGTGGTGGCCTCCTCCTCGGTGATCCGGCCCTCGTCGACGAGCCGCTGCACCCAGGTGTGGTCCTGCGTGATCTGCGTGAGCAGACCGTCGCGCAGCAGGTACGCACGGGAGTCGCCGACATGGACGAGGCCGAGCCGCTGCCCGGTCCACAGCAGGGCGGTGAGCGTGGTGCCCATGCCCTCCAGCTGCGGGTCCTCCTCGACCATGACGCGCAACTGGTCGTTGGCGCGCTGCACGGCGGTGCCGAGCGAGGTGAGGATGTCCGATCCGGGAATGTCGTCGTCGAGCGTGACGATGGTGGAGATCACCTCGGACGAGGCGACCTCACCGGCCGCCTGGCCGCCCATACCGTCGGCGATCGCGAGCAGGCGCGGACCGGCATAGCCGGAATCCTCGTTGCCCTCCCGGATCATGCCCTTGTGCGAACCGGCGGCGAAACGCAGGCTCAGAGTCATGCGCACCTCGCCCGTCGGCTCCGGATACATCCGCACGCTGCCCACCCTCTCGCTCGCGCTCGCTGGCTCCGCTCGCCCATTGTGCGACTACTTCCGCAGCTCGATGACGGTCTTCCCGATGCGGATCGGCGCACCGATCGGCACCGGGGTCGGCGTGGTCAGCCGGTTCCGGTCCAAGTAAGTGCCATTGGTGGATCCGAGGTCCTCGACGATCCACTGGCCGTCCCGGTCCGGGTAGATCCTGGCATGCCGGCTGGACGCGTAGTCGTCGTCGAGCACGATTGTTGAGTCGTGCGCCCGGCCCAGCGTGATGGTCTGGCCCTGCAACGCGACCGTGGTGCCCGTCAGCGAGCCCTCGGCGACGACCAGCTTGGTCGGGGCGCCGCGGCGCTGTCGGTTGTTCTGCGGCGGTTGCCGCTGGGCCTGCGCCTGTTGTTGGCGCTGCTGCGGTGGACGGGACTGATCGGCCCCGCGCCGTGCCGCGCGCTGGGTCACCCGGGTCCCGAACAGGTCACTTCTGATGACCTGTACCGCGACGATGACGAACAGCCACAGTACGGCGAGGAAACCCAACCGCATGACCGTCAGGGTCAGCTCTGACATTTCCCCCGCTTCACCCTTCGGCTTGCCGGTACACGATGGTGGTGCTCCCCACGACGATGCGAGAGCCGTCGCGGAGCGTAGCGCGCTGGGTGTGCTGCCCGTCCACCACAATGCCGTTTGTTGATCCGAGGTCCTGGACCACGGAAGGCGATCCGACCCTGATTTCGCAGTGCCGGCGCGAGACACCCGGGTCGTCGACCCGTACATCCGCCTCGGTGCTGCGGCCGAGTACGAGCGTCGGCCGGGAAATCTGGTGCCGGTTGCCGTTGATCTCGATCCAGCGCCGCACAGCGCCACCTGAGGGGCCTCCCGGGGGCGATCCGCCGCCCGGCAGCCGCGTGACGGGCGCCGGTCCGCCGGCACGTCCGCCCGGAGGCGGTCCCGCCGGCATCGGCGGCGGACCCGAGGGGCGGTACGGAGCCGCGGCGCGCGGCGGCTCGTGCTGCTTGAGCTGCGGCGGCGGGCTCTGCTGTTGGTCCTGTTGTTGGTCCTGTTGTTGGTTCTGGGGCTGCTGGGACTCGCTGGAGGCGAGCGTGCGGCTGCGCACCCGGTACAGACCGGTGTCGAGGTCGTCGGCCTTCTCCAGGTGGACCTTGATGCCGCCCATGAAGGTGTAGCGCTGCTGCTTGGCGTAGTCCTTCACCATGCCGGCGAGTTCTTCACCGAGCTGCACGGAGTACGGACTGAGCCGGTCGAAGTCGGGCGTACTCAGCTCGACGACGAAGTCGTTGGGCACCACCGTACGGTCGCGATTCCAGATCGTGGCGTTGTTGTCGCACTCACGCTGGAGCGCGCCCGCGATCTCGACAGGCTGGACCTCGCTCTTGAACACCTTGGCGAAGGTGCCGTTCACAAAGCCCTCGAGACGCTGCTCGAAGCGCTTCAGTACTCCCATGGGGCACCTCCCTCCTCGGGCTCTTCCGATACTGCTTACTGATCGTATCCACGCCTCGGGAAAACAGCTGGTTCCCCGAACCGGTGGGACGGGGCAGTGTCAACCCTCACACGTGCCACTGGGATGGTAGATGCGGCTCCTGTCCAGTGTCCCGCAACCGGGGACGCCGCCGTACAGCGCGGTGCTCTCCGGAGAACCCTGCCCGGTCCGGGCTCGGGTACACGGCCCGGACGGGGGCCGGGGGCGGGAGCCGGGGCAGGCGGAAACGGGTGTGATTCCACCCCAGGTGGCGTGCTAATCTTCTCGAGTCGGAAGGCGCTCCCGCACTGCCCGGACCAAGGTCCGCAAGGTGGAGGAGAACCGACCGGCGCCACTTATGCGCGAGTGGCGGAACGGCAGACGCGCTGGCTTCAGGTGCCAGTGTCCTTCGGGACGTGGGGGTTCAAATCCCCCCTCGCGCACAGGGTAGAGATACCGGCGAAACGGGTCTCTGGCAGTGACGAAAGTCTCTGGCAGGGGCCCGTTTCTCGTTGCCGGGTCGTCCGGGGTTGTTGCGGGTCGTCGGCGGGTCGTCGGCGGGTCGTGGGCGGGTCGTGGGCGGCGTCGCCGATCTCCTGTTCCGTGACGACAGCGCCGGCACGCTCACTCTCGCGGCAGGCAACGCCGACGGGACGATCGCCGGCCCCGCGGACTGGAGGGCCTTCGGCACGGGCTTCACCGCCGCGGCCTACCCGCGGATCCTCAGTGCCGGTGACGCCAATGGTGACGGTGTCGCCGACCTCTACGCCGCCACGGGGCACGGCACCCTGAAGTTCTTCGCCGGACGCACGGGCGGCGGCTTCGCACCCGCGAAAGCTGCCCACGGCGCCCTCGACTGGACGACGGTCGTCTCAGCCGGCTGACCGGGCCCCTTCCGGGAAACTCCGGACGACTGTCTGCCGCGCGCCCACGGGGGTGCGCGGCAGACGTGTTCCGGGGACCGTTGCGGTGTTCAGAGGCGGCGCGGGTGCGCTCGGTGCGGTGTGACGTGTGGCACGGGGTCAGATGGTGTGGAAATCGCCGTGGCGGCCCAGGCCGGAGGTGAAGCGGTGGGCGCCGGTGGTTACTCCGGCGAGGGCGGCGGAGGCGTTGCGGAGTTCTTGGCGGAGAGCTTCGGGTTCGGCGAGGCCGGCCTGTTCGCGGGCCGAGAGGCGGTCGGCGCGCATACAGGCGGCGGGGTAGCGGGCGATGTCGGCGGCCAGTTCGCGGGCGGCGCTGAGAGCCTGGCCGGGGGGCACGAGGCGGTTGACGAGGCCGATGGCGTGGGCCTCGGGGGCGGGGACCGGGCGGCCGGTCAGGATCAGGTCCATCGCCCGGCTCTCGCCGATGAGGCGGGGCAGCCGTACGGTGCCGCCGTCGATCAGCGGAACGCCCCAGCGGCGGCAGAAGACGCCGAGGACGGCGTCCTGCTCGGCTACGCGGAGGTCGCACCACAGTGCGAGTTCCAGCCCGCCCGCGACGGCGTGGCCGCTGATCGCGGCGATGACGGGTTTGGACAGCCGCAGTCGGGTCGGGCCCATGGGGCCGTCACCGTCCTCGGTGACCTGGTTCCCCCGGTCGGTGCCGACGGCCTTGAGATCGGCGCCCGCGCAGAAGGTGCCGCCCTGGCCCCACAGGACGGCGACAGCGGCTTCGGGGTCGGCGTCGAAGTCCCGGACGGCGGCGGCGAGGGCGGCGGCGGTGGGGCCGTCGACGGCGTTGCGCACCCCGGGGCGGTTCAGGACGACGGTGGTGACGGG
>NZ_JASISZ010000002.1:78785-83400 GCF_030063355.1 Streptomyces sp. PH10-H1
GGTGGAGGGCGTGGAGGGTTCGGCGGGGGTGGTCATGCGAGGTATCGGGCGCGTTCGATGAGGGGCGCGGTGTCGGTGCCGGCGGGGAGGGTGCCGAAGGCGCGGCCGTGGTCGCCGCCGAGCCGGGAAGCGCAGAAGGCGTCGGCGGCCGGGCTGCCGTTCTGCACGAGCAGGGAGCCCTGCAGGACCAGCGCCATCGACTCCACGATGCGGCGGGTGCGGAATTCGAGGTCGGTGAGGTCGCCGAGTTCCTTCTTGAGGTCCGCCACGGCCGCGTCCAGGCGGCGGTCGGCGCCTGCCGCCCGTTCGACCTCGCCGAAGAACGCCTCGACGGACTCGGGCTGACGGGCCATCGCGCGCAGCGCGTCGAGGGCGGAGACGTTGCCCGAGCCCTCCCAGATCGACAGCAGCGGGGCCTCGCGGTAGAGGCGGGGCATGCCCGACTCCTCGACGTAGCCGTTGCCGCCCAGGCATTCGAGGGCTTCCGCGGCGTGCATCGGACCGCGTTTGCACACCCAGTACTTGGTGACGGCGAGCGCCAGGCGCCGGAAGGCCTCCTCGGCGGCATCGCCGCGCGCCGCACGGTCGGTGGCGCCGGCCAGGCGCAGCGCGACGGTGACGGCGGCCTCGGATTCGACGGCGAGGTCCGACAGGACGTTGCGCATCAGCGGCTGGTCGATGAGCGGGGCGCCGAACGCCTGCCGGTGCGCGGTGTGGTGGACGGCCCGGATCAGGCCGGCGCGCATGCCGGTGGCGGCGCCCAGGACGCAGTCCAGGCGGGTGAGGTTGACCATGTCGATGATGGTGCGGACGCCGCGGCCCTCCTCGCCGATCAGATGGCCGAGGGCGCCGTCGTACTCGATCTCGGCGGAGGCGTTGGAGCGATTGCCGAGCTTGTCCTTGAGGCGCTGCAGCTGGATGCGGTTGCGGCTGCCGTCGGGGAGTACGCGTGGCAGCAGGAAGCAGGAGAGACCGCCGGGGGCCTGGGCGAGGGTCAGGAAGACGTCCGACATGGGCGCGGAGGTGAACCACTTGTGGCCGGTCAGCACGTAGCTGCCGTCGGATCCCGCACCGCCGGCCGGGACGGCCCGGGTGGTGTTGGTGCGGACGTCGGAGCCGCCCTGCTTCTCGGTCATCGACATGCCGGCGATGAGGCCGCGCTTGGCGGTGGGGGTGCGGAGCCCGAAGTCGTAGTCGCGGGAGGCGAGCAACGGCTCGTACACGGCGGCGAGTTCGGGGTTCGCGCGCAGGGCGGGGATGGCGGCGTAGGTCATGGAGATGGGACAGATGTGGCCGGGCTCCACCTGGCTCCACACGTAGAACTTGGCGGCGCGGGCCACATGCGCGCCGGGCCGGTCGTCGCGCCAGGGGGCGGCGTGCAGACCGTGGCTGACGGCGGTGTCCATCAGTTCGTGCCAGGCGGGATGGAATTCCACCTCGTCGATGCGGTTGCCGTAGCGGTCGTGGGTGCGCAGGACCGGCTCGTTCTCGTTGGCCAGGCGGCCGAGTTCCTGGGCGTGCTCGGTGCCCGCGAGCTTTCCCAGGGTGTGCAGTTCGTCCTCGGCCCAGCCGGCTCCCTCGCGGTGCAGGCCCTCGATGAGGGCGGGGTCGGCGGCGACGTCGTGGCCGGTCAGCGGCGGTGCCTGGTTGGTGACCTCATGTGTCGGCGGCATTGCGTCCTCCCAGGGCGCGCAGGGTGAAGGAGACGAGGGCGGGGATCAGGTCGTCGGGCGCGCCGCCGTCGGCGAGGGGGCCCACAAGGGCTTCTCCGACGGCGCCCACCAGGGCGGCGGCGGTGAGATTCGGGTCCTGGGCGGGCAGCCGTCCGGAGGCGACGCCTTCGGTGATCTGTTCCGCGATCACATCGCGGAACGCGCGGCGGAAGACCAGCCGTTCGGCGTCGACGGCGGCGTCGACCGGTTCGGCGAGCAGCGCGTAGGCCAGCCGCGGTGACTTCAGTGCCCGCCCGGCGAAGGTCTCCACGATCGCGGCGACCCGGTCGTGGAAGGCGGCGGGGCGGTTCGCGGCCGCCCGTACCGCCTCGACCTCCCGGCCGACGACCACCCGGAACAGCTCCGCGACGAGGTCGGCCTTGCTGGGGAACGAGCGGTACACGCTGCCGGCCGCGATACCGGCCCGTTCGGCGACCGCGGCCACCGAGCAGGCGGCGTATCCACGTTCGGCGAGCAGCTCCACCGCTCCGTGGAGTACGGCGTCACGCTGGGCGTCGAGGCGCGCCTGGACGGCGGGGGTCCTGCGGTAGGGCATACGTAGAAGTGAAGCAGCGATTCAGTTCTTCATCAAGGCTTCATCACGGCTTCCGCGGCTTGTCGGCCGGCACGTCGGTGAACAGCACGGCGGCCAGGGCCAGCCCGAGGACGGTGCCGGTGAGCTGGGCGGCGATGAAGCCGGGCAGTGAGCCGGGGGCGATGCCGGTGAAGGTGCCGGTGAAGGAGCGGCCGACCGTTGCGGCGGGATTGGCGAAGGAGCTGGAGGAGGTGAACAAGCAGGCGGCGCCGATGTAGGTGGCGACGGCGGTCGGCGCCAGCTGCGGGCGGCCGGTACGGGTCAGGCCGGTGACCAGCAGTACGAGGCCGGTGGTGGCCACGACCTCGCCCAGCAGCAGATGCCCGGCCGAGAGATCGTGCGCGGACCAGCTGATCAGCGGGCGGTCGAACATGGCGGCCGAGAGGACCGATCCGGTGATGGCGCCGGTGGTCTGCGCCGCGATGTACAGCGCCACTGTCCGGCCGCGGTGCGCGGCAGGGCCGCCGCGCGCGGTCCACCAGTCGGCGAGGGTGACCACCGGGTTGAGGTGTGCGCCGGAGACGGGGGCGAGGAGGGTGATCAGCACCCAGAGTCCGAGCGCGGTGGCCAGCACATTGGCCAGCAGCTGGATCCCGACGTCATGGCTGAGCCGGCTGGCCTGGATCCCGGAGCCGACCACGATGGCCACCAGGGCGGCGGTGCCGACCAGTTCAGCGGCGGCCTTTCTGACGGGCGGGACGCCGGTCCTGGCCGCGGTCCGCGCGGTCCGCGTGGTGGCTGCGTGCACATCCGCGCCCTGTGTCTGCATGCCATGATTCTGGCCGCAGTTTCGGAAAATTGTTTCCGTATATTGGAAAATTAGATCTGTTCGGTATCGTCGGCCGATCACCGGCTGATCACTGGTCGGGGAGCCAGTTGCCGTGGAATCCGAAGGGCACCCGCTGGGGCAGGTGGATGGTGGCGACCGGCGGGGCGGCGAGGCGCTCGGCGTCCAGGACCACCAGATCGCTGGTGCCGGTGTCGGCGTCGTACACATACGTGAGGAGCCAGCCGGGGCCGCCCGGGAGATCGTCGAACGCCCGGCCAGCGGCTACGACCTGATGAAGCTGTTCGAGACCTCCCTCGCCAATGTCTGGCCTGCCACGCAGAGCCAGGTCTACGGCGAGCTGGGGCGCCTCGCCGATACCGGCCTGCTGGAAGTGGCCGCCGAAGGGCCGCGCGGCCGTAAGGAGTACGCCCTCGCCGACGACGGGCTGGCCGAGCTGCGCCGCTGGCTCACCGAGACGGAGCCGGACCGGGTGCGCCGTAGTGAAACGTTGCTGCGGGTCTTCTTCCTGGGCGTTCTCACTCCGGTGGAGGCGTGCGCGTATCTCACGAATGAGGCATCCCGGGCGGCCGATCACCGGGCCTCCCTGAAGGAGCTGGAGGCGGCGGTGGACTGGGGCGATGACCAGCCCTCCGTCTACGGCAGGCTCGCCCTGGAGTACGGGCTGCGCTTCACCGCGATGCAGGAGGAGTGGGCCTTGTGGGCCGCCGACCAGATTGCGGCCCGGCCGCGGCCGATCGGCTGACCGGCCGAGCGCTGGGCGCGGCGGAAGGGTGGCCGAGCGCGGCCGAACGGTGGCAGGCCGACGGGAACCGGGGCAGGGTGGTGTCCGTTGGAGCTATTGGGTAAAGGAATCGTCAAGCGGCGCGGCCCGCGCCGGATTGAGCAGGGAGTCCATCATGGGTGTCAGCCTCTCCAAAGGCGGCAATGTTTCGCTGACGAAGGAGGCCCCCGGACTGACGGCGGTCACCGTCGGCCTGGGCTGGGACGTGCGCACGACGACCGGCACCGACTTCGACCTGGACGCGAGTGCGCTACTGGTCGATACGACCGGCAAGGTCGTCTCGGACAAGCACTTCGTCTTCTTCAACAACCTCAAGAGCCCGGACGGCTCCGTCGAGCACACGGGCGACAACCTCACGGGTGAGGGCGAAGGCGACGACGAGGCCGTCAAGGTGAACCTCGCGACCGTCCCCGCCGGGGTCGACAAGATCGTGTTCCCGGTCTCGATCTACGAGGGCGAGAGCCGTCAGCAGAGCTTCGGCCAGGTCCGCAACGCGTTCATCCGCGTGGTGAACCAGGCGGACAACAACGAACTGGCGCGTTACGACCTCACCGAGGACGCCTCGACCGAGACCGCGATGGTCTTCGGCGAGCTGTACCGCAACGGCGCGGAGTGGAAGTTCCGCGCCGTCGGCCAGGGCTACGCCTCCGGTCTGCGGGGTATCGCGCAAGACTTCGGCGTCAACCTCTGACCTGTCGCCACTGAGGCGAAGTGACCAGCGGAAGGGGCGCCCCACG
>NZ_JASISZ010000002.1:83410-119209 GCF_030063355.1 Streptomyces sp. PH10-H1
ATTGGGTAAAGGAATCGTCAAGCGGCGCGGCCCTTCCGCGTCTGGAGCCATGGGTTCGGCTGTGGGTCCGAAAAGGGTCCCGTTCCGCGTACGGCTACGCGGGCTGGTCGGCCGGCGTGGTGACGGGAGCCGCGCCGACCGGCGCGAGCTGCGGCCGGGTGGGGCGGGCCGGGATGAAGGCCGCGATCAGCAGGGCGGCGAGGCCGGCCCCGCAGGCGATCGCGAAGGCGACCCGGAATCCGTTCAGCGAGGGCAGCGGCACGCCCCCGAACGGCTGGGTCATATGGGCGAGCACCACCCCGACCACCGCGCTGGAGACCGAGGTGCCGATCGACCGCATCAGGGTGTTGAGCCCGTTGGCGGCGGCGGTCTCCGACAGCGGTACGGCGCCCATGATCAGGGCGGGCATGGCCGCGTAGGCGAGCGCGATGCCGGTGCCGATGACCGCGGAGACCAGGACGACCTCCCACACGCTGTTCATCATGGCCAGCCCCATGGCGTAGCCGGCGGCGACGACGGTCACGCCCAGCATCAACGAGGTCTTCGGGCCGCGAGCGGCCGAGATCCGCGCCGACAGCGGCGAGACCACGATCATCACCAGACCGCCGGGAGCCAGGCACAGCCCGGCGGCGATCATCGACTGACCGAGACCGTAACCGGTCGCCTTGGGCAACTGCAGGAGCTGCGGAAGCACGATCGACATCGCGAAGAGAGCGAAGCCGACGAGGATCGAGGCGAGGTTGGTGAGCAGCACCTGGGGGCGCGCGGTGGTGCGCAGATCCACCAGAGGCGCGGTGGTCCGCAGCTCGTAGGCACCCCAGCCGAGCAGGATCACCGCGGAGGTGCCGAAGAGTCCGAGGGTGCCGCCGGCCCAGCCCCAGTCGCCGCCCTTGGACACAGCGAGCAGCAGGCAGACCAGTCCGGCCGACAGCCCGACGGCACCGGGGAAGTCGAAGCGGGCGGGGGTGCGCACCCGCGACTCGGGGACGAGGAAGAAGATGAGGGTCATGGCGGCGGCCCCGAGCCCGGCCGAGCACAGGAACAGGGAGTGCCAGTCGAAGTGCTGGGCGATGGCCGCGGCACCCGGCATGCCGAGCGCTCCGCCGATCCCCAGCGAGGAACTCATCAGGGCCATCGCGGAGCCCATCCGCTCCTTGGGGAGTTCGTCGCGCATGATGCTGATGCCGAGCGGGATGACGCCCATCGCGCCGCCCTGAAGGGCCCGGCCGATCACCATCGGAAGCAACGAGGTGGTGAAGGCGCAGATCAGCGAACCGACCACCAGCAAGCTGAGGCTGAAGAGCAGAATGCGCCGCTTGCCGTACATGTCGCCGAGCCGGCCCATGACGGGTGTGGCGACGCAACCGGCCAGCAGGGTCGCGGTGATCACCCATGAGGCATCGGAGGCAGAGGCGTGCAGCAGCGTGGGGAGTTCTGGGATCAGCGGGACCACGAGGGTTTGCATCACCGCCACGACGATGCCCGCGAAGGCGAGCACCACGACGAGGGAGCCGCCCCGGTCGCGGGCCGCTTGGTCGGATATCTGGGGCACGTGTACCGCCTCCGGTGAAGTTGGTGATGTGCACGATACACAAGATGTGTATCGTGCACATTACGTACCCAATGGGTACGCTCGGCGCGCAGGACGCGGTGACATAGGAGGCAGTGTGCTGGAGCGACTCGAACGGGAGTTGACGCTGATCGCCCGGCACCAGGTGATGGCTCGCCGGGACCAGGTGGGCGGGCGGCTGGAGAAGTCCGCGTATCTGCTGCTCAACAGGATCGACTCGGGCGGCGCGATGTCCATCGGACAGCTCGCGGAGGCGTTCGGACTGGACACCTCGACGGTCAACCGGCAGACGGCTGCTCTGCTGCGGTCCGGGCTGGCCGAGCGCGTCGCGGACCCGGACGGCGGTATGGCCCGCAAATTGCGGATCACCGGCGCGGGGAAGGACCGGCTGGCGGCCGACCGGGCGTTCTACCTCAACGGCCTGAGCCGGGTGCTCGCGGAGTGGACACCGCAGGAGATCCAGCAGTTCGAAGACATACTCACCCGGTTCAACCGCAGCATCGAGGCGCTGGAGGGACGGGAATGGCCCCGCCCGGAATCGGGCGGGGCCGCAAGCGCGTAACCCGCTAGGGCCTGTCCGGCCCTAGCCGGGCAGCGGGAGTTCGAACCAGACGACCTTGCCGACCGCCTTGCGGCTGGTGCCCCAGTGGCGCGACAGGTGGGAGACCAGGGCGAGGCCGCGGCCTTCCTCGTCGTCCGCGTCGGCACGCCGCAGGTGCGGCAGGTTGTGATCGTCGTCGCTGACCTCGACCAGCAGCTTGCCGACGCGCATCAGGCGCAGCTGTACCTCGTGCGACGCCGCCCGCAGCGCGTTGGTGACCAGCTCGCTGACCAGCAGTTCGGTGACGTCCATCAGCCGCTCCAGACCCCAGACGCCGAGCTGGTGGCGGGTGAGTTCACGAGCGGTGCGGACCTCGGAGAGGTCCATCCGGAGCGTCCACTGGACGACGTCCTCGGAGGCGATGCCCTCGAACCGGGCGACCAGCAGGGCGACATCGTCACGCCGGTCGTCGGAGTGCAGCCGGCTGAGGATCTGCGCGCACACGTCCTCGGGGGTCTGCTGCGGCTCGATGACATTGGCGCACAGGGCGGCCAGCCCGGCGTCTATGCCCTGGCCGCGGACCTCAACCAGGCCGTCCGTGCACAGCACCAGCCAACTGCCGTCGGGCACCGGGATCTCGACGGTCTCGAAGGGGACACCGCCGACGCCGATCGGCGCGCCCTGGGGGATCTGCAGCAGCTCGCTGCGCCCGTCGTGGCGGGCCAGGACCGGCGGGATGTGGCCCGCGTTGGCGAGGGTCAGATTGCGGTGGATCGGGTCGTAGACCGCGTAGACGCAGGTGGCGAGGTGTTCGGGACCAAGCCGGTGCGCGAGATTGTCCAGGTGGCGCAGGAGCTGTGCCGGCGGCAGGTCCAGTGCGGCCATCGTGATCACGGACGTACGGAACTGGCCCATGACGGCGGCGCTGAGCAGGCCGTGGCCCATCACGTCACCGACGATCAGCGCGACACGGCCGCCGGGGAGCTGGATCGCGTCGAACCAGTCGCCGCCGACCTGCGCCTGGCGGTCGCCCGGCATGTAGTGGTGCGCGATCCGGACGCCGGGAATCTTGGGCGGACGGGTCGGCATCATGCTGCGCTGGAGGGTCGCGGCGGCGCGGGACTCGAAGCGGTGGAGGCGGGCGTTGTCGAGGTGGACGGCGCCCCGGGTGACGATCTCGACCGCGGTCGCGGCGTCCTTCGCGTCGAACGGACGACGGTTCGGCTGCCGCAGGAAGCACATCCGGCCGAGGACCGTACCGCGCGCGGTGAGCGGGACCACGACCATGGAACGGCCGGGCAGCATCGGGCCGAGGGCCGGAATGCCCAGGTCGAGCGCTAGATCCTGGGCGAGCGCCGGCTCGATGACGGGCACGAGCAGCGGTTCGCCGAGGCGCGGGGTGATGTCGTCGGCGGAGAGGGTGATCAACTCGCCCTCCGGGACCGCGCTGTCCCAGGATCCGGGCGGCCCGCGGTGGGCGACCGCGACCCTGCGGAGCAGGACGGTGTCGGACGGCCGGTCGTCCTTCGGAGGCTCGGTGTCGGAGAACAGCTGGTCGACGATGAGGATCGCGGCGAAGTCCGCGAAGCGCGGGACGGTCACGGCACACAACTCGCGCGCCGTGGTGTCGAGATCGAGGGTGCTGCCGACCTTGGTGCCGGTCTCGCGCAGTAACGCGAGCTGCTCGTCCAGGATATGGCCGGGGGCGGGCGTCGCGAAGATCGGCACGGCGGGGACGGCGGACAAGCCCTCGGCGCCGGTGCGCGCACCGCCGGTGCACGCAACGCCGGCCGGGCCGGTGCCTGAGCGGGGCGCGGGGAGCAGTTCCCTGCGGTTCGTGCGGATCTGCCGCAGGGTGCCGCCGTCGGCCTCGTACTCCCTTGGCAGGACGGGGAGTTCGGTGCTGCCGTCCACTCGTAGGACGGGGTACCCCAGCGGTACGACCTGCCGCATGATCCGGTCGAGCCGGCCGGGGCTCACCCGGGGAAGGACGATGCCGAGGCGGGCGGTCAGATGCCGGGCGTGCGCCAGATCGGGGACGGGCGCGAGCTGGGCGGAGACCGAGATGCCCTCGCGGACGGGTTCCTCCGCGGCGTACGTCAGCAGGCGGTCGCCGAGGGCGATCCGCAGCGAGCCGGTGCGCAGCGGCTTGGCGTTGGCGGCGATGGCCAGCAGGCTGCGGCCGGCGGGCTCCATGATCCGGTACGTCCACCACAGCACGTCGCGAACGGTGCCGTCCCGGTCGGTGGTGTCGAGCGAACCGGCCCAGGCGGGATGGGTGAGGTCGTCGAGCAGGTCGAGCGTGTCCTGGTGCGGAGCGCCGGAGGCGGTCAGCAGCCCGGAGGCGCGATGGCCGAAGACGCCCTCCCAGCGATGGCCGAAAAGCTCCTCGGCGCCGCGGTTCCAGTACGAGACGCGGCCGTCGGGATCAACGCATAGGACGGCGAGGCGCAGGAGCGCGGCCACACCGGTGGTGGCCAGCGGAGCAGCGGCGGCGACGCCGCTGCCGGCCGCGTTGCCGTTCTCGGCGGCAGGGTCGGCGGACATATCCTTCGCTTTCGTCGCCTCCGCGCCAACGGCCGGCCCCTGGGCTGGGCCTTTGGCCGTATCGGCGGACTGGGAAAGCCGGGTCATCTCGTTCAACGTCGTGCACCTGCGGTTCGGCGCTGAGTAGGGTCCAGCTCAAGGCAAGCATGAAACTTCGGGCGGGGTCGACCAAATGGCCAGATTGCCCCCCAGCGGTGGGGTAAGCGGCATCGGTGCCTCCGCCTGCTGACGGGGAGGGCACATGTCGGAGTCGAGGGTTCCTCGCATAACAGGGTTCGCGCGGTGGCCGCACGAGGCGACGGCGAGGACGGCGGGCAAGGCGCTGCGGGACCGGGTGCCGCGTGCGGCGCACGATCAGCTGCCGGACGGCGGTGACCGGCCGGGACCGCTGGGGGCGCTGGAAGCGTCCAATTCCGGCCGGATCGATGGGCTGATACCGCTACGGGTCGGGCGGATGGCGGCGAGCCCGTTCGCCTTTCTGCGCGGCTCGGCCGGGCTGATGGCGGCCGATCTCGTCGACACCCCGGTTACCGGCGTCGGCGCCCAGATCTGCGGCGACGCACACGCGGCGAACTTCGGGCTCTACGGCGACGCCCATGGCCGGCTGGTCATGGACATCAACGATTTCGACGAGACGGTGCACGGCCCGTGGGAATGGGATGTGAAGCGGCTAGCGGCTTCGCTGGTGCTCGCCGGGCGGGAGGCGGGCGCGTCCGAGGACAAATGCCGGGCGGCGGCGTACGACGCGGTCGGGGCGTACCGGCGCACCATGCGGCTGCTCGCCAAGCTCCCGGTGCTGGACGCGTGGAACGCCATCGCGCACGAGGAGCTGCTCGCGCACGCGGACGCGCGCGATCTGCTGGGCACGCTGGAGCAGGTGTCGGCCAAGGCGCGGAAGAACACCAGCGCGAAGTTCGCGTCGCGGTCGACGGAGCTGCTGGCGGACGGCGGACGGCGCTTCGTCGACGCCTTGCCGGTGCTGCGGCGGGTGCCGGACGCGGAGGCGGCGTCGGTCGCGGGGGCGCTGGACGGCTATCTGCGGACGGTGTCGGAGGACCGGCTGCCGCTGCTGGCGCGCTACGCGGTGCACGATGTGGCGTTCCGCGTGGTGGGGACGGGGAGCGTGGGGACCCGGTCGTACGTGGTGCTGCTGCTGGACCACCTGGGGGAGCCGCTGGTGCTGCAGGTGAAGGAGGCCCGCGCGTCGGCGCTGCGGCCGTACGTGGCGAAGGCCGGCTTCGATGTCGCGGATCCGGATTCGGGAACGGGTTCGGCTAAGGGGTCGCGTTCGCGTTCGGGGGGCGGGAGCGCGCATGAGGGTCGTCGTGTGGTGCTCGGGCAGAAGCGGATGCAGGTGGTCAGCGACATCCTGCTCGGGTGGACGACCGTGGAGGGGCTGCCGTATCAGGTGAGGCAGTTCCGGAACCGGAAGGGGAGCGTGGATCCGGCGGCGCTGGAGACGGGGCTGATCGACGACTACGCGCGGATGACCGGGGCGCTGCTCGCCCGGGCCCACTCGCACAGCGCGGATCCTCGGCTGATCGCCGGGTACTGCGGCAAGAATGATGAGCTGGACGCGGCGATCACCACCTTCGCGGTCGCGTACGCGGACCGTACGGAGGCCGATCACGCGGAGCTGCTGGGCGCGATCAGGACCGGCAAGGTGTCGGCCGAGCTCGGCATCTAGAAGCGCGGTATCCAGGAGCCGGTATCCAGGAGCCGGTATCCAGGAGGTCGGTATCCAGGAGGTCAGTATCCAGCGCGATTCATGTATAAATCCTGACGAATAGGCGCGAAAGTGAGGAGCGGAGGCCGGTGCGGCGGCCGTCTCGGGGCGGGGGCTCGGGACGGGGGGCTGCCCGGCTCCGTAGGCTGTGCGAGTGACGAACCCGGAAGCGGAACAGGTGGATCAGCGGGCCTCCCAGCGGTTGGCGAAGGCAGTGCGCGCCGCTGAGCAGGCACTCATCGAGTTCGAGATCGCGGTGGAGACCTTCCGGGTCGAGGTGGACAACTTCTCCCGGCTGCATCACCAGCGGCTCGGCCCGATGTATGCCCGGCTGGATGAGCTGGACGCCCTGATCGCGGAAGCGGTGGCGGCGAACAGTGGCGACCGGGCGGACATCGAGCGGGCCTGGGAGGCGCGCGCTCTAGTCATGCCCATGCCTGGGATCGAGGAGCTCTTCGAGGGGATGCTCGGCCAGGACGGCGTGCGGCCGGTCGAGGACCCGAATCCCCCGCGCCGGGTACGGCCGGGCAAGGAGGCGCAGCGGCTCTACCGCGAGCTGGCCCGTAAGGCGCACCCGGACCTGGCGCAGGACGAGGCGGAGAAGGAGCGGCGCAGCGTCTTCATCGCGCGGGTCAATGAGGCCTACGCGGACGCCGACGAGGACCTGCTGCGCGAGCTGGGGGCGGAGTGGGAGGCCGGGCCGGCTCTCGAGGAGGAGCTGCCGACCGAGGCGGAGGTGCTCTACGCCCGGCTGGAGTGGCTGGCCGAACGCAAGGAGGCGCTGTCCGTGATCGCCGCGGACCTGGACGGCAGCGCGATCGGGCAGATGATGAAACTGTCGCCCGATGATCCGGACGGACTGCTCAACGAGATCGCCGAGCAGCTGCTGGAACAGGTGGGGGCGCGGGAGGCACGGCTCGCGGAGCTGGTCCGCTCCAGCGACGGCTGAGGTAGCTTTCTCGAGTCCGGTGTGTGCGTTGTATGTGTTGTACGTGTTGTACGTGTTGTGTCGAGGAGGCCACCCCCCATGTTCCACTCCCAGTTGCCCGCGGTGGACGCCGTGAGCGTTCCGGCTGACGGTTTCCTGCTGGATGTCCGGGAGAACGGCGAATGGGCGGCCGGGCACGCGCGGGACGCGCTCCACATCCCCATGGGCGAGGTCGTGAGCCGGATCGCCGAGGTGCCGGACGGCCGGCGCGTGCACGTGGTGTGCCGGGTCGGCGGACGGTCGGCGCAGGTTGCCCAGTACCTGATCGCCCAGGGTGTCGACGCGGTGAACGTGGACGGCGGGATGCTCGGATGGGAAGCGGCCGGGCGGCCGCTGGTGTCGGACAACGACGGCCCGGCCTTCGTGCTCTGATCCCGCGTCTTCGTGCTCTGAGCTGCGTCTTCGTTTTCTGATCCCGCGCTGGTGGCCGTCACGGCCCGGTGGGGCTGTGATGTGTTCTTTGCCTGCCCGGCAGCTCTAGCCGAGGGGGTGGGCGGCGATCAGGTCGCCCAGGACCTCCTCGTGGGCGGCGGCCGGGCCGAGCGACAGCTCGAGCTGCTTGGCCCAGGCGTGATAGCGATGCAGCGCGTAGTCGGTGTCCGCACCGAAGCCGCCATGCAGGTGCTGCGCGGTCTGGACGACCCTCCGTACGCCGTCCGACGCCCAGATCTTCGCGACCGCGATGTCCCCGGTGAAGGGCAGTGCGCCGGGGACGTCGATGGTCAGCCGCCAGGCGGCCTGCCAGAGCGTGGCCTCCATCGCCCGCAGGTCGATGTAGCGGTCGGCGGACTGCACCGCGACCGCCTGGAAGGTCGCGATGGGGTAGCCGAATTGCTCGCGCTTGCTCGCGTAAGCGCTGGTCATGCCGAGGACCGCCTCGCCCAGGCCGAGCGCGAGGGCGCAGGTGCCGGTGGCGAGCAGATTGCGCAGCCACTCCCAGGCGCCGTCCGTGGTGATGACGTCACCGGCCGGGATCCGTACGCCGTCGAGCGTGATCTCGGCGAACCGCTCACCGCTGGTGGAGACCTGCTCGGCGAGCGTGACCCCTTCCTGGAGCCGCGGGACCACCGCGATGACCGGCCGCCCTTCGGTGGTGTGGGCCGGCACCAGGATGTGATCGGACTGCTGCGCCCAGGGGACGGCGGTCTGGACACCGTCGAGCAGCCACTGGTCCGGGTCCTGCCCGTCGTCCGGCTCTTCCTGGCGGGCCTGGACGGCGAGTTCGGCCCCGTCATGGCCGGTGCGGCCGTTGGCGGCGACGGTGAGGACAAGCCCGCCGCTCCCTGCCGCGGAGAGAAGCCGGGCGCGCAGCGTTTCGGAGCCGTAGGTCTGTAGGGCGAGCCCGGCGGCGCAGGTCTCCAGCAGCGGTACCCGGGCGAGCACCTTGCCGGCCTCCCGCAGCACGAGGCACAGCGCTATCGGGTCGAGGCCGGCGCCGCCGTACGCCTCGGCCAGGACCAGACTCAGCAGGTCGCTGTCGGCGAGCTTGCGCCACAGGGCGCGGTCGAAGTCCTCGGCGACCGGCCCAGGGGTGAGCGCGGGGCTGGGGACCGAATCCGGCGCGACTCCCGAGAACACGGCCCGCGCCGCCTCGACCGCCGCAAGTTGCTCCTCGGTGAAGCTGAAGTCCACTGCTAGCCCCTCCCACCGCTACGGTCACCTGACAGTGCGTCAGGTTAGAACACGTTCTAGAGAGAGGGAATAGCGAGGGGATACCGAGAGCGAATGCCGTTACGCGTCGAAGTCCAACTCCACCCGATCGGTGAGCGGATGCGACTGGCAGGCCAGCACATACCCGGCCTCGGTCTCATCCGGCTCCAGCGCGAAGTTCCGGTCCATCCGCACTTCGCCCGACACCAGCCGGGCCCTGCACGTCCCGCACACCCCGCCCTTGCAGGCGTACGGGGCATCCGACCGGTTGCGCAGCACCGTCTCCAGGACGGATTCGCCGCCCTCGGACGGCCAGGTCCCGCCGCGTCCGTCGAGCGTCGCCGCGACCATGCTGCCGACCGGGGTCAGGGCCCGCGCGGTCACCGCTGCCGGGTTGTCGTCCACATGGAAGATCTCCTGGTGGATCCGGGACCGGGCCACTCCGAGCCCGCGCAGCGCCTTCTCGGCCCCCTGCACCAGCCCGAAGGGGCCGCAGAGATACCACCCGTCCACCGTTTCCACCGGCAGCAGCGCGGGCAGCAGCGCGGTCAGCCGCTCCTCGTCCAGCCGACCGGACGGCAGACCGGCCTGCTGGTCCTCGCGGGACAGCACGTTCACCAGCTGAAGCCGGCCCGGATAGCGGTCCTTGAGGTCGGCGACCTCCTCCAGGAACATCGTCGAGGCGGTGCTGCGGTCGCTGCGCACCAGGCAGAAGCGGGCCGTTTCCTCGCGGGCGAGGACGGTGGCCATCTGGGACAGCACCGGCGTGATGCCGCTGCCGCCGACCACCGCCACGAAGTGCCCGGGGCGCGGTTCGAGGATGAACCGGCCCATGGGCGGCATGACATCCAGGACGTCACCCACCGCCAGCTCCTTGTGGGCGTACACGGAGAACTCGCCGTCCTCGACCAGCCGCACACCGACTCGCAGTCGCTCCGGCCCCCCGGGACCGGGGGCCGGGTCGCAGACCGAGTACGTCCGCCGGATCTCGGAACCGTCCATGAACCGGCGAACCGCGATGTGCTGTCCTGCCGCGAAGCGGTATGCCTCGCGCAGTGGGGCCGGCACGTCGAAGGTCACGGTCACCGAATCGTCCGTGAGCCGCTCGATCTCGGTGACCCGGAGCGGATGGAACATTCACAACTCCTTGAAGTGGTCGAACGGTTCGCGGCAGGTCTCACAGCGGCGCAGGGACTTGCAGGCGGTGGAGGAGAAGCGGTTGAGCAGGGTGGTGTCCATGGAGCCGCAGTGCGGGCAGCGCACCGACAGCTCGACCGGGACCGGGCCGCCGACGGTGACCGGGCGCGGCGGCGCTATGCCGTGTTCGGCGAGCTTGCGGCGTCCCTCGGCGGTGATCGCGTCGGTGGACCAGGCCGGCGACAGCACCGTCCGGACGGACACCTCGGGCATGCCGTGCTCACGCAGGGCCTGGGTGATGTCCGTGACCATCGTGCCGATGGCGGGACAGCCGGTGTAGGTCGGTGTCAGCTGCACCTCGACCCTTCCGGGGCCGACGAGTTGCAGGCCGCGCAGCACGCCCAGCTCGGCGAGGGTGAGTACCGGCAGTTCCGGGTCCGGGACCGACCCCGCGATTTGCAGCAGTTCCTCCTCCAGGACACCGCCAGGTGCACCGGAGACCAACCCGGAAGCCGCTGCAGCAGCCGTATCGCCGGCCATCGTCCCGTCGGTGACCAGGTCACCGGTCACCACGTCGTCGGTCACCACGTCGCCCCCGGGTGTGCCCGATGCAGGTGCTGCATCTCCGCGATCATCCGGCCGAAGGACTCGGTGTGGATGCCCTCTCTGCCGGCGCCCGCCGACCAGGCGGTCACATCCGGACCTTCGGGCATGGTCAGCGTGGCCTGCCGTACGACGGCGGTGACGCGCTCCAGCCAGGGCTCACGCAGCGCCCCGAGGTCGATGTCCAGCCCCTCCAGCGGCTGGAAGAGTTCACCCGTGTAGCGCCACAGGGCATCCAGGCCGCGCTGCATGCGCTCATGGCTCTCGGCTGTCCCGTCGCCGAGCCGCAGGGTCCACTGCCGGGCGTGGTCGTGGTGGTAGGCGACCTCTTTCACCGCCTTCGCGGCCAGCGGCGCGAGGTCGCTGTCACCCTGGGCCAGCTCCGCGTAGAGCAGCTCCTGGTACGTCGAGAAGAACAGCTGGCGGGCGATCGTGTGGGCGAAGTCGCCGTTCGGCTGCTCGACGAGCTGGACGCTGCGGAATTCGCGTTCCTCCCGGCCGAAGGCCAGCTCGTCCTCGTCACCGACGAGGGAGAGCAGCACGCGGGCCTGGCCCAGCAGATCCAGCGCGATATTGGCGAGCGCGACATCCTCTTCGAGGACCGGCGCGTATCCGGCCCACTCCCCCAGTCGCTGAGCGAGCACCAGGGCGTCGTCACCGAGGGGCAGCGCCGGGCTGATGACTGCTGTGTTCACAGGTGCCGCACCCCTTCCGGGATCTTGTAGAAGGTCGGGTGCCGGTACGGCTTGTCACCCGCCGGCTCGAAGAACGAGTCCTTCTCGTCCGGCGAGGAGGCGGTGATCTGCGTGGACGGCACGACCCAGATCGATACGCCTTCGCCCCGCCGGGTGTAGAGGTCACGTGCGTTGCGCAGCGCCATCTCCGCGTCCGGCGCGTGGAGGCTGCCCGCGTGGCTGTGGCTCAGCCCGCGCCGGCTGCGGACGAAGACCTCCCACAGCGGCCAGTCAGTGGCGGTCATCAGCGCACCTCTCCGTGCTTGGCCGCGTATGCCGTGGCCGCTTCCCTGACCCAGGCGCCTTGCTCATGGGCGGTGCGGCGCTGGGTGATCCGCTGTTCGTTGCACGGCCCGTTGCCGCGCAGCACCTCATGGAACTCGGTCCAGTCGATCGCCCCGTAGTCGTGGGCGCCCCGCTCCTCGTTCCACCGCAGCGCGGGGTCGGGGAGGGTGAGCCCGAGGACCTCGGCCTGTGGGACGCAGATGTCGACGAAGCGCTGCCGCAGCTCATCGTTCGAATGCCGCTTGATCTTCCAGGCCATGGACTGCTCGGAGTGCCCCGATTCGGTGTCCGGGGGGCCGAACATCATCAGCGACGGCCACCACCAGCGATCCACCGCGTCCTGCGCCATGGCGTGCTGCGCGTCGGTGCCCTGGCTGAGAGCGAGCAGCAGCTCGTATCCCTGCCGCTGGTGGAACGACTCCTCCTTGCAGATCCGCACCATCGCGCGGGCGTAGGGGCCGTAGGAGCAGCGGCACAGCGGCACTTGGTTGGTGATTGCGGCGCCGTCCACGAGCCAGCCGACCGCCCCGACGTCGGCCCAGGTCAAGGTGGGGTAGTTGAAGATCGAGGAGTATCGCTGGCGGCCGGCGTGCAGCTTGTCGAGCAGTTCGTCACGGCCGACGCCGAGGGTTTCGGCGGCGCTGTAGAGATACAGCCCGTGCCCGGCCTCGTCCTGCACCTTGGCCATCAGGATCGCCTTGCGGCGCAGCGAGGGCGCACGGCTTATCCAGTTGGCCTCGGGCTGCATGCCGATGATCTCGGAATGGGCGTGCTGCGCCATCTGCCGGATGAGCGTGGCGCGGTAGGCGTCGGGCATCCAGTCGCGCGGTTCGATCCGCGCTTCCTCGGCGAGTGCCGACTCGAAGGCGGCGAGAAAGCCGGCCTGGGGTGCCGCCTCCTCGACCGTCGCTGCCGTCGTCATTTGTGCCCCTTTTGTTGTCCTGCTCCGGACCAACCGACCGACCGATCGTTCGGTTCAATGGTCGGCTGCCCGCCTTTGGGTGTCAAGGCCATCCCGATGGCTGTGGATAACCCGGTACGGTCACCGATGGCGTGAGGGCATGAGTAGCGTTCCGTGCGGAAGCGGAGCGCGGTGAGAATCGGGGAGATCATGGAGCCACCGGAGAGGCCGGAACCGGAGACGGGACCGGACACGGAATCGGGGGCGGGAGCGGACGCCGGGCCAGTGGCGGAGGCCGGGGCCGAAGCGGAGATCGGGGCGGACGCGGAGACCGAGGCGGACGCTACGGATGCCGCGCACGCGGAGAACCGGGCGGACGCGGAGCCGGCGACGGGGAAACTGCCGACCCTGTCCACACCCTCCTGGATCGTGGTCTCACTCGCCGTGGCGGCTGTCGCGGTCGGTGCCGTCTTCCATCTCGGCATGGTGTTCCTGCACGTCGCGCCGTCGAACACGGCCAGCAAGGAGTACCAGTCCACGGTCGACTCGTACATCTACCCCGAGTTCGAGCAGAACTGGAAGCTCTTCGCGCCCGACCCGCTCCAGGCGAACATCCATGTGCAGGCGCGTGCCGAGGTGCGCAGGCCCGATGGCGGCCTGGAGACCACCGGCTGGGTCGACCTGACCGCGATCGACCTGAACGGCATCCGGCACAGCATCGCCCCCAGCCACGCCCAGCAGAACGAGCTGCGCCGCGCCTGGGGCTTCTACACCCAGTCCCACGACGGCAACAACAAGCCAAGCGGCACACGCGGTGAGCTCAGCCGGCAGTACGTGCAGCGGATCGTGGAGAACCGATTCGGTCCGAAGCTGAACGGCGGCGACGTCGTCCGCGTTCAGGCCCGCTCCGCGTCCGTGCAGGTCGCTCCGCCTCCGTGGAGCGACGCCAAGCCCAACACCCAGGCGCAGTATCAGCAGACGCTCTGGTGGTCGGTGGCCACCTCCGGACAGGAGAACGCCTCGTGAGTGGTCGCAAGGACCTGCCGGCCTCCCCCTTCGCGGGCCTCGGCGGAACGCTCGACACCGGGCTGACCCGTGGGCTCGCCCGGATCACCACCACCGCCATGGGCCCGTACCAGAGCGCCGTCGTCCGCATCGGCTTCTCGCTGACCTGGCTGCTTTTCCTGCTGCGCGAGTGGCCGCACCGGGCCGAGCTGTACGGCCCCGACGCCGTATGGACCTGGGACATGGCCCAACGGCTGATGGCCGACAACGGCTCCGGCGCCTTTAGCGCGTTGATGTGGACCAACAGCCAGGTCTGGTTCGAGGTCGTCTACGTGGGCGCGATCATCGCGAGCGCGCTGCTGCTGGTCGGCTGGCGGACCCGTACGTCCTCGGTCCTGTTCATGATCGGTGTGCTGTCGCTGCAGAACCGCAGCATCTTCATGGGCGACGGCGGTGACAACGTCATCCATCTGATGGTGATCTACCTCGTGCTGACTCGCTGCGGCCAGGTCTGGTCCCTCGACAAGCGCCGCGCCGAACGGACGCCGACCAGGAAGCCGACCGGGAAGGCGGATCCGGATCCGACCGGCGTGGTCCTGTGGTCGGGCCTGGGCGCCGCGCTCGTCCTCGTCACCCTGCTGGGCAAACTCGGCTGGGGCTGGGCGCTGATCTTCTGGGGTCTCTGGCTGGCGCAGGCGGCGTGGTGGGCGGTGCGGCGCTACGCCCCCGGCGAGCCCAGCACGGTGCTGGACGTCCTCGCCAACCTGGCCCACAACGGCGGCATGCTGGTGATCGTCGTCGAAGTCTGCCTGATCTATGCGACGGCCGGCTGGTACAAGATCCAGGGCTCCCGCTGGCAGGACGGCACCGCGCTGTACTACCCGCTCCACCTGGACGACTTCACCCCCTGGCCGGCGCTCTCCCACGCACTCGCCAGTGCGGGCCTCATCGTCATGGTGATCACGTACGGCACGGTGATCGTCCAGGTCGCGTTCCCCTTCACGCTCTTCAACCGCCGTGTGAAGAACGTGCTGCTCGTCGCGATGATCATCGAGCACGCCTCGATCGCGATCCTGCTCGGTCTCCCGTTCTTCTCGCTCGCGATGATCGCCGCCGACGCGGTCTTCCTGCCGACCAACTTCCTGCGGTGGGTGGGCAGCCGGATCGCCGGCCTCGTGCCGGGCGCCCTCCGGGCCGGAACTCGGCAAGACCGGGACCTGGACCAGGAGCCGACTGACGGGGGCGGGGCCGCCGGTGGTCCGACGGGCCGGGGGCCGACGATCGGGCGGCCCGCCGCCGAGCCCCAGCTGGCCCATGGGGAGCGGGGCGGAGCCGGGGACGGCTACCGCGTCTAGAGCCGCCACCGGCACGTTTCACCGGGTTGCGCGTCCTTCGGCCGCGCGTCCTCAATCTCCCCAGCTACCGCTGGGAGGTGCCCCCGGACGGGCTGAACTCAGTCCGACCGGTGCCTGGGGCGGGCAGCCAGTGGTATAGCGCCATCGCCACCGTGGTGGCCAGGTTGAAGCTGGAGACGTGCGGGCGCATCGGTACGGCGATCAGTTCGGTCGCCCGCTCGCGCATCTCCAGTGAGATCCCGTGCCGCTCCGAGCCGAACGCGAGGAGCGCGTCGTCCGGGATGACGGTCGACCTGATGTCCTTGCCCTCGGGGTCCAGGACATACAGCGGTCCGGCCGGCAGCTCGGGGAGGTCCAGCCGCTCGACCGCGGTGGCGAAGTGCAGGCCGGCGCTCGCGCGCACCACGTTCGGGTGCCAGGGGTCGATGTCCCCGGTAGTGATCACGCCGGTCGCGCCGAACCCGGCGGCCAGCCGGATCACCGCCCCGATGTTGCCGAGATTCCGCGGGTTGTCCAGGACGATGATGGGTGACTGCCGCGGCGCCCTGTTCAGCGCCTCCAGGTTGGAGCCGACCTCGCGGCGGACGGCGAGCGCGACCACTCCGGTCGGATGGATTCTCGGCACCAGCTCCCGCAGCACCTGCCCGGGCATCTCGACGAGGATCGCGCCGAGCCGGCCGGTCAGGTCGTCCGACAGCTCCTCGGCGAGTGCCAGAGCGGCGGACCGGTCGCTGGTCAGCGCCAACCGCACATCCGCGCCGAAGCGCAATGCGTGTTTCAGGGCGTGGAAACCATCGAGCAGAACGGCGCCGGGGGCCGCCTCGCGCCACTGCCGCGCAGCGCGCCCGGCCTCGTCTTCCGTCATGGCCTCAGCGTACGGCGCCGGGACGGCACACCCGTTGTGGCGGTGGGCGGGCGAGGGAGCCCCGTCCGGAGTGACAGGGCAACTCGGGACGGGGCCGGATGGGGACGCCCTCGCTACGCGGGCCTGCGCACCTCGATGACGCGGAAGCGGCCGGCCACGAAGGCCCCGTCGCACAGCGCCGCGTTGGCCGCCGGATTGCCGCCCGAACCGTGGAAGTCGGAGAAGGCCGAGGTCTGGTTGACGTATACACCGCCGGTCAGATTCAGCGAGAGCTGGGCGGATTCCTCCCAGCACGCCTCCTCGAGCAGCCGCTCCACCTCGGCCGAGGTGGTGTAGCCGCCGACCGTCATGGCGCCCTTCTCCCGGACGGTACGGCGCAGCAGCTCAACCGCGTCGGCCGTGGAGTCGACCGCGACAGCGAACGACAGCGGCCCGAAGCACTCCGACAGATAGGCGGCCTGGGCGTCGGGCTTGGCCCCGTCCAGTTTCACCAGCACCGGCGTCCGGACCGTCGCGTCCGGGAAGTCGGGGTGGCTGACGGTCCGCGAGGCGAGTGCCACCTCACCGATCGATGGAGCCGCCTCCAGCCGTGCCTTCACATCCGGGTTGACCAGTGCGCCCAGCAGGGCGTTCGCCCGTGCGTCGTCGCCGAGCAGCCCTTCGATGGAGGCCGCCAGGTCGGCCACCACCTCGTCGTACGTCCGGTGTCCCGCGTCGGTGGTGATTCCGTCGCGGGGGATCAGCAGGTTCTGCGGCGTGGTGCACATCTGGCCGCTGTACAGGGACAACGAGAAGGCCAGGTTGTTGAGCATGCCCTTGTAGTCGTCCGTCGAGTCGATGACGACGGTGTTGACGCCGGCCTTCTCGGTGAAGACCTGTGCCTGGCGGGCGTTGGCCTCCAGCCAGTCGCCGAAGGCGGTGGAGCCGGTGTAGTCGATGATGCGGATCTCGGGGCGCAGGGCCAGAGTCTTGGCCAGGCCCTCGCCGGGCCGCTCGGCGGCCAGACAGACCAGGTTGGGGTCGAAGCCCGCCTCGGCCAGCACCTCACGGGCGACCGCGACCGTCAGCGCGAGCGGCAGCACGGCCCTCGGATGCGGCTTGACCAGCACGGGATTGCCGGTCGCGAGGGAGGCGAAGACGCCCGGGTAGCCGTTCCACGTCGGGAAGGTATTGCAGCCGACGACCATGGCGACGCCGCGCGGAACCGCCGTGAAGTCCTTCCGCAGCCGCAGCGGGTCCCGCTTGCCCTGCGGTTTGACCCACTCCGCCGAATCCGGGGTGCGGACCTGCTCGACGTACGCGTACGCCACCGCTTCCAGGCCGCGATCCTGCGCATGGGGGCCGCCGGCCTGGAACGCCATGGTGAAGGCCTGGCCGGAGGTGTGCATCACCGCATGGGCGAATTCCTGCGTCCGGGCATTGATCCGCGCCAGGATCTCCAGGCACACCATCGCCCTCAGCTCGGGTCCGGCGTCCCGCCAAGCGGGCATGGCCGCCCGCATCGCCGGGAGCAGTACCTCGATATCCGGGTGCGGGTAGTCCACCCCCAGCTCGATCCCGTAGGGCGAGGTCTCGCGCCCGGTCCAGTCGTCGGTGCCCGGCTGGTCGAGTGCGAAGCGCTGCCCCAGCAGCGCGTCGAACGCGCTCTTGCCGTCGGCTCCGTCTCCGTAAGCCTTCGGATGTTCGGGATACGGCGACCAGTATTCGCGGGTCCTGATCGCTTCGAGTGCCTTGTCGAGAGTGCCGCGATGCCGTTCGATCAACGGGACAGCGGTGAGATCGGCGGCCAATGGGACCAACTCCTCGTCGAGCTGGGCTGGATGTGGGAACACCGCTAGATTAACCGAATGTTCGGTCGGTTCAAGAGGGACTGCCGGACCTGTGGACAACTTGGCGAGGAGTAGTACGCATCATGATCGCGATTGATCGAACCCGCACCGTCGCGGTCGTCGGCGCCGGCACGATGGGCCAGGGAATCGCCCAGGTTGCCCTGGTGGCGGGCCATCGCGTGCGGCTCTACGACGCCGCCCCCGGCAGTGCCGAGCGCGGTGCGCAGGCCGTCGCCGCACGGCTCGGCCGACTGGCCGAAAAGGGCCGGATGGACGCGGCCGAACGTGACGCGGCCCTCGCCAGGCTCGCCCCCGCCGCCACGATCGGCGAGCTGGCCGACGCCGCCCTCGTCATCGAGGCGATCATCGAGGACCTCCCCGCCAAGCAGCGGCTCTTCACCGAACTCGAAGAGATCGTCGACGAGGACTGCCTGCTCGCCACCAACACCTCCTCGCTCTCCGTGACCGCCGTCGCCGGAGCCCTGCGCCGTCCGGGCCGTTTCGTCGGTCTGCACTTCTTCAATCCGGCCCCGCTGCTCCCCCTCGTGGAGGTCGTCTCCGCCGCGACCACCGACGAGGACGCCGTGGCCGCCGCCTACGCGACCGCCGCCGCCTGGGGCAAGACGCCGGTGCGCTGCACCGACACCCCCGGCTTCATCGTCAACCGGATCGCCCGCCCCTTCTACGCCGAGGCGTTCCGCGTCCACGAGGAGGGGGCCGCGGAGCCCGCCACCATCGACGCGGTCCTGCGCGAGTGCGGCGGTTTCGCGATGGGCCCGTTCGAACTGACCGATCTCATCGGCCAGGACGTGAACGAGGCCGTCACCCGCTCCGTGTGGGAGTCGTTCTTCCACGATCCCAAGTTCACTCCGTCGCTCACCCAGCGCCGCCTCGTCGAATCCGGACTGCTCGGCCGCAAGTCCGGCCGCGGCTGGTTCCGCTACGGGGACGAGGACCGTCCGCTCCCGGCCACGGCGGCTCCCGCGCAGGCCCCGCAGCAGGTGACGGTCCTCGGCGACCTCGGGCCGGCGGCAGAGCTCGTCGCGCTGATGGAAGAGGCCGGCATCCGCGTCGACCGCGATGAGCGGGGCCCCGGGGCCATCATGCTGGGCGACGACGACTGGCTCTTCCTCGCCGACGGCGCCTACGCCACCGAGCGCGGCGACAGCGTCATCCACTTCGATCTCGCGCTGGACTACCGGGCCGCCACCCGTATCGCCCTGGCGCCGGGCGACACGGCCGGGCCCGAGGCGGTCCAGGCGGCCATCGGCCTCTTCCAGGCGCTGGGCAAGCAGGTCAGCGTGATCGCGGACGTCCCCGGCATGATCGTCGCGCGCACGGTGGCGATGCTGGTGGATCTCGCCGCCGACGCGGTGGCCAAGGGCGTCGCCTCGCCCGCCGATGTCGACACCGCGATGCGGCTCGGCGTGAACTATCCGCTCGGCCCGCTGGAGTGGGGCGACCGCCTGGGTGCGTACTGGGTGTGCGCCCTGCTCCGCGAACTGGACGACGGTTGCCCCGGGGGCCGCTACGCCCCGTCATCGCTGTTGCGCCGCCGTACGGCCGCCGAGGGGAAGCTGTTCTAATCGTGACCATGGCCGAGCCCCCCAGTCCCCGCGTCAAACGGGACACCTACACCCCTGACACGCTGCTTGCCGTCGCCGTCGAGGTGTTCAACCAGCGCGGCTACGACGGCACCTCCATGGAGGATCTCTCGCGCGCCGCGGGCATCTCCAAGTCCTCGATCTACCACCATGTGCGCGGCAAGGAAGAGCTGCTCCACCGGGCCGTCGGACGGGCGCTGGACGGTCTGTTCGGCATCCTCGAGGAGCCTCGGGCCCGGCAGGGCCGGGCGATTGAGCGGTTGGAGTACGTCACCCGGCGTACCGCAGAGGTACTCATGGAGGAGCTGCCCTACGTCACCCTGCTGTTGCGGGTGCGCGGGAACACCAGCACCGAGCGCTGGGCGATGGAGCGCCGACGGGAGTTCGACCAGCGGGTGTCCGACCTGCTGAAGGCCGCCGCGAGCGAGGGTGATCTCCGTACCGACATGGACATCCGGCTGGCTACGCGGCTGCTCTTCGGCATGATCAACTCGATTGTGGAGTGGTACCGGCCCGAGGCCAGGGGGGCGATCGACGGGGAACACGTCGCGGACGCCGCCGTGCGCATGGCCTTCGAGGGCCTGCGGACATAGCCCAACCGTGAGGTCCAGACCATTGACCGGTGAGCGGGGCCGCCGACACGATCCAGCCATGTATTCAGCTACATGGCGGCGGACGGTGACACCGCGTTCGCGGATTCCACCAAGGCGCTCAGCAAGGCGTCGGTGAAGGCCAGGGAGAACTCGCTGTACATCGTGGCGGGGGTCAACCACGGGGTGTCGATGCTCGACGACGCCGAGAACTGGGCGAAGGTCACGGCGTTCCTGAAGAGGTACGGCGGCTGACCGGGCTGACGGGCTGCGGGCCGGCCGGCCACCGGCCCGGACCCCGTCTCAGCCGGCGACCACGATGTCCGTCTCCTCGAAGACCAGGAGCGTACGGCTGCTGAGGACTTCGGGTATGGCCTGGATGCGGGTCAGCACGAGCTCCCGCAAGCTGCGGTTGTCGGGGGTGTGGACGAGCATGAGTACGTCGAAATCGCCGCTTACTAGGGCAATATGCGCTACACCCGGAAGGGTGAGAAGTTGTTCACGGACCGTCCGCCAGGAGTTCTGGACGATCTTGAGGGTGATATATGCGGACGCGGCCTGTCCGGCGCGTTCATGGTCCACCCGGGCGGTGAATCCGCGGATGACGCCGTCCTCGATGAGCCGGTTGATCCGGGCGTAGGCGTTCGCCCGCGAAACGTGTACGCGCTCGGCCACAGAACGGATCGAGGCCCGTCCGTCCTCCTGCAGGAGCCGCAGAATCGTCCGGTCGATGGGGTCGAGCGGACGCACCGGCGGCTCGGGCTCGGCCATCTGTTCTCGCGGCATGCCCGCGGACCTCCCTACCATGGACGTACTGGCTCCATTCCAGGCTGTGCAGAACCGTTTGTCCACAGGCTGAACGTACCTGTGGCCAAAATGCCTTCGTCGACCGAACAATCGGTTGGGAGGGCGCGATCCGTCCTCCAACCTACGAGGAGGTGCTCGCGATGACCGTCATGGACCAGAAACCCGCCCCTGGCCACAGGCATGGGGGACCCCAGCGCCCCCCCACCGACGCCACGCCGCTGCTGCCCGAGACGGAGCCGTTCCGGCTGCTGGGCACCCCCGCCGCCGCCAAGGTCGACCCCGGTCTGCTCACCGAGCTCTACGGTCAGCTCGTGCGCGGCCGCAGATACAACCGGCAGGCCACCGCCCTGACCAAGCAGGGCCGGCTCGCGGTCTACCCCTCCAGCACCGGCCAGGAGGCCTGCGAGGTCGCCGCCGCCCTCGCGCTGCGGCCGCAGGACTGGCTCTTTCCCAGCTACCGCGACACCCTCGCCGTCATCGCCCGCGGTGTGGACCCGGTCCAGGCGCTCACCCTGCTGCGCGGCGACTGGCACACCGGCTACGACCCGCACGAACACCGGGTGGCACCGCTCAGCACCCCGCTGGCCACCCAGCTCCCGCACGCGGTCGGCCTCGCCCACGCCGCCCGCCTCAAGGGCGACGACGTGGTCGCGCTCGCCATGGTCGGCGACGGCGGCACCAGCGAGGGCGATTTCCACGAGGCGCTGAACTTCGCCGCCGTCTGGCACGCCCCGGTGGTCTTCCTCGTACAGAACAACGGCTTCGCCATCTCCGTACCGCTCGACAAGCAGACCGCCGCACCGTCCCTCGCCCACAAGGCGGTCGGCTACGGCATGCCCGGCCGGCTCGTGGACGGCAATGACGCGCCAGCCGTGCACCAGGTGCTCACCGAGGCGGTCGACCGGGCCCGCGCGGGCGGCGGACCCACCCTCATCGAGGCGGTCACCTACCGCATGGAGGCGCACACCAACGCCGACGACGCCACCCGCTACCGAGACGAGTCCGAGGTCGCCGCCTGGCGTGAGCACGACCCGATCGCCCTTCTGGAACGGGAGCTGAACGCGCGCGGGCTGCTCGACGACGCCACGCGGCATGTCGCCGAGGAGGCCGCAGAACAGATGGCCGCCGACCTGCGCGAGCGGATGAACGCGGAACCGCTGCTGGACCCGATGGACCTCTTCGCCCACATCTACGCCGAGCCGACCCCCCAACTGCGCGAGCAGGCGGCCATGCTGCGCGCCGAACTCGAGGCCGAGCAGGCCGGACACAGCGATCACATCGATCACACGGCGCACGCCGGGAATGCCGGAGCCCGTTCATGAGCACCGCGACCGCCCCCGCACCCGCCACCGCGCGCAAGCCCGCCACCATGGCGCAGGCCCTCAACCGCGCCCTGCGGGACGCCCTGGCCGAGGACCCGGCCGTCCATGTACTCGGTGAGGACGTGGGCTCCCTCGGCGGTGTCTTCCGGATCACGGACGGCCTCGCGAAGGAGTTCGGCGACATCCGCTGTACGGACACCCCGCTCGCCGAGGCGGGAATCCTCGGCGCGGCGGTCGGCATGGCGATGTACGGGCTGCGCCCGGTCGTCGAGATGCAGTTCGACGCTTTCGCCTATCCAGCATTCGAGCAGCTGATCAGCCATGTGGCCAAGATGCGCAACCGCACCCGCGGGGCGCTGCCGCTGCCGATCACGATCCGGGTGCCCTATGGCGGCGGCATCGGCGGCGTGGAGCACCACAGCGACTCCTCGGAGGCGTACTACCTCCACACCCCAGGCCTGCATGTCGTCACTCCTGCGACGGTCGGGGACGCCTACGGACTGCTGCGCGCCGCCATCGCCTCGGACGATCCGGTGGTCTTCCTGGAGCCGAAGCGGCTCTACTGGTCGAAGGACGACTGGAACGCCGACGAGCCGGCGCCGGTGGAGCCGATAGGGCGGGCCGTCGTGCGGCGCCCCGGGCGCAGCGCCACGCTCATCACCTACGGCCCCTCCCTGCCGGTCTGCCTGGAAGCAGCGGACGCGGCCCGGGAGGAAGGCTGGGACCTCGAAGTCCTGGACCTGCGCAGCCTGGTGCCCTTCGATGACGAGACGGTCGCGGCGGCGGTGCGCGGGACCGGCCGGGCCGTCGTCGTCCATGAGTCCGCCGGATTCGGCGGCGCCGGGGCGGAGATCGCGGCCCGGGTCACCGAGCGCTGCTTCCACCACCTCGAAGCGCCGGTCCTGAGAGTCGCCGGCTTCGACATCCCGTACCCGCCGCCGATGCTGGAACGCCACCATCTGCCCAGCGTGGACCGGATCCTTGACGCGGTCGGCCGCCTCCAGTGGGAGGTGCGGTAATGGCCGTCGTGAAGGAATTCACCCTCCCGGACCTGGGAGAGGGCCTCACCGAGGCCGAGATCGTCCGCTGGCTGGTGCAGGTGGGCGAGGTCGTCGCCATCGACCAGCCGGTCGTCGAGGTCGAGACCGCAAAGGCGGTGGTCGAAGTCCCGTGCCCGTACGGCGGTGTGGTCACCGCCCGCTTCGGCGCGGAAGGCGAATCGCTGGCCGTGGGCCGTCCGCTGATCACAGTGGCGGTCGGACCGGCGATGGGTTCTGACGCTTCCAGCGAGAGCCCCGGCGGGGAAGGCTCCTCCGGAGGATCCGGGAACGTCCTCGTCGGCTATGGCACGGCCGCGCCGGGCGCCCGGCGCCGCAGGGTGCGGCCGGCGACGGTTCCGGAGGTGGCGGCGGCGTCCGCACCGGCAGTCGCTGCCGTAGCCGTGCCAGAAGCCGTGCCGGAAGCCGCGCCGACTGTGCCCGCCTCCGGTGACGGGTCGGTCGGGCCGGTGGCGGTCATCTCGCCGCTGGTGCGGCGGATGGCGCGGGAGCACCGGCTCGACCTGCGGTCGCTGTCCGGATCGGGACCGGCCGGGCTGATTCTGCGCGCCGACGTCGAACGGGCGCTCGCCGCCGCGGCGGTATCCGGGCCGGCAGCAACGGCAGCAACGGCCGCAACAGCGACGACGGCCGCTGTTCCGGCGGGGGAGCGTGTGCCGTTGCGCGGGATACGGGGAGCGGTGGCTGAGAAGCTCAGCCGCAGCCGTCGTGAGATACCCGACGCCACCTGCTGGGTGGACGCCGATGCGACCGAACTGCTCGCGGCCAGGGCGGCGATGAACGCGGGCGGCGGGCCGAAGGTGTCCGTGCTCGCGCTGCTCGCGCGGATCTGTACGGCGGCACTGGCGCGGTATCCGGAGCTCAACGCCACCGTGGACACCGAGCGGAACGAGATCGTGCGGCTGCCGGCCGTGCATCTCGGCTTCGCGGCGCAGACGGAACGCGGGCTGGTCGTCCCCGTCGTACGGGATGCCCAGGCGCGGACGACCACCGGGCTGGCGGCTGAGATCGTCCGCCTCAGCGAGGCCGCCCGCACCGGCCGCCTCACGCCCGCGGACCTCACCGGTGGCACGTTCACCCTCAACAATTACGGAGTGTTCGGCGTCGACGGGTCGACGCCGATCATCAACCACCCCGAGGCCGCGATGCTCGGTGTCGGCCGGATAGCGCCCAAGCCCTGGGTCCATCAGGGGGAGCTGGCCGTACGCCAGGTCGTCCAGCTGTCGTTCACCTTCGACCACCGGGTGTGCGACGGCGGCACGGCGGGCGGCTTCCTCCGCTTCGTCGCCGACTGCGTGGAACAGCCCGCGGTGCTGCTCGCCGCGGTCTGAGCACCCGGACCCGAATCCCCTGCGGGTGCGGTACGAGTGATCAGGGTGTATCGCCCGGACGGCCGGGTCGCACGGCATACTGCGCGGCATGAACGCACATGACGCCGTGGTGCTGGCGGGCGGCGCCGCCAGGCGCCTTGGCGGGGCGGACAAGCCGGGGCTGACGGTCGCGGGGCGGCCGCTGCTGGACCGGGTGCTGGACGCCTGTGCGGGCGCCGGCACCACGGTGGTCGTCGGGCCGCGCCGGCCCACCGGTCGGCCGGTGCTGTGGGCGCGGGAGGATCCGCCGGGCGGCGGCCCGCTGCCCGCGCTCGCCGCGGGTCTGGCGCGGGCCGAGGCGGACACGGTGCTGGTGTTCGCGGCCGACATGCCCTTCCTGACGCGGACGACAGCGGACGCGCTGCAGGAGGCCCTCGGGCGGGAGACGGGCATGGACGGCGTCGTCCTGACCGATCCGTCCGGCCGGGACCAGCCGCTGGCCGCGGCCTACCGCACGGAGGCGCTGCGCCGGGGGCTCGCGCTGATCTCCACCGAGCACGGCACGCTCGCCGGGCTGCCGTTGCGGCTGCTCGCCGCGGAGCTCCGGTTGCACCGGCTGCCCGACCCGTCGGGCTCGGATTCCTTCGACTGCGACACCTGGGAAGACGTCGCCGCGGCACGGGCGAGACTGGAACAGGGGTGAGTCTGCGCGGCGATGCGCGCCGCATCGGGGACGATGGGCCTGTGTTGGATGAATGGATCGCCGCAGCCAAGGCCGAACTGGGGATCGAGCTGGAGGTCGACACCGCCGTCCTCCTCGACCTCGCCCGTGATGCCGCGCATGGTGTCGCCCGCCCCGCCGCACCGCTCACCACCTTCCTGGTCGGCTATGCCGCCGCCCAGTCCGGCGGTGGCCCCGAGGAAGTGCGCAATGCCGCCCGCAAGGCGGCCGAACTCGCCGAACGCTGGTCCACCGAGGCCACCGAGGCCACCGAGGCCAACAAAGCCACCGAGGCCGCCGCGGCCGGCGACCCCATCCGGGCCGCCGGGGGCAATGACCGCGGTTCCTCCGCTGAGGGGAGTCCGGCCGGATGACGGGCCGGACGACGGGGCCCGCCGACCGGGAGGAGGCCGCGCTCAATGCGATGGGCGAGGCTCTGATGCTCGCCAACGAGGGCCGATCCGGAAACGCGTACGGAGCCGGATACGGCGGGCTCCGCGCGGGCGGGCCGGGCGGAGCGGACGGCGGTCCCACCACCGGCATCAGCACCGATCCGACGACCGGCCGCACCACTGATCCCACCACTGATCCCACCGCCGATCCCGCCATCGACCCCGCCATCGACCGCGACATCGGTCCCGCCGCCGACCTCGCCGCCGATCCCGCCACCGCAGCCACCGCGAACGCGCCTGTGCCAAAGCCCCAGCCCGCACGCAAGCCCCATCCCCATCCCCATCCCAAGCCCGCGCCCAAGCCCCCGCATCAAGACATTTCCTGGCCCGAGGCCCGCCGGATCGCGCGCGCGGCCGGACGGCGGCTGCCCGCCGTCAGCCGGCCGCTCGCCGAGACGCTCGGGTACGCGCTCGCCGCCCCGCTCACCGCGCTCACCGATCTGCCGTCCTTCGACACCTCGGCGATGGACGGCTGGGCGGTGGCGGGCCCCGGCCCCTGGCGGCTGGAGGGCCGGCTGCTCGCGGGCCAGCGTCCTGGAGTGGCGCTGCTCGACGGCCATGCCATCGCGATCGCGACCGGCGCGGCTCTCCCGCCCGGCGCCACCGCGATCATCCGCCGCGAGCACGGCCGTACCGAACGGCGTACCGACGGCGAGCAGCTGTACGCCACCCATGGCGCGCCCACGCTCGGCCAGGACGTACGCCCTCGCGCCCAGGAGTGCCGCGGGGGAGACGAACTGCTCTCCCCCGGCGTCGTGGTCACCCCGGCGGTGCTCGGTCTCGCGGCCGCAGCGGGTTACGACGAGCTGGGCGTCATCACCCGCCCCCGGGTGGAGGTCCTGGTCCTCGGGGACGAACTGCTCGACCACGGGCTCCCCCATGCCGGATTCGTCCGGGACGCCCTCGGCCCGATGCTGGCGCCATGGCTGCGGGCGCTCGGCGCCGACGTGACCGCTACCCGGCACGTGGTCGACGAGGCCGACGCCCTTTACCGCGCGATCAGCGAGACCACCGCCGATCTGCTGATCACCACGGGCGGGACGGCCGGCGGCCCGGTCGACCACGTCCATCCCGTCCTGCACGAGCTGGACGCGAAGCTGCTCGTCGACGGTGTCGCCGTGCGGCCGGGACACCCCATGCTGCTCGCCGAGCTTCCGGGGGGCGGGCACCTCGTCGGGCTCCCGGGCAATCCGCTGGCGGCGGTCTCCGGCGTCATCACGCTCGTCGCTCCCCTGCTGCGTACGCTCGCGGGCCGTCCGGCCCCGGCTCCGTACACCGCCGAGCTCACCACGGACGTGCCCGGCCATCCGACGGACACCCGTCTGGTTCCGGTGGTCTTCGACGACGAATCGGCGGTCGTCCCGCTGCACTTCCACGGGCCCGCCATGCTGCGGGGCCTGGCATCCGCCGACGGGTTGGCGGTCATTCCGCCCGGCGGCGCCACGGCCGGACGGGAGACGGCCGTGCTCGACATGGCATGGGGGACCGCCGGTTGCTGATTTCCGACGCCTTCCGGGGCGCGACCCGCGGCGTCACGGCGCCGGGCCGGCTCTCCCGGGCGGCATCCCGGGTCATCAGGCGAGCCACAAGGCCACAAGCCAAAAGCCACACAAGTGACACGAGGTGAAGTCCGTTGAAGCTGCCCCGCCACGACGCTGCCGCGGGCCGGGCGGACGGAAGCGCCTCCGACCACCACACCACCGACCACCACACCACCGACCACCACACCGCTGACCACGACCCCGACCACACCGCCGACCAGCACACCGACCACCACGGCGGCGGCCACCGCAGCAGCCATCCCGCCGACCATGACAGCCCTGCCAGCCTCGCCTACAAGGTGATGTTCCCCCGGCAGGCCACGGGCCCGCTGCGCCAGGTCTCGCGTCGGCTGGCCGTCGCGCTGCTCGTGCTCCTGGCCACGGTCCTCATCGTCTATCTGGACCGCGGCGGGTATCACGACAACGCCGACGACACCGTCTCGTTCGTCGACGCGCTCTACTACGCGACGGTCACGCTCTCGACGACCGGCTACGGCGACATCGTCCCCTACAGCGTCACCGCGCGGCTGAGCAATGTCTTCCTGGTGACGCCGCTGCGCGTGATCTTCCTGATCATCCTGGTCGGCACCACCCTCGAAGTGCTCACCGAGCGCACCCGCGAGCAATGGCGGCTCAAACGCTGGAGGTCCACTTTGCGCGACCACATCGTCATCGTCGGATATGGCACCAAAGGCCGTTCCGCCGCCCAGACGCTGATCGGACGGGGGATCCCCGTCGAGAAGATCGTGATCGTCGACCCGAGCCCCAAGGTGGTCCAGGCGGCCACCGCCGAGGGCTTCGTGGGTGTGGTGGGTGACGCGACGCGCAATGACGTGCTGTTGCGCGCCGAGGCCGAGCGTGCCAAGGAGATCGTGATCGCGGCGCAGCGCGACGACACCGCCGTCCTGGTCACGCTGACCGCCCGGCAGCTCAACAAGCGGGCGTACATCGTCGCTTCCGTGCGCGAGGAGGAGAACGCGCCGCTTGTTGCGCCAGTCCGGCGCCAACGCGGTGATCACCAGCTCCAGCGCCGCCGGCCGGCTGCTCGGCCTGTCGATGCTGAGTCCGAGCGTGGGCCAGGTGATGGACGACCTGATCACCTACGGCAGCGGCCTCGATCTCATCGAGCGTCCGGTCACCAAGGCCGAGGTCGGCAAGGCTCCGCGCGACGTGGCCGATCTGGTGGTCTCCGTCAAGCGCGGCCACCGCCTGCTGGGCTTCGACGATCCGGATGCGGCGACGCTGCAGTTCGCCGACCGCCTCATCGCCATTCATCGCGCGGGTCCCGCTCTGCCGTCCGGAGAGTAGCCTCGCGCTCATGTATGCGATCACCATCCCCGAAGCCGGCGGACCCGAAGCACTCATCTGGGCCGAGGTCGCGGACCCGGAACCCAGTCAGGGCGAGGTCCTGGTCGAGGTCGTGGCCAGCGCCGTCAACCGCGCCGATCTGCTGCAACGCCAGGGTTTCTACGATCCGCCGCCCGGCTCGTCCCCGTACCCGGGCCTGGAGTGCTCAGGCCGGATCGCCGCGCTCGGCCCCGGTGTGTCCGGCTGGGCGGTCGGCGACGAGGTGTGCGCGCTGCTCGCGGGCGGCGGTTACGCGCAGCTGGTCGCCGTGCCGGTCGGACAGCTGCTGCCGGTGCCCAAGGGCGTCGATCTGGTGGCCGCCGCCGCGCTGCCCGAGGTCGCCTGCACCGTATGGTCCAACGTCTTCATGGTCGCGCATCTGAGCCCCGGCGAGACGCTGCTCGTGCACGGCGGTTCGAGCGGGATCGGCACCATGGCGATCCAGCTGGCCAAGGCGGTCGGCGCGACGGTCGCGGTGACGGCCGGCAGCGCGGAGAAGCTTGAGGCGTGCCGGGAGTTGGGCGCGGACACCCTGATCAACTACCGCGAGGAGGACTTCGCGGAGCTGGTCACGGCGGATGTGATCCTCGACATCATGGGCGCCAAGTACCTCGAACGGAACGTGGACGCGCTGGCGGTCAACGGCCGGCTCGTCATCATCGGCCTGCAGGGCGGCGTGAAGGGCGAGCTGAACCTCGCCAAGATGCTGGCCAAGCGGGCGGCGGTCGCGGCGACCTCGCTGCGCGGGCGCCCGCTGGGCGAGAAGGCCGCGATCGTCGCGGCGGTACGCGAGCATGTCTGGCCGCTGCTGGAGGCCGGCACGGTACGGCCGGTCGTCGACCGTGCGATCCCGATGGCGGACGCCGCCGAGGCCCACCGCGTGGTCGAGGCAAGTACGCACGTCGGCAAGGTCGTCCTGACCGTCTGAGCGGTCGGGGAGTCTGCCCGAGATGCCGTGATTGTCCCTTCGTGTGAGGCTGATTCCACAGTGGAGTTCCAGGGTGGAGCCGGCTGAGGCTGAGAGGGGCGGGCGTCTTGCGTTCGGCACCCAGCGGGCGAGTGGTGGCAGCGGCCGTATTGACCGGCGCGCTGCTGATTCTGCCGGTGGCGTCCGGGTGGGCGGCGCCGGGCATGACGGTGACGGTCGGTGCCGCGTCGGCGGCGGCGCCGCCCGCACCACCCCGGCTGCTGAACCCCCTGAACCTGGCGCAGCTGCTGAAGCCGCTGAACCTGCCGCAGTTGCCGAAGTCGCAGGTGCTGCAGCTACCGCAGCTACCGCAGCTACCGCAGGCGCCGAAGCCGAACGAGCCTCCAAAGCCGTCCATACCGACGCGGACCACGACGTCGGCGGGGCCCGCCGCACCGGGGGCGCCAACCCGGCCGGCCAAGCCCGCGCCATCGCCGCGACCCACCAGGCCCGCGCCGGCCAAGCCCGCGCCATCGCCGCGACCCACCAGGCCCGCGCCGGCCAAGCCCGCGCCGTCGCCAACGCCCGCCAAGCCGAAACCGGTCACGACGAAACCGGCCACGCCGGTGCCCGTCGGGAGCACGATGACCGAGCCGGCCACGACGGCCGAGGCGCCCAAGAAGCACCACCCGCATGGCCCGCAGGTCTCCGAGCCCGCCGATGACGAGGCCGGAGCGGAGTATCAGCCCCCGGACGGGGTTCAGTTGGAGTTGGCGGCCGGGCCCGTGTACGAGCCCGCGCTCCGGCCTTCCGCCGGAGTCACCACCCCCACCCCCGCTGTGAAGCCTCCGCAGGAACCCGCTCCGATACGTACGGCCGCCGCCGTCGCCGCTGATCAGGGCGCGTCGGAGCCCGCCGGTCACTCCTTGCACGTATTGCCGCTCGGTGCCGGGCTGGCCCTCGTCGGGCTGGGCCTGGGCTTTCTGGGACTGCGCCTGCGCCGGAGCTGATCCGGCCACCTGCACCCCCACATGCAACCTCCATGCACCCTCACATGCACGCCCCTCAGCACCCCCAAGCAACCCCCCCAAACACCCCCCGATCACCCCGTCTCCTGGCCGGTATTCACCCGACCGGCCTTGCTCTGCGTGACCATACTCGGTATACATACTCAGTATGTCGATCCGTCACGGCCTCCTGGCCCTCCTCGAACGCGGTCCCCGCTACGGGTTTCAGCTGCGCACCGAGTTCGAGTCCCGTACCGGCTCCACCTGGCCGCTGAACGTCGGCCAGGTCTACACCACCCTCGGACGGCTGGAGCGCGACGGTTTCGTCGTACCTGCCGGGGAGGACGACAGCGGACACGCGCTGTACGCCATCACCGACAAGGGACGCAGCGAACTGCGGGAATGGTTCTCCACTCCGGTGGACCGCGCCAACCCACCCCGCAATGAGCTGGCGATCAAGCTCGCGATGGCGGTGGGATCAACCGGGATGGACATCCGCGCCGTCATCCAGACACAGCGTCACCACACTCTCCAGGCCCTTCAGGACTACACCCGGCTGAAGGCCCAGGCGCTCGTCGCCCTGGAGCAGGACCAGAACCGTGACGACGTGGCCTGGCTGCTCGTGATCGAACAGCTCATCTTCCAGGCGGAGGCCGAGGCCCGTTGGCTCGACCACGCGGAGACCAGGCTCGTACGGCTGGCTGACGCGGTCGCCGCAGACAAAGGCGGCGCTGATCTGAAGGGCTCCCGGCAGGACCCGCAAAGGGATCCGAATCAGGACGCGAATCAGGACGCGAATCAGGACGCGAATCAGGACGCGAATCAGGACCCGAAGCCGGACTCGAAAGAGAGCCCGGCGCAGGGCTCGAAGCAGGACGCCGGGCAGGACAGGGGACTGCTCGGAGCCCTGGCGCGTTCGAGGCCACGCCGGCGCTGACGCGGTCGCACCGCGCCGGCCCCACTCGCCCGCCGGCCCCACTCACCCGCCCGCACACCGGCACACCCGTACCGATCTGACCACAGGGGGATCAACCCATGCCTGCCCAAGAGCAGCAGCCAGTCCTGCAGTTGCAGGAGCTGACCCGAGTCCACGGCAGCGGCACCACAGAAGTGCACGCGCTGCGCGGTATCGACCTGTCCGTCCACCCGGGTGAACTCGTCGCCGTCATGGGCCCGTCCGGCTCCGGCAAGTCCACGCTGCTGACCATCGCGGGCGGCCTCGACCTCCCCACCTCTGGCCGGGTGCTCGTCGAGGGCACCGATCTCACCACCGCCAACCGCAAGCAGATAGCCGCGCTGCGCCGCCGCAGCATCGGCTACGTCTTCCAGGACTACAACCTCATCCCGGCGCTGACCGCTGTCGAGAACGTCGCCCTGCCCCGTGAGCTCGACGGCACCTCGGCCCGCAAGGCCCGCCGTGAGGCGCTGGCCTCGCTGGAGGAGATGAATCTCGACCACCTCGCCGACCGCTTCCCGGACGAGATGTCCGGTGGTCAGCAGCAGCGCGTCGCCATCGCCCGGGCGCTGGTCGGCGACCGCCGGCTGGTCCTGGCCGACGAGCCGACGGGCGCGCTGGACTCCGAGACCGGCGAGTCGGTACTGGCTCTGCTGCGCGCCCGCTGTGACGCGGGCGCCGCCGGTGTCCTGGTCACCCATGAGCCGCGCTTCGCGGCCTGGGCGGACCGGGTGGTGTTCCTGCGGGACGGTTCTGTCGTGGATACGACGCTGCGCTCGCAGGCCGAGTCGCTGCTCACCGGCGGTGTGGCTCAGTGACCGGCTGGCTCAATTCCTGGCGTGCCGCGGTGCGGATCGCACGGCGCGACGCCTGGCGCTTCAAGGGACGCAGCATCCTCGTCCTTGCCATGATCGCGCTGCCGATCCTGGGCGTGAGCGCCGCTGACATCACCATCCGCAGCTCGCATGTGACCACCGAGCAGGAGCTGAGCCGCGAGATCGGCGCGGCCGACGCGCAGTTGTCCGATTCCGGCTCCGACGGCCAGCCCGTCTACCAAACCCCTGACGGTGCGAACCACGCGATGGTCAACGATTCCGCCCAGTCACAGATGATGGACGGCGGCGCCGGTGCCGATATCCCGGCCGTCATTCCCGCCGGGGCGAAGACGCTGAAGGACGTGGTCGGCAACGGCAAGGTCCACACCGAGTACGGCCTGCTGGACGTCGACATCCGTGAGCTGAAGGCCTCGGACCCGATGGCCGCCGGGATCATGGACCTGGACCGCGGGCACTTCCCGGCCGCGCCGGACGAGGTCATCGCGACCAACGCCTTCCTCAGCAAGAGCGGGCTCTTCGTCGGCTCCTCGCTCTCCGCCCGTGATCTGGCCACCAAGTACAAGATCGTCGGCGCCTACGACCTGCCCGACGATCTCAAGGCAGAGCAGATCAACGCGCTTCCGGACTCCTTCCTGGCGCCGCTGGCCAAGGCATTGAAGGGCGCGGGCCGCAATGGTCCGGGCACGAGCTCCAAGTACCTCGTCGCCGTCAACGGTGGTTTCACGTGGAACATGGTGCAGCAGGCCAACGTCAAGAGCGTCATCGTGCACTCCCGAGTGGTCGTTCTCGACCCGCCGGCTGATTCCGCGGTGCCCCTGTTCGTCAAGTACCCGGACTGGAACCGCGACTACAGCGGCAGTACCGCCGCGAAGGCCGCGCTGCTCGCCGTGGCCGCGACGATCGTCGGCCTGGCGATGCTGGAGATCTGCCTGCTCGCGGGCCCGGCCTTCGCCGTCGGCGCGCGCCGTTCGCGCCGCCAGCTCGGCCTGGTCGGAGCCAACGGCGGCGACCGCCGCCATATTCGCGCGATCGTGCTGGCGGGCGGCCTGGTGATCGGGGTGTGCGCCGCCGTCATCGGCACGGTGCTGGGCCTCGCGCTGACCTTCGCCCTGCGCGAGACGCTGGAACAGTACGTCGGCAAGCGCTTCGGCGGGATCAGCCTGCGCCCGCTGGAACTCCTCGGCATCGGCGTACTGGCGATCGTCACCGGTCTGCTGGCCGCCATCGTCCCGGCGGTCGTCGCCTCGCGGCAGAGCGTGCTGGCCTCGCTGACCGGTCGCCGCGGCATCCGGCACGCCAACCGCGTGCTGCCCGTCCTCGGCCTCGCCGCCGTCTGCCTCGGCGCCGGGATCGCGTTCTTCGGCTCGATGAAGACCGACAACGTCCTCGCGGTCGGCGGCGGTTCCGCCTTCGCCGAACTCGGCATTGTCGCCCTGACCCCGACCCTGGTCGGGCTCTTCGGACGGCTCGGCGGCCGGCTGCCGCTCTCCCCGCGGCTCGCCCTGCGCGACGCGGTGCGCAACCGGGGGCGTACGGCGCCGGCCGTCGCCGCCGTCCTGGCGGCCGTCGCGGGCACGGTCGCGGTGGCCACGTACACCGCCAGCAGCGACCTGCAGCAGCGCGAGGCGTACCATGCCAGGCTGCCGTACAGCGTCGTGGCGCTCAGTATCGACAAGGAGCAGGGCCGCGATCTGGACCCGGTCCGGGCGGCGGTCGACAAGCGCTTCCCGGTCTCGTTCCGCGCGGATGTGTCACGCCTGGTCATTGGCAAGAAGACCTGCTCGATGTACAGCAACAGCCCCGGCTGCGGCCGGGCGGAGATGGTCGTCCCCGAGGCGAACAAGTGCCCGACGGACGGGCCGCAGGGCGAGACGAAGTTCACCGCCGCCGAGCGCCGCACGCTGTCCAAGGACTGGCGCTGCGTCCGGAATTACCACACCAGCGCCATCAGCACCGAATCGAATGTACTGGTCGGTGACGCCGCGGTGCTCCACGCACTCGGCATCAAGGACCCGCGGGCCGAGCAGGCGCTGGACGCCGGCCGCGTGGTGCTGTTCGACAAGCACTACGTGGAGAAGGGCCGGCTCACCCTCCGGCTGGTCCAGGGCTACTCCAAAACGGTGTCCGACGGCAAGGATCCGGCCGGACCGCTGAAGTCGTTCCCGACGTACGTCCCGAAGGACGGCACCGAGTCCTACGGCGTCCGGGCCATCATGCCGCCGGGCACGGCGAAGGCCGCGGGTATCCAGACCCTCCCCTACGGCTCGTACTTCGTGAACAAGGACATGCCCAGCAGCCAGCAGCGGCAGGAGCTGGACCAGGACCTCGCCAAGCTGGGCGTCGACCCGGGCCTGTATGTCGAAGCGGGCTACGTCAGTCAGAACAGCATCATCCTGCTGGCGCTGACCGTCTTCGCCGGCCTGGTCACCATCGGCGCCGCGGGCATCGCCACGGGCCTCGCCCAGGCGGACGCCGAGCCCGACCTGAAGACCCTGGCGGCGATCGGCGCGGACCCGCGGGTGCGGCGGACGCTGTCCGGCTTCCAGTGCGGGGTGGTGGCCGTGATGGGCGTTGTCCTCGGCTCGGCCGCGGGCATCCTGCCCGCGATCGGGCTGCGCAAGGCCGAGGAACGACAGCAGCTGAAGTTCTACCAGGATGCCCTGGACCGGGGCTGGGGCGGCGGGGGCGCTGCGCCGCACATCCCGATCGTCATTCCCTGGCCGACCCTGGCGGCGCTCCTCGTCGCGGTGCCGCTGGGCGCGGCGCTGCTGGCAGCCCTGGTCACCCGGTCCCGCACCTCGTTGTCCCGCCGCGAGGCGTCGTAGCGGAAGCGGCCGAACGACCGAAAGTGTGCCCTCTGACGTGGTGGATCAGCCGCATCAGGGGGCACACCCTCAGGTGAACGACGTGTGCGAGAGAATGGCGGCATGGAGATGCCGATGAACGAACGGTCGCAGGAGAGCCCGCAGGTCCTGATCGTGGGGCCCGACGGTATGGCACTCGGCGGCACCCCTGGCGGCGGAGCGGATTCGCGCGAGGTCCCGGTGACAGACATGGTGGAACAGCCCGCGAAGGTCATGCGTATCGGCAGCATGATCAAGCAGCTTCTGGAGGAGGTGCGGCAGGCGCCTCTCGACGAGGCGAGCCGCGTCCGGCTCAAGGAGATCCACGCCAGTTCCGTCAAGGAACTGGAGGACGGCCTCGCGCCTGAGCTGGTGGAGGAGCTGGAGCGGCTCTCGCTGCCGTTCAACGACGATTCGATTCCGACCGAGGCCGAGCTGCGCATCGCCCAGGCACAGCTGGTCGGCTGGCTGGAGGGCCTCTTCCACGGCATCCAGACGGCCCTGTTCGCCCAGCAGATGGCCGCCCGTGCCCAGCTGGAACAGATGCGCCGCGCCCTGCCCCCGGGCACGGGCGGCCATGAGGACGGTGACGAGGGCGGCCACGCGGGCGCCCGCTCGGGCCCTTACCTCTAGGACCGAGTACCTGTAGACCGAGTACCTCTGGACCGAGTACCTCCAGGACCCGTTCCTCCAGTACCTGCCCGGCCTCGGACCTGTCAGCACGGAGAGGGCCCGCAACCCATAACGCGACGCCGCCCCACTC
>NZ_JASISZ010000002.1:119219-289566 GCF_030063355.1 Streptomyces sp. PH10-H1
CGCATCATGCGTGCCGGGCCCTCTCCGTTTTCCCGTGCTGTGTACGTGCTGTGTACGTGCTGTGTGCCGGCTGGATCAGCCGGCGGCCTTACCGGTGGAGACCCAAATGGTGATCTTGCCGGCGTCGCCCTTCTGCGTGGTGTTGTAGTCCGCCAGCGCCTTGGGATTCTGGTCGACGATGGCGCCCTTGCCCCACTGCTGCTCGTCCGTGTACTTCACCGTGTACTTCCAGCCGGCGGCCTTGAGGCACGCTTCGACGGAGTCCCGGTACTTGGTGTTGAACTGCGGGAACAGGACGACGTTCGGGTTCGACTCGGTGAAGCTCTGAGTGGCACCGGTGCACGCGGACGAGTCCAGGGTGCGGGTCTTGTCGCCCTCGACGACGCCGTTGCTGTTCGGCGCGTTCGAGGGCTGGTACGAGCCGCCGGTGGATCCGGACGGGGATGCGGACTGGCTCGTGGACGATCTCTGGCCGCCCCCGTCGGCGGTGTTGTTCTTCTTCGTGTTCATCGAGATGACCAGGCCGACGACCAGGGCGATGGCGGCCACCGCCACCGTGGCCCCGATCGCGATGGTCTTCGTCGACCGGCCGCCGCCGTTGCCCCCGCCACCGCGCCCACCGGTGTGGCCGGTGTTGTGCCCGCCGCCGGCGCCGGGCTGCATCGCGTACGAGGACGGCGGAGCCGGCGTCTGGTACTGCTGCTGCGGTGGCTGCTGCTGGAGCTGCTGCGGGTAGCCGTACGCGGCCGGGGCCGGGGTGGCGGGCGGCGGGGTGCCGGGACCGTAGGCGCTCTGCTGCGGCGTGGGCGTCTGGTACGGGCTGTGGACGTTCGGCGGCGGGGTGTGCAGGCCGCCCGATGCGGGCGGGAAGACCGTCGCCGAGACGCCCTCGCCTCGGCTGCGGGCGTGCGGGCCCTCGCCGATGATCAGCGGGGTGGTGCCGGGCTGAGTGGAGGCGCTGACGCGCTCCAGCTCGTCGTGCATGGCGTCGGCGGTCGGGAATCGCTCCGCCGGGTTCTTCTTCAGCGCCCGCGCGATCAGCGCGTCGACCCCGGGCGAGATCGCCCGGTTGAACTGCGACGGTGCGGGCGGGATCTCCTGCACGTGCTGGTACGCCATGCCCAGCGGCGAATCGGACTCGAACGGGATCCGGCCCGTCGTCAGCTCGAAGAGCATGCAGCCCACCGAGTACAGATCGGAGCGCTCGTCGACGCCGCGCCCCAGCGCCTGCTCGGGCGACAGGTACTGCGGAGTGCCGACGACCATGCCGGTCTGGGTCATCGAGGTGACGCCGGACTGCATGGCCCGCGCGATGCCGAAGTCCATGACCTTGACCACACCACGCTTGGTCACCATCACGTTGCCGGGCTTGATGTCGCGGTGCACCAGCCCCATCTCGTGGCTGACCGCGAGCGCCGCCAGCACATCGCCGGTGATCTTCAGTGCCTTCTCGGCCGGCATCGCGCCGAACTGGGCGACGTCCTCGGCCAGCACCACGTTCAGCGGCTTGCCCTCGACGTACTCCATGACGATGTACGGGACCATCGCGCCGTCGAGGGTGTCCTCGCCGGAGTCGAAGACCGAGACGATGTTCGTGTGGTTCAGTTTGGCCACAGCCTGCGCCTCGCGGCGGAACCGCTCGCGGAAGGACTGCTCGTTCCCCAGGCTCGTGTGGAGTGTCTTGATGGCCACCGGGCGGTCCAGGACCGTGTCGTGTCCCAGGTGCACTGAGGCCATGCCGCCCTCGCCGAGCAGATCGCGCAGCACATAGCGTCCGCCTCCGACCGAGCGCCCCGCGTAATCGGCCTGCGCGCCGTCCCCGCTGCTCATCTGTACCGCTTCCCCCTAGAGAAGACCCTCGTCCCGCAGCTTGCCCGCCAAGTCTGGCTTATCGCTCGGGCACGTCAAGTTCGTTGACCATCTCGTCACCTGATGCGCATGGAGCCCATACACGAGCGGCCCGGCACCGTCCCCGGAGACGGTAGCGTGGCCGACCAGAAAACATGTAAGGCGAGGAACAAGCGACGGCGAGGACTGATGGTCGACCCCCATGAGACGACCGCAGGCACTGGAGCGTCCGATTCGCCCGAACTGTGGGGCGCGCAAGGACTGGTCGGTGACGGCCGCTACCGGCTGACGTACCGGCTGGGCCGTGGCGGTATGGCCGAGGTGTTCGCGGCCGAGGACGTACGGCTGGGCCGGATCGTGGCGATCAAGCTGCTGCGCTCGGATCTGGCGGAGGATCCGGTCTCCAAGGCGCGCTTCACCCGCGAGGCGCAGTCGGTCGCCGGGCTGAACCACCATGCCGTCGTCGCCGTGTACGACTCGGGCGAGGACCGCACACCCACCGGCACGGTTCCGTACATCGTCATGGAGCTGGTCGACGGGCACACCATCCGCGACCTGCTGACCGGCGCCGAGGCGCCGCCCATCGACCAGGCGCTGATCATCATCTCCGGTGTGCTGGAGGCCCTGGCCTACAGCCACCAGCACGGCATCGTGCACCGTGACATCAAGCCGGCCAACGTCATCATCACCAACACCGGCGCCGTCAAGGTCATGGACTTCGGCATCGCCCGCGCCCTGCACGGCGCGGCCAGCACCATGACCCAGACCGGCATGGTCATGGGCACGCCCCAGTACCTCTCCCCCGAGCAGGCGCTCGGCAAGGCCGTCGACTACCGCTCCGACCTGTACGCGACCGGCTGCATGCTCTACGAGCTGCTGGCGCTGCGTCCGCCGTTCATGGGCGAGACCCCGCTGTCGGTCGTCTACCAGCACGTACAGGACGAGCCGCAGGTGCCGTCCACGGTCAGCGACCGGGTGCCGCCGGAACTCGACGGCCTGGTGCTCCGGGCGCTCGCCAAGCACCCGGACGACCGCTTCCAGAGCGCCGAGGAGATGCGCGGCGTGGTGCAGTACGCGCTGCGCATGCTGCAGGAGCAGGGCGGCTGGACCAACATGTGGGACACCGGCGTCGTGTCCCACACCGCCCCGATCCCCTCGCAGACGGGCGCGGGCCTGGGCATGGGCCCCGGCACGGGCGGCGGACGGCCGGGGAACTCCACCACCGCGGAGCTGAACCGGCCGATGCTGCTGGGCGCGTCCGGCCGCGGGGCCGACGACACCCACGGCTACGACGAGCGGCGGCACGGCGGCGGGCAGGACAACAAGTGGCTCAAGCCGGTGCTCTTCGTGCTGGCCGCGGTGCTGGCGATCTCGATGGGCGTGTACTTCGCGATCGGGCACCCGGGGCAGAAGAAGGATCCGAGCCAGAACGTAGCGCCGTCGACCTCGCAGAGCGCGTCGGCGCAGAGCACCGAGCCGAGCCAGGACACCTCGACGGATCCGGGCCAGGGCGGCGGGAACACGTCGGAGGCACCGAGCCGCACTCCCTCGCGCACCCCGTCGCACACCCCGTCCCGGACGCCGTCCGGGACGCCCAGCAACACGCCTTCGGACACGCCGTCGGACACACCGTCCGGCACCCCGTCGTCGTCGGCTCCGACACCAACGACGCCCACCACACCGCCGAGCGGCACTCCGTCCGGCGGTGGCACCGCGAAGCCGGGCCACTGACCCACGACGCGTTCACCGGCCCCGACGTGCCCCAGGGCCCGCCCTAGCCGGTGAACGCGTCGCTGACGGCCTCGTACTCGCGGGTCCACCACACCGCGAGCGCGGAGGAGGCCGGGAACAGCGGGTCGGAGCGCCGGTCGCGCTCCTGGTAGCGCCAGCGGAGCATCCAGAAGTCGTTCAGGCGCTCCCACCAGACCCGGTGCACGGCCGCCGCGAGCTCCTGGGCGGGTACCCCGGCCGCACGCCGGTAGGCGCACGCGTAGGGCCGTACCTTCGCCAGGTCGAGCTGTCCGTCGCCGGGCCGGACGAAGAAGATCGCGGCGGCCCGCACCGCCTCCTCGGCGCGCGGCTGCACCCCGAGGCGGTCCCAGTCGACGATGGCGACGGGTTCGTCGCCGCGGTAGAGCAGATTCAGCGGATGGAAGTCGCCGTGCACCCAGCCGGTGGCGGGCACGGCCGGGTCGGGCGGCCTGCGGTGGGCATGGCGCTCGAGCAGGGCGCGGCGTTCCAGCAGCCGGTGCTCGGCCAGCTCGTCGAAGGTCTCGCGCGGCTCGTTCGCGTGGGCCAGCCCCAGGAGCTCGTCGATGAGCGTGTACGTCCGCTCCGGGTCGGCGCTCGGGTGCCGGCTCCTGTCCGCCCCCGGCGGGGGCTGTACGCGCGCCAGTCCGGCGTGCACGCGGCCGAGGAGCGTGCCCAGCCGCCGTGACTGGGCGGCGGTCAGCTCGGTGCCCTCCCGGTGTACGCCCTCGACCCACGGGTAGAGCGCGTAGCAGCGCCCGCCGACGACGGCGACGGTCCGGCCGTCCGCGTCGGCGACGGGCGGCGCCACGGGCAGGCCGAGCCGGTCCAGGAGCAGCGTCGCGCGGTGCTGGCGGGCGATGGTGCCGGCGTCCGCGGTGTCCGGCGCGAGGTAGTGCTTGAGGAAGAACCGGCCTCGGGTGGTGGCCAGCCGGTAGCCGCGGTTCAGCAGTCCCTGGGGGACCGGATCGCAGGCCAACGGGGTGCCGGCGCCGTCGTAACGGCGCAGCAGTGTGCCGAGCGTGCGCTCAGCGAGCGGCTCCGTTGCCGTGCCCGTCACGCGGGAAAGCGTAGATCACGCGGCGTGCAGCTCCGGCCACCCTGCGACACCCTTCACGAACTGGACGTCCACGAACTGCGGGTCGATGCGCAGGTAAACGGGGTCAAAGGCCTGCTCGTCCACGAAGGAGGGCAGCGGTCCGAAAAGTTCCTCCGCGTCCTCCGGGCCGGGGATGACGCGTGCGGTGCCGGTCAGGTGCACGGCCCAGATGGAGTCCGTGGCCGTGTTGAGGTTGTCGGCCTGGTAGCCGACCACGGAGGCGCTAGCCGTCTGCGTGCAGCCTGGCGACATAGGCCGCCGCCTGGGTCCTGCGCTCCATGCCGAGCTTGGCGAGCAGCGAGGAGACGTAGTTCTTCACGGTCTTCTCCGCGAGATGCAGCCGCTCGCCGATCTGTCGGTTGGTGTGGCCCTCGCCGATCAGATCGAGGATCTTCTTCTCCTGCTCGGTGAGGTTCGCGAGCCGGTCGTCGCCCTTGTCCGCGCCGTGCCGCAGCCGTTCCAGGACGCGGGCGGTGGCGACGGGGTCCAGCAGCGACTTCCCGGCGGCGACGTCACGGACGGCGCTGAGCAGGTCGGTACCCCGGATGGCCTTGAGCACGTATCCGGCGGCGCCCGCCATGATGGCGTCGAAGAGCGCCTCGTCGTCCGCGAAGGAGGTCAGCATGAGGCACTTGATGTTCGGGTCGTTGGAACGGATCTCCCGGCAGACCTCGACGCCGCTGCCGTCGGGCAGCCGGACGTCCAGGACCGCGACATCGGGGCGGGTGGCGGGGATCCGGGTGAGGGCCTCGGCAGCCGTTCCGGCCTCGCCGACGACTTCGACGTCGTCCTCCACGGAGAGCAGCTCATGGACGCCCCGGCGGACCACTTCGTGGTCATCGAGGAGGAATACATGGATTTTTCCGTCTTCGCGCACGAATCGAGCATCGCACACGATTCGATCCCCAGACCTCTTACGCACATGCGATCCGCGAGATACCGTTCCTCTGTCCCGGTGGCCTGCGACAACGCCTATTTACTAGGTAATCCAAGCAAAACCGCAGGTCAGAAACCTGTCTCCGCGTCGGCGGAGAAGAGCCGCAGTAGGTAACGTCTTTCTTGCAGGCCACTCGCCGGGGCACTGTCACGCCTGGCTCGGCCATGCCGCACATACCCCGTGCGACGCGTCGGACCAGGTGAGCCGCAACTGGCCTTCCGGCGGATCCCGGGGGCCGGACAGACGGAGGAGCGAACGTGAGCGTGAAAAGCACTGCCGCGCGGAGGACCACCCGCGGCGGCGCGAAGCGCCGTGGGGGCGAGCCCGAGCTCGTACAGCTGTTGACCCCCGAGGGCAAGCGCGTCGAGCACAGCGAGTACTCCATCGATCTGACCCCGGAAGAGCTGCGTGGCCTGTACCGCGACATGGTGCTGACCCGCCGCTTCGACGCCGAGGCGATCACACTGCAGCGGCAGGGCGAGCTGGGCCTGTGGGCCTCGCTGCTCGGCCAGGAGGCGGCACAGATCGGATCGGGCCGGGCCACCCGTCCGGACGATTACGTCTTCCCGACCTACCGCGAGCACGGCGTGGCCTGGACCCGCGATGTGGACCCGTTGAACCTGCTGGGCATGTTCCGTGGGGTCAACCACGGCGGCTGGGACCCGAACGAGAACAATTTCCACCTCTACACGATCGTGATCGGCTCGCAGACGCTGCACGCGACCGGGTACGCGATGGGTGTCGCCAAGGACGGCGCGGACTCCGCCGTCATCGCCTATTTCGGTGACGGCGCCTCCAGCCAGGGCGATGTCGCGGAGGCCTTCACCTTCGCGGCCGTCTACAACGCCCCTGTGGTGTTCTTCTGCCAGAACAACCAGTGGGCGATCTCCGAGCCGACCGCGATGCAGAGCCGGGTGCCGATCTACCAGCGCTCGGCCGGTTACGGCTTCCCGGGCGTCCGGGTCGACGGCAATGACGTGCTGGCCGTACTGGCCGTCACCAAGGCCGCCCTGGAGCGGGCCCGCACCGGCCAGGGGCCGATGCTCGTCGAGGCGTTCACATACCGCATGGGCGCGCACACCACGACCGACGACCCCACCCGCTACCGCGCCGACGAGGAGCGCGAGCAGTGGGAGCTCAAGGACCCGATCCTGCGGCTGAAGACGTATCTGGAGGCCGAGGGGTTCGCCGACGAGGCGTACTACGCCTCGATCGAGAAGGAGAGCGACGCGCTCGCCAAGCGGGTACGGGACGGCGTACGGACCATGCCGAACCCCGACACCATGGCGATCTTCGAGAATGTCTACGCCGACGGGCACGCGCTCGTCGACGAGGAGCGCGCCCAGTTCGCCGAGTACCTCGCGTCGTTCGCCGACGAGACTGAGGAGCACTGACCATGACCACCATGACCATGGCCAAGGCCCTCAACGAGGCGCTGCGCCAGTCGCTGGACACCGATCCCAAGGTCCTGCTCATGGGCGAGGACATCGGGAAACTCGGCGGCGTCTTCCGCATCACCGACGGTCTGCAGAAGGACTTCGGCGAGGAGCGGGTCATCGACACGCCGCTGGCCGAGTCCGGCATCGTCGGCACCGCGATCGGCCTGGCGCTGCGCGGTTACCGTCCGGTCGTCGAGATCCAGTTCGACGGCTTCGTCTTCCCCGCGTACGACCAGATCGTCACGCAGCTCGCCAAGATGCACGCGCGGGCGCTGGGCAAGGTCAAGATGCCCGTCGTCATCCGCATCCCGTACGCCGGCGGCATCGGCGCGGTCGAGCACCACAGCGAGTCCCCCGAGACGCTCTTCGCCCACATCCCGGGCCTGAAGGTGGTCTCGCCGTCCAACGCGCAGGACGCCTACTGGATGCTGCGGCAGTCCATCGACTGCGACGACCCGGTGATCTTCTTCGAGCCGAAGCGCCGCTACTGGGACAAGGGCGAGGTCGACACCGAGGCCATTCCCGGCCCGCTGCACAAGGCCCGGGTGACCCGGGAGGGCACGGATCTCACTCTGGCGGCGTACGGTCCCATGGTGAAGGTGTGCCTGGAGGCCGCCGCGGCGGCCGAGAGCGAGGGCCGTAGCCTGGAAGTGGTTGACCTGCGGTCCCTGTCCCCGATGGACTTCGACACGATCCAGGCGTCGGTCGAGAAGACCCGCCGTCTGGTCGTCGTGCACGAGGCCCCCGTCTTCCTGGGGACCGGCGCGGAGATCGCCGCCCGGATCACCGAGCGGTGCTTCTATCACCTCGAGGCTCCCGTGCTGAGGGTCGGCGGCTTCCACGCCCCGTACCCGCCGGCCCGGCTCGAGGAGGAGTACCTGCCCGGCCTGGACCGCGTACTCGACGCCGTCGACCGCGCGCTGGCGTACTGAGAGGCGAGGAGAGCGTGACTGTGACCGACATTGCGCAGCGCTTCCGCGAGTTCAAGATGCCCGATGTGGGCGAGGGACTCACCGAGGCCGAGATCCTCAAGTGGTACGTCAAGCCGGGTGACACCGTCACCGACGGGCAGGTCGTGTGCGAGGTCGAGACGGCGAAGGCGGCCGTCGAGCTGCCGATCCCGTTCGACGGCGTCGTGCACGAGATCCGTTTCCCCGAGGGGGAGACGGTCGACGTGGGCACCGCCATCATCTCGGTGGACACCACACCGGGCGCCCCCGACGAGGCCCCCGCGGCGGCACCCGCCGCTGCAGTGGCAGAGCCCGCGCCGGAGCCGCCCGCCGAGCCGGTGAAGCGGCAGGCGGTGCTGGTGGGCTACGGCGTCTCGCAGTCGTCGACCGTCCGCCGCCCGCGCAAGGCGGCGGGCGCGGTCCCGGCCCAGCCCGAGGACCGGGCCGCCGGCCGGCCCAAGGCCCCGTCCAAGGGCCGGACGCAGCCGGAGCTGAACGGCCACGGCGCCGGCGGCGCCACCGGCCTCGCCGGTCTCACCGGGGACCGGCCGCTGGCCAAGCCGCCGGTGCGCAAACTCGCGAAGGACCTCGGCATCGATCTGAACGCCGTCGTCCCGAGCGGCCGTGACGGGACCATCACCCGCGAGGACGTGCACGCGGCCCTCGCTCCGGCTCCCGCGCCGGAGCCCGCCGTGGCCGCGGCACCCGCTGTGGTCCCCGTTGCGGGCGCCGTCGCTCCCGCCGTAGCCGAGCCGGGCGCCCGTGAGACCCGCACCCCGATCAAGGGCGTGCGCAAGGCCACCGCTCAGGCGATGGTCGCGAGCGCCTTCACCGCGCCGCACGTCACGGAGTTCGTGACGTTCGACATCACGCGGACGATGAAGCTGGTCCAGGAGCTCAAGCTGGACCCGGCGTTCGCCGGCCGCAAGGTCAGCCCGCTGCTCCTCGTCGCGAAGGCGCTGCTGGTGGCGATCCGGCGCAATCCGGAGGTCAACGCGGCCTGGGACGAGGCCGGCCAGGAGATCGTCCGCAAGGACTATGTGAACCTGGGCATCGCGGCGGCTACCCCGCGCGGGCTGATCGTGCCGAACATCAAGGACGCCGGGGCGAAGACACTGCCCGAACTGGCCACCGCGCTCGGTGAGCTGGTGGCGACCGCACGGGAGGGCAAGACCTCTCCCGCGCAGATGCAGGGCGGCACGGTGACCATCACCAACGTCGGCGTCTTCGGCGTCGACACCGGTACGCCGATCCTGAACCCGGGGGAGTCCGCGATCCTCGCCTTCGGCGCGGTCAAGGACCTGCCCTGGGTCCACAAGGGCAAGGTGAAGGCCCGCAAGGTCACCACCCTGGCACTGTCGTTCGACCACCGCGTGGTCGACGGAGAGCTGGGCTCGAAGGTCCTCGCGGATGTCGCGGCGATCCTGGAGCAGCCGAAGCGGCTTCTGACCTGGGCGTAGTCCCGTTGGTGCGACAAGGTGGCCCGGACGCACAAAAGTCCGGGCCACTTTGCTGCGCGTCGCCAGTCATGAAAAGCCTGATGTGTGGCGATATATAGGGAGAAACTCAGTCTCCAGCCCGGAGGGACAGCCGTGGCCGTTTCCGTTTCTGCGATCCTGATTCTCCTGATCATGGCAGTGGTCTTCCTGCGCAGCGGGTCGCTGAAGGTCTCGCACGCGCTGGTCTGCGTCATCCTCGGCTTCTATCTCGCGAGTTCGAGCGTCGCCCCGACCATCCAGAGCGGGCTCACCGCGACCGCCAACGTCGTGAGCAGCCTGCGCCCCTGACCCCGGCCGGTCCGGATCGCGGACGCGGGTTTCTCGTGGATACATGATGTATCTATGATGCGTGCATCATGAATCCCGTCTCCGCGGTGGTCACCGCCACCAAGTCGCCGCCCGCCGCCGAGCGGGTCTACATCCACGTCAAACAGGGCGTCCTCGAACGCAGTTACGAGGGCGGCACGCTGCTCACCGAGGGCGATCTCGCCGAGGCCGTCGGGGTGTCCCGCACTCCGGTGCGCGAGGCGCTGCTCCGCCTGGAGGCGGAAGGGCTGATCAAGCTCTATCCGAAGAAGGGCGCGCTCGTCCTGTCGGTCTCCGCACAGGAGATCGCCGATGTCGTCGAGACCCGGCTGCTCGTCGAGCAGCACGCGGTGGCCCGCCTGGTGCCGGCCCCGCCGCCCGCGCTGCTGGCCCGGCTCGAGGAGCTGCTCGCGGAGCAGCGGGGCCACGCGGAGGCCGGTGACCTGGCGGCGTTCGCGGTCGCCGACCGCTGCTTCCACGCCGAGATCGTCCGCGCGGCGGGCAACCGCATCCTCGCCCACCTCTACGACCAGCTGCGCGACCGGCAGTTGCGGATGGGCGTGGCCACCATGCACGCCGAGCCCAGCCGTGTCGCCAAGAACCTGGCGGAGCACGGCGAGATCCTGGCGGCGCTCAGAGCCGGCGACGGTGAACGCGCCGCCGCCCTGGTGCACCGCCATGTCTCCTGGGTCAAGGTCATGGCCAGGGGGGACGCGTGAACGGCGAACCACCCGGTGGCAGGCGTGCCGCCGCGGTGTGGGGGATCGGCACGCTCGTCTACCTGGTCGCCGTGGTGCACCGCACCAGCCTCGGTGTGGCCGGCATCGACGCCGCGGAGCGCTTCCACATCGGGGCGTCCGCGCTGTCCACGTTCTCGATCCTCCAAGTGCTGGTCTATGCGGGGCTGCAGATACCCGTCGGCCTGATGGTCGACCGGCTCGGCACCAAGAAGGTGCTGACCATCGGCATCGTGCTGTTCACCGCCGGGCAGCTCGCGTTCGCGCTCTCGCACTCGTACGGGATGGCGCTCGCCGCCCGCGCGGTGCTCGGCTGCGGCGACGCGATGACGTTCGTCAGCGTGCTGCGGCTCGGCTCGCGCTGGTTCCCGGCCCGCCGGGGCCCGATGATCGCGCAGGCCGCCGCGCTCTTCGGCGTCGCGGGCAACCTGATCAGTACGGTCGCGCTCTCCCGGATCCTGCACTCGGCCGGCTGGACGGCCACGTTCACCGGCACCGCGATCGGCGGCGCGTTCGTCCTCGTCCTGGTGCTGCTGTTCCTCAAGGACCACCCCGACGGATTCGAGCCCGCCCCCGCCGAGCACGCCGGATTCGGCTATGTGCGCCACCAGATCGTCTCCGCCTGGCGCGAGCCGGGGACCAGGCTCGGCATGTGGGTGCACTTCACGACGCAGTTCTCCGGAATGGTCTTCCTGCTGCTGTGGGGGCTGCCGTACCTGGTGGAGGACCAGGGCATGTCGCGCGGGGCGGCCGGGTCGATGCTCACCCTCGTGGTGCTCGCCAACATGGTGTTCGGCACGCTCTTCGGGCAGTTGATCGCCCGTCACCACGGCGCGCGGATGCCGATCACGCTCACCGCGATCGGGACGAGCACCGTGGCCTGGGCGGCCGTGCTGTCCTGGCCCGGCGGGCACGTCCCGCTGTGGCTGCTGATCGGCCTGTGCGTCGCGCTCGGCGCCTGCGGGCCCGCGTCGATGATCGGCTTCGACTTCGCGCGCCCGGCCAATCCGCCGGAGCGCTTCGGCACCGCCTCAGGCATCGTCAACGTGGGCGGCTTCACCGCCTCGATGATCACGCTGCTGGCGATCGGCGTGCTGCTGGACGCGACGGGTGACAACTACCGGATCGCCTGGTGCAGCGTCTTCGTGCTCCAGGCGATCGGTACCGTCCAGATCCTGCGGCTGCGCGGCCGCGCGACCCGGCTGGAGAAGGACCGGATCGCGGTCAGCCGCGTCGAGAGCGTGCACGTGCCGGCGTAGCCGAACCGGCGGACCGGCCCGGCTAACCCGTCCGCCGGGCTCACGGAGTGAGAGCGATGCGCGCCAGGATCGCGCGCGCGAGGTCCTGGTCGCCCTCCACCTTCACCCGGTCCGCAACGGCCGCATGGCGCACCCGCCCGCTGACCAGCCGCAGGAACGTCTCCCAGTCGGTGCCGAAGGTCACGGCCGGACCCAGGGAGACCGCGGAGTCGATCGACCCGTTCCCCTCCTGGTCGACGCGGACCGTCCGCATGAACTCCAGCGGGCCGTGGATATCGAAGACCACCGCGGAACCGGGCTTCGCGCCCGCGTCCTTGGCGACCAGCTTCGGCAGCCCGCGGAGCAGGAAGTCCCGCGCGTACAAGGCCGCGGGGGACGCCAGATTCCCCGGTGCGTTCAGCGCCCGCCGCAGATCCTGCTCATGGACCCAGACGTCGAACGTCCGCATCCACAGCAGGTGTTCGAGGGTCATCTCCTGGCCCATCGGACCCCGCATGGGCTGCTCGGGACCGCGCGACTCGTTCCGCAGCTGCCGCGACCGCCGGATGATGGTGTATTCGAGCTCGGAGGTCATCTCCGGAGCCGTGTGGTGGCGCCGGGTGTCCACCGGCACCTCGATGTAGCGGGCGAACTCACTGGTGATGTGCCGCAGATCACTCGGCAACGTGTGGATCGGGCGCGGATCCCCGAGCATCTCGCACTCGTAGCCGATGACGTGTGACACGACGTCGCGCACCGACCAGTAGGGGCATTCGGTCGGCCGGTTCCATTCACCCTCGACGAGGGGGGCGACCAATTCGTTTATGGATTCTATGGAGTGGGTCCAGGCGTCGATGTACGGCTGGATCTTACTGTGGACGGTCACGGGACCCCTCGACGGATCGATGCGCGGTCGTAGTGGTGTGCGCCTAAGTTACGCTCCGCGCGGGTACCCACGCAGTGCTTTCGAGTGACGATGGTAGGCCCGACATGACGACCAAACGTATGGGCGGTGGGTGTATGCGCGCTTCTTTGCTGCAGATCGACGTTGACCTGAGCGAAACGGTCGCCGACCGGCGGGACCGGGTGGCCGCGCTGGTGCGCGCCCAAGCCGGTACGGATCTGGTCGTACTGCCGGAACTGTGGCCCGTCGGCGCCTTCGCCTCGGACACCTTCGCGGCGGAGGCCGAGCCGCTCGACGGGCCGACGGCCGACGCGATGTCGGCGGCGGCGCGCGACGCCGGCGTCTGGCTGCACGCCGGCTCCATCGTCGAGCGCGCTGCGGCGGACAGCGGCTCCGCCGCGGGTGACGGCCCGCTCTACAACACCTCGCTGGTCTTCGGACCCGACGGGGAACTGCGGCACACCTATCGCAAGATCCACCGCTTCGGCTTCGACCAGGGCGAGGCGGCCCTGATGGCTCCGGGCGAGGAGATCGTCACGGTGGCGCTCCCGGACACCGTGCTGGGCCTGGCCACCTGCTACGACCTGCGCTTCCCCGAGCAGTTCCGGTTGCTCATCGACGCCGGCGCCCAGATGCTCGTCATCTCGGCCGGCTGGCCGGCGAAGCGGCTGGAGCACTGGCGGCTGCTCGCGCGGGCCCGCGCGGTCGAGTCCCAGACGTACGTCCTGGCCTGCGGCACGGCCGGCACCCACGCGGGCGTCGAACTCGCCGGCCACAGCCTCGTCATCGACCCCTGGGGCGACATCATCGCCGAGGCCGGTCCCGACGCGCAGACCCTCACCGCCGACCTCGACCCGGCGCTCGTCACCAAGACCCGGCACGACTTCCCCGTACTCCGCGACCGCCGGCTGGGCTGAGCAGCGGGCCGATCCTCGGGCCGGGCCGGGCCGGAGCCTTGGCCGAACCGGCGCGCGGTGGGCGGCCCGGTACTTGACTGGTACGCGGAGCGACAACACGATCACGCACAGTAGTGATCGTCGTCTCTGCGTCAGGAAGTCCATCGTGCCCCGCATCGCCACTGTTCTCGCCGCCCTCGTGGCCGCCGTGCTGCTCAGCACCCCCACGGCCGGAGCGTCGGCTCCTCCGCCGCCCGTCCGCTACGCCGCCCTCGGCGACTCGGCCGCCGCCGCGCCCGGCGTTCCCGAGGAGGAGAAGGCGAGCGGGCTCTGTCAGCGCTCCACGCACAACTACCCGCACCTGGTGGCGGAACGGCTCGCGCCGGCCGCGTTCAAGGACGTGACGTGCACCGGCGCCGACACCGCCACCCTGGCCTCGGACGGCCAGTTCGACGCGCTCACCAAGGACACCACCCTGGTGACGCTCACCATCGGCGGCAACGACATCGGCTTCACGGAGATCATCGTCAAGTGCAGCGCCCTGGGCCTGCTCAACCCGCTCGGCCGGCCCTGCGCCGACAGCTACGGCAGCGGGCTCGACGACCGGGTCAAGGCAGCGGAGCCGAAGGTCGCCGCCGCGCTCCGGACGATCCATCAGCGCTCCCCGGGCGCCCGGGTGCTGCTCGTCGGCTACCTCAACCTCATCCCGGACGACGGCAGGACCTGCCGGCCGCGTGTCATGTTCACCAGCGGGGACATGGTCTTCCTCAACACCTTCGAGAACAGCCTCAACGTCATGTTCGCCCGCGTCGCCGCCGCCGAGGGCGCGGTCTTCGTCGACAACCACCCGGCGAGCGCGGACCGCGACGTATGCCGCGCCGATGACACCCGCTGGTCGGAGGGGCTGATCCCGACCAACCCGGCGATTCCCTTCCACCCCAACGCCCGGGGTGAGCGGGCCATGGCCGACGCGGTGCTCGCGGCCGCTCGCGCGTAATCCCGGAACGGGGCAGCGGGCTTCCGCCGCGCTGCCCCGTTCCGGCTCAGTCCTCGCCGTGCTCCCTCTCGTGCTCCTTGTCGACCAGCCGGTCCACGCACACCGCGATGGCGATGAGCATCCCCGCGTCCGCGTCCTCGCGTTCCACATCGATGGAGTAGGTGTCCCGCATCCGGAACCACTTCCGGGAGATCCGCGCGAGCCGCTCCCCCTCGTACTCGATGTCGAATTCCTTGTCGACGATGTCTCCGCGGACCTCCAGCTCCTCACCGGAGGCCAGCTCCGCCCGGAACACGTCCCGCAGCAGCGTCAGCCGCTTCTTCCGCACGGTGACCAGCACGTCCCCGCCGCGCTCCACCGTCATCGCGTCCCGCAGACTCACGAGCTTCTTCCGGATGACCGCGACCTCGGCCCCCCGCGCGTCCCGCAGCTCCAGCGTGTCCCGGATCCGCAGGACCTTCCCGTCCACATAGAACGCCCGCTCACCGCGCTCGTCCTCGATCCAGTAGTCGTCACCGATCGCGAACAGCTTCTCCCGCACCAGGTATTTCATGGGGGAATGTCTACCCACGGACATGCTGTTGGATGGGGATATGACTGCACGTGCGCGCGTCCGGGCCCCCGAGCTGGTCGGCAAGGGCGGCTGGCTCAACACCGGCGAAAACCAACTGACCCTCGCTGACCTGCGAGGACGCATCGTGATTGTTGATTTTTGGACATTTTGCTGTGTCAACTGCCTCCATGTTCTGGATGAGCTGCGCGAGCTGGAGGAGAAGCACCGCGACACCGTCGTGATCGTCGGCGTGCACTCGCCGAAGTTCGTGCATGAGGCGGAGCATCAGGCGGTCGTGGACGCGGTCGAGCGGTATGAGGTGCACCATCCGGTGCTCGACGATCCCGAGCTGACCACCTGGAAGCAGTACGCGGTGCGGGCGTGGCCGACGCTGGTGGTGATCGATCCGGAGGGCTACATCGTCGCGCAGCACGCGGGCGAGGGGCATGCCCACGCGCTGGAGACGCTGGTCACGGAGCTGGAGGCGGAGCACGCCGGCAAGGGGACGCTGCGGCGGGGCGCGGGGCCGTATGTGGCGCCGGAGCCGGTGGCGACCGATCTGCGGTTCCCGGGCAAGGCGGTGGTGCTGCCGGGCGGCGGCTTCCTGGTCTCGGACTCGACGCGGCACGCGCTGGTGGAGCTGGCGCCGGACGGCGAGACGGTCGTCCGGCGGTTCGGCGACGGCGAGCGCGGGATGATGGACGGCGGTCCTGACGAGGCGCGGTTCAGCGAGCCGCAGGGGCTGGCGCTGCTGGCGGACGGTTCGGTCGTCGTCGCGGACACCGTGAACCACGCGCTGCGCCGCGTCGACCTCGCCGACGGCAAGGTGACGACGATCGCCGGGACCGGCCGCCAGTGGTGGCAAGGGTCCCCGACGTCGGGCCGCGCGCTTGAGGTGGCCCTGTCGTCGCCCTGGGACGTGGCCTGGTTCGCCGGCCGGGTGTGGATCGCGATGGCTGGCGTGCACCAGCTGTGGACGTACGACCCGGAGACCGGGACCGTAGGGGTCGCGGCCGGCACCACGAACGAGGGGCTGGTCGACGGGCCCGCCGCCGAAGCGTGGTTCGCCCAGCCGTCGGGCCTGGCGGCCGCCGGGGAGCGGCTGTGGATCGCGGACTCGGAATCGTCCGCCGTGCGGTACGTGGAGCGAGCATCGGACGCGACCGGCGGATTCGTCGTGCGGACCGCAGTCGGCACCGGCCTCTTCGACTTCGGGCACCGGGACGGCGCCGCGGAACAGGCGCTGCTGCAGCACCCGTTGGGCGTCACCGCGCTCCCCGACGGCTCGGTCGCGATCAGCGATACGTACAACAACGCGCTGCGCCGCTTCGACCCGGCGACCGGTGAGGTGACCACGCTCGCGACCGATCTGCGGGAGCCGTCGGACGCCGTGCTGGTGGGCGGGGACGTGGTGGTGGTCGAGTCGGCCCGGCACCGGCTCACCCGGCTGCGGCTGCCCGAGGAGGCGGTGCGGGTCGAGTCGGCCGCGCACCGGACCCAGCGGCCGGCCACCGAGGTGGCCGCGGGACCGTTCCGCCTCGAAGTGGTCTTCACCGCGCCCGCGGGCCAGAAGCGCGACGAGCGCTACGGCCCCTCGACCCGGCTGCTGGTCAGCTCCACGCCGCCGGATCTCCTGGCGGAGGGCGCGGGCAAGGGGACGGATCTGGGGCGGGATCTCGTGCTGAATCCGGAGATCGCCGAGGGTGTTCTGCATGTGTCGGCGATGGCCGCGTCCTGCGACGACGATCCCGAGAACGAGTACCCGGCCTGCCATGTGCACCAGCAGGACTGGGGCGTCCCGGTCCTGCTGACCGCCGGTGGCACGGGCCGGCTGGCGCTGGTGCTGGCCGGGATGGACGAGTGAGACGAGTGAGACGAGCGAGCTAGTGAGCTGAGTGAGCTGACGGGCTGAGTGGCGCTACCGGGGCCGGGTGACGGCCTCGGCGCTGCCATCACTCGTAGTAGCGGCGCTCCTCGACGAGCGGGTCGCCGCCGCGGAGGCCGGGCTGCAGCCGCCGCCGCTTGAAGATGCTGACGTAGGCCGCGACGCCGATCGCTCCGACGGCCATCATGATCAGGCCCACCAGGTCGAGGTTGACGCCGGACATGTGCCAGTCGGTCGCGAAAGTGAGGATCGCGCCGACCGCGATCAGTGCGATGCAGCCGCCGATGCCCATAATGTCTGCCTCCGTGGTGCCTCTTGGCCGTTCCGGGTTGCTGTGGGGGCGCCTACCCCGGTTCGGAACGGCCATGCGGCATATGGGAGTTGGTACCTCAGCTCTCGATGAAGGACTTCAGCGCGCTCGCCAGCAGGTGCGGGTCGTCCGCGCCGCACAGTTCGCGGGCGGAGTGCATCGACAGGATCGGCACACCGACGTCCACCGTGGTGATGCCGTGCCGTGCCGCGGTGATCGGGCCGATCGTCGTGCCGCACGGCATGGCGTTGTTGGACACGAAGTGCTGGAACGGAACCCCGACCCGCTCGCAGGCGGCGGTGAAGATGCCGCGCCCCGAACCGTCCGTGGCGTACCGCTGGTTGACGTTGGTCTTGAGGATCGGACCGCCGTTGGCGCGCGGGTGGTGGGTGGGGTCGTGCCGCTCCACGTAGTTGGGGTGCACCGCGTGCCCGGAGTCGGACGAGACGCACACCGTGCCGGCCAGCGCGCGCTGCCGGTGCTCGAAGTCGCCGCCGCGCGCATGCACGGACCGCTCCAGGACGTTGCCGAGCAGCGGGCCCTGCGCTCCGGTGTCGGACTCGCTGCCGTTCTCCTCGTGGTCGAAGGCGGCGAGGACGGGGATGTACGCGAGCTCCTGCCCGGCGACGGCCGCCAGCGCGGACGTGGCGGCGTGCACCGACAGCAGGTTGTCCATCCGGGGTGCGGCCAGCAGCTCGCGGTCGCGGCCCAGGTGGGCGGGCGGCTGTACGTCGTGCGCCATCACATCCCAGCCGACGACATCGGACGCGGTCACCCCGGCCTCATCGGCCAGGAAGTCGATGAGGTCGCCGTCATTGACCTCGCCGAGGCCCCAGATCGGCTGCATGTGCCGCTGCTTGTCCAGCGTGAGGCCGTTGTCGTTGACGCCCCGGTCCAGGTGGATGGCCAGTTGGGCGACGCGCAGCAGCGGCCGGTCGACGTTCACCAGCCGCGAGCCGCCGTCGCGCAGCGTCAGCCGGCCCGAGAGTCCCAGGTCCCGGTCGAGCCAGCTGTTCAGCAGCGGCCCGCCGTACAGCTCCACGGCGATCTGCCGCCAGCCGGCCGAGCCCATGTCGGGGCGCGGCTTCACCCGCAGGTTCGGCGAGTCGGTGTGCGCGCCCATGATCCGGAACGGCGTCTCGGGACGGGCGCCCTCGGGGACGTACCAGGCGATGATCGCGCCGCCGCGCAGCACGTACTTCCCGCCCGTCTCGCCGTCCCACGCCTCGGTCTCCTCGACCCGCCGGAATCCGGCCTTCTCCAGCCGTTCCGCGGCGCTCGCCACCGCGTGGTAGGGCGACGGGCTGGCTTGTATGAAGGCCATCAGGTCATCGGTGTGGGCGCGGGTGAAGTGAGGGTGGACGCTCATGGGGCCAGCATACGAAGTCCCCGGATGCCGGGCGCCTCCGGCGGGGGGCCCGGGGACTACTCGGGGGTTCCCCCCCACCGAGCGGTACGACCACCGGGTAGGCGACGATCCGGGTCCGTGGCCGGGACGCGTCGCCCAAGTTCTGCCTGTCGGCCCGCTGTTGCCTCCCTGTGACAGAACCGGGAGGGCGGCGTCGCACAAGATCCGTAGATTTCGTTCTGCAGCCGGACTCCTTGGTCCCTACGAGGCGAACAGCGGCACATCTGCCCCACGTCATTCCTTTTGCTATTTGCCGGTCAGGCCAGGAGTCCGCCATGTCCGTACGTTTCGCACGCCGCCGTACCGCCTTCCGCGCCGCGCTCACCGCTGCCGCCGTCACCGGCGCCGTCCTCATCCCGGCCTCCGGCGCCTTCGCCGACACGGCTAAGCCGACCGCGACGAAGTCCGCCGCCGCGCAGGACGCCGGCAGCTCCAAGGGCTGCACCGTCACCAAGACCATCAAGTCTGTCTTCGGGGGCTGGACGGTCGAGCTCAGCGACGGTCCGGCCGGCCCCAAGGCGGTCCTGAAGGACGAGAAGGGAAAGACCGTCGCGACGGTGGACAAGCACAACAGCACCGACTCCAGGAACGGCCTGGAGATCATCGGCGCCGAGGGTCTCTCACCGGTCTTCCGGGACCGGAACCAGGGCGGTCCGACTCCCTGGCGCAAGACCGCGTTCCCGAAGCCCCCGAAGGGCTGCTTCGGCGAGCCCGGTGTGCCGGGAACCGTTACCCACGACGGTTGCACGGTCACCAGGACCATCAACTCGGTCTTCGGCGAGCTCACGGTCGACCTCAGCAACAGCCCCGCCGCCGGGCCCAAGGCCGTCCTGAAGGGCGGTCGCGGCGAGATCGTCGCGACGGTGGACCGCAAGCACCCGGAGAACCCGGCGATGGGACTCAAGATCACCGGCGCGTACAGCTCCTCGCCGAAGTTCCTCGACCGGACCCAGGGCGGTACCGCGTCCGCCTACCGCCAGACGGCCTTCCCGGCGCTCTCCAAGGGCTGCGCCACGACCGGTACCACCGGCACCACCCCCACGGGCGGCCAGACCAAGACCCTGCCCAAGGGCAGCGTCGCCGCGGGTGCGGAAGGGGTGACCCAGAACGACAAATCCGCCCTCGTCATCGCGGGCGGTGCGGCCGCCGCGGCGGCCGTGGCGGGTCTCGGGTTCGTGGTGCTGCGCCGCCGCTCGGCCGCCGCCACCGCCTGATCCGCGTTCAGCCAAGCGGAGAAGCCTTAGGCAGGAACCGCAGGAACTGAACGAACTGAACGAACCGCAGGAACTGAAGGAGCGAGCTGTCCGATGTCCATGCCCACCGGGTCCCGGCCGCGCTGGATCGTGGTCGCCTGTCTTCTGGCGCTGGTCGCCGGTGGCTGGATGCTCGTCTCCGGTATTCGCGGCGGCGGCCACACCGCCGCCGCGAACGCCAACATCTCCGCCACCACCCCGGCCGGTCCCGCCGGACACCCCAGCGCGGGCAATGCGGCGGGTACGGGCAAGCCGCCCGCCACCGCCCCCGCGCCGATGGCCGCTTCGAAGCCGGTCCGGGTACGGATCCCGTCCGCGGGTGTCGACACCGGTCCGCTGCTGGACCTGGGGCTGGCCGCCGACGGAACGGTCGAGGTCCCCTCGGTCCAGCAGGCGGACCGCATCGGCTGGTACAAGGAGGGCGTCACGCCCGGTGAACTAGGGCCCGCGGTCCTCATCGGTCACTTCGATACGGTCGATGGCCCCGCTGTCCTGAAGGACATCGCGAAGGTCAAAGCCGGTGACCGGATCACGGTGGACCGCGCGGACGGTTCGACCGCCGTCTTCACCGTCCGAGCGCTGGAACAGGTGGGCAAGGACACCTTCCCCACCCAGAAGGTGTACGGCGACACCGCCCGCCCCGAGCTGCGGCTGATCACCTGCGGTGGCGAACTGCGCGGCGGCCACCGCCCGGACAACATCATCGTCTACGCCGATCTGACGTCCTGACGGATCCGGTACAGCACGCTGGGGCGCAGCGGCCCCTCGGGGACCTCCGGGTCGTCGAAGTCGTCGGCGGGGTCGTAGGTCATGCCGATCCGGCGCATCACCGCCTGGGAGCGCACGTTGGTGGCGGTGGTCACCGCGAGGATCTCCGGCAGGGCGAGGGCCTCGAAGCCGAAGGCCAGGACGGCTCGGGCCGCCTCAGTCGCGTAGCCGTGGCCCCAGGCGGAGCGGGCCAGCCGCCAGCCGATCTCCACTCCGGTGAAGGGGAAGCCGTCGTCGACCTGGTCCAGCCCGGCGAAGCCGATGAACTCGCCGGTGGCGGACACCTCGACCGCCCACCAGCCGAAGCCCCGCTGATCGAAGTCGGTCTGGAAGCGGGCCACCGAGGCCGCGGCCTGTTCGGGTGTGAGCAGTCCGGTCGGGGCCCTTGTGCGGATTCAACTGCGGCTGCGGCTACGGCTTGGTGAAGTAACCGAACACGTCCGCCACCACATGCGTCCTGCCGTTGGAGTTGTACACGTCGAACATGCCGTTCGCACCCAGGGGGGTGGTGACGTGGTTCGGTACGGTCTGCCCGGCGGTGAAGTTGACGTTGGACGTGGCGGGCCGCTGGTTGCCGTCCGCCCACACCGTCAGGTAGCCGCCGGTCGGCGACCCGGTACTGGTCACGTTGAGCACGGCCCCGGACGCTCCGGCCGGCGCGCCGGACGGCACGCGCAGGGTGGCCCCGGAGCCGACCGGCTGACCGCTGCCGGTGCGGGTGTCCGTCACGCGGGTCGGGGTCACCGGGGTGAACAGCGCCTCGCCGTCCGGGCTGTAGTAGCCGAACAGATCGACAATGACGTCCGTGCTGCCCGTGTGGTTGTAGATCTTCACCATGCCGCTGCCGAGCTTTGTCGCACACCTGGATCAGGCTGCGGAGCAGGCCGCCGCGCAGAGCACGATCGCCCGGCTCCAGGGGTTCCTGCAGTGGTGGGGGGAGTACGTCGCCATCCACCGTTACCCGGCCCGGGCCGTCAGGCTGGATACGCTGGAAGCGATGGCGGAAGCCACGACCGACCGGGACGCGCTGCGCCCGGTGCTCGCTGCAATCCGGGAAATCGTCGAGGCCGCGCAGCGCGAGGCTTCCGTGTGAACGGCCGCGGGCTCCCCCGCCGGGTGGCGGGGGAGCCCGTAGCGCGATGGTGCCGTGCGGCTTAGAACGCGGCTTCCGGCAGGTCCATCAGGTCGAGGGTGACGGCCTCGGCCAGCGACCGCTGGACGCCGACGTTCGGCAGGATGTTGGCGGCGAAGAACTTCGCGGCCGCGATCTTGCCGGTGTAGAAGGCGGTGTCCTTCGGGCCGGCGGTCGGCAGCTTGTCCGCGGCCACGGCCGCGCCGCGCAGCAGCAGGTAGCCGATGACGACGTCGCCGGAGGCGAGCAGCAGGCGGGTGGAGTTCAGGCCGACCTTGTAGATGGACCGGACGTCCTTCTCGGTGCCGGCCAGGTCGGTCAGCATGGTGCCGACGATGGCCTCCAGGTCCACGGCGGACTTGGCGAGCTGCTCGCGGGCGGCGGCCAGCTCCTCGCCGCCGACGGCCTCGGCGAGGAACTTCTTGATCTCCTCGGACAGGGTGGTCAGTGCCTGGCCCTGGTCGCGGACGATCTTGCGGAAGAAGAAGTCCTGACCCTGGATCGCCGTGGTGCCCTCATAGAGGGTGTCGATCTTGGCGTCCCGGATGTACTGCTCGACCGGGTACTCCTGCAGGTAGCCGGAGCCACCGAAGGTCTGCAGGGACTGGGCGAGCTGCTCGTACGACTTCTCCGAGCCGTAGCCCTTGACGATCGGGAGGAGAAGATCGTTGAGGCTGATCAGGGACTTGGCGTCCTCGCCCGCGGCCTCCTGGACCACGATCTGGTCCTGGACCGAAGCGGTGTAGAGGACCAGGGCGCGCATGCCCTCGGCGTACGCCTTCTGCGTCATCAGCGAGCGGCGCACGTCCGGGTGGTGGGTGATGGTGACCTTCGGCGCGGACTTGTCCATGAACTGCGCGAGGTCCGGGCCCTGCAAGCGCTCCTTGGCGTACTCCAGCGCGTTCAGGTAGCCGGTGGAGAGGGTGGCGATGGCCTTCGTGCCGACCATCATCCGGGCGAACTCGATGATGCGGAACATCTGGCGGATGCCGTCGTGCTTGTCGCCGAGCAGCCAGCCCTTGGCGGGGTGCTGGTCGCCGAACGTCATCTCGCAGGTGTTGGAGGCCTTGAGGCCCATCTTGTGCTCGACGTTCGTGGCGTAGGCGCCGTTGCGCTCGCCCAGCTCGCCGGTCTCCCAGTCGAAGTCGTACTTCGGCACGATGAAGAGCGACAGGCCCTTGGTGCCGGGGCCGGCGCCCTCGGGGCGGGCCAGCACCAGGTGGATGATGTTCTCGGACATGTCGTGCTCGCCCGAGGTGATGAAGCGCTTGACGCCCTCGATGTGCCAGGAGCCGTCCTCCTGCTGCACGGCCTTGGTGCGGCCGGCGCCCACGTCGGAACCCGCGTCGGGCTCGGTCAGCACCATCGTGGCGCCCCACTGGCGGTCGACCATGAGCTTGGCGACCTTCGCCTGCTCCTCGGTGCCCTCCTCGAAGACGACGCCGGCGAAGGCCGGGCCGGAGGAGTACATCCAGATGGCCGGGTTGGAGCCGAGGATCAGCTCCGCGTACGACCAGATGAGGGAGGCGGGGGTCTTCGTGCCACCGATCTCCTCGGGGATGCCCAGACGCCAGTACTCGGAGTCCATGTAGGCCTGGTAGCTCTTCTTGAACGTGTCCGGCACCGGGGCGGTGTTGTCCGCCGGGTCGAAGACCGGCGGGTTGCGGTCGGCGTCGGTGAAGGACGCGGCCAGCTCGTTCTCGGCGAGGCGCGTGACCTCGCTGAGGATGCTCTTGGCGGTCTCCACGTCCATCTCGGCGAACGGGCCGGTGCCGTAGAGCTTGTCGCGGCCGAGTACCTCGAAGAGGTTGAACTCGATGTCGCGGAGGTTGGACTTGTAGTGGCCCATGACGACGGCTCCGTATCGCACTCGATCAGTTACGTGGCAGTAGTACAGAATGATGCTACCCGTCGGTAATAAGAAGCAACCCCTTACGGCCCGGATGTGACCCGACACTCGCTAGTCTTGGGTCTGTGTACGGCTACGACCAGACCTCGCATCCCGGCCCGCCGCCCGGCCATCCGCCCGACGCTGCCCCGATGCCGGGGGTGTACCCCGAGCCGTCCCCACCCTCCCTCGCGGACGCTGTGCGCGCATTCACCACCGGTTCTCTGTCGGCGGAGGACTTCCAGGCGGTCTTCTCGACGTCGAAGGTCTACTGCCCGCGCGGCGAGAACCCCGGCTTCCTGGCGCTGCACGACACGCAGCAGCCCGTGATCCCGATGTTCACCTCGCTCAAGGAGCTGCGCCGGTACGCGGGCAAGGAGTCCAAGTACTTCGTCATCACCGGCGCCGAGGTGCTCGATCTGCTGCCGACCGGCTACGGCTTCGTGCTCGACATCGACGGCCAGCACCGGATGGTGTTCGACGCCAAGGCTGTGGAACAGATGGTCGAATTCACGATGCGCCGGATGTATGGCTAGCCGCCACCACTGCGTGTACGGCTAGAGGACGGAACACCACCCCACTGACCTGCGGGAATATGTCACGCCTTGCCGACTGTTCACTATTCAACTAAGTTGGATGCAGAACATGAGGAGGACCGCCATGCCTGCCGTGACCGTCGAGAACCCGTTGACCCTGCCGCGCGTCTCCGCGCCCGCCGACGCGGTGCCACGCCAGGCGCTGGCCGTGTCCACCGCGCCGAGCGGTTTCGAGGGCGAGGGCTTCCCCGTCCGCCGCGCGTTCGCGGGCATCGACTACAAGCACCTCGATCCGTTCATCATGATGGACCAGATGGGTGAGGTGGAGTACGCGCCGGGCGAGCCCAAGGGCACCCCCTGGCACCCGCACCGCGGCTTCGAGACCGTGACGTACCTGATCGACGGCACCTTCGTGCACCAGGACTCCAACGGTGGCGGCGGCGTGATCAACGGCGGCGACACCCAGTGGATGACGGCGGGCAGCGGCCTGCTGCACATCGAGGCGCCGCCGGAGGAGCTGGTCGTGAGCGGCGGGCTCTTCCACGGCTTCCAGCTGTGGGTGAACCTGCCGAAGAGCGACAAGATGATGCTGCCCAAGTACCAGGACATCGGCGGCGCCCAGGTCAGGATGCTGACATCCGCGGACGGCGGGGCGCTCATCCGGCTGATCGCGGGCGACCTCGGCGGCCATGAGGGCCCGGGGGCGACCCACACCCCGATCACGATGATCCACGTCTCGCTCAACCCGGGCGCCGAACTGACGCTGCCCTGGCGGCCGGACTTCAACGCCCTCGCGTACGGTATGGCCGGGCGCGGCACGGCAGGCCTGACGGCCCGTCCGTTCCGCACCGGGCAGACGGTCGTCTTCGGGAAGGGCGACTCGCTCACCATCAAGGCGGACGAGACGCAGGAATCGCGCAGCCCGAACTTCGAGGTCGTGCTGCTCGGCGGCCGGCCGATCCGCGAGCCGATGATGCAGTACGGGCCGTTCGTGATGAACACCCACGCCGAGCTGGCGCAGGCCTTCGAGGACTTCCAGGCCGGTCTCCTCGGCCGGATCCCGGCGGGACAGGCCTCATCAAGCCTCATCAAAGCCTGATCAAGGCCTGATCAAGGCCTGATCAGGCACGGAACCGGCGGTCATCCGACGGCGGCGGCCTCGTAGATCTCGAACCAGATCGTCTTCCCGTCGCCCCGGGGATCGACGCCCCAGGCGTCGGCCAGTTCCTCGATCAGCAGCAGCCCACGCCCCGACGAGGCCATCTCGCCGGGGCTTCGGCGATGCGGCATGTCGTCGCTGCGGTCGCCGACGTCGATCCGCAGCCGCCGGGTGCCGGGCATGCCCATCAGGCGGGCGGTCAGCACCGCGTCCTCGTCGGTGTGCACCAGCACATTGGTGATCAGCTCGGACACCAGCAGCACCGCCGCGTCCACCTGGTCGGGGGCGGCCCAGTCGTGCAGCAGGGCGCGGATCTCGTGACGCGACTCGCGGATCTGCCGGGGCGCGCTCTGCGAGACGGTCAGCACCGTCCTGCGGACGGGCACCGCGCAGCTCGGCCCGTCGGGGTCGCGGCGCAGCAGCATCAGCGCGATGTCGTCCTCGCGGCGGTCGGCCAGCGGCCCGGTTGTGTGGTGCGAGGCGGGTCCGTGCACGGCCCCCACCAGATGGTCGGCGAGTGCCTCCAGATCGTCCGAGGGCCCGGTCTCCAGGGCGGCGCGCAGCCGCTTCCAGCCGGTGCCCAGATCGTGGCCGCCGGTCTCGATCAGCCCGTCCGTGCAGATCAGCAGTGTTTCGCCGGGCTCCAGCACCAGCCGGGTGGTCGGGTAGTCGCTGTCGGGGGCGATGCCCAGCGGCATGCCGCCCGCGGTACGCCGGACGATCGTCGTGCCGTCGCCCAGCCGGATGGCGGGTTCCGGATGCCCGGCCCGTACGACGTCGAGGGTGCCGGTCGCCGGGTCGGCCTCCAGATACAGACAGGTCGCAAACCGGTCGTCGTCGCGGTGGTCGGGGTCGGTGAGTCCGGCGAGGAAGCGCGAGGTGCGGGAGAGCACCGCGTCGGGATGGTGCCCCTCGGCGGCGTAGGCGCGCAGCGCGATCCGCAGCTGGCCCATCAGGCCGGCGGCGCGTACGTCATGTCCCTGGACGTCGCCGATGACCAGCGCGGTGCGGCCGGACGGCAGGCCGATCACGTCGTACCAGTCGCCGCCGACCTGCAGCCCGCCGCCGGTGGGGACATAGCGCGCGGCGACCGCCATGCCGTCGATGTCGGGACCGCGGGTGGGCAGCATGGTGCGCTGCAGGCCGTCGGAGAGTTCCCTCTCGGATTCGTGCAGATGGGCGCGGGACAGCGCCTGGGCGAGCATCCGGGCGACGGTGGTGAGGACGGAGCGCTCGTCCGGGGTGAAGCCGACCGGTTCGCGGAAGGCCGCCATCCAGGCGCCGATGGTGCTGCCCGCGACCACCAGCGGCAGAAAGGCCCAGGAGGAGCGGCCGAACGGTTCGGCGAGCGGCCAGGTGACCGGGAAGCGCTGCTCGTACGCCTCGGCGGTGGGCAGATAGATCGCCCGCCCGGTGCGGACCACCAGCGCGGCCGGGTAGTCGGTGGCCATCGGCATGTCCATGAACGGTCCGTCGGCGCCGACGGCGTGGCCGTGGTGCCCGATGACCGACAGCCGGTCTCCCTGGACCCCGAAGACGGCCAGGCCGTCGGGCGAGAACCCGGGCATGGACAGCGTCGCGGCGACCCGCAGCACCTCGGCGGTGCTGTCCGCTTCGGCCAGCGCCCGCCCGGCGTCCAGCAGGAAGGCCTCCCGGGCGCGGCGCCAGTCCCCGGCGGGGGCCGGGCCGCCCGGCGCCGCTCCGCGCGCCTCGTGCAGCGTCCCCGCCATGGTGTGCCGGCCGCTCGGCCGCATCCTCAGCCGGATGGTCCGCGTGATGCTGCCGTCGTCGCCCACCACCCGCATCTGGGACTCCAGCACGGTGCCCTCGGCGCGGGCGAGGGCCAGCGCGCCGTTCAGCGCCACGAAGTCCTCGGCGTGCAGACAGGCGCGTACGGCGGAGGACCGGGAGGTGCCGGGCTCCGCGGGCAGCCCCAGCAGCCGGGCCGCCGTCGCGTCGAGCGCCACGGTGCCGGCGGTCTCGTCCCAGTGCCACAGCCCCGTGCCGACGGCTGCCAGAACGTCCTCGGTGCGCATTGGATCAGTTTAGGAGGGTTTGGCCGACTCATACGAATGGGGGTGCACGTCCTGGCGCCGGTACGCTGTGACGGGCCCCTTCTGGGCTCCTTCACCGAAATCCGACGACTTGGATGAACGATGCATCGGTACCGGTCCCACACCTGCGGCGAGCTGCGCGCCACTGACGTCGACACCGACGTCCGCCTGTCCGGGTGGCTGCACAATCGCCGCGATCTGGGCGGCGTCCTCTTCGTCGACCTCCGGGACCACTACGGCTTCGTCCAGCTGGTCGTGCGGCCGGGCTCGCCCGCGTACGAGGAGCTCAGCAGCCAGTCCAAGGAATCCGTCGTCCGCATCGACGGCCGGGTGCTCGCGCGCAGCGCCGAGAACGTGAACCCCGAGCTCCCGACGGGTGAGGTCGAGATCGACGTCACCGCCTTCGAGGTGCTCGGCGCCGCCGACCCGCTGCCCTTCCCGGTCTTCCCCGAGGACAACGCCAACGAGGAGTCGCGGCTCACCAACCGCTTCCTGGACCTGCGCCGCCAGCGCATGCACAAGAACATCATGCTGCGCTCGGACGTCATCTCCTTCCTCCGCAAGGAGATGACCGCGCTCGGCTTCAACGAGCTGGCAACCCCGATCCTGTCGGCCACCTCCCCCGAGGGCGCCCGCGACTTCCTGGTGCCCTCCCGGGTGCACCCCGGCAAGTTCTACGCGCTGCCGCAGGCCCCGCAGCAGTTCAAGCAGCTGCTGATGATCGCGGGCTTCGACCGTTACTTCCAGATCGCGCCGTGCTTCCGCGACGAGGACTCCCGGGCCGACCGCTCGCCCGGCGAGTTCTACCAGCTCGACATGGAGATGAGCTTCGTCGAGCAGGAGGACGTCTTCGGCGTCATCGAGAAGGTCATGACCGACCTCTTCACGGAGTTCGGTGGTGACCGCCACGTCACCTCCCCGTTCCCGCGTATCCCGTTCCGCGAGTCGATGCTCAAGTACGGCAACGACAAGCCGGACCTGCGCGCCAAGCTCGAACTGGTCGACGTCTCGGACGTCTTCGCCGGCTCCGGCTTCAAGGCATTCGCCGACAAGCACGTGCGCGCGCTGGCCGTGCCGGACACCGCGGCCCAGCCCCGCAAGTTCTTCGACCAAATGGGCGAGTACGCGGTCGAGCAGGGCGCCAAGGGCCTGGCCTGGGTCCGGGTCGGCGAGGACAACGCCCTCACCGGTCCGATCGCGAAGTTCCTCACCGAGGACGACGTCAAGGCCCTGCTGGCCGCCGTCGACGCCAAGCCCGGCCACGCCATCTTCTTCGGCGCGGGCGAGTTCGACGAGGTTTCCAAGATCATGGCGCCGGTCCGCGTCGAGGCCGCCAAGCGCGCCGGGCACTTCGAGGAGAACGTCTTCCGATTCTGCTGGATCGTCGACTTCCCGATGTTCGATACGGACGAGGACACCGGCGCGATCGGCTTCTCCCACAACCCGTTCTCCATGCCGCAGGGCGGCCTGGAAGCGCTGGAGACCAAGGACCCGCTGGATATCCTGGCCTGGCAGTACGACATCGTCTGCAACGGCACCGAGCTGTCGTCGGGCGCCATCCGCAACCACGAGCCCGCCGTCATGTACAAGGCGTTCGAGATCGCCGGCTACGACCGGGCGACCGTCGAGAAGGAATTCGGCGGCATGCTCCGCGCCTTCCACTTCGGTGCCCCGCCGCACGGCGGCATCGCCCCGGGCGTCGACCGCATGGTGATGCTCCTGGCGGACGAGCCGAACATCCGCGAGACCATCGCCTTCCCGCTCAACCAGCACGCCCAGGATCTGATGATGGGCGCGCCGAGCGAGGTGGACGACGTCCGGCTGCGCGAACTGAACATCGCGCCGCGCAAGCCGGCACCGAAGGTCTGACCTGAGCCGCTGAGCCGCAGGAGCGGCCCGCAGGCACCCGGTACCCGGACATGGCGAAGGCCGCCCCGATCAATGGGGCGGCCTTCGCCATGTCCAGAGGTCCGGGCTAGACGGCGGTGTCCGGGTTGCCGCCGAAGCGCTCGCGGTAGGTCTCGAGGTCCTCTTCGGTGATCTTGGCGAAGAGGACCGGGGGGACGGTGAACGGGGTGCCGGGCGGCAGGAAGGAGAGCGACCTGGCCTCGTCGGGCGTGACCCAGGTGCGGGTGTCGTCGGCGAGGGCGAAGGCGCTGCGCATCGCGGCGGACGAGGAAGGGATGAACGGCTCGGAGACCACCGCGTACAGATGGATGAGGTTCATCGCGGTGCGCAGGGTGAGCGCGGCTCCGTCGGGGTCGGTCTTGATCTCCATCCAGGGGGCCTTCTCCTCCAGATAGGAGTTGCCCGCGCTCCACAGGGCGCGCAGCGCGGCCGCGGCCTTGCGGAACTGGAGGGTGTCCAGGTGGCCCTCGTACTCGGCCAGGAGCCCGGAGATCTGCTCGCCGAGCTTCGCCTCGGCCTCTCCTGCCGCGCTGCCGGCCGGCACATCGTCGCCGAAGCGCTTGCGGGAGAAGGACAGGACGCGGTTGACGAAGTTGCCGAGGGTGTCGGCGAGGTCCTTGTTCACGGAGGAGGAGAAGACCTCCCAGGTGAAGGAAGTGTCGTCGGACTCCGGGGCGTTCGCGATCAGGAAGTAGCGCCAGTAGTCGGCCGGCAGCAGTTCGAGCGCGGCGTCGGTGAAGATGCCGCGGCGCTGGCTGGTGGAGAACTTCCCGCCGTAGTACGTGAGCCAGTTGAAGGCCTTGACGTAGTCGACCTTCTTCCACGGCTCGCGGGTGCCGAGCTCGGTGGCCGGGAACATCACCGTGTGGAACGGGACGTTGTCCTTGGCCATGAACTCCGTGTAGCGGACATCGTCGGCCTCGTACCACCAGGACTTCCAGTCCCGGGTCTCGCCGTCGGGGGCGGCGTCCGCCCACTCCTTGGTGGAACCGATGTACTCGATCGGCGCGTCGAACCAGACGTAGAAGACCTTGCCCTCGGCGGCCAGCTCCGGCCAGGTGTCGGCCGGGACCGGAACGCCCCACTCCAGATCGCGGGTGATTGCGCGGTCCTGGAGGCCCTCGGTGAGCCACTTGCGGGCGATGGAGGACGCGAGGGTCGGCCATTCGCCGCCCACCTCGTCGATCCACGACTCGACCTCGTCGGCCAGCTTCGACTGCAGGAGGAACAGGTGCTTGGTCTCACGGACCTCCAGCGCGCTGCTGCCGCTGATCGCGGAGCGCGGCTCGATCAGGTCGGTGGGGTCCAGGACGCGGGTGCAGTTCTCGCACTGGTCGCCGCGGGCCTTGTCGTAGCCGCAGTGCGGGCACGTGCCGACGATGTAGCGGTCCGGGAGGAAGCGCTCGTCGGCGAGCGAGTAGACCTGGCGGATCGCGCGTTCCTCGATGAAGCCGTTCGCCTTGAGGCGGCGCGCGAAGTGCTGGGTCAGCTCGCTGTTCTCCGGGGACGAGCTGCGGCCGAAGTGGTCGAAGCGCAGCGCGAAACCGTCGTAGACCGCCTTCTGCGCGAGGTGCTGCTCGGCGCAGAAGGTGTCGACGGGCAGCCCGGCTTCCTTGGCGGCCAGTTCGGCGGGGGTGCCGTGCTCGTCCGTGGCGCAGATGTAGAGGACGTCGTGCCCGGTCTGGCGCAGGTAGCGGGCGTAGACGTCGGCCGGGAGCATCGACCCCACCATGTTGCCCAGGTGCTTGATCCCGTTGATATAGGGCAGGGCGCTGGTGATGAGGTGTCGAGCCATTGCAGGCTGCTCCCAATTCGTTACGCGGGGTGAGTGATTGATCTACGGACCGTCAATATCGTATCCGACCCCCCGGGCACCCCTTCTTGTTTCCCGGTGGAGGGAGCCGGGGCCGGGTCCTGAGCCCTCGTTGTTGATCACAGTGGGTGACTGCACGTGCGCATGCACGTGCACATGCACGTGCTGGGGCAACCGGTTATCATCTGCCTTACTCGGCAAGGCAGTTACGGGGATTACGGGGAGAGTCTTATGCGCCGTACACACAATGGCATGGCCGCGACAGATCTCCAGGGAGTCGTCTGGCAGAAGAGCTTGCACAGCAACGCGAACGGTACGTGCGTGGAACTGGCACAGCTGCCCGGCGGGGATGTGGCGGTACGCAATTCACGCTTTCCGGACGGGCCGGCCCTGATATATACGCGTGCCGAGATCGAATCGCTGATTCTCGGCGTCAAGGACGGTGAGTTCGACCACCTCATGTGACCGGATGTGAACTTATAGCGACGGGTCTTCGTTCATTCCGATCGGCGAATGGAAGAGGGCCCAGACGACTTTTCCCGCCCCGGTGAGCGGATGCCAGCCCCAGGTCTCGCTGTAGGACTCCACCAGGTGCAGCCCCCGTCCGGACTCCGCGACGAAATCGGGCGTCCTGGCCACCGGACCGATGGCACTGGGGTCCCGTACGGCACAGACCACGCGTGAGGTCCACCGCACCAGGCTGAGGTGAACGGGCGCGCCGGCGGTGCCCGGCGGTACGGCATAGCGCAGCGCGTTGGTGACGAGTTCCGAGGCGACCAGTTCGATGCTGTCGAACAGCGGTGCCAGATCCCAGCGCTGAAGTGTCGCCCGGGTGAACCGACGGGCGTCGCGGACCGCTTCGAAGCGGCCTGGCAGCTCACATGTGGCGCCGCTGGAGGCAACGAGGCCCTCAGGGGCGAGCACTTCATCCCATAACGGCTCAAGCACAGTTGCGGCCTCAGTCCTCATGCGCGCCACCGGGGTATCTGCACGGACACCATGGTCCCCAACGCCCACACGGTATGCAAGAGCGGATGCACGTGCAGATGCAAGGATTGATGCACGTGATGGTGCTGTGTGACCGGATGAGTACTCAACGCAGCGCGGAAGTGGCAGACTGCTCACGACCTAGGGGCGGAGCGTGACGTAAATGACCACAGGGCAGCCGGGAGGCGGGTCCATCGTGCGACGCATTCTGCTGGGAGCGCAGTTGCGGAGACTTCGCGAAGCGGGAGGAATCACCCGTGAGGCGGCCGGTTACTCGATCCGCGCGTCCGAATCGAAGATCAGCCGCATGGAGTTGGGGCGAGTGAGCTTCAAGGAACGTGACGTGGCCGACCTCCTCACCCTCTACAACGTGGTCGACGAGGACGATCGTGCCGCGCTCCTCGGGCTCGTGCGCGAGGCGAATGTGCCCGGTTGGTGGCACGGCTACGGGGATGTGCTCCCCGTCTGGTTCCAGACATATGTGGGGCTCGAGGAGTCCGCCTCGCTCATTCGGACCTTCGAAGTCCAGTTCATCCACGGGCTGTTGCAGACCGAGGACTACATCCGGGCGGTCGTCAGGCTCGGACACCCCGGTGCGGCGAAGTCCGAGATCGAGCGCCGGGTCGGGCTGCGCATGGAACGCCAGAAGCTGCTGGTGTCCGAGCGCGGCCCGCGTTTCGTCGCGGTCATGGATGAGGGCGCGCTGCTCCGGCCGTTCGGCGGACGCGACGTCATGCGAGGCCAGTTGCAGCATCTGATGGAGATCGCCCAGCAGCCGAATGTGTCCGTCCACATCCTGCCGTTCGAAATCGGCGGCCATGCGGCGGGCGGCGGCGCATTCACCCTGCTCCGTTTTCCCGAGTCGGATCTGTCCGATCTGGTCTATCTGGAGCAGCTCACCAGCGCGCTGTATATCGACAAGCGTGAGGAAGTGGACTTCTACGACAGGACCATGGAAAGGCTGTGTGCGGACAGTCTTTCCACCGAGCGTTCGCTCGAGCGGCTCCGGACGATCCATCAAGAGGCCTGATTCGCATCAACAGGCTTGATACGTAGGTAATATGACACAGCATCACCAACGCGCGCCTCGCCGGTCACCGCGAAAGGGATAAAGTGTCGTACTTCTCCGAGTTGGCTCTCCAGTACATCGACGGGGAGTGGCGCTCCGGCTCTGGCTCCTGGGACATCGTCGACTTCAATCCCTTCAACGGGGACAAGCTGGCCTCCATCACCGTGGCGACCACCGCCGAGGTCGACCAGGCCTACCGGGCCGCTGAGCGCGCTCAGCGGCTCTGGGCCGAGGTGAATCCGTACGAGCGCCGGCTGGTCTTCGAGCGGGCGCTGAAGGTGGTCGAGGACCGCGAGCAGGAGATCACCGAGACGATCATCGCCGAACTGGGCGGCACCTACCTCAAGGCCGGCTTCGAACTCGCCCTCACCAAGGACATGTTGCGCCAGGCGATGCAGTTCGCGCTGCATCCGGAGGGCCGCATCCTGCCGTCCCCGGTGGACGGCAAGGAGAACCGCCTCTACCGGCGGCCGGTCGGCGTCGTCGGGGTGATCAGCCCGTTCAACTTCCCGCTCTTCCTGGGTCTGAAGTCGATCGCCCCCGCGCTGGCGCTCGGCAACGCCGTGGTGCTCAAGCCGCACCAGAACACCCCGGTGGTCGGCGGCACGCTGATCGCGAAGATATTCGAGGAGGCGGGGCTGCCCGCCGGTCTGTTCAACGTCGTCATCACCGACATAGCCGAGATCGGTGACGCCTTCATCGAGCACCCGGTGCCCAAGGTGATCTCGTTCACCGGTTCCGACCATGTGGGCCGGCATGTGGCCACGGTCGCCGCCTCGCACTTCAAGCGGACGGTGCTGGAGATGGGCGGCAACAGCGCGCTCGTCGTCCTGGACGACGCCGACCTCGACTACGCGGTCGACGCCGCGGTCTTCAGCCGCTTCGCCCACCAGGGCCAGGTCTGCATGGCGGCCAACCGCGTCCTGGTGGACCGCTCGGTGGAGGAGGAGTTCACCCGGAAATTCGTCGCCAAGGTCGCCTCGCTGCGGGTCGGCGACCCGGCCGACCCGGCCACCCAGATCGGCCCGCTGATCAACGCCACCCAGGCCGAGCGCATCACGACGGAGATCGCCCAGGCCATCGAGGCGGGCGCCACGGCGCTGCTGCTCGGCGAGGCCGACGGCACGTTGGTGTCACCGACGGTGCTCGGCGATCTCCCCGCGGACGCCCCGATCCTGCGACGCGAGCTGTTCGGCCCCGTCGTCCTTGTGGTGCCCTTCGACGGTGAGGACGAGGCGGTGCGGATCGCCAACGACACCCCGTTCGGGCTCAGCGGCGCCGTTCACACCGGTGACATCGAGCGCGGGGTGCGTTTCGCCCAGCGCATCGACACCGGCATGATGCACATCAATGACGGCACCATCGCCGACGAGCCGATCGTGCCCTTCGGCGGCGAGAAGTCCTCGGGACTGGGCCGGCTCAACGGCGATGCCACGGTGGACGCGTTCACCACGGTGAAGTGGATCTCGGTCCAGCACGGGCGCAGCCGCTTCCCGTTCTGACCGGCCTCCGACTGGCCGGCCACCGATGTTCCTACCGATGTCCCCGTTCCGGCCGATCGACGGTCCGTCATATTGATCTTCACTCGAACGGGTGAAGATGGGCATCTGTTCCGGGCTGTGGTCTCCCCTGCGCCAATTCCCCGAGGCTACGGTTACGGTAGGTCACCCCAGGCCCCGGTGGTCGCTCGGACGGCCGACCGCGGGAGGGGGACATCGGTGCAGGACGGTGACCGTGACGACACACCGCCCGGTTCGCCGCATCTGATCCCGCCGCCCAATCCGTATGCCCGCACCTACCGGATCGTCGAGTTCACCGTCGTGGAGCTGTGCGGCGAGCTGGACATCGACACCGGGAGGTTCGTGGCCCCGCATCTGGACCTGGTCTCCGGCGGGCCGCCGCCCCTGCTGGTCATCGTCGATCTGCGACGGCTGGAGTTCCTCGACTGCTACGGCCTGTCCCTGCTCTGCCGTGCCCGCCGCCGTGTCATGGCGAGCGGGGGACGGCTGCGGCTGGTCTGCGACCGCCCGGCGACGCTGAAGCTGCTGCGCCTCACCGGTCTGAACGAGGTCTTCCAGCCGGTCCCCACCCTCGCGCGGGCCCTCGCCGGCGGGTAGCGGGTCCGGATGATTGGTGTTTGCCTGATGGTGTCCGAATCGGACACCTTTCAGGAGGAAATGGCCATGGCCAAGCACGCAGCCCGTAGCGCCCATTCCAAGGGCATGAGGCATGCCGAGCAAGTGGATGCCGCTCAGGCGAAGCACCGCGCGACCGAGGTGAGGGAGAACCTGGACGCTTTCGAGCACAACGAGAGCCCCAAGGCGGAGAGGCGGGCCGGGCGAACGCCTCACGAGTAGCGGTGAACGGGTGAGGGGCGGGCCCGGACGAGGGCCCGCCCCTCACCCGCGCGACGGCGTCCGCCGCCTGGTCCGGTCCCGGATGCGGCAATGGACAAACCGGGTGATCCCATGGCGGACAGCTCAGGGGACAATCGGAGGTCGTCTACATGGCGTCGATGACATCTACGGGCGCGGGTCCGGCGGGGTGTTCAGCTGCCGGGCGAACGGCTCCTCGTGGGCGATGACGTATCCCACGCTGATGCCGATCGTGACGACGGTGAAGAAGACGGTCAGCCAGGTCAGCAGGACGAACAGCGAACCGAACGGCCCGAACTCCTGCAGGCTGCGTTCGACGGCCCCCGGCATGTAGATCTTCGACCACACGGCGACGCCCAGAACGCCGGCCGCCACGACGAGCGAACCCGGCAGCAGCGGCATCCACGGGATCCGGGCGCCGAGCAGCATTCGCTGGGTCCACCACCACAGGAGCGTTCCGGAGATCAGCTGCAACGGGGCGCCGAGCTTCAGCTGAGGCCGAAGCCGTCGTGGAGCAGGCCCTGGAAGAGCAGCGAGGCGAACCAGACCGCCAGTCAGGCGACCCAGCGCCAGGCGATCACCCGGACGCCTGCCCTGGGCATCCGCCAGGCCCGTTCGCACATCCGTTGCAGGGCGCGGCTGCAGGCCGTCGCCGAGAGCAGCGTGACGAGGATGCCGAGGATGCCGACGATGCCGACGATGCCGGTCGAGCTCTTGTCAGCGGTGTCGTCGGCGGTGTAGACCGCTCTGACCTGGTCCAGCGCGCCGTTCTGCAGTCCGAGGACGGTGCGCAGCGAGGAGACGAGCTGGTCGCGGACCGCCTGGGGCGCGAACGCCGCGATGACGAACAGGGCGGGCAGGGCGGTGAGGAACGCCTGAGCGGCGAGCCGGGTGGCACAGTCCAGGACGTTCACCGCGGTGAGCTGGTGGACGAGGCGCCCGAGGAAGGGCGCCCCGCGCAGGACCCGCTTGATGATCACGGGCGCGGGGGGTCCTCGTAATACCGCTGCTCGTAGACGCGCTCGGTGTCGTAACGGTGCTGGGAGGGGCGCCGGCGGCGGGTGAACGCCAGCAGCACGCCGATGAGGAGCCCGGCGGCTCCGCCGAGCATGCAGATGTTGCCGAGGATCCCGAGGTCGATCCCCCGGGGATGCCAGGTGATCGCGTATCTCAGGATCGCCCCGATGATGATGAGGGCGAGCCCACCGGCTGCGGTCATGACGGGTCCCTTCCGGGCGTATGGCGGGCGGCAGCGGTAGTTCGCGGCTCCTCGCACCAGCCTGTGGGGCCCGGGTCCCGCTGTCCTGCCGGGAGCCGCCGCGTTGGGCCGTTGGAGGCCGGACGCAGCACGGCCCGAGTGCGGTCTGAGTGCGGTCTGAGTGCGGACAAATCTTCTCAAAGTTATGCTGGCGACCCAGACCCGGAACCAGGCTTGTCGGGTTGACCGGCCGGAACCGCGACGCCCGGGAGCATGAACATGCCCGAACAGGACCGGCCGCGGGACCGCGGTGAGCCTCCGGACACCGCCACGCCCCGGAGCGGTCCGGCCGAACGCCTCGCCCTCAACCACATGGGCAGTTTCGACTGGAACCTCAGGCTCGGCACCCTGGAGCTGGACGCGGCAGGGCTGGAGGTCTTCGACCTGCTGCCCGAGGAGTTCACCGGCCGGCCCGAATGCCTGTCCAGCCGGGTGACCACCGAGGACGCCGCCCGGCTCGACGCCGCCGTCAGCCGCGCCGTGCACGCCCGGGACTCCTCGTACGGCATGTACTTCCAGGTGCACTGCCGGGACGGCACACCGCGCTGGACCCACACCCAGGGCCGCATCCTGCGCGACGACCAGGGCAGGCCCGAGCGCGTCATCGGCATCGTCCGCGACGCCACCTCGGAACTGGCGCACTCCACCTTGCTGCGCACCCGGGAGGAGGACCGCAAGCGCCAGACCTCCATGGTGGAACGGACCACCCAGGCCCTGTCGCGGGCCGTCACCGTGGACGACGTCACCGCTGTCCTGACCGGCAGCGGCGGGCTGGAACGGTTCGGCGCCGACGGCCTCGTACTGAGCATGGTCGAGGGCAGCATGCTGCGGGTCCTCGCGCTGACCGGCCGTTCGATGGAGGTCCTGGACGCCCTGCCGCGGGACCGGATCGACGACAACATGCCGACGGCGGAAGTCGTCGTGACCCAGCGCCCGCGCTTCTTCGCCTCCCTGAAGGAACTCGCCGACCGCTACCCCCGGCTGCGCCCCCTCGTCAAGGACCTGCGCATCGAGGCGGCGGCCTTCCTCCCGCTCGTCGCCCAGGCGCACTCGATCGGTGCGCTCGGCCTGTTCTACCGGGACCGCACCCACTTCACCGCCGAGGACCGCAATCTGTGCCTGGCCCTGGCGGGCATCGTCGCCCAGTCACTGCAGCGCGCCATGCTCTTCGACCAGGAGCGCGAGTTCGCCACCGGCCTGCAGGCCTCCATGCTGCCGCGCCGGATCCCCGAGGTCACCGGCGGTGAGATCGCCGTGCGCTACCACGCGGCCTGGAGCGGCCGGGAGGTCGGCGGCGACTGGTACGACGTCATCCCGCTGCCGCAGGGCCGCATCGGCGTCGTCGTCGGCGATGTCGAGGGCCACGACACCCACGCGGCGGCCATGATGGGCCAGCTCCGTATCGTGCTGCGCGCCTACGCCGCCGAGGGCCACGCCCCGTCCACCGTGCTCGCCCGCGCCTCGCAGTTCCTCGCGGAACTCGACACCGAACGCTTCGCGACCTGCATCTACGCCCAGGCCGACCTGGTCACCGGCGATGTACGGGTGGTACGCGCCGGCCATCTCGGTCCGCTGATCCGCCACACCGACGGACGCACCGGCTGGCCCAACGTCCGCGGCGGTCTCCCGCTGGGGCTTGCGACCCACTTCAACGACCACGAGTACCCGGAGACCCGGCTGGACCTGGTGCCAGGGGAGACCCTCCTGCTCTGCACCGACGGGCTCGTCGAACAGCCGGGCAAGGACATCGGCGAGGGCATGGACGAACTCGCTGACGCCGTACGGCGCGGACCGCACGGCGCCGCCGCGCTCGCCGACCACCTGTCCGACGGGCTGTGGGCCCGGCCCGGCGCGGAGGACGACATGGCGCTGCTCCTGCTGCGCCGCGCGCCCGACCCCGGCACCGCCCACGCCCCGCGCATCCACCAGTACATCCACCAGGCGGACCCCGAAGGGCTGGCCGAGGCGCGCGCCGTGCTGCGCCAGGCGCTTTACGACTGGGGAGCGTCGGGGCTGGTCGACGATGTGGAACTGGTGGCCGGGGAGCTGCTCACCAACGTGCTGCTGCACACCGAGGGCGGCGCCGTGATGACCTTGGAGATCCTTCCCGCGCCGCAGCGGCAGGACCCGCGCCAGGTCCGGCTAGCCGTCCAGGACCGCTCCAGCGTCTGGCCCCGGCGCAGGACCCCGGGCGAGTCGGCGACCTCCGGCCGCGGTCTGCTGCTCATCGACTCCCTCGCCACCCGCTGGGGTGTAGAGCCGCGCGGGGAGGGCAAGTCCGTCTGGGCCGAGTTCCGTTGGCCTCCGAGGAGCGGGGATCAGCCGGAGGCGGGGACGGGCGGGACGGCGTCGTCCTGATCCTTCGAGCCGTTCCGGTCGTTCCGGTCGTTCCGGTCGTCGAGGAACTCGATGACGGCCAGGACGCCGACGACCGCCAGCGCCAGCCACCAGACCACCATGCCGGTGGGGCGGTTCCACAGCAGCAGCGCGACCGCCGCGGCTGCGACGACACCCCAGTTGAGCCAGGTCTTGAGACGGTGCACCCCGTCGCCGACCGGTCCGGTGCGCAGCCCCGTCACGTCGCGAGCGGCGCCGATGCCCGACGTCCACATGGAGCGGGCGCGCACCGCCCAGCGGCCTGGCCCGCAGATCCAGCTGCCGAGGGCGACCACGACGCCGAGGACGAGGACCATCCGGACGGTGCTTCGCAGGAACCGGATCAACGCCTCGTAGACCGCCCTTGCGGCGGCCGGGGAGACGGAGGAGGGCAGCGCGTCGAGATAGACCGCACGGAAGACCGTGAGGCCGATGCCCAGGACGACGGCCGCGGCCGCGAAGCCGAGTGCCGCGCCGATCAGCGCGCGGCGCCTGCGGCCGGCGAGCAGCACGCCGGCGGCGGCCGGCAGGACGGCGGCGAGCGGCAGCCATCCGCCCATGATCTGGAGCACCCGGAAGCCGGTCCTCGCCCTGCCGATGTCGTCGGACTCCAGCACCGTGAAGTCGGTGTGCACCGCCGGGATACTGCCCGCGACGGTCAGTCCCCGGTCGACCAGCCGCTGTTTGACCTGCTCTACCACCGGGGCCATATCGATCGTCACGGTGCCGCCCGTGAGCTGTACGGCGCCGCCGCCGCTGCCGGTGAGCGCCTTGTTCATCGTGGCGTGCGACGTGCGGTTCACCTCGGTCCAGACCGTTTCGAAGGCGTCGCTCGCCACGAACCTCTGCACGACATCGCGCACGAGGTCCTTGAGCCCGCTGGTGAGCGGGCCGCTCAGGGCGCCCAGCGCGAACTCGAGCCGGGGGCGGTCGCCCGGGGCCACCTGCTGCAGGAGGGTGCCGATGTCGAGGTGCTCGACGACGGCGTCGGTGACCCGGTTGGTGACCGCGGCCCGGACATCGGGGTTCGCGGCGAGCGGCGCCACCGTCGCGAGGTACCGGTCGGTGTCGCCGATCGTGGCGCTCGTCCACACCGCCAGCGCGGCCGGTGGCACCAGCACACAGCCGAGCACGATCAGCAGCGCCGAGCAGAACGATCGCAGCCGGTGCCGCCGTCCGCCCGGCACGGACCGCCCGGCTCCCTGTGTGTCCTGCAGGTTCGCGACCCGCGACCGCAGCGCGGCCAGTTCGGCGCGCTCGTCGGCTCCGAGATCCATGCCTCACGCCTCCTACGCCGAACAGCCGGTCCTGTTCCCCCAGGGAAGACCAGCCCAGGGCAGGCGGCGCGCTGTGCGGGCGTACGAGTGACGGCGTCAGAGCCAGTTGCGGCGCTTGAAGACCATGTACAGCCCCACGCAGACCACGCCCATCAGCCCGACGGCGAAGGGATACCCGAACATCCATTTCAGCTCGGGCATTCTCTCGAAGTTCATGCCGTAGACCGTGCCGATGAGGGTCGGCGCGAAGAGGATGGCGGCCCACGACGAGATCTTCTTGATCTCGTCGTTCTGGGCGTTGCTCGCCTCGGCCAGCTGCTTCATCTCCTCGTTCTGGGCCTGGGTCACCAAGGTGGCGTTGACGGCGAGGATGTCGGCGATCATCTGCCGGAAGCCGTCCACGCGCTCGACGACGGTCGTGGCGTGGTCGTCGACGTCGCGCAGATAGCGCCGCAGCTCCTGGTCGATGCCGTACTTCTCGAACCCTGCGGCCAGGGCGCTGAGGATGGTCAGCAGCGGGCGGGTGGCGCGCTGGAACTCGACGACCTCGCGGGACAGCTCGTAGATGCGCCGCGAGACCTTGGGGTCGCCGCCGAAGACCTCGGTCTCGATCTCGTCGATGTCGTTCTGCAGGCCCGCGATGACGGGTGCGTAGCCGTCGACGACCGAGTCGAGCACGGCGTAGAGCACGGCCTCAGGACCCAGCCGCAGCAGCTCGGGATCGGCTTCGAGGCGGGCCCGTACGGCCGAGAGGTCCGGGGACTGGCTGTGCCGGACGGTGAGGACGAAGTCGGGGCCGACGAAGAGGTGGATCTCGCCGAAGTCGACCTCCTCCGAGTCGTCGAGGTAGCGGGCGGCGCGCAGGACGACGAAGAGCGTGTCGCCGTAACGCTCCAGCTTGGGCCGCTGATGGGCGACGACGGCGTCCTCGACGGCCAGTTCGTGCAGCCCGAACGCCGCCGCCGCGGCCAGCAGTTGGTCCTCAGCCGGACGGTAGAGGCCGATCCAGGCCATGGCGTCCGGTGTGTCGGGCAGCTTCCGGTAGGCCTCGGTGAGGGTTGCCGGGGTGTCGATACGACGGCCGTCACGGTAGAGCGCCGCGTCGATGACGCTGCTCTCCACGGACGACGGGTCCGTCCCCTCTCCCGCCGGGTGCCGGGGCTCCATCGAGTGCTCCGGTGCCGTCTCCGCGGCCGGGTGGTGCTGGTCTCGCTTGTGCGGGCGCAGTGCGCGGGGACGCCGGTCCGACATGACGGGCTCTTTCCTGGCGGAACGGGATCTGCTCGGGCCGGCATCACGCTACGGCCACTTCCTGCGGTTACACGGTAGCTGGCGGATGCGGGTCCAGGCGGGTCCCGGAGCGGGTCGGGGACTGGGTCTTCCGCCGGCTCCAGGTGGCGATGGCCGTCGGATCCTGTGCCACGGAGCCGGTTCGTCGGAGCCCCGTGGACGCCCTGAATTCTTGTGACTGACCCGTCCGAGTGGTGTTCATACGAAAAACGGCGCGGGTCCCTCGATCTCTGCGGCCCGTCCACATGATGAGGGACATACGCAGCCGAACCGATCGAAAGCGAGGGGCCGTGACCACCACAGCAAGCACCGTAAGCAACACCATCACCGCAACCACCAGGGTCGCGAAGATGTGGGCCGTCTTCATCACCGTTCTCGCCCGGCTCCTCACCTCGCTGCGGCTCATCGGCCCGGCCCAGGTCCCGGCCGCGCGGCGCCCGGCCGACGAGCCCGTGCGACCGGCGGGTGCCGCACGGACCGCACCGCTCGCGGGCGGCGCGCCGCCGCGTGAGCGGTCCCTGCCGCCCACGATCAAGCAGCGCATCCGCGCCGAGGCCCACGGCGCCTCGCCCGTATCCCGGCAGCGGACCGCCGACATCGGCGACATGAGGCTCGCCTCCCCCGCCGGCGATCTCCTCTCCGCCGCCGCGCTGGTGCCGACGGCCGATCGTTTCAACCGCGTTCCGTGCGCGGTCTGAACCACCGCCTGAACCGAACCGCCTGAACCGAACCGCCTGAACCATCGCCCGAACCAGCGACGTTCTCAGCCCCCTATTCTTCTGCGGCGCCCGCCCGTTCCCGCTCAGGGAACCCGCGTGTGGCGCGCAGCACGCACGCCTGGTAGGCATGGGCCGTGCGCTTTGAGACAGTCCCGATGCCGTCGACCGTCCGGGCCAGGCCGCGTGACAGCCGCGGCTATCCCGTTCCGGCCATCACCCCGTGGGCAGGGGACGAGCCGCAGTTCGCGCTCACCGACTACGGGCGCAGCGCCGACTGCGCGCGCATGCGCCGGTGTTCGGTCTGCGACACGGTGATGCCCCAGGGCACGGTGTGGCGGGTGGTGGGAGCCGCGGAGAGTGCCGCGATCGGTGAGGCACTGGCCGCCGGGCGGCCGTACCGCAATCTCGCCGCGACCCTGGAGGGTCCTGGACACCGGGCCTGCATGCTGTACGCCTCGATGGTCTGCCCGTACCTGGCCCGTCCGAACGCGCGCCGCGGTCTGTCTGCGCAGCAGCCGGACGACATGACGGAGCACGTCGTCCGGGGCGCTGTCCGGGGCGCGATGGGCGCGGTGGTGGGCTTCGGCGACTACGAGTTCGCGATCACCGGTACGCAGGTGCTGTTCCGGTTCCTCGACGTGGTGGAGTTCCTGCCGCACGACACGTCCGACGCGCACTTCGACGAGCTGCGCGCCGAACTCGCCGGGCGGGATCAGCCCCGGTAGGCCGGCAGGCCGTGGTACGTGGAGACCAGCTTCGGCGCGGCGGAGCCCTTGGTGAAGAGCGTGACGATGCCGGCGGGGGTCCTGGCGGCGATGGTGGTGCCGTCGGGGGACCAGGCGGGCTCGGTGTAGTCGGTGGTGGCGTTCGGGGTCAGATCCTTGATGACGGGCCCGCTGTTGGACCTGTCCTCCAGGAACAGGTGGTCGTGTCCGCCGACCGAGCGGACGAAGGCGATCTCCTGGTTGTCGGTCTGCGACATCGCGGGCTCGGAGCCGGGGGCGAGCATGAAGCCCATCTGACGGAGGTAGTCGTCGCGGATGTAGACCTCACCGTTGTCGGCGTTCGCGTAGACGGAACTGCCGTGGGTGCCGCCCGCACTCGGCCATACGTTGCCGGTCTGGGGGATGGGGTCCGTGTTGTCGCCGGGCTCCCCTCCCAGGTGCAGCGTCTTCGGTGTCCCGTTGACGGCGGTGGCGGGCACGGTGTCCAGCTGGGAGACGCCGTGCTTGCGGACGGCGAACTGGAGGTTGTTCCGCTCGGACATCTCCTTGATGGAGTTGTACCCCGTCACCTGCCAGGTGGGGTGCGACCAGGTCTGTCCGCCCGGGTTCCTGGCGATGGTGACGCGGCCGGTGCCGTTGGGGTTGGAGACGGCGAGGTTGCCCGCCCCGTCGATGAACGCCGCCTTGCGGCCGTCCGGTGACCAGGCCAGGTCGCTGACGGCGGTGCCGAAGTCGACCGAGCCGCCGTTCATCAGCACGTACCGGGTGCCGTTGCTGATGGTCAGCCTGCTGTTCGCGGTGCCGTTCAGGGCCGCGGCCGGCGCGCTGCCGTCCGGAGTGGCCGTGCCGGCCGGGGTGGATCCGCCGGTCGGAGCGGCGGAGGCGCTGGTGGTCGGAGCGGCGGTCGGCGTCGCGCCACCGGTCGGGGTGGCGGAAGCGCTGCTGCCCGGAGTGCCGGTCGTGGTGGGCGGTGTGGTGACGGCCGCATGGCCGGACGTAGGGCCGCATCCGGTGAGCAGCGCCGCGGTGCCGGCGGTGAGAGTGGCGGTGAGGGCGATGGCGGCGGCGGTGCTTCTGCGGGTGCGAGCGGACATAGTTGGTTCCCCCCAGGGATGTTGACGATGGCGTGCTACGCGACGGTTCGCGTTCGCGGAGCCGCGCCGCCGTCCCCTGGGTCTTCACCCGTTCGACTGGTTGCCGCTCTATGCGATGGGAGGAGGATGCCCACCCAACGTCCGCGCCCTGTGTGACGGCTGTCACGGACGTGCAACAGCTGTCGGTAGCCCGCGCGAAGCCCGCGGGAGGGTGTGGGTTCGATGTGCCGGGGAAGGCGGGTGCTATTGCCGGTTGCTCCTGGGAGAATGAGGAACATGACAGCTCTTGTGAACTCGACCCGCCTGGCTGTGGTTGATGTCCCGAAGGCGGCTGGTTGTGAATCGTCGGTCGGAGAGCTGCCCTGGATCGAGGACGCGGGCAAGGTCGCGCCGAAGGACGCGCGGGCGGTGTCGAAGCTCTTCTTCGACCGGCTCCGGGTTCTGGACGAGGGGTCGAGCGAGTACCAGTACGCGCGGAACACCCTGATCGAACTGAACCTGTCTCTGGTCAGGTTCGCCGCCGGCCGGTTCCGCAACCGGTCGGAGGACATGGAGGACATCGTTCAGGTGGGGACGATCGGCCTGATCAAGGCGATCGACCGGTTCGACCTGTCGCGCGAGGTGGAGTTCACCACCTTCGCCATCCCGTACATCACCGGTGAGATCAAGCGGTTCTTCCGGGACACCAGCTGGGCCGTGCATGTACCGCGGAGCCTCCAGGAGCGACGGATCGCGCTGGCGCAGGCCAGGGACGCGCTGGCCCAGCGCATGGACCGGTCCCCGACGACCGGGGAACTGGCCGATTACCTGGACCTGACCCCGGAAGAGGTGAACGAGGGGCTGGTGGCCAGCAACGGCTACACCGCCGGATCCCTGGACATCCCCGCCGGTGAGAACAGCGAGGAGCCCGCGGGCAGCTCGTTCGCCGACCGTCTCGGCGCGGACGACCCGGGCATGGAGGCCGTGGAGAACCTGCAGGCCCTCAAGCCGCTGATGAACGAACTCGACGAACGTGACCGCCGGATCCTGCGGATGCGCTTCGGGCAGGAGATGACGCAGTCGGAGATCGGCGCTGAACTCGGGGTCTCGCAGATGCACGTCTCCCGGCTTTTGACCCGGACGCTCAGCCGCCTGCGCGCCGGGCTGCTCACCCAGACGTGATGCACCAGACGTGATGCACCAGGCGTGATGGACCGGGCGTGATGCACGGGCGTGATGGACCGGGCGTGATGCACGGGCGTGATGCACCGGGCGTCATGACCCGCGCCCCGGTGCCGCACGCGTGAAGGCGCGGCGGCACCGGGGCGCGGTCGTGGTCACGCCTTGAGGGACCCGACGGGCAGGAAGCAGTGGGCGGAGGTGGTCAGCATCGCTTCGTCCCCGGCGAAGGCCTTGAGCTCTTCCTCGCTGATCGCCTTCCCCGGTGTCGCCTGCGGCCACGGCCGGGTGGCGAACATGAAATACACCATGCCGCGCTCGCGGGCTGCGTCCACCCACTGGTCGGGAGCGGGGCACGACGCATGCAGATACGGCATGGTCAACACGGCCTGGCCGCCCTCGACAAGGAGCTTCACCGGAACCCGGGGCACCTGGGCGATGTCGAGGATGGTCCCGCCGATCGGCAGCCCGACCTCCTCGAGCACCGTCCTGATGGCCTCCTCCGCCGCCTCCGGTCCGTCCTCCCCGTCACCGAGGGAATAGGCTAGGAGGAACGCGATGTCCTTTTCGTCCTCGAGGTGTTCGCCGGCCCAGGGGATCACCGCGAGGGTGCCCATCTGGCGCTGCCGGGTGATGTCGGGAGCGGTGCTGGTCTGACTCATGGCAACGGACTGTAACGGCGGGCCGCGCCCGGCCGCGCCCGCGTGTCACCTGTGAGGGCGAGTTCCGCTCTCTAAACCCGCCGAACGGTGCCAACTGCCCGTGACCGGCCGAACCGGTGGTCGTTGGACAGGGCGCATCACCCCCGCGCGAAGGCTCCGGAGCGTCATCGCTTCGGAGCCTTCGGTGTATTCGGTGTAGGGGCCGCCTCGCCCGCTGAAAGTTCACCAGTTCAGCTCAACCTGCGTGACCATGCGACCCGCATACGCGTTGCGCAGGGCGTCAATGCCGCAGGCTCTGCGGCTGGATTTCATCATCAAGGAGATTTCGATGTCGCGTATCGCCAAGGCAGCAGCCATCACCGCCGCGGCCGGTGCCGTCCTGGCCGGCGGCGCCGGCATGGCCGTCGCCGACGCCACCGCCCATGGTGCGGCTGTCGGTTCCCCCGGCGTCCTGTCCGGCAACCTGGTCCAGGTGCCCGTCCACGTGCCCGTCAACGTCTGCGGCAACTCCGTCAACGTGATCGGGCTCCTGAACCCGGCGTTCGGCAACCACTGCGAGAACGTCTCGGGCCACGACGGCTGGTAATCCCGGTTCCTCCGGTACGGGGAGAACACCCCTATGAGTGGTGCGGCCTCCCGCGATGCCTTCGCGGGAGGCCGCACTCGTACGTCCGCCCTACGGCGCGTCAGTTCTCCTCGTACCGGTAGACGCCCCGGGTGTCGAGGTGGTCGGACGGCTTCGCGTTCCACGGCGGCATGGGCTCATGGAGGCTGACGACCCGTCCGTGCTCCTGGTCGGAGTGGGCCAGCGGCTTGGCCGGCAGATAGCCCGACTTCGGATGCTTGCGCTGCCAGCGGATCCAGATGAGGTCGACGAAGGCGTGGTGGAGCCAGAAGACCGGGTCGTTGGGCGAGGTGGCGCCCGTCATGTGGCCGCCGACCCACTGATGGACCCGGTTGTGGATATAGCCGCCCTGCCGCTCGCTGACCGTCCAGCCCTCGAACTTGTTGCGAAAGCCCGCGGTGGAGGCGGTGGAATTCCAGGGGGAGGCGTCGTAGACCGGGTTCTCGATGGCCTTGGCCAGTTCGCTCTTCGTGGGCAGCGCGATGGGGCGGTCGGGGCGGCCGAACTGCCGGGTCAGATACTTCTCATCCGTGACTCCGTTGGTGATCGGCCAGTATCCGTTGGAATACGCGAAGGGGCCGGTCAGGACCTGTCCATCGCTCGAACGGCCGTTGCCGCCCATGAAATCCTTCGCCCACAGCGAGGAGGACGGTGAGCTGTCCCGCGTCCAGTCCCAGTAGGGCACGGTGACCCCCGGATCCACGGATTGCAATGAGCGTTCGAATTCCAGGAGCAGCCGGCGGTGCCATGGGAAGAACGAAGGCGCCATATGGCCGACCCGGAGCCCGGTGTCTCCGTCGGAGACGTAGTACTGACCGTGCAGGCGGACGAAATCGTCGTAGGCGCCGTTCGATTTGAGTGCCAGCACCGCATTGACGAATCTCTTCTTCTGGGAGCTGGTGAGGTTCTTCTGGTTCTTGCGGATGTACACCGGTATCGGTCCTTCTCCGGTCAGTGGTGGTAGGAAGTGGCCAGTGACAGCTGAGCGCCGCCGATCACATCGACCGCGCCGCGGGCTGTGGCGAGCGGTGTGGCGAACGACTGGTAGTGGTTCGCCACGCTCACATAGCTGCCGTCCGCGCGGCGCATGACATGGAGGGGCCTGCCGTCGATGAGGATGTCGACACCGGGTTTCGCGGTGGCGCCATCGGCGGTCGCGTCCGTGCCCGTGGGAAGGCCCCGAATACGACGGCCCCGGTAGATCTCGTCGAACGCTCCGGCGGACGGATCCGACGGGGGGCGGTCGTCCCCGGTACCCCCGGCCGTCCCCTGCGTCCCGGTGGCCTCGGTCCGTTTGGCCGTGAGGATCGGATAGAGCGCCGCGGTCGTACCCGTGACGGTGACGGCGGCGGTGATCGCCGCCTTGAGCATCCTCCGCCGAGTGACGGAGGACGGCGCTTTCCCGCCGCTGCTTTCCTTGGCCTCGCTCATGCTCAGCTCCCCTCGATATCGGCCGCGAGGGCCGGACCGTGCCGTCGGATATATCTGACTATGCGCCATATAACGCGGCTCGGCGCGCTCGATACCGCCACTTCAGGGGCGGCCGCATTGTTCGGCTGCTACCCCGGCGCGCGGCCCTGAACGTCCGTCACCTCCGGCCCATCATCCCGCTCCCGCCGCGAGGCACCGGCAATTCCCGGCAGCCGGAGTACGGAACTCCTCCGTGCGGGTGGCGTTTGCCCCCGACCCGTAACGAAGGCGGATTCGCCCCAATACCGCGCGGCGGTCAACCGGATCCAGGACATCACTCGATCTGACGGTCCGAAGGATTCTCCGGCGGTCCGGACCTGCACAGGTTTCCTAATGGACTATCAGAAGGCGCTGTACTGCCCGGCTGGCAATACTTTCTGAATTACCGTCCGGGGAGCGTGCTTCGGTTCGGTAACGTCGCAGGAGGAGCAGAGATGGCCCACCGACGCCAGAGGCTGACCGGTACATGTGTCGGAGCGGTCACCGCCGTCCTGCTCATGTTCGGAATGACCCATGCCGCCGAGGTCGAGATCCGCAATACGTCGGACAGCACCGATCCGACGCCGAAGCCGGCATTCCCCGGACCCGACAGGACGGGCGGCTCCGCGGGGTACGCACCCATGGGGGCGTTCACGTCCTCCGGCGCCGATGGCGTGCAGCGCATCTCCGACCTGGAGAACTGGCTGGGCGGCACCAACCTCAAGGTGGGCCACACCTATCTCCCCGGTGAGAGCTGGTCCAACATCGAGGGCGATCCCGAGCTGCTGCAGCCGTGGGCCAAGTGGAAGCGCGCCGACGCGGACCGGCAGTTCGTCCTCAACGTGCCGATGCAGGAGCGCAACGAGCAGCATGTCTCCGACGACGAGGTGCGGGATCTGCTGCACTCGGGAGCGTCTGGCGCGTTCGACGGCCACTTCACCAAGCTGGCCGAGCGGCTGGTCGCTCTGAACGTGCCCGACACCGTCATCGTCCTGGGCTGGGAGATGAACGGCACCACGTACACCCACCGCTGCGGTCCCGATCCCACGTCCTGGAAGGCGTACTGGAACCGCATCGTGGCCGCCATGCGCGCCGTCCCCGGACAGCGGTTCCGGTTCGACTTCACACCGAACCGCGGCGAGGACGCGATCGGATGGACGGCGTGCTATCCCGGTGACTCCGTCGTGGACATCATCGGCATGGACTCGTACGACCAGCCGCCGGGCGACTCGTTCTACGACCAGGTCGAGCAGCCGTTCGGTCTCCAGGCGCACGTGGATTTCGCGGCGGAGCACAAGAAGCCGGTCTCCTATCCGGAGTGGGGGCTCTTCCGGAACGGCGACAACCCGGACTACATGCGGATGATGCTCCAGTGGATCACTGATCACCGGCCGGTCTACCAGACCCTGACGGACTACTGCCCGCACGGTGTGTGGCAGTGCACGGAGAACCCGAAATCGTCGAAGGTGTTCCGCGCGCTGAACTTCAACCGCATCGAACCGAAGCCGGAGCCTACGCCGAAGCCGGTCCCGACGCCGATGCCGGTCCCCACGACGCCGACCCCGACGGCGTCCCCGGGCGCGACGCCGGGCGCGACGCCGAATCCAGCCGTCACGCCGACGCCGACGGGCAGTGCTATGCCGACGGTCTCTCCGACGCCCACGGTGTCCCCGATGCCGACGGTGGCACCCACGGTGACACCGACCGTCGCGCCGGTGCCCGCCGTCACCCCGGCGCCCGCTCCGGGCCTGAGTCCGGCGCCGGGCACGAGTCCCGCCCCGGCGGTGAAGCCGGTGCCGGTGCCGGTGCCGGTGGCCGTCCCGGCGGTCGGTCCGACCTGCGCACCGGTGCAAGCAGCCGGCTTCACCTGCACCGTGGTGCCGTCCGGGGCCTTCAGCGCCGCCCCGACGCTCGCCACATCCCTGGCCGCCGCTCCCGCGGAAGCCTGTCTCCCTCTCGACATGAGCGAGGAATTCAAGCGTCAGTTCGGCAGCGGCCGGATGTGCTTCCGCATCGAGTGGAAGGCGCCCAAGAAGGTCTGACCGGACACGCGGTACGCCCGGCGGCAGGCCGCCGGGCGTACCGCGTGGGTCACCGGTTGGGCCAGTGGGGTGAAATCGCGGAACCAAACCAGAATTGGACAGTTGATCAGTTCGCTATCAGTGACAGGAACATAGCTTTCAAGAAGGGCGAACCGTGCTTAAGAAGTTCATGGCCAGTGCAGCAGTTGCCGTTTCCATCGTCGGTCTCTCCGCCGTGGCTTCCCCGCAGGCGCTGGCCATCGGTAACGACAAAGGAACCTCCACGCACGACGGCAACGGCTCCGAGCAGAACTACGGCAACACCTACACCGGCGGCGAGATGAGCCCCCAGGTCGGCCTGGTGCAGGGCACGCTCAACAAGCCGTGTGTGGGCCTGCCCGTCAAGGCGAACGTCGGCTCGCTCGTCGGCGTGGTTCCGATCACGGTCCAGGACATCAATGTCCTGTCGTCGCCGCAGAACCAGCAGTGCACGGAGAACTCCGCCCAGATCAAGGGTGACGAGCCGCTCTCGCACATCCTGAGCCAGATCCCGGTGGCGTCCGGGAACGGCCAGAACAACAACTGACAGCCGACCCTTCACCGCATGCTGTGGCCGCGTACCGAGTACGCGGCCACAGTCATGTTCCCTGACACCTTCAGGCTTCCCGTTCACCCTTCCCGGGCACCCGGTTGGCTCACACGGCGGCTGTCAATCGCCCCGTACCGGCCGCACGAGTCCAATTTGCTGTGCACAGCGGCGGTTCGCCGCCGGGCAGCACCCTAACGGCCCTCTGGAATCCGGCTGCGGCACATCCCCGTGGGAACGGAAAACCCCAGTTCACAGAGGGAGCAGCACGCACGGGTCTCTCCACTTGACAAGTTGCGGCCGAGTCGCCGGCTTTCGACGGTAGTGGAGTACCCGTCTGCTCACTGAAGGGAATTCATTTTCATGCGCACCCACCGGATCACCGGCGTGCTCGTCTCGTCCGCCCTCATCGGCACCCTCGCGTTCGGCGCCGCCGGACCGGCATTCTCCGCCCCCGAGGTCCCCCCCGCAGGAAATTCCGCCCAGGCGGCGCCCGACGTCGCGGCTCTCCTGGCCCAGGTCATATCTCTCGGCCAGATCGCCGGTGTCCTCACACCGGTGACGGAAGCGGTCAAGCACGTGCTCGCCGTCCCCGACGCCAAGCTGTCGCCGGATACAGCCGCGAAGGACGCCGCCGCGGTCAAGACCGCGATCGACGCGGCCAAGGTGGCGCCGGCTCTTCCCGCGACGCCGGCTCTTCCTGCGACGCCGGCTCTTCCTGCGACGCCTGCCCTTCCGGCGACGTCGGCTCTTCCTGCGACGCCTGCCCTTCCGGCGACGCCCGCCCTGCCCGCACTCCCGCTGCGCGGGGTCAGTGCCACTGACTCCTCGGCACCGCGGGCGGCCGACGTCAAGGCCGACGCGTTGGCCGCTCTGCAGACGGCCGTCAACGACCTGCTGAAGGCCGCCACGTCCGGCGACCCGACGGCGCTTGTCGGCGCCGCGCTGAAGGTCGTGACGGGGCTGGTCAACGTCGTGGTCGCCACGGTGCTGTCCGGTGGGCTGCCCGTGCCGGACCTGCCCGGTCTCCCGAAGCTCCCGGCGCTCCCGGTTCCCCTCCCGGCGCTCCCGGTTCCCCTCCCGCCGCTCCCGGTTCCCCTCCCGGTCCCGGTCCCCGGCCTCCCCGGCTGACGCGATCGAGCCCTCAACGACCCGCGGCGCGCAGATGGATGCGCGCCGCGGGTCGTGGTGTTCAGATCCGCTCCGCCCGCCAGATGTTCAGCCGCGACCGCCAGGTACGCACCACCGGCAGGTGGCGGAGCACCACCCGGACGAGCCAGGCCCGGCCCGCGGTCCGAGCCACCTGGAGCTGCAGGGCCGGCGCGAGCATGGGCCCCGCCATCAGCAGGCGCTGGTTGGCGGTGATGTCGGGGCACCAGGGGAGCTTGTCCGGGTGGTTGCCGCGCAGCAGGCTCAGCGTGCCGATGCCGGCACCGGCCGCGTGGCCGGCACCGTGCCGGAGCAGCATGGTGGTGACGTCGACCCTGGTGGTACGCAGCCGCGGATCGGCGCCGACGAGATAGCCGCCGACCAGCTGGGGCGAGAGCATCTTGAGGTCCGCGGCCACCACCTCGCCGTTCATCCGGTACTCGGTGACGAGGGCGTCGCCGCTGGCCACCATGTGCTGCGCGGCACGCTTGAGATGGTCGGCGAAACGGGGTCTGACATGCTCGGTGGTCACCCCGCGCCCCGCCCATTGCAGCTTGTGGAGCCGCAGCAGGTTCTCGACGGCCGCGGGCACCTCGTGCTCGGGAACGGCGTGCTCCTCGATGCCCATGGAGTCCAGCTTGCGCACCTTGGCGCGGGTGCGCTGCGCCCGGGATGTGGACATCCGGGTGATCAGCTCATCGATGGGGGCACCCGGCAGCTCCATGCAGACGGAGTCGGCCAGGCGTCGTTTCGGACCCTGCCAGCAGTCGTAGAGGAGGTCGGCCGCGGCGCCGGGTCGTACCTCGCGCAGGTCCAGTACCGCGCCGCGGGCCGCGCGGCGCAGCCCGCGGGCCATCGCGGTGGCGGCGATCGCGGCGGCGCCGTCGTCGAGCAGCACATCGGAGAAGTCCGTGATGCGGCCGCCCAGCGGCACCAGGACCGGCAGTGGCCGGTGGGCCAGCATCAGCGGGGCGGCGCCGATCAGTTCACCGGCCTGCCGGACGAGGAGCACACGGAGCCGGCGGGGCCTGCCGTACGACGTCCACCAGGAGTGCAGCCAGGAATGGGTCTGGAAGGAAGTGGCGGTCCGGCAGCGCCGGTACAGGCGCCCCCATTCCTCCGCCAGGCCGGCGAACTGCAGCGGATCGCGGCACATCGTCACGGACAGGCCGGAGCCGCGGTCGCCGGAAGGACCACCGTCGGAAGCGGCGTCGCCCCCGGTCATCAGGCCATTTCCTTGACCGTCGGGTGGATTCCCTGGGCCGGGGCGGGAACGGCCGCGTGGCCGGCCTCCCGGCGTCCGCGGCCACCGGGACGGACGAGGAGGATCAGCGCGCCGAGCAGCCCGCCGGCGCTGGCACCGACGGCGGCGGAGAGCGATGTGGAGGGCGAGACGGGGGTGGACGGCGTGGCGGCCGGGGAGAACAGCAGCAGCCGCACACCGGTGTTGGCGGCGTTCTGATTACCGGTCGCGGCCAGCGAGTTCGCCACGGCGTTGGCGATGCGGGCGGCGGTCCCGGCCTGCGAACCGGTGCCGGTGATCGCGATCATCGGTGCGTCGGGCGAGGTGGCCGCCTGCACGCTGGTGCGCAGCGCGGAGACCGGCACCCCCGCCGCTTCCTGGGCGCCGGTCAGCACCGCCGAGCCGGTGATGACGCGCCCGTACGCCTGCGCGAAGCCCAGGGCGGTGGACGAGTCGGAGTGCTGCGGCACGACGATGACGTAGCTCGTCGCGGAGTACTGCGGCGGGGTGACCACGCCGTATCCCGCGCCGCCGGCCAGTCCGAGGCCGATGCACAGCGGCAGCGGCCACCAGCGGGGCAGGCGCCGTGACGCGTCCCGCAGGCGGGTCGGCGCGCTGTGGGCGTGGGTTCGGGTCTCGTCCATGGGATCGCTCTTTCTCTGGGTCAGGGCCGGGCGGCGGCGAGTGCGTACAGGGCCGCCAGGCGGTCGGCGGTGCCGGCGATGTCGTAGTGGCCCACGGCGGCGGGCACCGGCAGCCGGTGCGGTCCGGCCTCCTGGTGCTGCCGCAGGGCGGATCCGAGGGCGCCGGTGTCGGCGTTGACGCGGCGCGCGCCGGGTGCGTGCGAGGGGGGCAGGTCGTCGAGCGCCGGGCAGGCGGCGTACAGGACGGGCAGTCCGGCGGCGAGGGCCTCGAGGACGGCAAGCCCGAAGGTCTCCTCATTGGAGGGGGAGACGAAGAGGTCCATGGCCGCGAGCAGGGCGGCGATGCCCGGCGTGCCGTCTCCGTCGCCCCGCTCGCAGGCGCCGCTCTGCGCGCGGGTGTCGCCCGGGCCTTCGGCCGCGCCCGGCAGATGGATCCGGTCGGCCGCGCCGAGCGTGCCGGCCAGGCGCAGCAGGGCGTCGTGCTCGGGACCCGTACCGGCCAGCAGCAGCCGGGCTCCTGGGCGGTCGGCGACCGCGCGGACCAGCAGGTCGAAGCGCTTGCCGGGCACGAGCCGGCCGACGCCGCCCACCACGAAGGCGTCCGGGGGAAGGCCGAGCCGGGCTCGGGTGGCGGCCCGGACCGCGGCGTCGAAGCGGAAGGCTCCGGCGTCGATGCCGTTGGGCACCGTATGGATACGCGGCCCGGGGATGCCCCAGGCGCGCAGGCGTTGGGCGACGGTGCCGGAGACGGCGACGGTCGCGGTGCCCAGTTTCTCCGTGCCCCGGTAGAGGGCGCGGGTGCCGCGAGTGAGGGGGCGGCCTTCGATGAGGGTGTCGCCGAGGGAGTGTTCGGTGGCGACCACGGTGCGCACCCCGGCCAGCCGGGCGGCGATACGGCCGTAGACGCAGGCCCGGTAGAGATGGGTGTGCACGATGTCGTAGCGTCCGGCGCGGATCAGCCGGGTCAGCCGGGGCAGCGCGGTGAGGTCCCGGTTGCCGGTCATGCCCAGATGGGTGACGGGGGTGCCGTCGGCGCGGATGCCGTCGGCGACCGGGCCCGGATGGGTGAGGGTGATGACCTCGCAGGACAGCGGCAGATGCCGCAGCAGCAGGCGCAACTGCTGTTCGGCTCCGCCGACGCCGAGCCCCGTGATGATGTGCAGGACTTTCACCGGCTGTCCTGACGGTCCGGCTCGCCGTGCGCGTCGTGCGCTGTGTCGGCGTCACGGGCGTCCGGCACTTCGACCTGCTCGACGGGACCGGCCGCGGGGGAGAGCCGGCGGCGGGGCAGCCGGTGCAGCAGGTGCTTGAGGTGGAGTCGCCCCGCGGTGTCGCGCTCCCCGATGTAGGCGCGGGGCAGCGCGTGCGGCCCGTTCAGCGGGCCCGGGCCGACGGCGCAGCCGTACTGGTAACCGGCCGCGCGAACGGCGTCGACGGTGCGGGCGTCCAGCTTGCCGTACGGGTAGCAGAAGCCCGCGGGAGCGCTGCCGGTGATCTCGTGGAGCAGGTCGCGGCTGCCGCGCACCTCGGCTGCCAGCGCGTCGTCATCGTCGAGGGCCGTCAGGTCCTGGTGGACCAGGCCGTGGGAGCCGATCTCCATGCCGGCGGCGGCCACGGCGCGGATAGCGCACTCGGTCAGCAGCGGTTTGCGCGGCCCCAGCACGTCCCAGGCGTTGACTCCGCCGAGGCGGCCGGGCAGGACGAAGACCGTGGCGGTGTGGGCGTGGCGGCGCAGCAGCGGTACCGCGTGCTCCAGGAAATCGGTGTAGCCGTCGTCGAAGGTCAGCCCGACCAGCCGGTGTCCGCGTCCGGCCGCGCGGGCGCGCAGCAGTTCGGACATGCTCACCCCGGTCAGGTCGCGGCGGTCCAGCCAGCTCAGCTGGTGGTCGAGCCGGTCGGGGGTGACGGTGACCTGGTACGGATCGTCGGTGCAGTCCCCGACCGAGTGGTACATCAGCACCCAGGGCGGCGCCTGCAGGCTCCGACCGGAAAGTGCGCGGCGCACGGAAGCGCGGTGCGAAGGGACGCGGGCAGGCGCGATATCAGCGGACATGGGGGAGCTTTCGTTTCACGGTGGCGAGCAGGTGCGGGACTTCCGGCACCTGTACGGCGGCGGCCGCCGCGGTGAAGGCGGCCGGTACGACGAGGCAGCAGACAGCGGTGCTCAGGAGCGGGTCGGGTAAGGCGGATGCGGTCGCCCAGCCGGCCGCGGTGGCGGCCGCGGCGGCCACGATGAGCCGGCCGATACCCGCCGCGACCTGGCGGGGCCTGATGGCGATCGGCTGGGCGCCGAGGCCGCGCAGCAGCAGCACGGCGGTGGTGGTGATACCGGCGGCGTTGGCGCCGGCGATGCCGTAGATGCCCCAGTACCCGACGGTGGCGGCCCCCGCGGTGATGGTGATCAGCAGTCCGACGGCCATGGCGGCGGCCGGGTACCAAGTGGGCCGGGCGGCCGAGAAGAACGGCCGGACCAGGGCTCCCACCAGGCTCTGGCCGAGCAGGCCCAGTGCGTAGACCCGCATGACGGACGCCGTCGCCGCGGTGTCCGCCGCGTCGAAGACCCCGCGCTGGAAGAGCAGTTCGATGATCTGCGGAGCGCAGGCGATGACGAAGGCGGTGCCCAGGAGCACCACGATGCCGGCCAGCGTCAGATCGCGTTCCACCCGGCGCCTGGCCTTCTCGGGTTCGCCGGCGGCCAGGGCCTGGGCCACGACCGGGAAGGTGACGGTGCAGATCATCAGCGAGAGCACCATCGGCAACTGGGCCACCTTCTGCGCGTAGTTCAGATGCGAGATGGCGCCGGCCGGAAGCGAGGCGGCGAAGAATCGCTCGATCAGGACCTGGGTCTGGCGGCTCAGGCTGAAGATGATCACGGGAGCCAGCAGCGCGAACCTCAGGGGCGCGGGGCCCGCCGCCTCGGTGACCGGCGAGATGGCGGCCGGCGAGACGGCGTGCGGCGTGACGGTATGCGGCGTGACGGCGTCCGGGGTGATGGCAGCCGGAACGACGGCTCGCGCGCTGTGCCGTCCGCGCGAGGTGCGCGGTGGCAGTTGGCGCAGGAACGAGGGCAGCTGGACGAGGACCATCAGCAGGCCGCCCATCGCGACGCCCGCGGCGGCGGCACGTACCCCCCAGCGGGCGTGGAGCAGCAGCAGGGTGGCGATGATGCCGACGTTGTAGGCGACGTAGATGGCCGCCGGGGGGATGAACCGGCGGTGGGCGCGCAGCGCGGCGCTGAAGTATCCGGTGAGGCCGAACGTCAGGACGGTGGCGGCGGTCAGCCGGGTGCAGTCCACCGCGAGCTGAGGCGCGGTCAGGCCGGGCGCCATGATGTGGACCAGAGCGGGCGCGCCCAGTTCGATCAGCGCCATCGCCGCGGCCAGGGCCAGCAGCAGCCGGGGCAGCGTGGTCGCCAGCAGCACCCGGACCGGGTCGGGTCGCCGCCCGGCGGCGCGCCGGGCCAGCGCCAGGCTGAAGGCCGGGATCAGCAGGAGGGCCATCCCGTCCTCGATGAGAACGGTCGAGGACAGTTCCGGCACCGTCCACGCCACCAGGAAGGCGTCGGTGGCGGGACCGGCGCCGAACAGATGGGCGATCGTCTGGTCGCGGATCAGGCCCAGGAGGGAGCCGGCGGCGGTGAGCGCGGCGGTGAGGGCCGCGGCCCGGGCCAGCACCCGGCCCAGGCCCGAGGGACGGGGCGACTCCGTACCCGGGCCGGCGACGACGGCCGGTTCGCCGAGGGGGGCAGGCCCGGCCTGCGGCTCGGCCTGCGCCGCGGTGTCCGTCATCGGGCGGCCACCGGGTCGCCCGCGTCGCCCGAGGTGACTGAGGTGACCGAGGTGCCCTCGTCGTCCGCCGCGGGCTGCAGTGCCCAGGCGGCGGCCAGGCCGAACAGCAGGGCGGTCAGGACGGTGGAGGGGCCGCCGATGTCGGAGTACAGGAAGTCGACGCACTGCCAGAGCAGGAGTGCGGTCGCGATCAGCCCGCGGTCGGTACCGTGGCCGGTGCGGTGGGCGGCCGTCAGCCGGCGCACTCCGCCGACCAGCAGGGCCGCCCAGCTGCCGACGATCAGGGTGACGCCGACCAGCCCCTGCTCGCTGAGGATGAGCAGATACATGTTGTGCGGCGACAGCAGGGGTTCGAGCTTGAACTGCTGGCCAGCACCCGCGGTGTCACTGCCGGACGACAGATTGAGCGCGGCATGCCCGTCGCGGTGGGCGGGGAAGCCCTTCAGACCGACGCCGGTGAACGGCTGCTCGCGCCACATGCCGGTGGCGGCGGCCCACAGGCTGTACCGGTCGGTCACCGACGCGTCGGGAGCGTCGGTCACCCGCGTGATGCTGGCGACCCGGTCGGTGATCAGCTGGGACCCCACGCCCGCGCCCCCGACCAGAACCACGCCCGCGGCGGCCGTCACCGCGAAGATCCGTACCGCCCGGCGCCATCCGGCCAGCACGGTCATCACGGTGCACGCCAGCACGGTGGCGATCCACGTGCCGCGGCTGAAGGACACCACCAGCGGGACGACGAGCGCGGCGGCGCAGCCCAGCGCGGCCGGCCGGAGCCAGCGCGGCGCGCCGGCCGTGGCCGGGGCGAGGGCCAGGCCGACGGCGATCATCAGCCCGTAGGCGACCACCGTGGCCATGCCCATCACGTCCGAAGGACCGAAGGTCCCCACAGCGCGGATGTTCTCGCCCACGTACGAGGCACCCGTACCCGTCGCGTACTGGTAGACGCCGATCGCGCCCTGCACCAGGGCGAGCAGGACGACGGAGCCGGCCACCACCAGGAAGTCACGGCGGTCGCGCAGCAGGAGCACCAGCGCGGTGGGCACGAGGACGAAGACCTGCAGGTACCGCACGAATCCGTCGAGGCTCGCCGCCGGGTCACCGGAGGTGATGGTGGCGATGGCGACCGCGACGACGGGTGCGCCAAGGATGACGGCGGCCGCGCGTGTCAGGGGCCGGGCCCGGTCGCGAAGGGCCCGGACGGCGCAGAAGGCCACCAGCACCGCCGAGGCCGCGTCGGCGGGGGTGATCTTGCCCGACGCGGTCACGTCCCCCGTCTCGATGGGGGCCGCGAGCAGCAGCACGGTCGCCAGCGCGGGCAACAGCGGCCCCAGCCATGCCCATTGACGCCATACACATTGACGCCGAGCCCATTGACGAAGGACATGGCCGATCGCGAGGCTGACCGCGCGCGGGCGCCGGCCGGGGTGGGAGAGGGTGCCCGGGATACCGGCGGCCATGCTCAGCTCCCCCCGAATCGGAAGAGCGCCGTCGCGGTGAGCAACAGGATCCGGATGTCCTGCCACAGCGACCAGCTCTCGATGTAGTGGTTGTCGAAGCGGGCCCGGTCCTCGATGGAGGTGTCGCCGCGCAGACCGTGGATCTGCGCGAGCCCGGTGATGCCCACGGGCATCCGGTGCCGGTCCTGGTATCCGGGATACGACCGGCTGAACTGGCGGACGAAATACGGGCGTTCCGGTCGCGGCCCGACCAGGCTCATGTCGCCCCGCAGGACGTTCCACAGCTGCGGCAGCTCGTCGAGGGAGGTGCGGCGCAGAATGTGGCCGACCGTGCTCATCCGCCGGTCGTCGGAGACGTTCCACCGGGTGGCTGATTCGCGTTCGTCGCTCGGTCGCAGGGTGCGGAACTTCAGGAGGGTGAACGGCCGTCCGGCCAGGCCGATCCGTTCCTGGCGGAAGAGGACCCCCGGGCCGTCGGACAGCCGGACGGCGAGGGCACAGGCCGCCAGGATCGGCGCGGCGGGGACCAGGGCCACGGAGGCGAGGACGGCGTCCAGGACGCGCTTGGACATCAAGGCGGCACCGGGGCGCGGATAGGGGTCGAGCCGGGAGCAGGCGAAACCCCACAGATGACCGGACGAGGAACGCACGCCGGTGCTGGACCCGGGCCCCGACCTGACCTGCCACAGACAACAGCCACGGGCGGCGAGCAGCCGGACCAGTCCGGGGGTGTCACGGTCGCCCGCAGCGGCTCCGGTGAACACGGCGTAGCGCACCGAGTTCTGGATGATCGCCCGGTTCACACCCCCCGCGGACGTGAGCACGGGCAGCGACGATTCGGTGGTGGTGCCGGTGTCGGCGTGCACCACGCCGACCGCCCGCATGCCGTACTCGGGGTGCGCGAACAGCGCGTCGGCGATCTGGTGGACGGCCGGCCCCGTCCCCACGATCAGGGTCGAGCGCGGATGACGGCACGCCGACCAGCGCTGGACGCGGTAGATCACCGCGCGGGCGGCGCAGGCCAGCAGGCTGGTCGCGGCTACGGCGGCGAGCAGCACACCCCAGCCGGGGGACCGCTCCGGGCGGACGGCGGTGAGGGCGGTGGCCGCGGCGCACCAGGCCAGGGCCGCGCACCCCGCCAGCGCGGGCAGTTCGTCGAGGGCCGCCGGGTCGAGACCCGTGCGGTACAGCCCGGCGTGGGTGTGCAGCAGCGTCAGGAACATCAGGAGCGGGCCGAGCAGCAGTACCGGAGTGGCCGGGTGGCAGGCCAGGACGCAGGCGGCGGCCGCACAGTCGGTGGCGATGAGCGGGCCGGTCGCACGGTGGCGGAAGGGGATCGGCTGGTGAAGTGGCGGGGTGGAGAGGTCGGTCGGCCGTCGCGGTGGCGAGATCGGGGCGGTCTGGGGTGGCGGGATCGGGGCGGTCGTGGCGGGCGCGACCGGGGGCTGCGTCACGTGCCGGGCCGGGTGGTGGGTGCTTGCGCTCTCCGTCGTCATCGCGTGATGCGTTCCCTGCACTCGGGGTGCGACAGATCGAGCACGTCGCGGTAGAGGTCGGCGACCGACGTCGTCGTCCGCCGCACGTCGTAGGTCGTGCGCACATGGGTGAGGGCCCGGCCGGCAACCGTGGTGCGCAGGCCGGGGTCGGTCAGCAGACCGAGCAGCGCCTGGACGAGGGCGCCCCGATCGCCGGGCGGCACGAGGCAGTGGCGTTCCTGACCGGGCGGCAGGCTCTCCCGGGCGCCGTTGACATCCGTCATCACCACGGGCCGGCCGCAGGCCATCGCCTCCAGCGGGGACAGCGCCATCCCCTCCCACCGGGACGGCTGGACCACCACATCGGCGGCCCGGTACCAGGGGACGGAGTCCCGCGTGGCCCCGGCGAACAACACCCCTTCGGGCGCGGTCCGGTGCAGCCGGTCCCGGTCGGGACCGTCGCCGACCAGCACCAGCCGCGCGTCGGGAAGCCGGGCGGTGATCTCCGGCCAGGCCCGCAGGAGCAGATCCTGGCCCTTCTGCGGACACAGCCGGCCCACACAGACCACCAGGGGGGCGGCCGGGGGCAGACCGGAGAGGGCGGGGAGCGACGTGCGGAGATCGCGGGCCCGGTCCTCCGTTCCGCTCCGGGGAGTGAACCGGTCGAGGTCGACGCCGTTGGGGATGACCGCCCAGCGGGCGCGTACCCCGGCGCTCTCCCCCGTCCGCCGTTCGCTCTCGCTCACACAGAGCACCCTGGTGGCCCAGCCCGCGGCCCATCGCTCCCAGCGCAGGGCCGCGTGCGCGGTCGCTCCGCCGACCGCCTCGAAGGACCAGGCGTGGGGCTGGAACACCGTAGGAAGGCGGCCGCGTACCGCCAGCCGTCCCGCCAGGCCCGCCTTGGCACTGTGGGCGTGGACCAGGTCCGGCCGGATCTGGCGGATCAGCCGGCCGGCGTGCCGGATCTCCTGGGGAAGCCGGGGACCGGGAGAACGGCCGGCCGCCCAGGGCACGACCTCGGCGCCCACGGCGGCCGCGTCGGCGGCCAGACCGCCGACGGGAGGGCAGGCCACGACCGCGCGGACCCCGTCACGTACCTGGGCACGCACCAGGTCGGTGACGACGCGCGCGACCCCGCCGTCGACAGGCTGAACCAGGTGGAGCACCGTCAGCCGACCGGGGTCCTGCTGGTGTTGCGGCATCGCGCGCCGTTCCCTCTCTCCGCGACATGAAGAATCGGTTGTGTGCTGCCTGTCCCGGCCGCGAAAACAGCGGCCTGTCGCGGTATCAACGAAGGGGATGCCAGACAGGTAATCCTTGTCCGAGCGCCGGCGCGAATTGGGGCTCGGAGCTGCAGGAATGCACGGTGACAGACTGCGGGCTGAAAATCACGTGAGACGCGCCGACCTTGCGTTCCAGCACATTGTTATGACCAACTGATCAACCTCTGTTCCCTGTTGGGGACGCGTTCGCCTTTCGAATGAGTTCGCGAAGAAACGGCAGGAAACGGTGAGATGCGGCGAGATACGGCGGAATACCGAACACGCGGCACGCTCGTCCCCCGATCGGGTGCCCGTCACCATTTGGGTGAAGGGCCATAACCAAACCTGCGATGGACGGTTGATCAGTCCGACCCGGTACCAGGGCAATCTCGCATAAGAAGGACTAATCGTGATCAAGAAGTTCCTCGCCACGGCTGCGGTGGCTGTCTCCGTCGTGGGCGTCTCGGCAGCGGTGGCCTCGCCGGCGATGGCCATCGGCAACGACGGCGGCACCAGCACCACCAACGGCAACGGTTCCGAGCAGAACTACGGCAACACCTACACCAGCGGCTACATGAGCCCGTCGTTCGCGCTCGTCCAGGGCTCCCTGAACAAGCCGTGCCTCGCGGTGCCGCTGAAGGGCAATGTCGGCTCGCTCGTCGGCGTGGTTCCGATCACGGTCCAGGACATCAACGTCCTGTCGTCGCCGCAGAACCAGCAGTGCACCGAGAACTCCTCCCAGATCAAGGGCGACGAGCCGCTGTCGCACATCCTGGACCAGATCCCGGTGCTGTCCGGCAACGGCGTCGGCAACAAGTGATCCGCACCGTCTGAAGGCCCTGGCCGCCGGTGACCACCGGCGGCCAGGGCTTTTTTGCGTTGTGCGGGATGCTGTGCGGATGCTGTGCGGGAGCGGCGCGCGGGCTGTTTTCTTCACGCCTTTTTCGATTTCGCGAGAAGATATCAGCGACGACAATTCGTGAACCTTGACAGCGCAGTTACGTCATTAGAGTGGATGATCACCGGAGCGCAGTGCGAAGGGTTTCTCCTGTCATCGGCAGTCGTTACCCCGGAAGGTAGCGGTGTCACGGGTGGCATGAAATTCGCCCGGGCAGCACGACGGTCGTGACTGCGATGGACGCCCCTATGGAAAGGGAGCTCAACGTGAAGTACTCGAAGGTTGCTGCGATCGCCGCCGGAACGCTGATGGCCCTGGGAGCCGCTGCACCCGCGTTCGCCGACGCCGAGGCCAACGGTGTGGCCAAGGACTCCCCGGGCGTGCTGTCCGGCAACGTCGTCCAGGTCCCGGTCCACGTGCCGATCAACGTCTGCGGCAACACGGTCAGCGTCATCGGCCTGCTCAACCCCGCCTTCGGCAACAGCTGCACCAACAAGTGACGTTGGTCATCAGCCCGTGAGGGCGACCCGTAGCGGCCCCGGAGCGCTGGCTTGTGCTCCGGGGCCGCTGCGGCTCCGGCGCGCGGGAGAGCTTCCCGCGCGCATTCCGAACAACCCAAGGCAGGAAGAGAGTCGATGCGACAGGCCTTGAGCAGGAGCTTGATCACCGTCGCGGCCGCGAGCAGCGTGCTCGCCGTGACCGGCGGCTACGCACATGCCGACAGCGAATCCCACTCGACCACGTCGAACTCGCCGGGTGTGGTGGCCGGCAACAGCGTCGCGGCCCCGGTGGACGTATCGGTGAACCTGTGCGGCAACTCGGTGGACGGCGCCGCGATGCTGAACCCGGCATTCGGCAACAACTGCGCCAACGAGTCGGCCCAGGCGCACGATCACCGCGGGGGATCATCCGGCACGGACGACAACCGGGGCGGCGGCCATGCCGACAGCCACGCCGGTGACCAGTACGGAGGGCAGCACGGAGACCAGTACGGCGAGCAGTACTGGGAGCATTACGGAGACCAGGGCGGAGACGAATACGGAGACCAGCGCGGCACGCGGCACGGCGGTCACGACAGCACTGCGGACTCACCCGGTGTTGCCTCGGGGAACAATGCCCGGGTTCCGGTCGAGGCCCCGGTCAACCTGTGCGGCAATTCGGCCGACGTCGTCGCGCTGCTGAACCCGGCATTCGGCAACAACTGCGCGAGCGAGGAGACCGGCGGGAACGAAAGGACGTCTCCCCCCGGCAATGGATGGACGCCTCCACCCGTTGTCAACCACCCGCCCGGGAAAGCCGGTTGGCAGACGCCGCCGGCGCACCAGACCCCGCCGTTGTCCTCGGGGCACCACACCCCGCCGCCCCTGGCAGAGCACCACATCCCGCCGCCCCGGGCAGAGCACCATGCCGCGCCCGGGCCCGTCGTCCCGGTGCACCAGGAGCTGAGGCGCGCGCAGCTCGCCCACACGGGTGCGGAGGACCTCGGCACGGCAGGAGCCGTCAGTGCCGGACTGCTGCTGAGTGGAGCAATGCTGTACCGCCGGTCGCGCGCCCTGCGGGCCTGACCCTGCGGGCCTGACCCTTCGGTCGGTAAACCGGCAGCCGCGTCGACGCGGTGGGGAACGGCCTGCCCCGGTGCCTCGCGACAGGAGATTCGCGAGGTGCCCGAACGGCGAATTCGCCGGCGGCTGGGGGCCCACCGCGGGCAGGCCGTGCGCAGGAATCTGCGGACTCCTCGTGCGTCTCCGATAGTACGGGCCGGGGGCTGCGGTCTCCTCGGCAGAACCGCGACTTCACGCGAACGAGAATATGTCATTTCGCTTGTTGCAAATGCGTTCGCCTGTATCCGGCGCAGCGTCCGCAACGTCCTGAAAATCAGGAACGGTAACTGATACTAGAATTGCATGAGTTCCTCACTTTCGAGTGATTGCCAAGAATGATGATTCTTCATGGTTGCTGTTGCGAAGCGCGATCGTTAGCCATGGCGACTACGGCGTCGTGAGCCACTCGTCGCTCACGCGGCACAACGTCTGTGACCGTTGCCGGCGCCGCTACTGAAAGGGTTGAACGTGAAGTACTCCAAGGTTGCTGTGGTCGTCGCTGGTTCCGTGATGGCCATGGGTGCCGCCGCGCCGGCGTTCGCTGATGACGCGGCCCCGATGCCGATGAGCATCAACGGCGGCCTCGACCAGGCCTTCGCGGCGCAGCCGGTCCAGAAGGCGGCCGACCGTGCCCACGTCGACTCCACGGTGGGCTCGGTCACCTCCACCACCGACAAGCTGAGGTCGGACACTTCCACCGACGCCCTCCTGGGCCAGGCGACCGAGGCCGCGCAGGGCGCGACGTCGTCGCTGGGCACCACCACCAAGGCCACCTCCCTGCTCGGCGGCCTGCCCCTCGGCGGCTGATCCACCTCCCTTCCGCGCGAAGCGCGGTGCGGTGCGGTGCGGTGCGGTGTGGAACGATCGCGGGTCCGGCCAATGGCATGTCCAGGTCCTGACCGGCCCATGGGCAGGCGATTGGCCCGTTTTCGGGGCCCTTTCCGCCATTGGGGTGACGCGCCGGAACCAATCCCCTCGGGATCGGTTGATCTCTTCGCCCCAACCACGGGCATTTTCGGATAAAAAGGACTAAGACCAACCATGATCAAGAAGCTTCTCGCGGGCGCTGCCCTGGCCGCCTCCGTCGTGGCCGCCGGTGCCGCCTCTGCCCCGCAGGCGATGGCCATCGGCAACGACGGCGGCACCAGCACCGTCAACGGCAACGGATCCGAGCAGAACTACGGCAACACCCACACCGGCGGCAAGATGAGCCCGCAGATGGGTCTCGCGCAGGGCTCGCTCAACAAGCTGTGTGTCGGCCTCCCGGCCAAGGCCAACGTCGGCTCGCTCGTCGGTATCCTCGTGCCGATCACCGCCCAGGACATCAACGTGCTGTCCTCGCCGCAGAACCAGCAGTGCGCCGAGAACTCCTCCCAGATCAAGGGCGACGAGGCCGCCTCGCACATCCTGGACCAGATCCCGGTCCTGTCCGGCAACGGCGCCCAGAACGGCTGACTCCCACTGCACGGCCCCCGGGTCGCCGGCCACCCCCCGGCGACCCGGCCCCTCGTGCCTCCGATGTGCTCAGCGGCCGAGGCCGAGGCCGTTCCAGAGGGCGTGTACGCCGTCGAGGTAGACGCCTTCCCAGTCCGACGCGATCGACCAGCCGGGCAGCTCGGTGCGGTCCCGGTGGGTCAGCTCGATGCTGACCATGCCGTGCATGGCCGCCCACATCAGATACGCGTTCCGGTCGGCGGCATCCGGATCGGCGGCCGGATCGGCGGCCCGTGCGACCGCTGCGGCCAGCACCCCGAAGGTGCTCTCCAGGGCTCGCGCGCGAAGGTCGGGGCCGGGATCGAAGGTGGGCACCGCCCGTTCGAACATGAACGCGTAGCGAGTGGGGCTCCGGAGCGCGAAGAGCCGGTACGCCTGCGCCAGGCCACGCACGTCCGTCAGGGCTTCTCCGGTGGCCGGCACCGTGGCGAAGGCGTCCCGCAGCATGACGAACGCCCGCTCGTAGAGGGCTTCGAGCATGCCCGTACGGCTTCCGAAGCGGCTGTAGACGCCCATGGTGGACGAGCCGGCCGCCTCGGCGACCCGCCGCACCGTGAGGCCGGCCGGACCGTGCTCGGCGATCACCCGCAACGCGGCCTCGATGAACTGGTCGCGCAGGTCTTCGCCGTCCGCCACCGCACCTGTCCCCTCTGAAAAAGTCCTTCCGAAGCATCGCAGACCTGGCGGCCTGTTCCTCGCCGTCGGTCGGCGGGGAACAGGCCGCCAGCGTTCATCGGAGTCGGCCGGGCGGAGTCGGATTACCGGAGTCGGTTCAGTGGAAGTGGCCGATCCAGCGGTATCCGTTGTTGTAGCCGTGTCCGCCGACGGTGAGGTACGGGTTGTACGGCTGCACGGTGAGGGCCGCAGGCTGTCCGGCCGTGGGCTTGAAAGTCGGGAAGGTCTCGGCCCCGGGGGCCTGGCCGCCCTGCACCCACGACATCAGCGGAGTGAGCAGGTCGCCGGTCGCCTGCGGGTTTCCCCCGGCCAGGCAGTGGTACTGACCGGGAATCATGTAGAGCCGGGAGAAGGCGGTGTAGTCCTTCGTGGTGTCGGCGAGCGCCCGGTAGTAGGCGGCAGTGCCGAACGGCGGGATGGCCTGGTCTGCCCAGCCGTGGTAGAGGATGATCTTCCCGCCGTGCCGGCTGAAGGCGGTGAGATCGGGGTTGGTGGCGTTGTAGAGCTTGGCGCCCTGCTGAAGCCTGGCGTAGGACTCGTCGGTGAAGCGGAAGTCCCGCAGGGTGGAGGAGTCCGCCGGGCTCTTGGTGTAGTCCAGGTACTTGAGGTAGTTGAGGGCCAGCTGCGCGGCATTGGTCGCCGACGCGTCGCCCGCCGGGTTGATGTTCCAGCCGGCCCAGGCGAGCTCGGATCCGTAGGGCAGTCCGCCCGGGTAGAGGTTGCGCCCCCGCTGGTCGGCCGGGCCGCTGTAGAACGCGCGGGCCACGCCGGCCTCGGCGGGAGTGAGGCAGGACGCGGAGTCGGTCCCCGCCGGGCACTGGAGGCTCGCCGGCTCGAAGCCGCAAGTGCGCGGGTCGTCGATCAGTCCGTCAGGTCCGGCGCAGGCCTTCAGCACGGCCGCGTGCAGGGCCGGCAGCTTGCTCGTTCCCAGGATCTGGCGTCCGGTGCCGTCGGTGTTGGATCGGTGGATCCAGGTTTCGAGGATCCCCGAGAAGTCGGTGGCGTCGAGGGCGGGAGCTCCGGCCAGGATGCCGTCGAAGTCGGCCGGGTAGCGCTGGGCCTCCATCAGCGCCTCACGTCCGCCGTCGGAGCAGCCGTCGAAGAAGGAGTGGGCCGCGGGCTGTCCGTAGTAGCGGGCGATGACCGCCTTGGAGACCTGGGCGAGGCTGTGCTCGGAGCTGTAGCCGAAGACGGCGCGCAGCTGGGGGTCGTCCTTCCCCCACAGGCCGTCGAACCGGTTGCTGCCGACATGGCCCTCGTTGTCGGAAGCGATGGCCAGCTCCCCGTTGTTGACGGGGGCGCACCCCGAGGAGAGCTGCGGCGCGATGTTGGCGTCGGCGGTGGGTACGGCGCCGCAGTAGCCGCCGCAGCCGACCTGTACGTACTGCCCGCGCCAGGTCGCGACGGGCAGTTTGAGGTCGAACTGGGTCTGCGGGGCGATATAGCCCTTGACGTCGCAGTAGGCGATCCCGCCGAGCGTGACCGGCGCCGCGGACAGCACCCGGCTGGGGGCGTCGGGTACGGCGGTGAGGTCGAGCGTGCTCAGCGTCGCGCAGTCCAGCATGGGTGTCACCGCGTCAGCCGCGCCTGAACGGACTGACGTTGTCGTGGTCCCGGACGCCGACCACGCGGTCGGCGCCGCCGGTACCAGGGCGAGCCCGCCCACCAGTGCCGCGCCCGCCAACAGCGGCGCGAGCCGCCGAGGCCGCCGGAGCTGCCACCGGCGCCCGGGGCTATGAGGGATGGCGGATTGGTTCGGGTTCATCGAGGAGTCCCTCCCGTATAACGAATGTTATATCTCTTGTTATAGGGGAGCGGGAGGTTGTCGCGGTAGGACTCGGGTTGGCGCGTAAGACGTCCGTAAGGAGTCGTCGGCCCGATGGCTCGACCTGGACAGACTTCGAGTCTGAACCCGGATGCCTTCCCGGCTACCGGAGTCCGACGATGAGCTTCTCCAGTGCCTCGTCGGCGGTGTCCGCCAGCAGGTTGACGTAGTCCATGCCGACGTACACCGCGCCGTTCGGGGCCATGCCCAGGTACTGGTTGCGGCGGTCGGCCATACCGATGGGATAGACGTATGCCCTGGCTCCCTCGCTCAGCTCTTCGAAGATCTCGTGGTCCCGGCCGCGTCGTAGGCGAAGGTGACGGTTCTGCCCGCCGTCCGTAGCAGCACCGGCCGGTCGCGGCCGTCGTACTCCCAGACACTCTCGGCGTCCGACGGCGTTACCCGGTGGGTGCGTCTGCCGAGCACGTCGTACGTGGAGCGCACGGTGGCGCCGTTGCACGTCTCGGCGAGGATCCGGCCGAGAGCGTCGCGCTCGTAGCTCAGCTCGGCGTGGCTGCCGCGCACGTGGCGGACGTTGCCGACCAGGTCGTAGACGTAGGCCGTGACCTCCTCGGAGGTCCGCTGCTCCACCACCTTGCTGACCTGCGGTGTCCATGTGCTCGACGCGGTTGCCGTCGCCGTCGTAGACCCGTCGCTCGGTGGTGCCGTCGGGCAGGGTGCGCCGGCTCAGCCTGCCCTCGGTCGTCCAGCCGAACCGGGTGCGCGCTCCGTCCGGAGCGATTTGCGCGATGAGCCGGCCGAAGGCGTCGCGCTCGTACTGCGTCGTCGAGCCCTCGGCGTCGGTGGTCGCGACGGGCATGCCCGTCGGGTCGGTCTCGATCAGGACCGTGCGGCCGGCGGCGTCGGTGATCGCGGTGACTGCGCCGATGTCGTTGTACCGGTAGGAGACTTGGGCGCCGGTGGGGTCGGTTTCGGCGGTCAGGGCGCCGTAGGAGTCGTACTCCATGCGCCAGACATGCCCGTCGGGCTGGGTGACGGCCACGGGCCAGCCGTGCTCGCCGTTCTCCGCTACGGTCCGGCTGCCGTCCGGCCGGATGACACTTCATGACGAAGGCATCCACGGTCGTCTCGGTCGGCCAGGGAGGTGTCGGTCTAGCCGTCCGCCGCCCGAGCCGAACCGTTCCTCCGCCCGGCAGGTCCCGCTCGTAGGGCCCGGTAACGACCGGGGGAGAGTGCGTATTCGCGCTTGAAGGCCTTGGCGAAAGCGAACTCGCTGACATAGCCGGCCTGTCCGGCGACCACGCGCAGCGGAGCGTCCGACTCCCGCAGTAGGCGGCCGGCCGTGGTCATTCGCCACCAGGTGAGGTAGGCGAGTGGCGGCTGGCCGACCAGGGTGGTGAAGCGGCGGGCGAAGGCGGCGCGGGAGAGGCCGGCCCGGGCGCCGAGTTCCTCGACCGTCCAGGGGTGGGCGGGGCCGGTGTGGATGACGCTCAGGGCCGCGCCGATCGCCTGGTCCTGGAGGGCGGCGGCCCAACCGCCCTTGGTGCGGGTGCACTGGTCCTCGAACCAGGCGCGCAGCAGGTAGAGCAGCAGCGTGTCGAGGAGGGCGGGAACCACCGCGTCGGCGCCGGGGTGACAGTTCGTCACTTCGCTGTCGAGCAGGTCGATGACGGCACGCAGGGCGTGGTGGCGTCCGTCCCGGGTGGACAGCTGGAGCACTGGCGGCAGGTCGGCGAGCAACGGGTGCAGGCGGGCCTGGTTGAGCAGGTAGGCGCAGCAGGCTTGACTGCAACCAGGAGACGGCGAAGGTCCCGACCGCAGTGCGATCGGGACCGTCTTTGCCCTGGCGCGAATCTTGGTGCCCTTGTGCGCGGACAGGTTGTCCGTGATCACGTAGATGGAGGCGCCGTCCGGGCGGGGGCCGCGCGGATCGACTTCAGCGCGGCCAGGGACTGTGCGGCACCCTTGTGGCGGTGGTTGATGCCTCACAACATGTCGTCGCCGAGCGAGTAACAGCCGTGGAAGTACGTCACGCCGTGGGTGCGGTGATACATCGCCGGATTCCGGTTGGGCTTGCCCTGTGCGGCCCAGCAGGATCCTGCGGTGGGACGGATGCCGAGCGGGCCGAACTCGTCGAAGGCGAAAACCCGGTCGGGTAAGTGCTCCAGGACGTATTCGATGCGGTCGAGCTTGGCGTCCCGCTGGGGGTCGCAGCAGGGTCAGGGCCGGTCAACAACGCCGGTCCTGACCCTGCGGCGTCGCGCAGCGTCGGGAGCGCGTCGCGAGCGGGAGACGCATGGTGGTCACGCCATGGCGGTAAGCCTTCGACCCGGCTCCAAGGTCAAGGGAGGATGAACGCCTTCACTGATGACGTCCGCTACAGCCTGGGCAGGATCACCGAAGACCCAGGGCCCTCTTACGGGAGCCCGTAGAAAGCACCGGTTCGCCGCCCATGTGGTCGTCTGATCATCCACTGCCGTACGGTACGGCTGCTCGGGCAGACTGCCCTGCATGCCCGAAACCGCACCGCCCGCAGACCAGCCCACCGCCGCAGCTGAACGGTGGCTGACCCCGGGCGTCCGCGGGATCGGCACCGCGAGCTTCATGGCCGACGTCGGCCACGAGATCCCCACCGCGCTCCTGCCGTCCCTGCTGACGTTCACCCTCGGCGCCCCGGCCGCCGCCCTCGGCGTGATCGAGGGCATCTCCGATGCCGTCGCCGGGGCCGCCCGCTTTGGCGGCGGCGTTCTGGCTGACGACCCGGCCCGGCGACGGAAGGTCGCGGTCGGCGGCTACGCGACCACCGCAGTCCTCGGCGCAGCGACCGCCGGCGCGACCGCTGTGTGGCAAGTCGGCCTGCTGCGGGCGGCTGCCTGGACTGCCCGCGGTCTACGCGTCCCGGCGCGCAACGCACTGCTGGCCGACATCGTCCCCGCGAACGCGTACGGCCGCGCGTACGGCTTCGAGCGGATGATGGACAACCTGGGCGCCGTCTTCGGCCCGCTTCTCGCGCTGGGCCTGGTGGCCTGGCTCGGTGTCACCTGGGCGATCGGCCTGTCGGTGATCCCGGGCTTGCTGGCCGCCGTCGCGATCGTCTACGCGATCCGCCACACCCCGAAATCCACGAGCCGGGACAAGGTGCCGCTGAAAATCCGCATCCGTCCGGTGCTGAGTGGCGACCTCGGCCGACTGATGGGCGCGGTCGCGGCATTCGAGGTCGGCAACGTCGCCGCGACGCTGCTGATCCTGCGGGCCTCCGATCTGCTCACCCCCGAGCACGGCACGAAGACCGCAACGACGATCGCGTTGGGGCTCTACGCCGCTTACAACGTCGCGGCCACCATCGCCTCGGTTCCCGCCGGACGGCTCGCCGACCGCCTCGGTGCCCGTGGGCCGATCCTGGTCCTGGCGGGCGGCGTCGCCGCGTTCGCCGCCGCGTACGGAATTTTCGCGGTCACCGGAGCGGCCGTCGCAGTCCTCGCGGTTCCCTTCGTTCTGGCCGGCGTCGGCATCGGCGCGGTCGAGACCGCCCAGCACTCCGCCGTCGCGACCCTGGCACCGAAGGACCTGCGCGGCTCCGCCTTCGGGATGCTCGCTACCGTTCAGTCGCTCGGCAACCTCGCTGCCTCGGCCGTCGCGGGCATCCTGTGGACTGTCGTCTCCCCGACGGCCGCCTTCACCTACCTGACGGCCTGGATGGTCCTTGCTCTGGCCGGACTTCTCGTCGCCGGACGCCGCCGTTGACCCGGCCGCGGGCGGCGGCCGGGCCCTCGCGCGCCCCCGAGGCAGGATGCGCTTTGCACCCGCAATCTCGCCGCCCCACACTTGTATGACCCAGCTCACGGAAATTACGTCTCGCCACTCGAGACAGTCGATCCCCAAGTCCATTGAATTGGCGCGGGAGTTCGCCCAACGCGCACGTGTTCGAGCAGATAGGGCTGGCGGAGGGCTGGCCGTCCCGAAAGTGGTCTAGACAACAAGGAAGGCCCCGGTCGCTGACCTGGGCCTTTTGTGTGGAGCGAGTGACGGGAATCGAACCCGCGCTCTGAGCTTGGAATCCACGGCGCCTCGGGGTTTCGCGTGGCCCTTGACCTGGTCTTATGTCAGCGTGGATGGAGTGATTGAGGGCGTGAGTTGAGCCGCCATACCGCCCCGAAGGGCTGGCCTGGGGCCGGCCTGCGTCGAAGCATGGGAAGGGGGTGCCGCGCCTGGCGTGAGTGGGGCTGATGAGGGGTCGGCGGGCAACCATCGGCCCCGCGTCGGACCAGCCAAGCCGAGGTCGCCTCGCCGTCCGTGCTGGTTGCGGGCGTTCGCTTGTCCAGCCGACACAGAGCACTCCTGCGATCACCAACGTCCCGTCCGAACGCCGGATAGCGCCGTCCTGGTTACCGGATTCCCACGATGAGCTTCTCCAGCGCTTCGTCGGCGGTGTCCGCCAGCAGGTTGACGTAGTCCAGGCCCATGTAGACGGCCCCGTTCGCGGCCATGGTCAGGTAGAAGTTGCCGTTGCTGCTGTCACCGAGGGGGTAGAGGTAGGTCCCGACCTCTTCGCTTTGGAGGTCGATGAGCTCGAAATCCCACTTGGCCACGAGGGGATCGAGGCGAAACGGCGAGCGGTGCATCGTCCTGCCCGGCCCCTTCTGGTTGATCTCCAGACCGCCGAACTCGGTGAGGAATCGCCGTGCTGCCTCGTGGATCGTGAAGTCCTCGTCGCTCTCGTGCAGAACGCGCTCCCACTCCTCGGTGGACACCGAACGGCCGGGGCGCCAGCCGGCCATCCGCAGCACACGGTCGGTCTCTGCGGACCACCGGGTCCCGATCTCCGCGCTCAGCTCGTGGTCGGGGCTATGAGGCAGCACCAGGTGGTCACCTGCCGGCACGAACGGCAGAGGAGCGTCGGTTCGCCGTTCCATGACGAGCTTTTCCATCGCCTCGTAGGCGGTGTCCGCCAGCAGTTCTACGCTCTCCTTGCCGATGTAGACCGCCCCGTTCGCAGCCATGCCCAGGTAACTGTCACCGCTGTCGGCCTGGCCAATGGGGTACAGGTAGGTACCGGCCTCCGCGCTGAGCCGGGCGAACGTCTCGCTCTCGCCCGCGGCTGTGCTGGGATCGAAACGGAACGGCGACTGCGGCATCATCGGACCCGGCGTCCACTCGTCGGTCCTCAACCCTCCGAACTCGGCAAGGAACCGACGTGCGGCCTCGTGCATCTCGAAGCCGCCCCGCGCGCGCAGAAGGTCCTCCCACTTCGCAACGGGCACTGAACGCCCTTTGGACCACGCGGCATAGCGCAACACGCGGAAGGTCAAATCGGACCAACCTACAGGCCGAAGCTCATCAGTCATCGCTAAGTCACCGCCGTGATTCCAAGATTGTCAAGGACATGTTTACATGATGGGCAGGGAGGCTTCGGTACGCCGTGCATCGGATTGCCCGGCGCGCGTACATTCACGGCGGCCATCACACCACCTCGTGGATTCACGCCGGCCCGCACGGCGTTCGACAGCGCTTCCGGCTCGCCGCAACGCCCGTGCTGTCCCTTCATTTCATCCTTGATCGCCTGCGGCACGTCGTCATAGGCCGCCTGGATGTCCGGATGCAGGTCGTGGTCTCCGCCGCCCTTGATGCTCGCGCCGTCGAAGGTCTTCGGGTGTCCCGGCACCGAAAGCCCGGCCGAACTCGTCGGCCTGGTGTTCTTGCTCGCCCCCGGCCGCCCCTGTTCGAGGTCAGCCCGGGCGCGCGCGGCCTGTCGGGCGGCGGCTTCGCAGTCGGGTGCGAGGCCGAGCGGGTCCACAGCGGTGAACGGGTTCGCCACGTAGGTGCGCGGGTTCGGGCCGGGTGCGAGGCCGAGTGGGTCCAGCGACGCGTACTGGCCCGTCTCCGGGTCGTAATGCCGGTAGTAGTTGTAGTTGAGTGCCGTCTCGGGGTCGTGGTACTGGCCCGGGAACCGCAGTGGGCAGTACGCGCGATCGGGTCCCGGCTCGCTGAGCCCGGCGCCCCACGCAGTCGTCCGCGCCCGCCAGGCCAATTCGCCTTCCTCGTCAACCAGTTCGGCGGGCGTGCCGACGAGGTCGGTCACGATCGAGTAGAACTGCTCGTCGATCCACTCCTGCGGCCGGTCCGACGCTGGGGCGCGGTCCGGCGCGGCGACGCGGTCGACCTGGGTGACGGGGCTGAACCGGTCCCGCTCCCAGTTCCACACCGTGCACCTGGGTGCGTCGTCGCCCGACCGCGTGACCTGCTCGGCCAGCACGAACCCGTCCCAGGCGAACAGCACCTGCTCCACCACGGTCTGGCCGTCCGGGCCGAATCGCTCCTTGGCGATGCGGCGGCCGAACGGGTCGTACCGGTAGGCCCACCGGGCACCGTCCGGGGTGGTCACGCCGACCAGCCGGTCCTGGCTGTCCCAGGTGTACTGCCAGACGTCCGGCTTCCTGGACAGCCGCTTCTTGCGCCGCTGTACCACCCGGCCCTGGGCATCGTGGTCGTAGCGCACGTCTCCCGAGCTGCGCCCCGGTCCGTTCCCGCCGGGAACCGGTCCGCCCCCGGTGGGCTGCGCGGGCTGGTTTTCCTGCCAGTGCCCCTGCGTGAGGTTGCCCGCCGCGTCGTACGCGTAGCGTTCCGACCAGGTCGCCGCCTGCACCCCCGTGACGCGCCCGGTGCTGTCGACATCGATGACCCGGTCGCCGTGGAGGAGGTCGTCGATCGCGCCGACCGTTCCGTCCGGCCGGTAGCGATATGCCCGCTGCTGCACCCGCCGCGGTTCCAGACCGCTGGAGAGGTCGCGCGCGGTCAGGGTCTGCGTACTCAGTCTGCCGTCCGGGTCCCAGTCCTGGGTGAGCACGGCGGCGCCCGCCTGGCGTTCGATCTCACGCCCGGCCGCGTCGTAGGCGAAGGTGACGGTTCTGCCCGCCGTCCGCAGCAGCACCGGCCGGTCGCGGCCGTCGTACTCCCAGACGCTCTCGGCGTCCGAGGGCGTCACCCGGTGGGTGCGTCTGCCGAGCACGTCGTACGTGGAGCGCACGGTGGCGCCGTTGCACGTCTCGGCGAGGATCCGGCCGAGAGCGTCGCGCTCGTAGCTCAGCTCGGCGTGGCTGCCGTGCACGTGGCGGACGTTGCCGACCGGGTCGTAGACGTAGGTCGTGACCTCCTCGGAGGTCCGCTGCTCCACCACCTTGCCGAGCAGGTCCCGTACGTACACGGTGGATTCGCCCGCACCGTTGATCTGCTCGACCAGCCGGCCTGCCGCGTCGTGGCGGTAGCTCTGTGTGCGTCCGGTGAAGTCCTCCTCATGGGCCAGCCTGCCGGCCTCGTCGTAGAAGTACCGCCAGGAGGCACCGAGCTGATTGGTCACCGAGGTCACCCGGAGCTCACCGTCGTACGTGAACTCCAGCCGGGATCCGTCCGGGTCGATCCGAGCCGCGGGCCGGTCGAATCCGGAGTACTCGAAGCGGGTCACCTGACCTGCGGGGTCCATGTGCTCGACGCGGTTGCCCTCGCCGTCGTAGACCCGTCGCTCGGTGGTGCCGTCGGGCAGGGTGCGCCGGCTCAGCCTGCCCTCGGTCGTCCAGCCGAACGTGGTGCGGGCGCCGTCCGGAGCGATTTGCGCGATGAGCCGGCCGAAGGCGTCGCGCTCGTACTGCGTCGTCGAGCCCTCGGCGTCGGTGGTCGCGACGGGCATGCCCGTCGGGTCGGTCTCGATCAGGACCGTGCGGCCGGCGGCGTCGGTGATCGCGGTGACTGCGCCGATGTCGTTGTACCGGTAGGAGACTTGGGCGCCGGTGGGGTCGGTTTCGGCGGTCAGGGCGCCGTAGGAGTCGTACTCCATGCGCCAGACATGCCCGTCGGGCTGGGTGACGGCCACGGGCCAGCCGTGCTCGCCGTTCTCCGCTACGGTCCGGCTGCCGTCCGGCCGGATGACAGCCACCGGGTCGCCGTGCTCGTCGTAGGCATAGCGGGTGGTGTGGCCCAGGGGGTCTGTGACGGCTTGGACGCGGTCGTAGCGGTCCCACTCCCGGGTGGTGGTGTGACCCAGGGGATCGGTTTCGGCGACGAGCTGGAAGTGGTCGTTGAACTGGTAGACCGTCGTGTGGCCCAGGGAGTCGGTAGCCGTGGTGCGATGGTTGGCGTCGTCGTATCGGTAGGAGTACTCCAGCAGTCGGTCGGTGCCGGTGGTGAACACGCACCGGCCTTCCGCGTCGTACTCGTAGCGGTACCAGGTGCCGTTGCGGTCCTCCCAGGAAGTGATCCGGCTGCTGTCGTCGTAGCCGAACCTCAGGGGCGCGCCCGAGGAGTTGATGATCTCCGCGAGATTCCCGCCGGCGTCGTAGCCGTAGGACAGCAGGACAGGCCGGTCCGGATGGCTGAGCAGGCGCAGGGCGGTGATGCGGTGCGCGTCGCTGTCGATGCCCACCCGGTAGCCGCCGCTGTGGGCGACCTCCGCCGGGACACCTTCGGCGTCGTAGCCGACCGTGATGCGGTTGTCGTTGCGGTCGTTGATCGCGGCGAGTACCAGGTGCGCCGGACTGCGGCCGGGCAGCGCGCTGAAGTGCAGCGTCCGCCCGGTGTCCGGCTGGCTGACGGATATGTCTCCGGCAGGCAGCCCATCCCACGTCAACGGCCAGCGGGGGCCTTCGACCGGCATGACAGGTACGCCCGACTGCGGTACCGGGTAGTAGAGCACCATGCCGTCCGCGGAGGTGAACCGCACCCCCTGGTCGTCCGCCCACAGCCGCTGGTCGAGGGTGGAGGACCACGACTTCCCGAACCACCGGCCGGCCCGGTACGAGGAGCGGTGGTGGCGCTCCAGAATCAGCGGGAGCACACCGGGCAGTTCGACGTCGGTGGCGGACATGACCAACTCGCCGGTCGCCATATCGACCGGGTCACCGCAGGTGACCAGCTTCTTGATGTCCCGACCGGTCTCGCGTATCGCACTCGCGCCCTTGCGGACGCCGTTGGCGAGGTTCTCCAGCGCCTTGCCGCTCTTGAGGAGGGCGGGGAGACTCTTGGCCATCTTGGCGAGGCCGCCGAGGGTGGTCAGACCCTTGAACATCGGGATGCAGTCGAGGGCGGCGAACAGCACGTCCCAGAGGGATGCTTTGCCCTCGGCGTATTTGATGAGGGTGTCGGCGAGGACGACCAGGGCTGCGGCCAGCACGATCCAGGCCAGCGGGCCGCCGATGATCATCACGACGATGCCCAGCACGGCCACGATGACCTTGCAGACCGTGACGATGTCGTCCCAGTGGTCGGCGACCCAGTCGACCGCCTTCTCCCACCAGTGCTTGTTCTTGATCCCGGCGTCGGAGGCTTCGTGCAGCGCGTGTTCGGCGGTGCTCGCGGCGGTGTCGCGCAGGTGGGCGGCCTGGGCCGCGAGTTCCTTGGCCGCGTCCAGGCGCTGCTGGGCGTCGTGCACGGCGGAGTTCGCGGACTTCTGCGCGTTGGAGGCGTCCAGCGCGTTCCGGGTCGCGGTGCGGACCTCTTCGGCCGACGGCGGCGCCACGCCCGGTTTCGGGTTGTCTTGGTACTCCTTGGACTTATCGTCGGCCCGCTTCACCCAGTCGGTGGTGTTCGTCTGGGTGGTCTTGGCCGCGTCCAGATCCTGCCGGGCGGTGCGGCCCTGGGCCAGCGCGCGGTCGGCGTCGGCCTGCGCCGTCTCCAGCTTCGGCCAGTACGTCTCCAACGCCCCTGACGCCAGCCGGTAGGACTTCTCCAGCTTGCCCAGTTCGCCCGGCAGATCCCCGAACTGCTTGCGGTACTCATCCCCCGCCAGACCCGCCCAGTCCTGAACAGCGGTGTCCCCGCTCAGCCCCCGCACCGACCGCAGCGCCGACGAGACATCATCCGCGAAGTCCCCCAGCTTGCGGGCGAGTTCCTTCACCTCGAAGGGGTCGCCGGGGACCGGATCGCGGTCCAGGTCAAGTATGTGCCAGTCCGCCGGACGGTTCCCCACTGCCGCACCCCCGTGCATCGCCCGCTGCGTCTTGCCGTAGTCACTACCTGCACATCTGACCCTACTGAAACGGGACGGGATGAGGCTATCGCGCCTGGTGCGGCAGGTGCATGACCACGCGGTGCGGGGAGATCCAGACGATCAACCGCTGATCTCTGAGCACGCGGCTCGAGCACTGCGCACGTTGTCAGTGGTGAGAGTCGCCGGGTCACTACCACGGTGACGGGCACCAGGTCGGGTTGACCGCTGACAGAGCCCCTCGAGCCCTCTAAACGGGGTGGCGCGTCGCATGCAGCCATTCCTCGGCGTTCCACATCACGGGCATCGCCCCGACGGGTTCGAATCGAATGTCCGGGTCTCCGCTGTGAACCAGACACATCATGCGATGGCCGATCAGCGCTGCGCTTCGTGCCTGATCCGCGAAGATGGCCAGGGCGATTTGGGAAGCCCGTAGCTGGCGACGCGCGAATCTGTCGTAGACCGTGCGTTTTGCGGGAGTTAGGGCACGCGGAGGGCACGGCAAGGCGAAAATGGTCTAGACAATAGTGCAGCCCCAGGTCGCTGACCTGGGGCTTTCATGTGGAGCGAGTGACGGGAATCGAACCCGCGCTCTGAGCTTGGGAAGCTCATGTTCTACCATTAAACTACACTCGCGCGGCACGCCGATTGAGGCGTGGCACCGTCGCATACTGTACCGCATGGCTGGCCCTGGGCGTGTTTGGCTCGGGGCCTTTGTGCTGTTCGGGGGTGAGGATGCGGCTGCGGGGGGCGGGGGTTGGGGCGTAGCGTTGGGGTCGGAGCGGCGTGTGGAAGTTGGCCCGTCTGATCCCCTAATGTGGCTTTTGTCGTCCACGAAGTTGGGGAAGGGAAACGATGGAGCGCACCGTCGTTCGTTGTGCCGAGGGGCACGTATTCAGCACCGCGACGTTCCCGATGCAGAATCTGGGTGTCGGCCGGCTGGGTCCCGGGCGGTTGTTGAGGTGTCCGCGCTGTGCGCGATTGCGGCACGCGGTGCCGGTGGAGAACGGGAAGTAGCGGAAGTGCTGGCGCGCGGCTCCGGTCAGGATTGGGCCGGGGCCGCTTCGTCCGCGTAACCTTCGGGGCGTGCTTCTCTCAGACAAGGACATCAGGGCCGAGATCGACAGCGGGCGGGTGCGCGTGGACCCCTTCGACGAGTCGATGGTGCAGCCGTCGAGTATTGACGTCCGACTGGACCGGCTCTTCCGGGTGTTCGAGAACCACCGGTACCCGCATATCGATCCGGCGGTGGAGCAGAGCGATCTGACGCGGCTGGTCGAGCCGGAGGGTGATGAGCCGTTCATCCTGCATCCGGGTGAGTTCGTGCTCGCGTCCACGTATGAGGTCATCTCGCTGCCTGACGACCTCGCGTCGCGCCTGGAGGGGAAGAGCTCGCTGGGCCGGCTGGGTCTGGTGACCCACTCGACGGCCGGGTTCATCGATCCGGGGTTCTCTGGGCATGTGACGCTGGAGCTGTCGAATCTGGCGACGCTGCCGATCAAGCTGTGGCCGGGGATGAAGATCGGCCAGCTGTGCCTGTTCCGGCTGAGCTCGCCCGCCGAGCACCCGTACGGCTCCGAGCGCTACGGATCGCGCTACCAGGGGCAGCGCGGGCCGACGGCCTCGCGGTCGTTCCTGAACTTCCACCGGACGCAGGTCTGACGTGGGAGCGGTGCGGGAGAACCTGACGTACGAGGGGTTCGGGCGCGCCGTGCGGGAGCTGGCGCAGACGATCGCGGACGACGGCTACGAGCCGGACATCGTGCTGTCGATCGCGCGCGGCGGCGTCATCGTGGCGGGCGGGCTGGCCTACGCGCTGGACTGCAAGAACATCCACCTCGTGAACGTCGAGTTCTACACCGGGGTGGGGACCACCCTGGCGATGCCCGTGATGCTGGCGCCGGTGCCGAACACGATCGACTTCTCCGCGAAGAAGGTGCTGATCGCCGACGATGTGGCGGACACCGGCAAGACGCTGAAGCTGGTGCACGACTTCTGCGTGGGGCATGTCGCGGAGGTCCGCAGCGCGGTGATCTACGAGAAGGCGCAGTCGCTCGTGAAGTGCGAGTACGTGTGGAAGCGCACGGACGACTGGATCAACTTTCCGTGGAGTGTCTTGCCTCCAGTACATAGGTCGGGCGAGGCGGCCAAGCTGAACAAGGAGGCCCTTTAGGGGGGTTGAGTGATCGGCGCCGTACCCGGCGGACACCTGGGTGTAAGTGCCGAGCGATATGCTTCTGCCGTCCGCTTCCGATCCATCCCGAGCTTCGGACCAAAGGGCCGAGGACCCCGCAAGCCTGGGGGTAGTACGACCGGATCGGAAGTCGGCATGGCAGATCTGCGGAAGCCGGATGATCAAGAAGAGCAGCAGCGCGGACCGAGGCGAAGCCCCACAAGGGCGGAGATCTGGATCGCCCTCCTCTCCGCGATCGCGGCACTCGCAGGCTGTGTGGAGCAGCTGGCGCGATAGCAGCGCCAAACGTTAGGTGGTGAGCCGGACGATGTGCCAGGGCAGCAAAACGGGCCCGGCCGTTACGTAGTCGGCCGGACCCGCTTAACGACTCCATGCGATGAGCCCGGCCTCGGTCTTTCCCACCGGGGCTGGGCTCCTAGCTTGGAGCCGGTCCGTGTGACCTGCGCAAACTCTGGCAGATTGAATGAGAACTCGTGCCAACATAGTTTGCGTGTCTGTAGCCCAGACTACAGCCCGCTGGTCCTAGCTGGTCCCACCTGGTCCTCGCAGGTCCTCCGTCGCCCCAGCCCAAGAGCTCTTCGCCACGACGCTCCCGGCTGCCATCCCGTCTGCCGTCGTCCCACACAACGTGGAGCGGGCTTGGGCCCTGGTGTCCAGGTGGAGCGCCCCACTGTACGAACGACCTGGACACCAGGGCCCAAGGCTGCTCGGCTCTGCCTGGGACGTCGGCAGGCGGGATGGCAGCTCCCTACTCCGACCAGGTACGGTCCGCGGTCGCCGTCCGGGTTTCCGCCATCCCAGAGTCGGAGCGCCCCCGCCGGAGGCTGTCTGTGCCGTTTCGGCTGGCAATCCGCGCAACCGCCCCTGACCTGGCCCGGACCTGTGTTTCCCCCACCTTGTGGGCGCGGACGGCGACCGGCGCGGTCCGCCGGTGGCGCAGACATGGAGGCGAGGCCGCGCCGGGCGACGGCCGGCGCCGCCGCGCTGTGCGCGGCCTATCGATCTCTGAGAGAAGACTGCTTTACAGACCCTGAGAGGCCCGAGGCTACGGGCCAGCGGCGAGCGCAGCGAGTCGCCTTGATGAGGTAGAGATATCTGTAACAGCTCGGCCGCTACTCAAGGTCATAGTCGGCGGCAAGCTCCCGACCTGCGCCAAGGAAGTCGCGTGCGAACTCGGTAACTTGACCGTGTTGGTCCCAGTAGTGGTTGGCCATGGACAGGGCCAAGGACCCTGATTGGACTTCCAGAAGGGGAGCTACATCCTCCGGTACAGGACGGATGCTCACCACGTCGCGGCGCTTGACCGCCCGTCGCCCTGTGCGATCTTCGATGAGTCCGAACGTCATCTTCGGGAGCGGGCCGGTGGAGATCAATTCTGGAGCGCTGTGGGCGAACTCGCCGGGGAGCCACGACGTCGATAGAGCGATCACTCCGTCGTCATCCACGTACTTGCGCCGTCGCTGAACTACCGGACTGCCTTCGTCAACTTCCAGCGCGTCAGCGACTTCTTCGGGGGCTGGCACGACTTCGGCGCTGACAATCTCGACGCGTTCACCCGGCCGAAATCCACTGCCAGTGGCGCGCTGCAACTGGAGCCGGTCCGGCCCGGTTGTGACCTTGTGAGGCAGTCGGGCCACGGTGCCGATGCCTTGGATCGTCTCGGCGTAGCCCTCCGCTCGCAGCACGGCAGCCACACGGGTTGCGGTACCGACTGATACGCCCTCGTCGCGAATGATCTCGCGAACGGACGGAATGCGGTCGCCTGGCTGGAGCTCGCCGCGCTCGATCATGCCCTTGATCTGCGCGGCAATACGCCGGTAGGGGGGCAGTGCTGGCGAGTCAGCAACCATGATCAAAGCTCCTGTTCTAAAGCACTTCGATACACCTCTTGACTGAGGTGCAGCTCTAGAACACTATAGAGCTGTACTCGCCGGACGAACAGGTGAGAACAGCCACAAGAGGACGCGGCGCCCTACCGCCAAGCAAGTCGCCGCGTCCCTGAGTCCCCTTGAGAGGGAGCTTCCATCATGCCTGCAACTCTCCTCGCTCCGCACGCTGTGACTCTGTCTTCGGCCATCGTCGCCGAGTTACCCGACGCGGCCTTGGTAATAGCGCTGTACGCCTCGGACTACGTTGCCGAGGTTCGTCCGGACCTGGCGAAGGTTGCAGCGTTCATGGTCGACGGTGCCAACCGGTGGGGTCTGTCGAAGGTCGTGGAACAGACGGGCCTTCTGGTCACCTTCTGGGGGCACTGCGAGCGCGACACGGCCTCGCTGGAGATCTGGGCCGAGCACCGGGCCCGGTTCGACAACTACCGGATCATTCACTGCTCGTTCGACCCGGTCAGGCTGCGGACGATCCGCAAGCACCTGCGCGCGATGACTGTCGGGTCGGTGGCCGCATGAGCGTGCCTATGGTTCCGGCCAATGAGCGGCTGGATGGGGCCCTGGTCGTTGCTCCGGAGTCTGCCGCCCACTCGGCGGTGCTCCGCAGCCTGAGCGCCTGGTCCGCCTTCGGGCGTCCGGTCTGCCCCGGTTGCAAGGGCCGGTTCGCCTCCTGGACCTGGGTCGAGATTGACGGCCTGCGGGTCCTCACCCACGACGGTGACCTGATCTGCCCGCGTGATCGGTCCTTCGGCTACCCGACCAGTCCGGAGATTGTCCCGGCCCCGGTTTGTTCGGCGGTGGCCGCGTGAGCGCCTCCTCGGTCGCCCCGGCGGCCTTCGCGGACATGGCTGCGGCCATGGGTACTGATCCCCTGACCTTGTCGGACCTGCTGCGCGTCGCGAACGATCCCGGCTTCGAGCGGTGGCGGGAGCAGGTCAAGCGGACCGGTGGCTGTGCGCACCCGATCCACCTGCGAGGCGGCACGACGACCAAGAGCGCGGCTACCGGCGAGATCCTGTACGCGTACTCGACCGAGGATGAGCCTGGGGGACGCCTGCGGATCGCCTGCGGCAACCGCCGTGCCTCCCGGTGCCCTTCATGCGCCTGGACGTACGCGGGCGACGTCTACCACCTGATCCGTGCCGGACTGGTGGGCGATGAGCGGATGGGCGTTCCCGCGGCGGTACGGACGCACCCGCGCGTGTTCCTGACGTTGACGGCTCCGAGCTTCGGCCCCGTGCACAACCGTCCGCAGACATGGCGCTGCCGCTGCGGTGCGGAGCATGAGGAGTCGGCTGCCGTGCTGGGCACGCCACTTGATCCTGACCGGTACGACTACGCGGGCGCGGTGCTGTGGAACAACCATGCCGGGCAGCTCTGGCAGCGCTTCACGGTCTACCTCCGGCGGGAGATCGCCTCGCGTGCTGGGCTGTCGAACCGGGAGCTGGGCGATTACGTGCGCTTGTCGTTCGCCAAGGTCGCCGAGTTCCAGAAGCGCGGCGCGGTCCACTTCCACGCCATCGTGCGGCTCGACGGTCCGGAAGGCTCCACCCAGGAGGCTCCTGTCTGGGCGACGGCTGGGCTGTTGGATGAGGCGATTCGTGCGGCGGTGGGTCGGGTCTCGCTGGTGGTGCCCGCGGCCGGTGCGCACCTGGAACGCGTGATGGCGTGGGGTGGGCAGGTGGATGTCCGTCCGATCGGCGTCGGTGACGGGCATGACCTGGACGACGACGCGGTTTCGTCCTACGTCGCGAAGTACGCCACCAAGGCAGCTGAGACCACCGGCGCGGTCGATCGCCGGGTGGGGGAGCTGTCCGAGCTGGACAAGCAGCCGGACATCCCGGCCCACACCCGGCGCCTGATCGAAGCGTGCTGGGCACTCGATGAGGACTACCCGGAACGCAAGCTCGCGCACTGGTCCCACATGCTCGGCTTCCGGGGCCACTTCTCCACCAAATCCCGCCGCTACTCCACCACTATGGGCGCCCGTCGTCAGGTCCGCGCGGACTTCCGCGCCCGCCAGGAACGCCAAGAACGCGGCCTGCCCGACCCCGGCGACTCGGAAGGCACGACGCTGATCGTCGCGCACTGGGAGTACGCGGGTCAGGGACACACCCCCGGCGAATCCTGGCTCGCCGCCTCCATCGCACAAGACGTCGCCTTTAACCGCGCGACCGCCCGCGAGGAGCGAGCCGGGGGTGGGCTGGATGTCTCGGAGTACTGATGCAAAGCGACGCAGCGAAACGGCACGACCCAAGGTCATGTCTCGCGAAGAGTGGCTGCAGAAGCACCTTCGACGCGCGCCTGCTCGGGATGAGGAATGGGTTCGCCGCGCGTGCCTGCTGCACGGCCGACCGGTATGGCTATCGCCAAATGGGATCGATCAACTCGGGGTCGAAGATCCGGCACCCGCGTCCCGCCGGATGGATGATCACGGCTGAGAGGCTGTGCAACACGATCTCTTGCTGACGCTCGACGGGGAGATCGAAGAATTCGGCCACCGACAGCTCTCCTGCGCGCACTTGGGCCTCTGCCTGTTTTTGATCCTTGTAGAAGCGCGCACGACTCAGCTTGAGTTCGTCGCGCTCCCTCTCCTTCGTGGGAAGGAGCTGGAGCAGTGTGGATACGGTGATCTGCTTGGCCTTCTCGGCTTCGAGGAGCTGGGTGATGTCCGCTTGGACCGCCTCCAACTCGCTTGCGAGAGGCCACTGCTGCTGGATCGGGACTCCGAGCGCGGCCGACTTCTCGCGTTGCTCTTCGAGTACGAGTTCCGCGATCAACTTGTCGACGGGCTCGCCCACGCGCCCGACCTTGCCGCATCCTCCGTTGACCACCGAGCACTGATACGTATACCTGGTCGCCTTTGAGCCCGGCTTCCAGCGCTGGTTGATCTGACCCCGGATCTTGGTCTTGCAGAGCCCGCATCGTGCGATGCCTGAAAGCAGGTACTTGCGGGCCAGGAGCTTCCCCGGCCGTTGTTGCAGCTTCCGTTCGGTGACGGCGGCACACACCGCCTCCCACTCGGGGACCGTGTTGATGGGTTCCCACTCGCCCTTGACGGGTTCGCCGTTGGCCCCGGTCAGGATCTCGCCGTGATACGTCCGGTACCCGACCAAACGAGGGTTGGTCAGGATGTGCTCAACGTGGTGGTGTGCCATGCGCTTGGTGCCGGCGCGCGGGTTCCCGAGACCCTGTTCCCACCAGCGCGTACGGATGGTGCCGATGCGGACACCGGCAAGGATCTCCTGTTGCGCTTCGCGGATCGCGCGCGCGGCGTCGGGATCGACTTTCGTCCGATCGTCCTTACGCCACCCGTACGGGGCCGGCCCGCCGCTGTCCTTGCCCTGCTGGGCCAACTCCAAGTGCTTGCGCTTGATCCGGCGTGAGGCGTCGTGTGAGGACTTGTTGGCGAACGCGACCATGATGCGGGCCATCGTCCGGCCGTCCGACGCTCCAAGGTTCACGTCGTTGGTGACCGTCGCGAACTCCGACTTCGGGCGTTCGTCGAAGATCTCGATGAGCCGTTCCAGGTCGCGGGGCTGCCGGGCCAGGCGGTCCAGGTCGTAGGCAACGATGCCTTCGATGAGACCGGCGCGGAGATCCTTCAACATCAACTCGAACTCGGCGCGCACCACGTTGCGTTTGAACGCTGAGACGTCGTTGTCCTCGTAGACCTTCACGGCTTGCCACGACCGGAGATCGGCTAAGCGCTCGCAGTCCTGCTGTTGTCGGGCCACGCCCATGGCGTCGCCCTCGTCGTCCCGCGAGATTCGGGTGTAGATCCCCACCTTGCGCGCCACGATGAACGGGCCTCCCCTGCTCTCAGAGCAGAGCCAGAGTACTACCGTCATACAGTCAAGTCAGCCTGGAGCGTGGACGAGCCGGTCGTGAAGCGCGCGGGGCAGGTACGCGACGCCTGAGCGATCGTAGTAGCGGTAGTAAGGGGCGCCTCCTTGCAGAGGCGCCCCTTACTACTTAGATGAGCGGGAGCTTGAAGAGGACCAGCAGGGCGATCAGCTGGATCGAGGCGGCGCCGAGGGCCTTGGGCCACGGGAGGTCGTGGGACTTGCTGACCATGGAGGTGAGCAGGGCCGCGCAGGCGAGCCAGGTGACCCAGCCGAGGATCTGGACGAGTCCGTTGGCGCTGCCGAGGAAGAGCGCGAAGAGCAGCCGGGGCGCGTCGGTGAGCGAGGTGACGAGCATCGCCAGACCGATGGTGGGGGCCCAGGAGCCGTCGCCGCCGAGCTGGCGGGCCAGGGCGTGCGTAACGGCGCCGAGCATCAGGCCGCTGAGGGTGACGGCGACACCGGTGCTGATCACCCACGGGACGCTGGTGGCCACGGTCGCGTTGAGGATGTCCTTGCGGGCCGCGTCGAAGCCGAAGACGGCGAGCAGCCCGTAGAGGAAGGTGACGATCAGGGCCGGGCCCCACACCGGGTAGTCGCGCATCTGCCAGAAGGTGTGGCCGGGGCGCAGGACGATGCCGCGGATCAGCTGCTTCCAGTGCAGCCGAGGACCGGAGGGCGGGGCGGTGGCCTGGCCCGCGCGGTACGTGGCGATGTTGTCGTTGCCGGGGCCGTCCTGGTCGGGGCCGGAGTAGGGAGCGAACTGGTCGGCGGCCCCGCCGAGGGTGAAGGCACGGGTGTGGCCCGGGTTGTCGTCGTACGCCGGGGCCGGGGCGGGGGCCGGTTCGCCGAAGTACTCGGGCTCGCCGGACGGGGCGCCGCCGTAGCCCTGCGGACGGCCCTGCGGCTGCCCGTAGCCGGGCCGGCCGTACTCCGGCTGCCCGCCGGACGGCCCCGGCCGGCCGTATTGCTGCTGCCCGCCCTCCTGGGGCGCCTGCTGTCCGTACTCCGGCGGTTGCCCGCTGTGGTCCCGCCCGCGTCGATTCCTGAATCCAGCCACGTCATCGAACGTACCGGTTCCCGCTGGGCGCTGGGCCTGGAGCCCGGTTGTACGGGGGGCTTTGCGGCCAACCTGTGACACGTGGCGGCGGGACCTTTGGCACTGATTCGGGTGACTTCTGCCGGGGCGTGTGTGGCTGCTGGGAACTTAGCGTCGTTATAAGAGGGGATATCTCCGAATATCCGGGTCAGAGCAGGCAGAAAAGCCAGCGAAGCCAGAACAGTCAGATGAGTCAGAGCAGAAGGAGCCGTTCCATGGCTGTACCTACCGTCCGCAACGTCAAAGCCGCAGGAGTCGCGGCCGTCGCCGCCGCGGTGCTCGCGATGACTGCGGCCGGGTGCGGGTCCTCGGGATCCGGTTCCGGGTCCGGCTCAGGGTCCGATTCGGCCGCGTCGTCGAAGGCCGGGGCCGGTGCCGGCGCCGCCAAGAGCGGCAGCGCCAAGGGCGCGGCCGACGCGGCGACGCTGTCCCAACTCCCCGCGCGGATGGCGGCGGACGGTACGTCGATCGTCGTCGGCGACGCGAAGGCGCCGAACACGGTGAAGGTCTACGAGGACCCGCGCTGCCCCTACTGCAAGCACTTCGAACAGGCCAGCGGCCCGGTGCTCGCGCAGCTGGTGAAGGACGGGAAGGTCAAGGTCGAGTACACGATCGCGTCCTTCCTCGACGCGAACTTCGGCGGCAGCAGCTCGGTGAGGGCGGCGAACGCGATGCGTGCGGCGGTCGAGGCCGGGAAGTTCGCCGAGTTCCACTCCGCGGTCTTCGCGAACCAGCCCGAGGAGCCGGCGGACGGTCTCACCGACGCCTTCCTGCTCAAGATCGCCGACACGGTGAAGGGCCTGAACACCACCGCCTTCCAGAAGGCGGTCAAGGACGAGACCCACAAGGACTGGGTGACCAGGTCCGAGAAGGTCTTCGCGGCCTCCGGATCGCAGGGCACGCCGACGGTCCTGGTGAACGGCAAGAAGGTCACCCCGGAAAACGCCAAGTACGACGCGGCCGCGTTCGCGAAGGCGCTCAAGGGGCTCGGCGTCAACTGAGGCCCGACAACATCAACAGAGCGACGGCGCGCCCTCAGGGCATGCCGTCGCTCTGTTTGTCCCAGCCGCGCCTGGCGTCAGGAAGTGTTGGCCGCACCCGCGGACTCGGCGGACTCCGCAGAATCGCCGGAGTCGTCCGCCACCGCGTCCGCCGGCGTCTTGACCGACTGCAGCAGCAGCTGCGAGACGTCCACGACCTGCAGTGTTTCCTTCGCCTTGCCGTCGTTCTTCTTGCCGTTGATCGAGTCGGAGAGCATCACCAGGCAGAACGGGCAGGCGGTGGAGACGATGTCCGGGTTGAGGGACAGCGCCTCGTCCACGCGCTCGTTGTTGATGCGCTTGCCGATCCGCTCCTCCATCCACATGCGCGCGCCGCCGGCGCCGCAGCAGAAGCCGCGCTCCTTGTGCCGGTGCATCTCCTCGTTACGGAGCCCCGGCACCGCCTTGATGATGTCGCGCGGCGGTGTGTAGACCTTGTTGTGCCGACCCAGGTAGCAGGGGTCGTGGTACGTGATCAGGCCCTCGACCGGGGTGACGGGGACGAGCTTGCCCTCGTCGACCAGGTGCTGCAGCAGCTGCGTGTGGTGGATGACCTCGTACTCGCCGCCGAGCTGCGGGTACTCGTTCGCGATGGTGTTGAAGCAGTGCGGGCAGGTCGCGACGATCTTCTTCTTGGCCTTCTCGACGACGATGCCCTCCTCGGCATCCTCACCGAAGGCCATGTTGAGCATCTCGACGTTCTGCTGGCCGAGCTGCTGGAAGAGGAACTCGTTGCCGAGGCGGCGGGCGGAGTCGCCCGTGCAGTTCTCCTCGCCGCCCATGATGGCGAAGGAGACACCGGCGATGTGGAGAAGTTCGGCGAAGGCCTTGGTGGTCTTCTTGGCGCGGTCCTCCAGGGAGCCCGCGCAGCCGACCCAGTAGAGGTACTCGGTCTCGGAGAGATCCTCGATGTCCTGGCCCACGACCGGGACCTCGAAGTCGACTTCCTTGACCCAGGCCAGCCGCTGCTTCTTCGCCAGGCCCCAGGGGTTGCCCTTCTTCTCCAGGTTCTTGAGCATCGTCCCGGCCTCGCTCGGGAACGCGGACTCGATCATCACCTGGTAGCGGCGCATGTCGACGATGTGGTCGATGTGCTCGATGTCGACCGGGCACTGCTCGACGCAGGCGCCGCAGGTGGTGCACGACCAGAGGACGTCCGGGTCGATGACGCCGTTCTCCTCGGCGGTGCCGATCAGCGGGCGCTCGGCCTCGGCCAGGGCGGCGGCGGGTACGTTCGCCAGCTGCTCGGCGGTCGCGATCTCGTTGCCCTCGGCGTCCTTGCCGCCACCCGCGAGCAGGTACGGCGCCTTGGCGTGCGCGTGGTCGCGCAGCGACATGATGAGGAGCTTGGGGGAGAGCGGCTTGCCGGTGTTCCAGGCGGGGCACTGCGACTGGCAGCGGCCGCACTCCGTACACGTGGAGAAGTCGAGCAGGCCCTTCCAGGAGAAGTGCTCCACCTGCGAGACGCCGAACTGGTCGTCCTCGCCCGGGTCCTCGAAGTTGATCGGTACACCGGCCGACGCCATCGGCTGGAGCGCGCCGAGCGCGACCGCGCCGTCGGCGTTGCGCTTGAACCAGATGTTCGGGAAGCCGAGGAAGCGGTGCCAGGCGACACCCATGTTGGTGTTGAGCGAGACCGTGATCACCCAGATCAGCGACACGCCGATCTTGATCATCGCGGTGAGGTAGATCAGGTTCTGGAGCGTGGCGGTGCTCAGGCCCTTGAAGGCGAGGACGAGCGGATACGAGACGAAGTACGACGCCTCGTAGTGCTCGACGTGGTGAATGGCCCCTTCGAGGCCGCGCAGGGTCAGGATCGCCAGGCCGATGGTGAGGATGACGTACTCGACGAAGTACGCCTGCCACGCCTTGGAGCCCGCGAAGCGGGACTTGCGGCCCGCGCGGGAGGGCAGGCTGAGGAGCCGGATCGCCATCAGGACGAGGATGCCGAGGACCGTCATCAGGCCGATGAACTCGATGTACAGCTCGAACGGCAGGAAGGTACCGATCAACGGCAGCGTCCAGTCCGCCTGGAACAGCTGCCCGTACGCCTGCGCCAGGGTCGGCGGCAGCGTCAGGAAGCCGATCGCGACGAACCAGTGCGCGAAGCCGACGATGCCCCAGCGGTTCATGCGTGTGTGGCCCAGGAATTCCCTGGCCAGCGTGATCGAGCGCTGCTTGGGGTCGTCGGTGCGGCTGCCGGCCGGGACGGGCTGGCCGAGCTTCACGTACCGGTAGATCTGCGCGACGGCGCGGCTGATGAGCGCAACGCCGACCGCGGTGAGGACCAGCGACACAATGATCGCGGCGAGTTGCATGGAGGGCTCCTCGGGCCTGCGCGGGCGTACTGGGCGAACCGGGCGTACTGCGTGGCTCGGAACGGGACCCGAGCCTGGATTACTACGCGGTAACTTAAGTGGTCTTCGCTGAGATTACCCGGGATCGATGGCCCCATACAGCCGCCCAGCCGGTGATCTGTGTCGCTGGCCGCACGACTGATCCGCATCTGTTCGTAGGAAATAAGACTATAGACGCGCAAAACGTCAGCAATACGGCAATGACTGTCTCGCGATAAGAGGTTCGGGCCCGACCTGATGGTGAGGATCCCCAGCTGCCGGCGGCCGGACGGCAGTACGAGTCCGGCGCGGTACCAGCAGTTCCACCGGGCCTTCAGGGCCGGCGGAACGGGCTGCACGATCCGCACCTTCGAGGCGCTCACCGGCATCCGGGTCGACCATCACTTGGTGCTGGACTCGAAGGGCTTCAAGGGCTTCGCGGACTTCAAGGACTTCAAGGACTTCAAGGACTTCAAGGACTTCAAGGGGTCGGCCGGCGTGCGGCGGCACGAGGTCCTGGGCTCGCTGGTTCCCAGGCATGCGCTTTCTGACCGTGCCGCGCCATCTGTCCCCGGCTGACGCGTCTCCGGGCCGACGCGCTGTTCCGCGCATTGCGCGAGGATCGATATTGACGCAGATGTTGACGCAGATATTGACGACCGCCCTCCCCTATCGGCGCAGGTCACAGCGTTTCCGTCGACGCTGTGAGTGATCGAACGGCCGAAGAGTTGAGTCCCCTCCACTCAGCTCTGTTGACAGGTTTCGCCCTCGTGATGCACGCTTGAGCCAGTTCCACTCAAGTCAGCAGGAGGATTCACCATGGCACGTGCGGTCGGCATCGACCTGGGCACGACTAATTCCGTCGTCAGCGTTCTCGAAGGCGGCGAGCCCACCGTCATCACCAACGCAGAGGGCGCCAGGACCACGCCGTCCGTCGTCGCCTTCGCGAAGAACGGCGAGGTGCTCGTCGGCGAGGTCGCCAAGCGCCAGGCAGTCACGAACGTCGACAGGACCGTCCGGTCGGTCAAGCGCCACATGGGCACCGACTGGAAGATCAATGTTGACGGCAAGGACTTCAACCCGCAGCAGATGAGCGCCTTCATCCTGCAGAAGCTGAAGCGTGACGCCGAGGCATACCTGGGCGAGAAGGTGCAGGACGCGGTCATCACCGTCCCGGCGTACTTCAACGACTCCGAGCGTCAGGCCACCAAGGAGGCCGGCGAGATCGCGGGTCTCAACGTCCTGCGTATTGTCAATGAGCCGACGGCCGCCGCCCTGGCCTACGGTCTCGACAAGGACGACCAGACCATCCTCGTCTTCGACCTCGGTGGCGGCACCTTCGACGTCTCGCTGCTCGAGATCGGCGACGGCGTCGTCGAGGTCAAGGCCACCAACGGTGACAACCACCTCGGTGGTGACGACTGGGACCAGCGCGTCATGGACTACCTGGTGAAGCAGTTCGCCAACGGCCACGGCGTGGACCTGTCCAAGGACAAGATGGCCCTCCAGCGCCTCCGTGAGGCCGCTGAGAAGGCGAAGATCGAGCTGTCCTCGTCCACCGAGACCTCGATCAACCTGCCGTACATCACGGCGTCCGCCGAGGGCCCGCTGCATCTGGACGAGAAGCTCACCCGCGCCCAGTTCCAGCAGCTCACCGCGGACCTGCTGGACCGCTGCAAGAACCCGTTCCACAACGTCATCAAGGACGCGGGTATCAACCTGTCCGAGATCGACCACGTGGTCCTGGTCGGCGGCTCGACCCGTATGCCGGCCGTCGCCGAGCTCGTCAAGGAGATGACCGGCGGTCAGGACGCCAACAAGGGTGTGAACCCGGACGAGGTCGTCGCCATCGGCGCCGCACTGCAGGCCGGTGTCCTGAAGGGCGAGGTCAAGGACGTCCTGCTGCTCGATGTCACCCCGCTGTCCCTGGGTATTGAGACCAAGGGCGGCATCATGACGAAGCTCATCGAGCGCAACACCACGATCCCGACGAAGCGCTCCGAGATCTTCACGACGGCCGAGGACAACCAGCCGTCCGTCCAGATCCAGGTCTACCAGGGCGAGCGCGAGATCGCGGCGTACAACAAGAAGCTCGGGATGTTCGAGCTGACCGGTCTGCCGCCGGCTCCGCGCGGGATGCCGCAGATCGAGGTCACCTTCGACATCGACGCGAACGGCATCATGCACGTCGGCGCCAAGGACCTCGGCACCGGCAAGGAGCAGCGCATGACCGTCACCGGTGGCTCCGCGCTGCCGAAGGACGACATCGACCGCATGATGCGCGAGTCCGAGCAGTACGCGGAAGAGGACCACAAGCGCCGCGAGGCCGCCGAGACCCGTAACCAGGCAGAACAGCTCGTCTACCAGACCGAGAAGTTCATCGCCGACAACACGGACAAGCTCCCGGCGGACGTGAAGGAAGAGGTCGAGACGACCGTCGCGGACCTCAAGGAGAAGCTCAAGGGCGAGGACATCGCCGCGATCCGTGAGGCCACCGAGAAGGTCGCCGCCACCAGCCAGAAGCTCGGCACGGCCCTCTACGCCAACGCCCAGGCCGACGGCGCCGGTGCCGCCGGTCCCGGTGACGCCGCGGGTGCCGGCCAGGCCCAGGCCGACGACGATGTCGTCGACGCCGAGATCGTGGACGAGGACAAGCCGAAGGACGGTGCCGCGTGACGGAGGAGTCGAAGGGCTTCGACAAGGAGCCCGACGTCCCCTCCGAAGCCGCGGAGCCCGACAACGATGCGGCGAAGGCCGCCGGTTCCGCCGATGAGGCGGAGCCGGCGGCCCCGGCCGGGGACGCGAATCAGATCACAGCGCTGACAGCGCAGCTGGACCAGGCCCGTAGCGCGCTCAGCGAGCGCACCGCGGACCTCCAGCGGCTCCAGGCGGAGTACCAGAACTACCGTCGCCGGGTGGACCGGGACCGCATCGCGGTCAGGGAGATCGCCATCGCGAACCTCCTGACCGAGCTGCTCCCGGTACTCGACGACATCGGCCGGGCACGGGATCATGGCGAACTGGTCGGCGGCTTCAAGTCCGTCGGCGAATCGCTGGAGACCGTGGTCGCCAAGATGGGCCTGCAGCAGTTCGGCAAGGAGGGCGAGCCCTTCGACCCGCTGGTGCACGAAGCCCTGATGCACAGCTACTCGCCGGATGTCATGCAGACCACCTGCGTGCAGATCCTGCAGCCCGGGTACCGGATCGGTGAGCGGACCATCCGCCCGGCGCGGGTCGCCGTGGCCGAGCCTCAGCCGGGAGCGGCCGGCAAGGGCGAGGAAGAGGCATCTGACGAGGAGAGCGGTGGCCCGGAAGAGGGCTGACGCGACACACGGGAAGGAGGGACGTCGAGGATGAGCATCAGCAGGGACTTGTACGAGAAGGACCTCTACAAGGTTCTCGGCGTTCCGAAGGACGCCACCGAGGCGGAGATCAAGAAGGCGTACCGGAAGCTCGCCCGCGAGTTCCACCCGGACGCCAACAAGGGCGACGCCAAGGCCGAGGAGCGCTTCAAGGAGATTTCCGAGGCCAACGACGTCCTGTCCGACCCCAAGCGGCGCAAGGAGTATGACGAGGGCCGCGCGCTGTTCGGCAACGGCGGACTGCGCAGCCCCGGTGGCGGCGCGGCGGGCCAGGGCGGCTTCGGCTTCGACCTGGGCGACCTCTTCGGCGGCGCCCAGGGCGGCGGCGGGCAGAGCGGCCAGGCCGGCGGCTTCGGCGGCGGCCTCGGTGATGTCTTCGGTGGCCTGTTCAACCGGGGCGCCGGCGGCACCGGCACCCGCGTCCAGCCGCGCCGCGGCCAGGACATCGAGTCCGAGGTGACGCTCAGCTTCACCGAGGCGGTGGACGGGGCCACGGTCCCGCTCCGGATGTCCAGCCAGGCGCCGTGCAAGGTCTGTTCCGGCACCGGCGACAAGAACGGCACCCCCCGGGTCTGCCCGACCTGCGTCGGCACCGGCCAGGTGTCGCGCGGTGGCGGTGGCGGCTTCTCCCTCACCGACCCTTGCGTGGACTGCAAGGGCCGCGGGCTCATCGCCCAGGACCCCTGCGACGTCTGCAAGGGCAGCGGGCGCGCCCGCAGCTCCCGGACCATGCAGGTCAGGATTCCGGCGGGTGTCACCGACAACCAGCGGATCCGGCTGCGCGGCAAGGGAGCGCCGGGCGAGCGCGGCGGTCCGGCCGGCGATCTCTATGTCGTCGTCCATGTCGACAAGCACCCCGTGTTCGGACGCAAGGACGACAACCTCACCGTCACCGTGCCGGTCTCCTACCCGGAGGCGGCGCTCGGCGGCGAGATCAAGGTACCGACGCTCGGCGGCCCGCCCGTCACCCTCAAGCTGCCCCCGGGCACGCCGAACGGGCGTACGCTGCGGGCCCGCGGCAAGGGCGCGCTCCGCAAGGACGGCAGCCACGGTGACCTGCTGGTCACCGTAGAGGTCGCAGTACCGGAGAAGATCGAGGGCAAGGCGCTCGACGCGCTCGAGTCCTACCGGGAGGCCACAGCGGATTTCGATCCGCGGGCAGAGCTCTTCAAGGCCGCGAAGGGAGCATGAGATGGACGGCGTGCGCGGCAGTGGCCGGATGCGCCCCCATAATTCTGTGGGGCCGTTCCAGCTGACCGAGGAATCCCCGGTCTACGTCATCTCGGTGGCGGCTCAGCTCTCCGGGCTGCACCCGCAGACGCTGCGCCAGTACGACCGTCTCGGCCTGGTCTCCCCCGACCGCACCGCCGGCCGCGGCCGCCGCTACTCGGCCCGCGACATCGAGCTGCTCCGCGAGGTGCAGCGGCTGTCGCAGGACGAAGGCATCAACCTCGCCGGCATCAAGCGCATCATCGAGCTGGAGAACCAGGTGGCAGCGCTGCAGGCGCGCGTCGCCGAACTGGCGGCTGCCGCCGAAGGCATGTCGGCCGTCATCCAGCAGCGCGAGGCGGCCGTCCACGCCTCGTACCGCCGCGACCTGGTCCCGTACCAGGAGCACCAGACCACCGCCCTGGTCGTCTGGCGCCCGAAGCGGGACGGCTGAGCGCCGCGGCTGAGCGGTAACTGCTTACGCGTACGGGCCCGGCACCCTCCAGGGGTGCCGGGCCTTCGTGCGCCCCGGCCGCCGGAAAAATCGGACGACACGTCCGGACCCGGCTGTTAGCTTCAGACACCATGGAACCGCTCGTCGAACAGCAGATCCGTGCCTCCTTCGTGAACTGTTCCAAGGGAGAAGCACGCCGCCTCAACCTGCCCAGGAACTTCGCCGACCTGCCCTGGGCAGACCTCGATTTCCTGGGCTGGCGCGATCCCGGAGCCCCCGACCGCGGCTACCTGGTGGCGCCCTCGCGGGGGGAGCTCACCGGCATCACCCTGCGCATCGCCCCGGGCGCGCGCCGGAATCTGCTGCGCACCAGCCTGTGCTCGATCTGTGTCACCTCGCACGCCAGCGGTGGCGTCGACCTCCTCGTCGCCCCGAAGGCCGGCCCTGCGGGCCGCAACGGGAACACGATCGGCACGTATATGTGCGCGGATCTCGGGTGTTCGCTCTACGTCCGGGGCAAGAAGAAGACGGCGCTCGCCCAGCGGTTCGAGGAGTCCCTCACCCTGGAGGAGCAGATCGCCAGGGCGGTGCGGAACCTCGATGTGTTCCTCGGCAAGGTCATCGCGGACGACGACGCGGAAGCCGGCGTGGCGCTGTAGCGCGCGGGTTCATACGGTGGCCGGAGGGCCGCCCAGCTCGAACCACACCGACTTCCCAGGCCTGGGCCCGTGCCGGCACACTCCCCACGCTGTCGCGCACAGGCTGAGCAGCGGCAGTCCACGGCCGTGTTCCTCGTCCGCCCCGGGCCGCGGATGCACGCTGGGCACCCCCGGCGCGTCATCGCTCACCAGCACACGCAGAGCGCCGGGCCGTTCGCACGCGGCGAAGAGGGTCAGCCGGGAGTGGGTGCCGGCCCGATGGCAGGCGTTCACGGCGTTCGTGACCACTTCGGACGTCAGCAGTAACGCGGTATCTGCGAGCGCGCCACCGCCGGTAGCGGTGAGCAGCGTACGGACGCCCTCGCGGGCGGAGCGGACCCATACGGGGTCGGGCGGGAAGACGAGCGAGAAGTCGGTTCCTGTCGTCATGAGTTCGCGCCTCCATGGGCGGCGGCTCGCTGATACGCAGTGGCAATGCCGGTCCGACTCCGTCGGCTCCGGTGCGCTTCCGCTTCCAGCGCGGTGGATGGGTGCCTACGACGGTAGGGAACGGTCTTTTGTTGTTGCAACCGTTTCCGCATATTCCGACCCGCATGGGTGACGGGTGAACAAGTATGTGGACCACGGGAGTTGATCGCGGCAGACTCCGGGACAAGGAGGTCCCACATGCCGCCCAGAAGTGAGCCCAGCGAACGGCAGCGCCGACTCGGCGCCGAGCTGCGCAAACTGCGGAACCGCGCCGGGCTGTCCGGAGACCGGGCCGGGGCCCTGCTCGATGCCGACCGCACCCGGATCAGCAACATCGAGGCGGGGCGCGTGGACGTATCCCGCAATCGCCTCTACATGCTGTTGCGCGAGTACGGATGCCCGCCCGGCCCCCTGTTCGACGCGCTGATGGAGATGGCCCAGGAGCGGGGAAAGGGCTGGTGGGATGAGTACCGGGATGTGATGGGACGCAACGCCCTCGACCTGGCCGAGCTGGAGTCGCGTTCCAGGGTGGTGCGGATCCACGAGCCGCTCTTCATTCCCGGCATGCTGCAAACTGCCGACTACGCACGCGAGGTGATCGCGGCGACGGAGCCCGACCCGGAACGGGTCGAGCGCTACGCGCAGTTCAGGCTCGCCAGGCAGCAGATCCTCACGGGCGGCTCCCCGCCCGCCTATCACGCGGTGATCTACGAGGCGGCCCTGCGTGTCGAGGTCGGCGGCACCCGGATCATGCGCAAGCAGTTGCTCCGGCTGATGGAGATCGCACGACTGCCTCACGTCACGCTGCAGGTCTTCCCCTTCGCGAGAGGGGCCTACGCCGGATTCGCCCGCCCGTTCATCCTCTTCGAGGGCTCCGTGCCGGAGCTGGGAACCGTCTATCGGGAGAACCCGATGAGCGCCGCGTTCGTTGGAGTTGGCGAACAACTCGACGATTACGCCAAGATGTTCGAACGACTGACCGAGTTGGCGCTGGCGCCGGTGGACCCGCAAGCCGCGCCCGAGTCCCATGAGGGCCGGGACTCCCTCAGCCTCATTCAGCACATCATGTACAACCTGTGAGAAGGAGCCAGATGTCCCAGCTCGTGTGGCAGAAGTCCTCGTTCAGCAGCGGCGGTCAGGGCGAATGCGTCGAGGTGGCCACCGGGTCGGCCGGGCTCGTCCACCTCCGTGAAAGCGACGACCCCGTCGTCATCGTGACCACCACCCCCGCCGCGCTCCGCGCACTGCTGCGCGCGACGAAGGCGGGGGCGTTCGACCGGCTCGGTCGCTGAGGACGGCAACCTCAGGCGTTGCCCATGGCATGGGTGAGCGTGATCTCGATGACGACGCGGTCGGGGTTGGGGGCGGGTGTGCGCCCGTAGCGCTCCGCGTAGCGGCGGACGGCCTCGGCGACCGCCCCGGGGTCGGAGCTGACGGTCGCGACGCCTTCCAGGGTGGCCCAGCGGCGTCTGTCGACCTGGCAGACGGCCACGCGGGCGCCGTCCGGGCCGGCGGCCACGACGTTTGCGATCTTGCGGCTCGCCTTGTTGGCGATGACGCGGGCGAGGCCGGCCTCGGGGTCGTACGTAACACCCACCGCCACGACGTGCGGGGTGCCGTCGGCGCGTGGTGTCGTGAGGGAGCACACGTGGTTCTCGCGCCAGAAGGACAGGTACCCGGGTTCCGGGTTGCGTAGGTCTCGGGCCATGGGAATGCACGCTACCGTTCCAGGGTTGAGTGCCATAGACTCAACTTGACTGAGTGATCGGATAGGAGGTTCAGGTGGCCGTGGAAGCGGAGCTGACCAACAAGAGCCGGGAAGCGCTGAACACCGCCAATACGCACGCGGTGTCCGCGGGAAACCCGGACCTCACCCCCGCGCACCTGCTGCTCGCGCTGCTGGGGAGCGCGGACAACGAGAACATCGTGGATCTGCTGGCGGCGGTCGGAGCCGACGCGGACGCGCTGCGCGCGGGCGCCGAGCGGCTGGTAGCCGGCCTGCCTGTCGTCCAGGGCGCCACGGTCGCGCCGCCGCAGGCCAACCGGGACCTGCTGGCCGTCGTCGCCGACGCCTCACAGCGCGCGAAGGAGCTCGGTGACGACTACATCTCGACCGAGCATCTGCTCATCGGCATCGCCGTCAAGGGCGGCCAGGCCGGCGAGCTGCTCAAGCAGCAGGGCGCCACGGCCAAGAAGCTGCTGGACGTCTTCGAGTCCGCCCGGGGAGGACAGCGCGTGACCAGCCAGGATCCCGAGGGCACGTACAAGGCGCTCGAAAAGTACGGCACCGACTTCACCGCCGCCGCCCGCGAGGGCAAGCTCGACCCGGTGATCGGCCGGGACCAGGAGATCCGCCGGGTCGTCCAGGTGCTGTCCCGCCGCACCAAGAACAACCCGGTGCTGATCGGCGAGCCCGGCGTCGGCAAGACCGCCGTCGTCGAGGGACTCGCCCAGCGCATCGTCAAGGGTGACGTACCCGAGTCGCTGCGCAACAAGCGGCTGGTCTCGCTCGACCTCGGCGCGATGGTCGCGGGCGCGAAGTACCGCGGTGAGTTCGAGGAACGGCTCAAGGCGGTGCTCTCCGAGATCAAGGAGAGCGACGGCCGCGTCATCACCTTCATCGACGAGCTGCACACGGTCGTCGGCGCGGGCGCCGGCGGCGACTCCGCCATGGACGCGGGCAACATGCTCAAGCCGATGCTGGCCCGCGGCGAGCTGCGCATGGTCGGCGCGACCACGCTCGACGAGTACCGCGAGCGGATCGAGAAGGACCCGGCGCTGGAGCGCCGTTTCCAGCAGGTGATGGTCGCCGAGCCGTCCGTCGAGGACACCATCGCGATCCTGCGCGGCCTCAAGGGCCGGTACGAGGCGCATCACAAGGTGCAGATCGCCGACTCCGCGCTGGTGGCCGCCGCCACCCTGTCCAACCGGTACATCACGGCCCGCTTCCTCCCCGACAAGGCCATCGACCTCGTCGACGAGGCCGCGTCCCGGCTCCGGATGGAGATCGACTCCTCGCCGCTCGAGATCGACGAGCTGCAGCGCGCCGTCGACCGGCTGCGCATGGAGGAGATGGCGCTCAAGAACGAGACCGACCCCGCCTCCGTCCAGCGGCTGGAGAAGCTGCGCAAGGACCTGGCCGACAAGGAGGAGGAGCTGCGCGGTCTCACCGCACGCTGGGAGAAGGAGAAGCAGGGTCTCAACCGCGTCGGTGCGCTCAAGGAGCGGCTCGACGAGGTGAACACGGACATCGAGCGCGCCCAGCGGGACGGCGACTTCGAGGCCGCGTCCAAACTGCTCTACGGCGAGAAGCCGCGGCTGGAGGCCGAGCTGGCCGAGGCCACCGAGGCCGAGGCGGCCGCCGCCAAGGACACCATGGTCAAGGAGGAGGTCGGCCCGGACGACATCGCGGACGTGGTCGGAGCCTGGACCGGCATCCCGGCGGGACGGCTGCTGGAGGGCGAGACGCAGAAGTTGCTGCGCATGGAGGAGGAGCTGGGCCGCCGGCTCATCGGCCAGACCGAGGCCGTCCGCTCCGTCTCCGACGCGGTACGCCGCTCGCGCTCGGGCATCTCCGACCCGGACCGGCCGACCGGATCGTTTCTCTTCCTCGGCCCCACCGGCGTCGGCAAGACCGAGCTGGCCAAGGCGCTGGCGGACTTCCTCTTCGACGACGAGCGCGCCATGGTCCGGATCGACATGAGCGAGTACGGCGAGAAGCACTCCGTCGCCCGGCTCGTCGGAGCCCCGCCCGGCTACGTCGGCTACGAGGAGGGCGGCCAGCTCACCGAGGCCGTCCGGCGGCACCCGTACAGCGTCGTGCTCCTGGACGAGGTCGAGAAGGCGCACCATGACGTCTTCGACGTGCTGCTGCAGGTGCTCGACGACGGCCGGCTCACGGACGGCCAGGGCCGCACCGTGGACTTCAGGAACGCGATCCTGATCCTCACGTCGAACCTCGGCAGCCAGTACCTGGTCGACCCGGTGCTCGGTGACGCGGAGAAGAAGCAGAGCGTCCTGGAGACCGTCCGGATGTCCTTCAAGCCGGAGTTCCTGAACCGGCTCGACGACATCGTGGTCTTCAGCGCGCTGTCCAAGGAGGAGCTGCGGCACATCGCCCGGCTCCAGACCGACCGCCTCGCCGACCGGCTGCGCGACCGGCGCCTCACCCTCGACGTCACCGATGCCGCGCTCGACTGGCTCGCCGACGAGGGCAACGATCCGGCCTACGGCGCACGGCCGCTGCGCCGCCTCGTCCAGACCGCGATCGGCGACCCGCTCGCCCGCGAGATCCTCTCCGGCGAGGTCGTCGACGGCGACACGGTCCGGGTCGACCGGGCGGAGGGCGGGCTGATCGTCGGCCGGGCGACCTCCGGTCCGGAACGCGGGCCGGAGCCCGGGTCCCAGCCCGGGTCCCAGGCGGCGCCGAAGTCGCTCTGACGTGGAGCCCCCGGCGGACCCGACGTCCGCCGGGGATCGGGCCGGGATCCGCCCGGGATCCGGCGGGGTTGCCAGACCCCTCCGCGGATGGGGGAGGATGGAAGAAACCGTATGAAGGGAAGTCCACGGTGAGCATCGATCCGTCCTCGATTCCTAATTTCGGGGGCCAGCCGGACCCCAAGCAGCCCGGCCCCGCTGCCAGCGCGGTCATCCCCGACCAGGACCTGGTCAAGCAGCTGCTCGAACAGATGGAGCTGAAGTACGTCATCGACGACGAGGGCGACCTCGCGGCGCCGTGGGAGGAATTCCGCGCGTACTTCATGTTCCGCGGGGAGGAGGACCAGCAGATCTTCGCGGTCCGCACCTTCTACGACCGGCCGTACACGGTCGATGACAAGCCGCAGCTGCACGAGGTCATCGACGACTGGAACCGCCGCACCCTGTGGCCGAAGGTCTACACCCACACGCATGACGACGGCTCAGTACGCCTCATCGGCGAGGCGCAGATGCTCATCGGCCTGGGCGTCAATCTGGAGCACTTCGTCTCCAGCACGGTCAGCTGGGTGCGCGCCTCGATCGAGTTCGACAAGTGGGTCGTGGAGACCCTCGGGCTCGAGAAGGACCTGGACGCCGAGGGCGGCCCCAAGGACGACGGCAACGGCGACACCAACGGCGACACCTCCGGCGACCAGGCCTGACGTCGGCTGGATCAGACCGCCAGCCGGATCAGATCGGCGCGGAGACGACCGTCAGCAGGTACGTCCCGTAGAAGAACGAGAGCCCGGCCAGCGCGGCCACCGCTACGGCGGCGGTGCGCGGCCGGGCTTTCGCCAGTGCCAGCGCGGCCGGGATCAGCAGCGGGAAGGCGGGGAGCAGGAAGCGCGGCTTGGATGCGAAGTAGTGCGAGCCGCCGAGGGCGATGACGACGAGCACCACCGCGTAGACCGCCAGCGGCAGCGGGATCCGCTGCAGCAGTGCCAGCACGAGCAGCAGGAGCGCGGCGGCGGCGATCAGGACGACCATGTAGTTCGCGAGCTGGCTGCTGCCGAGGATCAGACGCCTGACGTAGTCCAGGGCGTTGCGGCCGAAGTCGAAGTCCGAGCCCCAGCGGCTCTGGACGCCGAAGTAGCCCCGCGGCCCGCCGGTCTGCAGGCCCACCCAGCCGACGTACCCGGACCAGCCCAGCGGGGCCACGACCGCGCCCGCCCAGGCCGTCAGGTCCTGCGGCCGCCCCTCGCGGCGGCGCCGCCAGGCGTCGGCGACGACGGTGACGCATACGGCGACCGCCACCGCGATGCCGTTCGGGCGGGCCAGGCCGGCGAGTGACGCGAGCAGGCCTGCGGCGAGCCACCGGCGGGTGAGCAGCGCGTAGAGCGCCCAGGCGGCGCAGGCGGTCAGCACCGGCTCGGTGTACGCCATCGTCAGCACGATCGAGTGCGGCAGCAGCCCCCACAGCAGCACCAGGGCGATCCCGGCCCGCCGCCCGTACAGCCGCTCGCCGATCGCGTGGATCCCCCACGCGGCCAGGGCGGCCGCGAACCAGGCGATCAGCAGCGCCGAGTTGACCGGGCCGATGGGCAGCAGGGCGGAGAGGGCCCTGATCAGGGCCGGGTAGAGCGGGAAGAAGGCCAGATCGCTGAAGCTCCAGCCCTGCGTCGAGACGGAGGGGATGAACGTTCCGTAGCCCCATTCGGCGATGCGCTCGTACCACCGCGCGTCCCAGCTCTGGCCGAGCAGACTGCGCGGGTGCAGTCCCGCATGCAGCCCCCACACCGTGAGCAGTGCGGCTCCGGCCAGCCGGGCGGCGGCGAAGAGGATCAGTGCGGGGACGGCCCGGCGCAGGGAGCCGCGCCAGCCGCGGCCGCGGGCGCCGCCGGGCGGTGCGGCGGGCGCCTCGGTGGTTCGGGTGCTGGACGAGACCGGCTCGGCGGTGTGCACCGTACCGCTCCTTTCGGGCCCGGTCGGGCTCGGTCGGGTCCACCCGGTCGCTCGGATCTGCTGGGACCGTCTGGGATCCGGTCCGATCCGCTGGGAACTCCGGGAATGACGGTATGACTATGCGTGGATCGCCCGCGCGGATCGTGCCCCGGGCGTGCGCCGCGTCGCATTCCACCCGCTTGGCGGACGCCCTTGCCCGGGTCGCGGGCCAGGGGCATGCTGCATGGGAATAGCGTCGCAAAGGGGGCGCCGGGGCAGCTTCGTTGGGCGCGGGTGTGAGGCGCCGGTCGGTCGCGGGAAGCTCGCATGACGGATTCCAAGGTCACGGAACTGATCCGGGTGCTGGTTCTGAGCGGTGGTCAGGGACCGCCGCCGGGATGGACCGGACTCTGTGCGGACGTGCTCGGAGTCGACGGCATCGCCATCTCGGTGGCGATGGACGGCACAGAGCTGCTGTGGTTCAGCGACGAGCGGAGCGCGCAACTGGACGACCTCCAGTTCACCCTCGGCGAGGGCCCGAGTGTGGAGGCCACCCGCGACGGGTCGCTGAATCTGGAGACCAACCTGGACCGCCCGCTCGGGGAGCGCTGGCCGGCCTTCATCCCCGCCGCGGTGGAGGCAGGAGTGCTCGCCGTCTTCGCGTTCCCGCTGCGGCTCGGGGCGATCTGCTTCGGCGGGATGACCGGCCACCGCCGCCGGCCGGGGCCGCTGGGTGAGCAGGCGGTCTCCGACGCCCTGACGATCGCCGACGCCATGGCGGTCCATCTGTTGACGCTGGGGCCCCGGGAACCGGGGGCCACGACCGGGTACGGCGGCGGCCTCGCCGGCGGGTACGGCAATGTCGCCCGACACGGATACGGCAACGTCACCGGACACGGGTACGGCAACGTCGCCGGACCGGGATACTGGGGCGGATTCGCGGACCTGCACCGCGCGGAGGTGCACCAGGCGGCCGGAATCCTCAGCGTACGGCTCGATGTGCCGCTCCCTGAGGCCCTGGTGCGGCTGCGCGCCCACGCGTACACCTCGGACCGGCCGATCCTCGACGTCGCCCGGGCGTCGACAACCGTCTGCACCTGCCCCGCGACCCGGCGCCGTCATGACCGGCGTGACGGGCGGGGGACAGTACCTTCCGGAACATCCACGACAGCAGAGAGGAGGGCGGTCATGGAACGTGAACAGCGCCTGGCCGACACCTTCGTCGAGTTGGCGGACACGCTGATCGACGACTTCGACGTCATTGACTTCCTGCATCAACTGGCCACCCGGTGCGTGGAGTTACTGGAGGTGTCCGCCGCCGCGATCATGCTCGCCCTGCCCGGCGCCGACCTGCAGCCCGCCGCCGCCTCCGACCAGCGCGCAGAACTGTCCGATCTGCTGGCGCTGAACCGGCAGGAGGGCCCCGCACTCGACTGCTACCGCAGCGGGGCCCCGGTCGGACCGTTCGACATCTCCCGCACGACGCCGCAGTGGCCCGCCTTCGCCGGCCAGGCCCAGCAGGCCGGATACGGCATGGTCTGCGCACTGCCCCTGCGGCTGCGGCACGACGTGATCGGCTCACTGCTCCTGCTGCGCACCGATCCCACCCCGCTCAGCCATTCCGAGGTCCGGCTGGCACAGGCCCTGGCCGACGCCGCCACGATCGGCATCCTGCACCAGCAGACGCTGCGCAGGCACGCCGCGCTCACCGCCCAGCTGCACACCGCCCTGCACAGCCGTATCGCGATCGAGCAGGCCAAAGGCATCCTGGCCGCCCGCTGGGAGACCACCGTGGACGAGGCCTTCAAGGCGATGCGCCGCCATGCCCGCGCCGAGCGCCGACTGCTCAGCGATGTCGCCCGCGACGTCGTCAACGGCGGACTCCAGCCGGAACGGGTCAGGTAGTCCGGCCAACAGGTCGGGTAGTCCGACCGCACGCCACGCCCCTGCCGCCTCGCCTATCGTGAGCCGCCTGTCGGGCTCCGGCTCTGTGAAGAGCCCCGCTCCGGCTGTGAAGAGCCCCGGGAAGCTCAGGGAAGTGGGAGACGCATGAGTGAGTGGAGTCCGGCCGCGCGGGTGCGAGGCGTCGGAACGTCGATCTTCACCGAGATGACGGAGCTGGCCAGACGCACCGGGTCCGTCAATCTGGGGCAGGGGGTACCGGAACTGGCCAGCCCGGGAACGCTGCTGAAGGACGTGGCGGACGCCGTGCTCGCCGGCAGCAACCAGTACCCGCCCGCCGTCGGCTTCCCGGCGCTGCGCACGGCCGTCGCGGAGCACCAGCTGCGGCGCTACGGGCTCGACTACCGGCCGGACGGCGAGGTCCTGGTCACTACGGGCGCCACCGAGGCCATCGCGGCGGCGCTGCTCGCGCTGTGCGACCCCGGCGACGAGATCCTGGCCTTCGACCCCTGCTACGACGCCTATCCCGCCGCCGCCCGGCTCAGCGGCGCCAAGCTGGTCGGAGTCCCGCTGGAGGCCGACGGGGACGGCTTCGTCATGGACGCCGACGCGCTGCGCGCCGCCGTGACGCCGCGCACCCGCGTCCTGATGCTGAACACCCCGCACAACCCCACGGGCAAGGTGTTCACGGCCGCAGAACTGGATGTGATCGCCGACGTGTGCCGGGAGCACTCGCTCACCGTGGTGACCGACGAGGTGTACGAGCACCTGGTCTACGACAGTTCCCCGCATCTGACGATCGCGGCGCTGCCCGGCATGCGGGAGCGGACGCTCGTCATCTCCTCGGCGGGCAAGACGTTCAACGTCACCGGCTGGAAGGTCGGCTGGATCTGCGGACCCGCCCCCCTCGTCGCGGCCGCCGGCTCCGTCAAGCAGTTCCTCACCTACGCCTCCGGCACGCCGTACCAGGAGGCGCTGGCCCGGATGCTCGGCTCCGTCGAGGAGTGGGCGGCGGAGCTGCGCGGCATCCTGCGCGGCAACCGCGACCTGCTGAGCGACGGCCTGACGCGGGCCGGCCTGCGCCCGTACCGCGCGGAGGCCGGGTACTTCCTGCAGGCGGACGTACGGCCCTGGGGCTACCCGGACGGCGTCCGGTTCTGCCGGGAGCTGCCGGAGCGCGCGGGTGTCGTCGCCATTCCGACCTCGGCCTTCTACCAGGGGCAGGGCGCCCCGCCCTGGCTGGTCCGATTTTCCTTCTGCAAGCGCGAGGAATCGGTACGCACCGCCGTCGGCCAGCTGGTGCGGGCGCGCTGAGAACCACTGATCAGGCGCTGAAGCTCTGGACTTCCTCAACTCCGCTTTCGAGTCGATTCGGCGGGGGCATCACCGTCGCACAAAAGAAAGAAGCGCACGGACGAAGGTGAGGCGGGGGAAATGAGCGGAGTCATCGTTGGCATCATCATCGCGGTCGTGCTGGTGGCCCTGATCGTCCGACGGGCCGGCGGACGGTCGGGCAAGCGGTCGTCGTGCCGGCACGCGAGCGGCAGCTCGGGCGCCGTGGCCGGCTCCTGGTGGGCGGGCAGCTCGGACGGCGGGAGCCACCACGGCGGCGGCAGTCACCACTCGTGCGGCGGCGGGCATTCGTCCTGCGGCGGCGGCGGCTCCTCCTGCGGAGGTGGTGGAGGCTGCGGCGGCGGTGGCAGCTGACCAGGAGAATTGCATGCGGCTCATGCCAATTCGCATATGCGCCCGGTGGAAGTGTCACCCGCCGGGCGCAGTTTTGGTGAACACCTGAACCGATACGCGCTCCTGGGGATGTAAAGCGCGTGCAGATGGGTAAAAAGGCTGAAGGCGCCCCGCGTTTCATGATTCCGTATCTACCGGACCCCACGTGGGCACGAGCAGACACACGTTCCCATCAGTCCACCAACTGGTGCGGGTCGGCCCATCATCCACTGCGTGCTTGCGGAGCCGACCCATGCTCACCACTCTCCAGACCGCTTACACCGATACCCGTGCCGGAGACCTGGCCTGGTGCCTGGGCAAGGAAGCGCTGCCCGCGCTCGCCGTGCTCGACCTCACGCTCAGCGGCGCGGGCCAGCCCCTCGTGCAGGTGCAGATGCGCCTGCTCGGTGCCTCCCATCAGGTCCTCGTCGAGTCCGAGGCCGGCGGTTGCTCGGAGACCGTCGCCTGCATCCCCGGAAGTCAGACTCCGCTCCCTTTTGGCGTCGCCAAGCGGATCGGCACATGGGACTACGAATTCGCGGCACGCGTGGAGACGCTCTCGCGCGGTTCCTTCGCGGGCCGGGCGCAGGAACTGCTCGCGCTCGTCGCGGATCATCCCCATGGGCTCGCGGGAACGTTTCCCGGTGATCCGCACGCGTTCACCGCGATGCTCGTCCAGCACAGCGAGGGCAGCGTTCGCTGGCGCACGTGGCACGCCTATCCCCAGGAAGGGCGATTGGTGGCGACGAGGTCGCGCGTCAGCGCGCTACCGTAGTCGTCAACGCGCTTCCGCAGTTGTCAACGCGCTTCTGCAATCGGCAGCGTGCTTCCGCAGTTGTCAACGCGCTTGCGAAGTGCGCCTCCGCGAGCCGCATCGGTGCCCAAAGCGCCGTCTTACGCCGTCAAGTGCCCTCAAAATGCACCCCTGTGGGTGACAAATGCGGCAGCAAGCCTGGCATAGCGTTCATTCATGATCGACCAGTCGCGCCGCCGGCCCGCCGTGCGGCTTCCCGTACCGGTCGGCCCGGCCCGTGCACTGGTCCTCGCCGCCGTCTTCGTCTGTGCCGCCTGCGGGCTGGTCTACGAGCTCGAACTCGTCGCCCTCGCCTCGTATCTGGTCGGCGACTCCGTCACCCAGGCATCCGTCATCCTGTCGGTGATGGTCTTCGCCATGGGCGTCGGCTCGCTGCTCGTCAAGAAGATACGGTGCGTCGCGGCGGTCGGCTTCGCATCCGTGGAGGCGGCTCTCGCGCTCGTCGGCGGGCTCTCGGTGATGGCACTGTACGCGTGCTTCGCCTGGTTCGGGATGGCGCGCCCGGCGATGATCGCCTGCGCGTTCGCCATCGGGGTGCTGGTCGGCGCCGAGATCCCGCTGCTCATGACGCTCATCCAGCGGATCCGCCGGCAGGACGCGAGCCGTGCCGTCTCCGACCTCTTCGCCGCGGACTATGTCGGCGCGCTGGCCGGCGGGCTCGCCTTCCCGTTCATCCTGCTGCCGGCGTTCGGTCAGCTCACCGGCGCGCTCGTCACCGGCGCCGTCAACGCGGCGGCGGGCGGCGCGATGGTGCTGTGGCTGTTCCGCGGCGACCTCACCGCGCGCGCCCGCAACTGGCTGCTGGTGGCCAACCTCGGGGTGCTGGCGGTGCTCGCCACCGCCGCCGTCACGGCCGGACCGTTCGAAACGGCCGCGCGGCGCGCCGTGTACGGAGGCGATGTACGCGTCGCCGAGCAGACCGACGTACAGGAAATCGTCCTCACCGGGGGCGCCGGCGCCCCGGTGCAGCTCTTCTTCGACGGGCGGCTGCGAGTCTGCGGCGCCGACGAATACCGCTATCACGAGGCGCTGGTCCACCCCGCGATGACCGGCCCGCACGCCCGAGTCCTCGTCCTCGGCGGCGGGGACGGCCTGGCCGTGCGCGAGGTCCTCCGCTACCCGGACGTCTCCTCGGTGACCGTCGTCGACCTCGACGGCGAACTCGTCCGGCTCGCCAGCACTGATCCGGAACTCGTCGCGCTCAACCACCGCGCCTACCGCGACCCGAGAGTCCACTCCATCACCGCCGATGCCTTCGACTGGCTCAGGGCCGGCCGCCCGGGTCCTTACGACGTGATCCTCGCCGACCTGCCCGACCCCGGGATCTCGCGCAGCGCGAAGCTGTACTCCGAGGAGTTCTACGGTCTGGCCGGCCGGGCGCTGGCCCGGGACGGGCGGCTCGCCGTCCACGCGGGCTCGCCGAGCGCGGCGCGGCACACGTACTGGACGATCGACGCCACGCTGCGCGCCACGGGGCTGCTCACGGGGCCGTACCTGACCGGCGGCCGGGACTGCGGCCCCCCGTCGGGCCCCGACCGCTGGTCGGGCCGGGCGGGTGACGGCCCCACCGACTGGGGCTTCGTCCTGGCCGCCCGCACCCAGCCCGACCTGCGCCTGCCCCCGAACGGCCCCCCACTGCGCTCACTGTCCCCCGCGGCCCTGCGATCGCGGCGGCAGGCGGCCTGGGCCTCCCGCGAGCCCGGGCTGCAGCCCTCGACGCTGATGCGGCCGCGGGTGGGGGGCTGACCGGGCTGCCGGCGGCGGGGCTGCGGGCAGCGGGCTCTCAGGGGTGCGGGCTCCGAGCCTCGGACTCTGGCTCAGGGGGACGGGCTCCAGGCCTCGGGCTCCGGGCTGCGGGCCCGGGGCGCGCGCGTGGGGCTGGGTGCGGGGCGGGTGGGGGCGGCCGGTGGCGGGCGATTCGGGACGCCGGCCCCTTTCCCGGCTGCCTTTCCCGGCTACCTGTCCGGCCGCCGCACCGGCTTGGCGGCGCAACCCGATGACCTGGGCAGCCGACGGTCGGTAGGCTCCCGGCATGGAGCATGAGGTGTTCGTTCCGGTCCTGACGGAAACCATTCGGCAGGCGCTCGCCGACCCGGCCCGCGTCGCCGCGAGCCTGCCCGGGTGGCAGTCCGATCCCGGTGAGGACGTCCTCACCGGGCGGCTGCGGCTGCGGGTCGGCGGTTCGACGATCACGTACCGCGGCTCCTTCCGCGTTACCCCGCGCGACGACGGGTTCGCCGTCGAGGGCGAGGGCACGGAGGCGCGCGGCACCAGCACCGTGAAATTCGCGCTCGGCATCCTCGTCGAGGACGTCGACCAGGCCGTACCCGGCACGATGCTGTCCTTCAACGGCAGCGTGTCGGCCGAGGGGCGGCTCGCCTCGTTCGACGACGGGACCAGGGCGGCCGCTGCCCGGCGGCTGTTCGACCGTTTCACCGCCGAACTGGCGGCCGGGCTCCCGGGAGTGCCGGAGGAACCCGACGTCGTCGACGGCATCGACGGGATCGACGGCGAGCAGGAACCCGAGCTGGCCGACGAGATCGCGCTGATCGAGGTCGATCTGAACGACGTCGAGGTCGAGGTCCCCGAGACCGCGGCCGAGCTCGACGACCTCGAGCCTCCCGCCGAGGCCGCCCACGCCCGCCGTACCATGATCGGTCGCAGCGCGGAGGAGGTCGACCACGCCCCGCCCCGCGGCCGCTACGCCCCCGCGCCCTCGGCGGCGACCACGTCGACCACCGCGACCCTGCGCTGGGCCGCGCCCGCCGCCGCCGTACTCCTGGCCTCCGCCGTCGTCGTCGGCCGCGTCCTGCGCCGCCGCCGCTAGTGCCTGCCCGGCGGATCACGAACGCCCTTTCGCCGTCTGGCACGGCGTCCCGCTGCACTCCGCTTCGTTCGGCTTCGTTCCGTCTTTTCGGGACATGCCTTCGGAGAAAAGCTGCCGAAACACCCGAATACCACCGCGTATGCGGGTGTTCCGACTCCTTGCGATCCACCGCACCAGACAGGGGGCACCACCCAGCGGTAGCTGGGGGAGCCTGGACCGCCGATGATCCGCCGGACAGGCGGGAGGCGTCCGTCGGCCGGTCCGCCCATGATCGGCGAGCAGGCCCTAGGCTCATAGGGTGACGACTGGGAAGAAACTGACGGCGGGCGACGCCGAACTGACCGTGGTGCCGCAGGACGGCTGCCGGATCGCGTCGCTGACGGTCGGGGGGACCGAACTGCTGCGCCAGGGCGACCGATACGGCTCGTTCACGATGGTGCCGTGGTGCGGCAGGACCGAGAACGGCCGGTTCCGCAACGGCGGAGAGGTCCACCAACTGCCGGTGGACGCGGCACCGCACGCGATCCACGGCACGGGCCGGCACACGACATGGCGCGAGGCGCCGGTCGGCACGGACGCGTCGGCGGCCTTCTACTTCGACCTCGCCGACCCGTGGCCGTATCCGGGACGGGTCACGCAGTCCTTCGAGCTGGCGGAGGGGGAGCTGCGGATGACGCTGCTGGTGGAGGCGTCCGGTGACTCCTTCCCGGCCCAGGCCGGCTGGCACCCCTGGTTCCTGCGCAACCTCGGGCAGGGCGGCCGCGACGCCGAGGTGGACTTCAGCCCCGCCTGGCAGGAGGAGCGCGGCGACGACCACCTCCCGACCGGCCTGCGGATCGACCCGAAGCCCGGACCGTGGGACGACTGCTTCGGCATGCCGGACGGCGTGGACGTGTCGGTGACGTGGCCCGGCGAGCTGCGGGTGCGGGTGACCAGCCCGGCCGAATGGGTCGTGGTCTACGACGAGCAGCCCGAGGCCGTCTGTGTGGAACCGCAGTCCGGGCCGCCGAACGGCCTCAACACGCTGCCGCGCCTCGTCACCCCGATCGATCCGCTGGAGATCACGACGGTCTGGTCCTGGGAACGGCTGGGCTGACGGGCGGGGTGGCCCGACGGCGGGCATGGGCTGATTCCGCCCGGGCTGATCGCGGCGGTTAATCTCGACGGTATGAGCGATGCGCGCGAGGCCCTGCTGCAGCAGATCAAGGACAAGGCCGTGGTCCACGGCAAGGTGACTCTCTCCTCCGGTCTGGAGGCCGACTTCTACGTCGACCTGCGCCGGATCACCCTGGACGGCGAGGCCGCGCCGCTGACCGGCCAGGTGATGCTCGACCTCACCAAGGACCTCGACTTCGACGCCGTCGGCGGTCTGACACTGGGCGCCGACCCGGTGGCCACGTCGATGCTGCACGCGGCCGCCGCGCGCGGCCGGCGGCTCGACGCCTTCGTCGTCCGCAAGGCGACCAAGGCGCACGGCATGCAGCGCCGGATCGAGGGCACCGAGGTCAAGGGCCGCCGCGTCCTGGTCGTCGAGGACACCTCGACCACCGGCGGCTCGCCGCTGACCGCCGTCGAGGCGGTGCGCGAGGCCGGCGGCGAGGTCGTGGCCGTCGCCGTCATCGTGGAGCGCGGTGCCGCCCCGGCGATCGAAGCGGCCGGGCTGCCGTATCTCGCGGCCTACTCGCTGGCGGACCTCGACCTCGGCTGAACCTGGCTGAACCCGGCCGCACCCGGTTGACCTGCGGATTTACGGGCCCCCGGAAGGTTCCACGTGGAACCTTCCGGGGGCCGTCGCAGGTGAGGCGTGCACCGAGGTGGTGTTCGAGCAGGTCTCTGGGAGGATGGTGCCGACAACGACGTCGCACCGCAGTTTTGAACCCGCACATCCCGAGGAGCGGACAGATGCCCATCGCAACCCCCGAGGTCTACAACGAGATGCTCGACCGGGCGAAGGCAGGCAAGTTCGCCTACCCGGCCATCAACGTGACCTCCTCGCAGACGCTGCATGCCGCGCTGCGCGGCCTGGCCGAGGCGGAGAGCGACGGCATCATCCAGATCTCCACCGGCGGTGCGGAGTTCCTCGGCGGTCAGTACAGCAAGGACATGGTCACCGGCGCGGTCGCGCTGGCGGAGTTCGCGCACATCGTGGCCGAGAAGTACCCGGTCACCGTCGCGCTGCACACCGACCACTGCCCCAAGGACAAGCTGGACGCGTATGTCCGTCCGCTGATCAAGATCTCGCAGGACCGCGTCGCCGCGGGCCGCCTCCCGCTCTTCCAGTCCCACATGTGGGACGGCTCGGCGGAGAACCTCAACGACAACCTCGCCATCGCGCAGGAGCTGCTCGCTGAGGCCGTGAAGGCCCACATCATCCTCGAGGTGGAGATCACCCCGACCGGTGGCGAGGAGGACGGTGTCTCGCACGAGATCAACGACTCCCTCTACACCACCCCCGACGACGCGTTCCGTACCGTCGAGGCGCTCGGCCTGGGTGAGAAGGGCCGCTACCTGCTGGCCGCCTCCTTCGGAAACGTGCACGGCGTCTACAAGCCGGGCAACGTCGTCCTGCGCCCGGAGATCCTCAAGGAGCTCCAGCTCGCGGTCGCCGAGAAGCACGGCAAGGCCAACGCCTTCGACTTCGTCTTCCACGGCGGCTCGGGCTCGACGATCGAGGAGATCAACGAGGCTCTGGAGAACGGCGTCGTCAAGATGAACATCGACACCGACCTGCAGTACGCCTTCACCCGCCCGGTCGCCGATCACATGTTCCGCAACTACGACGGTGTGCTGAAGGTCGACGGCGAGGTCGGCAACAAGAAGGTCTACGACCCGCGCGTGTGGGGCAAGGCCGCCGAGGCGGGCATGGCCGCGCGTGTCGTCGTCGCCGCCGAGAACCTGCGGTCCGCGGGCAACAAGCTCAAGTAAGCCCGCGCCAGTCGCGTACGCGGCGCACGTCGCGTAAGCCGCGCCAGTCGCGTAAGCCGCGTAGAGCCGCCACCCGCTGATGAGTGGGTCGCAGCGCAGCCCTCCAGGCCGGTCGTTCCGGCCTGGAGGGCTGCTTGCTGCCCGGGACAGGGCAGACTGGAACCCATGGCCATTCACAAAGACCTCCTCGGGGGACCGCCCCCGACCCATCTGCCCGACGACCCGGAGCCGCGCGAGCTGCTCGCCTCCGGAGCGGCGCCCTCCGAGGTAGCCGCGAAGTACCCGGCCTCGTCCCTGGTCTGGGCCCAGCTCGCCGACGACGCCTTCGAAGCGGGCCGGGTCGTCGAGTCGTACGCCTATGCGCGTACCGGCTACCACCGAGGCCTGGACGCGCTGCGCCGCGCCGGCTGGAAGGGCCACGGCCCGGTGCCGTTCGAGCACGAGCCGAACCGCGGCTTCCTGCGCGCGCTGCACGCCCTCGCCCGCGCCGCGCAGGCGATCGGCGAGCAGGAGGAGTACGAGCGCTGCTCGTCCTTCTTGCGCGACAGCTCGCCGACCGCGGCCGACACCCTCAGCTGACGTACTGAGCTGAGCCCGGTTCCCGCCCGGCTCCCCGCCGACTGCCCCTGAAACCGCTGTGAAACGAACAGAGATGCTCTTGACTTGGCGTTCTGCCGAACCCATGTGTGATTGTGAGCGTCATTGTCTGTGAGCACCGTGGGGGCAGTCGGCGGCCGGGGAGGCCGCCACTCCGGTGGCGCCATCAGGGGGAGCCTTGACCCATCACGCACCGGCAGCGCGCGGCGACCAGCGGAGAGGTCGCGGCAGCCGCCAGGGCCGGAGCATGCGCCGGCGCAGGAGGGCCCAGCGACGCATGCGTCTGCTGCTGACCTTCACCGCGCTGGCGGTGCTGGTGAGCGGCGTCGCCGCCTGGTGGAGCGGCGGCTCGGACGACATTGCCGAGGCGGTTCCCCCGACGGCCCCGCCAGCCCAGGTCACCCCGGGCGCCATCGCGTCGCAGGACGATCCGCAGCCGAGTTCGGCCCCCTCGTCGTCCTCGTCCTCTCCCACGACCGGCGGCGGCACGATACCGGTGCCGAAGTCCGGCCCCGGCACCTTCAAAGGAGGCACGGGCAACGGCACCACGGCGGGTCACGGCACCATCCGCACGTACAAGATCCAGGTGGAGGACGGCATCACGCTGTCCGCCGACCAGGTGGCGACGGATGTGGCGGCGATCCTCGCCAACCCCCGCAGCTGGGCCCGGGACGGCAAGCACGGCTTCCGCCAGGTGTCGTCCGGCAGCGCGGACCTCGTCATCCGGATAGCCACGCCCGACACCGCCGACCAGCTCTGTCTGGAGGCCATCCACATGGACACCGAGAACGAGCTGAACTGCGAGGTCCCCGGCGGCGTGGTGGTGAACCTCCGCCGGTGGATGCTGGGCTCGCCCACGTTCACCGGGCCGATCTCCGACTACCGCGCCCTGATCATCAACCATGAGGTCGGACACAGTCTCGGCCACGGCCACGAGGGCTGCCCGGGCCGCGGCAAGCCGGCGCCCGCGATGATGCAGCAGATCAAGGGTCTCAATGGCTGCAAACCGAACGCCTGGCCATACGACGGTCAGGGGCACTACCTCGGCGGCCCGCCGGTGACCTGATGCTCTTGCCGAATCTCCGCACTCGACAGATGATCTCGGCGTGGCCCGGCGACCCCGGGCACGAGATCCTGAAGGGAACGGAAATGTCCGAAACACCAGCCGAGAGTCCGGAGACCCCGAACCTCGACTTCCAGGGCACCACCCCTTACGAGGACTATGTCCAGGCGGACGTTCTCACTCATCTGCAGCACACCCTCTCCGACGATCCCGGCGAGATGGTCTTCCTGGTCACCACCCAGGTCATGGAGTTGTGGTTCACCGTCCTCGTCCATGAATGGCACACCGCGGGGCAGGCGCTCCGCGAGGACGACCTCCCGACGGCGATGGCGGCGCTCAAGCGGAGCACGTACGAACTCGAATCGCTCAACGCCTCCTGGAAGCCGCTCGCGCACCTCACTCCCGGGCAGTTCAACGCCTACCGCAGCGCACTCGGCGAGGGTTCCGGATTCCAGTCCGCGATGTACCGCCGGCTGGAGTTCCTGCTCGGCGAGAAGTCGGCGTCCATGCTCGTGCCGCACCGCGGCTCGCCTCGGGCGCACGCCGAGCTGGAGAAGGCCCTGGACGAGCCGAGCCTGTACGACGAGGTGCTCGGTCTGCTGCACCGCCGCGGCCATGACATCCCCGCCCAGCTCCTCGAACGCGACCTCTCGCAGCGCTACGAGCCGGACCCGGCCGTCGAGCGCGTCTGGCAGCGGATCTACTCCAACCCCCAGGCCACCGGCGGAGAGGCCGAACTGCTGCGGCTGGGCGAGGCGCTGACCGAGGTCGCCGAGCTGGTCTGGCGCTGGCGCAACGACCATCTGGTGGCGACCCGCCGCGCGATGGGCTCCAAGACCGGCACCGGCGGCTCCGCGGGGGTGGCCTGGCTGGAGAAACGTGCCGCCAAGAACGTCTTCCCCGAGCTGTGGACGGCGCGCAGCCATGTCTGACGCCGCCGCCATCGCGGCCGCCGCTTCCGACGACGCCCTGCGAGTGCGTGCCGGGCGGCTGGACGCCGCCGACGGGCTCGCCGGCATCCGGGACCGCTTCACCCTCGACGAGACCGTCTATCTCGACGGCAACTCGCTGGGCGCCCTCCCGGCCGCTGTGGCGCCCCGGCTGCGCGACGTGATCGAGCGCGAATGGGGAAGCCTGCGCATCCGCTCGTGGGACGAGAGCGGCTGGTGGACCGCCCCCGAGCGGATCGGCGACCGCATCGGCCGGCTGATCGGCGCGGCCCCCGGCCAGGTGGTGGCCGGCGACTCCACCAGCGTGAACGTCTTCAAGGCGGTCGTGGCCGCCGTCCGCATGTCGGCGAACGACCGCACCGAGATCCTCGTGGACGCCGCGACCTTCCCGACCGACGGCTACCTCGCCGAATCCGCGGCCCGCATGACGGGCAGGACCATCCGGCCCGTCGAGGCCGGGGCCATGGCGGACGCCATGAGCGACCGCACCGCTGTCGTGCTGGTCAACCACGTCGACTACCGCACCGGGCGGCTGCACGATCTGCCCGGCACGACGGCCGCCGCACACGCGGCGGGCGCCCTCGTCGTTTGGGACCTGTGCCACAGCGCGGGCGCGCTGCCGGTCGGCCTCGACGCCCACGGGGTGGATCTCGCGGTCGGCTGCTCGTACAAGTACCTCAACGGCGGCCCCGGCGCGCCCGCGTACCTGTACGTCCGCCGTGATCTGCAGTCCCGCTTCGACTCCCCGCTGCCCGGCTGGAACTCCCACGCCGATCCCTTCGGCATGACCCCTGCCTACACCCCGGCGGACGGCGCCGTACGAGGCCGTGTCGGCACCCCCGAGATCCTGTCCCTGCTCGCCCTCGACGCCGCGCTCGACGTCTGGGACGGCGTCGCCATCGAGGACGTACGGGCCAAGAGCCTGGCTCTGACCGACTTCTTCCTCGAATGCGTCGCGCGGTACGTGCCGTCCGGCGGCGTCTCGTCGATCACACCCGTCGCGCACGAACACCGCGGCAGCCAGGTCGCACTGCGCTGCGCCGGCGCCGGCGAGGTCATGCGCCGGCTGACCGCACGTGGCGTCGTGGGCGACTTCCGGCGCCCCGACGTGCTGCGCTTCGGCTTCACCCCGCTCTACACGCGCTACGCGGACGCGGAGCGCGCCGCACGCGTACTCGCCGACGTTCTCGAAGAGGTCGGCCGCGAAGGGGGCGTTCTCGATGGGACCGGCCTCGACGGGGTTGTTCTCGAAGACGCCGGCGAAAAGACCGGCGAAAAAGCCAGCGAAGAATCCGGTGGAACGGCCGTCCGGGCCGCCGGCGAAGGGACCAGGTAACCGATGCCGGCCTCCACGCCCGAGCACGCCGCCCACCGCGCGCGGCCCCCGGCCGGTCCCGGCCCGGCGGACGCCGCCGCGAAGCGCGCGGAGGCGGAGGAGGCGTCGCTCTTCGCGCATGCGGCCGTCCGCCCGGACGCGACCGCCGCCTACGGCGAACTGCCGGACCAGATCGTCGACTTCTACCGTCCCCGCGCCGCCCCCGGCGCCACCGGGCGGCCCGCGCCACTCGTCGTGGTCCTGCACGGCGGTGCCTGGCGCGCGCCCTACGACCGCAGGCACATCTCGCCGTTCGCCGCCCACCTCGCCGGGTGCGGGTTCGCCGTGGCCTCGGTGGAGTACCGGCGCGGCGGCGAGGAGCCGCCGTCCGAAGGCGACGGCAGCGCCTACCCGCGCGAGGGCGCGCCGGCCGCGGGCCGCTGGCCGGACACGTTCGACGACATCGCCACGGCCGTCGACGCCGTCCCCGCGCTCGCGATGCGCGCGCTGGGCGCGGACAGCGTGGACCCGCGGCGGGTCGTGCTCACCGGTCACAGCGCCGGTGGTCATCTGGCGCTGTGGGCCGCCGCCCGCAACGCGCTGCCACTCGATTCCCCCTGGCATCGCACTTCGCCTCCCCCATTGCGCGGAGTCGTCGCCCTCGCGCCGATCGCGGACTTCGCGTCCGCGATCCGGCTGCGGGTGTGCTCCGACGCCGTCGTCCAGTTCCTCGGCGGGCCCGAGCACGTCACGGCGCGGCTGCCCCACGCCGATCCCGCCGCGCTCCTGCCCACCGGTATCGCCACAACCATCGTGCAGGGCACCACTGACAATGTGGTTCCGCCGCAGGTCGCGCAGGCTTTCGCCGAGGCTTCGGCACTGTCGGGAGAGGAGGTCACCGAGGCGGTGCTGGACGGCATCGGGCACTTCCCGCTGATCGACCCGGCCGCCGGTGCGTGCGCCGTCGTCACCGAGGAGATAGCGCAACTCGCCTGGTAGCAGCCCCGCAACCCGCCCGGCGGCCGCCCCGCCCACGATCTCCCGGCCGCCTTCCGGCGGACCCGTGTAGTCCTTGAGACGGATGCCGGGAGATCGGCTGCGCTGTGGACGACGCGGCCCCGCGCGCTGCCTAGTGTGTGAGCGTGACCGACACCAGCCAGACCACCCTGCGAAGCGAGCTCCGCATAGCCCGGAGCGCACTGAAGGGGCTGCGAGACGACCTGATCACCGATGCCTTCGCCTTCCGGCCGCTGCCGCCCCGCCGTATCGACGGACCGGTCGTGAGCAGGCTCCCGGACAGGTTCCGTGAATCCTCGCGCTGGCTCCCGCATGCCACCCTGACGGCCTTTGCCTGCTTCCTCATGCTGGCCGGCTACGAGTTCGAGAGCGAACGGGGCGGATCGGGCCTGGCCGCCGCGCTCCTCACCGGGATTCCGCTGGTGACGGTGCTGTTCCGCCCCGTCGGCGGCTGGTGGCTGTCGCTCGCGGCCGGCTTCCTCGGCGGCGCCGCGGGCCATGCGTTCTCGGAGTGGCCGTGGACGGCCACCGGATTCGTCTCGCACGTGGTGGTGATGGCCGTGGTGGCGGGCCGTACGCGGCCCCGGGTGGCGGCCGAGATGTGGCTGCTGACGACGCTGCTCGGCGTCGGGTTCGCGTCCATGGACCCCTGGCAGGAGTCGGACGGCCTCGCCATGTCGGTCGTCTCGTTCCTCGTCCTGCTCGCCGTGGTCCTGGTCAGGGGCTGGCGGGAGACGCAGCAGAAGGTCGTCGAGCAGGTCGCGGTCACCGAGGTGGAGCGGTCGCGCCGTACCGTCCTGGAGGAGCGCACCACCATCGCCCGTGAACTGCACGATGTCGTCGCGCACCACATGTCCGTCATCGCCATCCAGGCCGAGGCCGCGCCCTATCGCGTCGACGACCCGCCGGCCGAGCTCACCAGGAGCTTCGCGATCATCCGCGAGAACGCGGTGGCCGCCCTCACCGAGCTGCGCCGCGTGCTGGGCGTCGTACGGGCCGACAACCCGGACGCTTTCACCGACAGCGCCCCCGAGGCCCCGCAGCCGACCCTCGCCACCCTCGACTCGCTGCTGGCCAACGTCCGGGACACCGGTGCCGTCGTCGACAAGGTGGTGACCGGGGCCGTCCGTACGCTTCCACAGGGCGTGGAGCTGTCCGCGTACCGGATCGTCCAGGAGGGGCTCAGCAACGCGCTGCGGCACGCTCCGGGCGCCGATATCCGCGTCGAGATCGGCTACGTCCTCAGCGGCCTCGGCCTGCGCGTGGTCAACGGCCCGGCCACGGTGGAGATCAGGCCCTCCCACGGCGCCGGTCACGGCGTGCTGGGCATGAGGGAGCGGGTGTCGATGCTGGCCGGCGAGATGACGGCGGAACCCACCGCCGAAGGCGGCTACGAGGTGACGGCCTTCATCCCGGTCGCAGCCGAGCCGAAGCCGGAGCCGGACGCGTACCCGGACGTGAAGCCGGACGTGAAGCCGGAGGTGAAGCCCGGGCCGGTTTCCGCCGTGGAAGCGTCCGACACGACCCCCGGGGACCCCGTATGACGATCCGGGTGCTGATCGTCGACGACCAGATGATGGTCCGCGAGGGTTTCTCGGTCCTGCTCAACGCGCAGCCGGACATCGACGTCGTGGGAGAGGCTGTGGACGGCCGTGAGGCCATCGCCCAGGTGGCCGCGCTGCGACCCGATGTCGTCCTCATGGACATCCGGATGCCCGAGGTCAACGGCCTGGAGGCGACCCGTGAGATCGTCGCGGCCGACGCCGCTGCCAAGGTCCTCGTCCTGACCACTTTCGACCTGGACGAATACGTTTACCAGGCGCTCCGCGCCGGAGCCAGCGGCTTCCTGCTCAAGGACGCCTCGGCCCGGCAGCTGGGCGACGCTGTCAGGATCGTGGCGGCCGGCGAGGCGCTGCTCGCCCCCACCGTCACCAAACGGCTGATCGCCGAGTTCTCCCGGCTCGGTACGCCCAAGCCGCCGGCCCAGGACCGCATCGGCGATCTCACCGAGCGCGAGACCGAGGTCCTCGTCCTGGTCGCGCAGGGCCTGTCGAACGCCGAGATCGCCGCCCACCTCGTCGTCGCCGAGTCCACCGTCAAGACCCACGTCAGCCGGGTCCTGGTCAAGCTCGGACTCCGTGACCGCACCCAGGCCGCTGTCTTCGCCTACGAGGCCCGCCTGGTGACGCCCGGCCGCTGACCGCCGACCCCGCCGCCGACCGCCGCCGACCGGCCCAGGACGTGCAGAAGGCCCCGCCCCGATGGGGGCCGGGCCTCCTGCACGCAGCGGAGCCGCAGAACTCCGGGCAGCGCCTGTCAGCGGCTGCGCTTGGCGAGCCGCTCGACGTCGAGCAGGATCACCGCGCGCGCCTCCAGACGGAGCCAGCCACGTCCGGCGAAGTCCGCGAGCGCCTTGTTGACCGTCTCGCGCGAGGCGCCGACGAGCTGGGCCAGCTCCTCCTGCGTGAGGTCGTGCACCACGTGGATGCCCTCCTCGGACTGCACACCGAAACGGCGCGACAGGTCCAGGAGCGCCTTCGCGACGCGGCCGGGCACGTCGGAGAAGACGAGGTCCGACATGACGTCGTTGGTACGCCGCAGCCGTCGCGCGACGGCACGCAGCAGCGCGGTCGCGACCTCGGGCCGGGCGTTCAGCCAGGGCTGCAGGTCGCCGTGGCCCAAGGCGAGGAGCTTGAGCTCCGTCAGGGCCGTGGCCGTGGCGGTCCTGGGGCCGGGGTCGAAGAGCGACAGCTCACCGATCAGCTCGCCGGGGCCGATGACCGCGAGCATGTTCTCCCGGCCGTCGGGGGAGGTGCGGTGCAGCTTCACCTTGCCCTCGGTGACGACATACAGCCGGTCCCCCGGGTCCCCTTCGTGGAACAGCGCGTCTCCACGCGCGAGCGTGACCTCCGTCATGGAGGCGCGCAGTTCAGCGGCCTGCTCATCGTCGAGCGCCGCAAAAAGCGCTGCGCGCCGCAGAACGTCGTCCACGAGCTCTCTCCTTGTCGACATCGCCGGATGATCCCCGTGATGCCCGCTGGCAAAACAGTGCGATCAATCACAAGTCTGTCTTATGTATCGCCGAGCACGTGCCCCGGGGGTCCGATTGGGGGTCGGTTCCTTGTGGTCAAGGGTGGATGTCAGTGCCGAGGCTTAGGCTGGCCGGGTGTCTGATACGCCGAGTTCGCAGAAAAAACGGCAGGGTGGGACCGCCAAACGGGTGATCCGGAACCCTGATTCCGCTGTAAGCGAACAAGCTTCGCCCAAGCCCGCCGGAAAGCCGGAATCCCGGATCGCGCTGGTCCGCCGGGCGCGGCGGATCAACCGTGAGCTCGCCGAGCTCTACCCGTACGCCCATCCGGAGCTGGACTTCGAAAATCCGTTCCAGCTCCTCGTTGCCACCGTCCTCTCCGCGCAGACCACCGACCTGCGCGTCAACCAGACGACCCCCGCCCTCTTCGCCGCCTATCCGACGCCCGAGGACATGGCGGAGGCCAAGCCGGAGGAGCTCGAGGAGATCATCCGGCCGACCGGTTTCTTCCGCGCCAAGGCGAAGTCGCTGCTGGGCTTGTCCACGGCGCTGCACGACCGGTTCGGCGGCGAGGTGCCCGGCCGGCTGGAAGACCTGGTGACGCTGCCCGGCGTGGGCCGCAAGACGGCGAACGTCGTCCTGGGGAACGCGTTCGGGGTGCCGGGAATCACCGTCGACACCCACTTCGGCCGGCTGGCCCGCCGCTTCGGCTGGACCACCTCCGAGGATCCGGAGAAGGTCGAGCAGGAGGTCGGCGCGCTCTTCCCGAAGAGCGAGTGGACGATGCTCTCGCACCGCGTGGTCTTCCACGGCCGCCGTACCTGCCACTCCCGCAAGCCCGCCTGCGGCGCCTGCCCGATCGCCCCGCTCTGCCCCGCGTACGGCGAGGGCGAGACGGACCCCGAGAAGGCGAAGAAGCTCCTGAAGTACGAGCTGGGCGGCGCCCCGGGCCAGCGCCTGAACCCACCGCCCGGGTACCCGGGCGACCCGGCGCCACCACTGGGCGCCACGGGCCCGGCAGCACCGGCAGCACCGGCAGCACCGGCAGCACCGGCAGCCCCGCCGGGCAAGACGGGTAAGCCGGGCACGACGCAGGGGAGCGTATGACGACGACACGTGGCGGCGAGGCCGCCGTATCGATCCAGGGGCTGCCCCAGTGGCTGCATCCGGTGGCCCGCGCTGCGGGCGATGTGTTGCCCGAGCAGCTCAGCCGTTTTCTGCCGCCCCCGTCCGGCCGCGGCAGGCAGTCGGCCGTGCTGATCCTCTTCGGCGAGGGTGAGCACGGCCGGGACCTGCTCCTGATGGAGCGCGCCACCTCGCTGAGGTCGCACGCAGGCCAGCCGTCCTTCCCCGGCGGCGCCCTGGACCCCGAGGACGGCGATCCGGAAGGTGACGGCCCGCTGCGCGCGGCCCTGCGCGAGGCGGAGGAGGAGACCGGCCTGGATCCGTCGGGCGTGCAGATCTTCGGTGTGCTGCCGCGGCTGTACATCCCGGTCAGCGAGTTCGTGGTGACGCCCGTGCTCGGCTGGTGGCGGACTCCCAGCCCGGTCGGCGCCGTCGATCAGGCCGAGACCGCCCGGGTCTTCCGGGTCCCTGTAGCGGATCTCACCGACCCGGCGAACCGGGCGACCATGACGCATCCCAGCGGCTTCCGCGGCCCGGCGTTCCTCGTCGAAGGCGCGGTCGTCTGGGGCTTCACAGCCGGTCTGATCGACAAGATTCTGCACTTCGCGGGCTGGGAGGTGCCCTGGGACCGGGGTAGGACGGTGCCGCTCGCATAGGACGGCATGAGACCGTGTGCAGGTGCTGTGTCTTCCCGGGGGACATCCCCGGGACCTCCGGGGATGTCCCGGTCGAGCTGGACCGTCCTCGCGAGGTCAACCTAGATGAACGTGCTGGACTTGTTGCTGTTGCTCGCCGCCGTGTGGTTCGCGGTCGTCGGCTACCGCCAGGGTTTCGTCGTCGGCGTCATGTCGGTGATCGGCTTCCTCGGCGGCGGGCTCGCCGCGGTCTACCTGCTGCCCATGATCTGGGGCAAGGTCACCGGCGACTCGGCGCCCGGTTCCGTCGCGGTGGTGATCGCCGTCGTCCTGGTGATCGTCTGCGCCTCCGTCGGCCAGGCTTTCACCACCCACCTGGGCAACAAGCTGCGCACCCACATCACCCGGTCCCCGGCCCGCGCGCTGGATGCGACCGGCGGTGCGCTGGTCAACGTCGTCGCGATGCTGCTCGTCGCCTGGCTGATCGGCTCCGCGCTGGCCACCACCGCGCTGCCGACGATAGGCCGCGAGGTGCGGTCCTCGAAGGTCCTGCTCGGGGTCTCACGGGTCATCCCGCAGCAGGCCGACACCTGGTTCACGGACTTCAGCTCCACTCTCGCGCAGAACGGCCTCCCGCAGGTCTTCAGCCCGTTCGGCGGCGAGCCGATCACGTCGGTGCCGGCGCCCGACCCCAAGCTGGCGAGCAGCGCGGTGGTCAACGACGCCCGCCGGAGCATCGTGAAGGTCGTCGGGACCGCGCCGAGCTGCGGGAAGGTGCTGGAGGGCACCGGCTTCGTCTTCGCCAAGGACCGGGTGATGACCAACGCCCATGTCGTCGGCGGGGTCAGCGAGCCCACCGTGCAGATCGGCGGCGAGGGCAAGCTGTACGACGCCCGCGTCGTGCTCTACGACTGGCAGCGCGACATCGCCGTACTGCAGGTGCCCTCGCTCAGCGCCCCGGCGCTCAACTTCACCTCGGGCGACGTGCACAGCCGCGACGACGCGATCGTGGCGGGCTTCCCGGAGAACGGCGGCTTCGACGTCCGTGCGGCCCGGGTACGCGGCCGTATCCAGGCCAACGGTCCGGACATCTACCACCGGGGCACCGTGCACCGCGACGTCTACTCGCTGTTCACCAAGGTGCGCCAGGGCAACTCCGGCGGCCCGCTGCTCACCCCGGACGGCAGGGTGTCAGGAGTCGTCTTCGCCAAGTCCCTCGACGACGCCGACACCGGCTACGCACTGACCGCTGACGAGATCCACGAGGACGTCACCGCCGGCCGTACCGCCAACCGCCAGGTCGACAGCCAGGGCTGCGCACTCTAGGACCGCCTGCGATCGGCCCGACCGCCTGCGACCGGCCGGGAGGGACCCGTCCGCGGCCGGCCGGAATGGCCCTGGCTAGTCGCTGCGGGGGTGCCGCAGACGGGCGCCAACCCACCGGGCGCGCCGCCGCAGAATGCGCGGGATTCCGAGTTGGTGCTCCCCCTCGGGGAGTACGGCCACAGGCGTCGCGCGGTTGACAGCGGCGACGAGATTGCGGCGGGTGCGTGATACATCACAGTAGTCGTGCGTCCAACCCATACCGAGCTACGTGCCCGCGCCCCAAGGTCGGTAATCGCGCGGCGGTCGCCCAATTGGCTTATGCGCCCGGCATTTGGCTGATAGTCAGACAGTGGTACCGAGGTATCCACCGGGCTGTCTACCGGTCCGGCTCGGGGTCCTTCAGCCAGTTGATCAGCTCGGTCGAGAACGCGACCGGGTCCTCCTCGTGCGGGAAGTGCCCCAGCCCGTCGAAGAGCCGCCAGCGATACGGCGCCTCGACGTACTCGCCGCTGCCCGCCGCGCTGCGGGTGCGCATCGCGGGATCCAGCGAACCGTGCAGATGCAGCGTCGGCACCCGCACCGGCCGCTTCATCCGCCGGTTGAACTGGATGCCGTCGGGCCGGGCCATCGACCGCACCATCCAGCGGTACGGCTCCAGGGCGCAGTGGGCCGTCGACGGGATCTGCATCGCCCGCCGGTACACGTCGATCGTCTCGTCCTCCGGCAGCAGCGGCCCCGACCAGTCCCGGATCAGCCGCCCCACCAGGGCCGAGTCGTCCGCGACCAGCTGGCGCTCAGGCACCCACGGCCGTTGGGAGCCCCAGATGTACGACCCGGCTGAGGTCTGCTTCATGTCCGTGAGCATCGCCGTGCGCCAGCGCCGGGGGTGCGGCATCGAGCACACCGCCAGCCGGCGCACCAGCTTCGGACGCATCACCGCCGCCGTCCAGGCGAGATAGCCGCCGACGTCATGACCGACCAGCGCGGCATCCGGCTCGCCGAGCGAGCGGATCACACCGGTCACGTCCAGGGCCAGGTTCGCGGGGTCGTAGCCGCGCGGCGTACGGTCGCTGCCGCCGACGCCGCGCAGGTCCATCGCGACCGCGCGGAAGCCCGCGTCGGCGAGCGCCGTCAGCTGGTGCCGCCAGCTCCACCAGAACTGCGGGAAGCCGTGCAGCAGCAGCACCAGCGGGCCGTCGCCGGCCTCGGCGATATGGAAGCGCGCGCCGTTCGCGGCGACATCCCGGTGCGTCCAGGGCCCGTCGAGCCGTGCAACCGAGGAACTTCCAGCGACCGTCATGCAGCTGAGCGTGTCACACCTTGAGGTCGACGGTGTTACCGGACTCCAGGGGCCGCGGATGCGGTTTGACGCTCTGCAGTACGGCTGCCGTCTGCTTGGCCGAAGCGATACTGCGCACCGGCTTCTTCACCTTCTTGAACTTCGCGCGGGCGAACAGTCCGAGGACCATCGCGATCACCACGTACGCGCCGCCGACGATCAGGAACGACCAGCCGAGGCCCAGTCCGAGGGCGTGGACGCCGTAGGCCGCCGCCATGCTGAACATGGGCAGCGCGAAGAACGCCAGGCCCGCTGCGCCCGCGATCGCGCCGCTGCCGAGGCCGACCCGCTTGACGTCCTGCCGGATCTCGGCCTTCGCGAGGGCGATCTCGTCGTGCACCAGGGCGGACATCTCCGCCGTGGCGGAGGCAACCAGTTGGCCGAGACTGCGACTCGCGCCCTCGATCTCGTCCGCTGCGCTCATCGCATCCTCCGTCGTCGTCATCATCCGTCGGTGTCCATTGCCGTACGCCGGTATCCGTCGTCCCGGGCTACCGGATGGGTTGGGCTACCAGATGGTAGGGACCGCTACTACCAGATCATGCCTCAGTCCCCGCCGCGCGCGCTTCCGCCCCGGGCCAGTTCGGCGAGCCTGCGGTGTTCCCCGGCCTTCCGCTCCAGGATCTCGGCCATCCTGAGGTGGTACTCCGGCTTGTCCTGTTCGTAGATGTCCGGGATCCCGTCCCCGTCCTCGTCGCGCTCCTCGTCCTCACACATCACGCGGTACTTGTTGTTGCGGAGCTTGAGCAGGATGCCCGAGAGCACGGCCGCGATGAGGGAGCCGATCAGAACGGCCGCCTTCACCTCGTCTGCCAGCACCGTGTTCTCGGTGAAGGCGAGTTCGCCGATCAGCAGGGACACGGTGAAGCCGATCCCGGCCAGTGAGGCGACGGCGAGCACATCAGGCCATTTGAGGTCGGGGTTGAGCTCGGCCCTGGTGAAGCGGGCGGCGATCCACGTGCCGCCGAACACGCCGACCGCCTTGCCGGCCACCAGACCGAGAACCACACCGAGCGTCTCGGGCTGGGAGAAGACGTCGGTGAGCGCCCCGCCGGAGACGGCGACACCCGCGGAGAAGAGCGCGAACAGCGGCACCGCCAGGCCGGCCGAGACGGGGCGTACGAGGTGCTCGATGTGCTCGCCGGGGGAGTGCTGCTCGCCGTCCCGGCGGTGGCAGCGCAGCATCAGGCCCATGGTGACGCCCGCGATCGTGGCGTGCACGCCGCTGTTGTACATCAGCCCCCAGTTGACCAGGGCGAGCGGTACGTAGATGTACCAGCCGCGTACCCCCTTGCGGAGCAGCAGCCAGAAGACCAGCAGGCCCAGCGCCGCGGCGCCGAGCGCGACGAAGTCGATCGACGAGGTGAAGAAGACCGCGATGATCAGGATCGCGAAGAGATCGTCCACGACGGCCAGCGTCAGCAGGAAGGCACGCAGTGCGGACGGCAGCGAGGTGCCGATGACCGCGAGGACGGCCAGCGCGAACGCGATATCGGTGGCGGTCGGGACCGCCCAGCCGTTCAGCGCGCCGCCGCCGACGGCGTTGACCACGGTGTAGACGAGGGCGGGCACGGCCATGCCGCAGACCGCCGCGATGACCGGGAGCGCCGCGGCGGACGGCGTACGCAGCTCGCCCGCGACCAGCTCGCGCTTGAGCTCGATGCCGGCCACGAAGAAGAAGACGGCGAGCAGTCCGTCGGCCGCCCAGTGCTGGACGGAGAGGTTCAGGCCCGGGGAGGCCGGGCCGAAGTGGAACTCCCTGACCGTCTCGTAGCTCTCGTGCAGCGGGGTGTTGGCCCAGATCAGCGCGACGACGGCGGCGATGAGCAGCAGGACGCCGCCGACGGTCTCGGCGCGCAGCGCGTCGGCGACGAAGGTCCGCTCGGGCAGGGACAGCCGGCCGAGGAGGACGGAACGGCGGCGGGGCTCAGTCACGGGGGGTTGACCTCCGGTCGGTTGGTCGACCACTGGACATGGCTGACTCCGTTGCCGACCAGACTTCCCGGCGCACCTGTCGTACTGTCGCGTTCCTGACGCGGTGGCCAGTTTATCGGTTCGCGCGCTGTGCCGTCCGGCGATCTTCACGATACGGGCAAAAGGGACCCCCGGCATGGCGCCGGGAGCCCCTTGTGAGCCGTACGGAGACCGTTCGGGGCCCGCTGGGAGATCCGCTCGGAGATCCGTTCGGAGCCCCGTTCGCGGTCTCGTCGAGGTCCGCCCGTCTCAGTCCTCGCTGCTCGCGCCCGGCAGGTTCGTCTGGATCAGGTCCATCACCGAGGAGTCCGTCAGCGTGGTGACGTCACCCAGCTCGCGGTTCTCCGCGACATCCCGCAGCAGGCGGCGCATGATCTTGCCGGAACGGGTCTTCGGCAACTCGCTGACGATCAGGATCCGCTTCGGCTTGGCGATCGGGCCGAGCGTCCTGCTGACGTGGTCTCGCAGCTCGGCGACCAGGGTGTCGGAGTCCGAGGCGGTGCCGCGCAGGATGACGAACGCGACGATGGCCTGCCCGGTGGTCTCGTCCGTCGCGCCGACGACCGCGGACTCGGCGACCTTCGGGTGCGAGACGAGCGCCGACTCGACCTCGGTGGTCGAGATGTTGTGGCCGGACACCAGCATCACGTCGTCGACCCGGCCGAGCAGCCAGATGTCGCCGTCGTCGTCCTTCTTGGCGCCGTCACCCGCGAAGTAGCGGCCCTCGAACCGCGACCAGTAGGTGTCGATGTAACGCTGGTCGTCGCCCCAGATGGTGCGGAGCATCGACGGCCACGGCTCGGTCAGCACCAGGTAGCCGCCGGAGCCGTTCGGCACCTCGCGCGCCTCGTCGTCCACGACGGTCGCGGCGATGCCCGGCAGGGCGCGCTGCGCGGAGCCCGGCTTGGTGGTGGTGGCGCCCGGCAGCGGGCTGATCATCATCGCGCCGGTCTCGGTCTGCCACCAGGTGTCCACGATCGGGCAGCGGTTGCCTCCGATGTGCTCGCGGTACCACATCCACGCCTCGGGGTTGATCGGCTCGCCGACGCTGCCCAGCACCCGCAGCGAGGACAGGTCGAACTTCGCGGGGATGTCGTCGCCCCACTTCATGAAGGTGCGGATCGCGGTGGGCGCCGTGTAGAGGATCGTGACGCCGTACTTCTGGATGACCTCCCAGAAGCGGCCCTGGTGCGGGGTGTCCGGGGTGCCTTCGTAGATCACCTGGGTGGCGCCGTTGGCCAGCGGTCCGTAGACGATGTACGAGTGGCCGGTCACCCAGCCGATGTCGGCCGTGCACCAGTAGACGTCGGTCTCCGGCTTGAGGTCGAAGACGGCGTGGTGGGTGTAGGCGGTCTGGGTGAGGTAACCGCCCGAGGTGTGCAGGATGCCCTTCGGCTTCCCTGTCGTACCGCTCGTGTAGAGGATGAAGAGCGGGTGCTCGGCGTCGAACGCCCGGGGGGTGTGCTCGGCGGACTGGCGGGTGACGATGTCGTCCCACCACACGTCGCGGCCCTCGGTGAAGGCGGTGTCCTGGCCCGTGCGCCGGACCACCAGGACGTGCTCGACCTGCGGGCACTTGGTGACGGCCTCGTCGATGGCGGGCTTGAGGGCGGTGGGCTTGCCCCGCCGGTAGCCGCCGTCGGCGGTGATGACGAGCTTGGCGTCGGCGTCCTGGATGCGGGAGGCGACGGCGTCGGCCGAGAAGCCGCCGAAGACCACGGAGTGGGCGGCGCCGATCCGGGCGCAGGCCAGCATCGCGACCACGGCCTCGGGAATCATCGGCAGATAGACCGCGACCCGGTCGCCGGCCTGTACGCCCAGCTCGGTGAGCGCGTTGGCGGCCCGGCTGACCTCGTCCTTGAGCTCGGCGTAGGTGATGGCGCGGCTGTCGCCGGGCTCGCCCTCGAAGTGGATGGCGACCCGGTCGCCGTTGCCTGCCTCGACATGCCGGTCGACGCAGTTGTACGCCACGTTGAGCTTGCCGTCGGCGAACCACTTGGCGAACGGCGGGTTGGACCAGTCGAGGGTCTCGGTCGGTTCGGTGGCCCAGCTCAGGCGGCGCGCCTGCTCGGCCCAGAAGGCCGGGCGGTCGGCCTCGGCCTGTGCGTACGCATCCGCGGTGACGTTGGCGGATGCGGCCAGCTCGGCCGGCGGAGCGAAACGACGCTCCTCCTTCAACAGATTGGCCAGGCTCTCGTTGCTGCTCACGCCAACTCCTTGTCAGACTGTCCCAGATGTCCCGGCCATAGCTCATCAGGCCGCGGGCGCGATGACAAGGGTCGCCGGATAATTGGTTTAGACCTGTAGCGTGAGCAGCGACGAGTGCGGTGGTGCGGCGCGCCGCACCACCGGTGTCATACCGCGTCCAGCACCTCCGGGTGAACCGCGGAGAACGTGCCCGTGGCGTGGTCCAGTACGTACGCCTGGGCCTCGGCGACATGGAAGTACATGCCCTGGAGCTGGAGCTTCCCCTCCGCGTAGCGGCGGGCCACGCACGGGTGGGCCAGCAGGTGCTCCAGCTGCTGGACCACGTTGGCCAGGCTGAGGCGCTCCAGGTCGTCGGTCACCGCACGGTCCGTCAGCCCCGGTCCGCCGCGCGCCAGCCGCTCCAGGCTGGGCTGCCCGTGCCGGAGCCAGCGCGCCAGCGGGGTCTGCGCGCCGGGCGGATGGTCGCTGCCGAGCAGCGCCTGCATCGCGCCGCAGCCGGAGTGCCCGCACACCGTGATGCTGCCGACCTTCAGGACGTCCACCGCGTACTCGACGGCCGCGGCCACCGAGTCGCAGGAGCCGTCAGAGCCGGGCGGCGGCATCAGGTTGCCGATATTGCGGACGGTGAAGAGATCACCGGGACCGCTGGAGGTGATCATGCTGGTCACCAGCCGGGAATCGGCGCAGGTCAGGAAGAGCTGAGTGGGCCGCTGACCCTCCCGGGCCAGCCGCGCCAGCTCATCGCGCACCAGGGGTGCCGTATTGCGCTGGAAGTTGCTGACACCCCCGAGCAGCTGGTTGCCGGCCGGAGCGGTGACGGTGGCGGCGCTCGGCTGGGTGCAGTGGTGATTGCGCCACGGCGTCCAGGGACGGCAGGCGTGGGCGCTCGCCGGTTCGCTGACCGTACGCCCGGTGCGGTCGCCGAGCATGGCCCAGCCGCCACGGGCGCGGTGCCGGTTGCACCACGACTGCAGCGCCTCGTACGCGGCATGGTCCATGAAGGAGCCGTCCAGTTCGACGACGGCGTGCGCCCCGTCCGGGACCAGCGCGAACGCCCGGGTCAGCCGGGGAACCGCGAGGAACGTCAACTGCCCGCGCGCCCGGACCCGGTAGCCGCCCGCCTCCTGCGAGACGGTGATCCGGGTGCGGGTGAGACGGCGCAGCGACGTGATGACCGCGACCACGATCCCGGCCACCACGCCCTGAAGGACGCCGAGGAGGACGACCCCGCCGATGGTGGCCGCGTACACCGGGAACTCCCGGTGCCGCCGCACATGCCTGATGTGGGCGAAGCTCACCATCTTCACGCCGACGAGCAGCACCAGGACGGCGAGGGCGGCCAGCGGGATCAGATCCAGCACCCCGGCGAGCAGGCTCGCGCACAGCACCACCCACACCCCGTGCAGGACCGTGGCGTACCGCGTCGCGGCGCCGGCCCGGATGTTCGCGGTGCCGCGGATCGCCCCGCCGGCCACCGGCAGTCCGCCGAGCAGCCCGGACACCACGTTCGACGCGCCCTGGCCGAGCAGTTCGCGGTCGAGCCGGACGGGTCCGGCCCGCGTGCCCGGCTGCTCGGCCTGCAGTTTGTCGAGCGCGACCGCGGACAGCAGCGACTCCATGCTCGCGACGAGCGTGACGGTGACGATCGCGGCGAGCAGGCCGAGCACCGGTCCTTCCGGCAGCCGGGGCAGCAACGGGGCGCTCCACGACGGCAGATCGACCCGCGGCACGGTCAGCGCGAGACCCGCGGCCGTGGCGGCGGCCACGGCGGCCAGCGGCGCCGGGACGGCCCGCAGCGCGCGCCCGGCTCTGCCCCTGCCGGGCAGCCGTGGCCAGCTGACGAGGACGGCCGCGGTGAGCGCGCCGATCCCCAGCGTGGCCGGACTGGTGGCCGCCAACTGGTGCGGCAGCGCACCGACGTTGGCGAGGGCGGAGCTCTGCGCGCTGCCGCCGAGGATGACATGCAGCTGACCGATGGCGATGGAGGCGCCGATGCCGGCGAGCATGCCGTGCACGATGGCGGGACTGATGGCGAGCGCCGCCCGCGCCACCCGCAGCGCGCTGAGGGCGAGCTGGGCGAGGCCGGCGAGCACGGTGATGGCGCAGGTGCTGCGCCAGCCGTAGCGCTGTACAAGTTCGGCAGTGACGACGACGAGACTGGTGGCAGCCCCGCTGACCTGCAACGGGGCCCCGCCGAGCAATCCGGCGACGATGCCGCCGACGGCCGCGGCGACGAGGCCGGACTGGAGTGGCGCGCCGGTGGCCAGGGCGATACCGAGCGACAGCGGCACGGCGATCAGAAAGACAGTGATCGAGGCGGACAGGTCGGACCTGTGAAGCGTCTGCATGGTTCCCGTCTCCTTCAGGGCGGCGGGACGTGGTAGCCGTACGTAACTGTATGGCTACGCTCAAGCGTCAGTAAAAGGAGAGTAATGCGGATATACGTTCCCGTGAAGTCCGTAGATCCACTCGGGCGGTGATTTGCTCCTATCGGGTGAATCCCGGAGCGGTTTGGCCGGTCGGCACGGCCAAAAGACGGGAGCATGTCAGTTTTTGCTGAAATCTCCCTGCTCCCCCTTTGGATCGAGGTTCGTATGCATTCCGTGCGGAAGACCGCGGCCCTGGCTGCCGTAACCGCGTTGGCTTTTGCCGCTGTGGGCTGCTCGGGTGGTTCGGACGGCGTGGAGAAGAACAGCGACCGTGGCAACGGCCCGCGCAGCGGCTCCCGTGGCGGCCCTCAAGGCGGCCCCCAGGGCGGCTCGGCCGCGGGGGTGAAGCGGCCGCCGGCGCGGGTGGTCACGCTGATCGGCGACGGGTCCACCGCCGAGACCGGGGAGCAGCCGAACCAGCCGAAGTTCGAGCGCCTCAAGCCGGGCGAGAAGCCTCCGCAGTTCGTCGTCTTCTCCTGGGACGGCGCGGGCGAGGACAGCCAGAAGCTGTTCTCGCACTTCCGTGCGGTCGCCAAGGAGAACAACGCGGCCATGACGTACTTCCTCAGCGGCGTCTACCTGCTGCCCGGCGACCGCAAGGACGTCTACGATCCGCCGAAGCACCCGCGCGGGGCCTCCGACATCGGCTTCACCGACCGGCCGGAGATGACCGACACGCTGGAGCAGCTCCGGCTGGCGTGGCAGGACGGCAGCGAGATCGGCACCCACTTCAACGGCCACTTCTGCGGGCCGAACGGCGGCGTCGGCACCTGGTCGTCCGAGGAGTGGAAGAGCGAGATCGAGCAGGCCGAGGGCTTCGTCAAGAACTGGAAGACGAACAGCGGCCTCACCAAGCTCGCCCCGCTGCCGTTCGACTACGGCAAGGAACTGGTCGGCGGCCGCGCCCCCTGCCTGGAGGGCCAGAAGAACCTGATCCCGGCCGCCAAGGAGATGGGATTCCGCTACGACGCCAGCTCGGTCGGCGGGCGGCAGGTCTGGCCCTCGCAGATCGACGGCGTCTGGGACTTCCCGCTCCAGGAGATCCCGGTGCCCGGCCGCGCCTTCGAGACGCTGTCCATGGACTACAATTTCCTGGCCAACCAGTCCGGCACCACCAAGGGCGACCCGTCGATGCGCGAGGCCTGGGGCCGGCAGATGCAGGACGGCCTGGCCGCCGCCTTCGACCGCGCCTACACCGGCAACCGGGCGCCGATGTTCATCGGCAATCACTTCGAGTCGTGGAACGGCGGCGTCTACATGAAGGCCGTCGAGGCCACCATCGGGGCGGTGTGCCGCAAGGAGGGCGTGCGCTGCGTGTCGTTCAAGCAGATGTCGGACTGGATGGACGCGCAGGATCCGGCGGTACTGGCGAAGTTGCGCACGCTGGACGTGGGACAGACGCCGAAGGAGGGCTGGACCGCCCTCCTTTCGACGGCTCCCGAGGGCAGGCGGGCGGCGCCTCCCACGTTCGCGCCGGCTCCGGAGCCCACGTCAGTTCCTGAATCCGCGTCCGCGCCGGTATCCGCGTCCGCGTCGGAGCTCAGCCCGACGTCAGAGCGGTAGCGGTATCAGCCCGACGTCAGAGCGGTAGCGGTAGCGGCGGCGGTCACCGACCCGGCCTCGCCGAGGACGAAGACGGGGTCGACCTGGGACGCCAGGTCGGCGCCCGTCTTCGCGTTTCCCCAACTCTCGGCGTTCTTCAGATGGAAGTGCACCATCTGGCGCGTGTAGCGCTCCCAGTCGCGGTTCCCGTACGAGGCGTCGGCCGTCTCGTGCATCGTGCGCAGCGTGCGGCGGTTGGTGTCCTCCAGCAGTTCGAAGCGGGGCGGGCGGCCCTTCTCCATCGCGCGCACCCAGTCGGAGTGGCCGACGGTGGCCAGCAGGTCCTCGCCGGTCTCGTCGCGCAGGAACGCCAGGTCGTCGGGGCCCTGCACCTTGTTGCCGATGACGCGCAGCGCGACGCCGAAGTCGCGGGCGTACTCCTTGTACTGGCGGTAGACGGCGACGCCCTTGCGGGTCGGCTCGGCGACCAGGAAGGTCATGTCGAAACGGGTGAACATCCCGGAGGCGAAGGAGTCGCTGCCGGCCGTCATGTCCACCACGACGTATTCGTCGCGGCCGTCGGCCAGATGGTTCAGGCACAGCTCCACCGCTCCGACCTTGGAGTGGTAGCAGGCGACGCCGAGGTCGGACTCGTTGAACGGGCCGGTCGCCATCAGCTGAACGGCGGCGCCGTCGTCCAGGGGGACGGTCCGGGAGCAGGCGGCGTAGACGGGGTTGTCCTCGACCACCCGCAGCAGGCGCGAGCCGCTGCCCGGCGGCGTTGTCTTGATCATGGTCTCGGCGGAGCCGATCCGGGGGTTGGTGCCCCGCAGATACCCCTTGATCTCCGGCAGGTGGGCGCCCATCGCGGGGAACGCGGCGGCCTCCTCCTCGCTCAGGCCGAGGGCCGGGCCCAGGTGCTGGTTGATGTCGGCATCGACGGCGACGACGGGGACACGGATGTCCGCGAGGTGGCGGATGAACAGGGAGGACAGCGTGGTCTTGCCGCTGCCGCCCTTTCCAACGAAAGCGATCTTCATGTTCGCCAAGGGTAGTCGGATCTCTACGTGCAGTGACGGTTTGGAGTGGGGAAGGCCACTCGATCGGGGTCTATGGGGCCGTTGTGCGGTGCGTAGGGTCGTACTCATGGGTACGAACGCTGATCCGCTCGCCATCCTCGGTTCTTTGCCCGGCGTGGCCGAGGCCGTGGACTCCGTACGGCAGTCCGTGGACAAGGTCTACGGCCACCGGGTGATGCGCCGCCGTTCCGACGAGGTGACGTCGGAGGCGGCGCTGCGCGGCGCGCGCGGTTCCGCCGCGCTGGCCGGGGCCGACTGGCCGCTGGAGGAGATGCGCCGCCGCAGCGACTTCTCCGCGGACGACGAGGCCCGCACGGTGGGCGCCGCGCTGCGGCTGACCGCCGAGGCAGGCCAGCTGCTCAGCGTGTGGCGGCAGTCGCCGGTGCAGGCGCTGGCCCGGCTGCACCTGGTGGCGGCGGGCGGTGGCGCCCCGGCGGACACGGTCGGCCGGCCGCGGCTGGCCGGCGAACCGGTCGTCGAGCCGCTGGTGGAACTCCCGCTTCCGGAGTCGGGAGAGGTCGCCGCCCGGCTGGACGGCCTGGTGGGGCTGTTGCGCGCGGGGAGCGCGGCGCCCGCGCTCGTCGTCGGCGCGGTGGTGCACGGCGAACTGCTGTCACTGCGGCCGTTCGGCTCCTTCAACGGGCCGGTCGCGCGCGCCGCGGAGCGCATCGTGCTGGTGGGCAGCGGTCTGGACCCCAAGTCGATCTGTCCCGCCGAGGTGGGACACGCCGAACTCGGGCGGGCCGACTACCTCAAGGCGCTGGAGGGTTACGCGTCCGGGACGCCGGAAGGCATGGCGTCCTGGATCGGGCACTGTGGGAAGGCGCTGGAACTCGGCGTACGCGAGAGCGTCGCGGTGTGTGAGGCGCTGCAGCGCGGCGCGGCCTGACGTCTGAGCCCTGAAAGGCCTGAAGCCTGAAAGGTCGAAGTCTGAGCTCTGAAAGGGTTGCGGCGGCACCCTAGGGTGCCGCCGCTGGCATGTCCGTCGCGTTACCATGCGTGCTCGATTTTTGCCGATCAGGTCGGGGACTTTGCCCGTCACCTGGTGCGGCTGGCCCGGTTAGCGGGTCGGCTGCGCGTGGGTGCCCGACTTCCATGCTGGGTCCGTGTGGCCAGATTCTCTACGGTCTTCCTCTCGGAACGTCCGTGGTCTCGCGGGCCTGATTCCTTTCTACCGCTGATGCGGCCGAAGTGGAACCCCAGGCCACAGTTCTTTACATTTAATATTCAATCAGGACAAAAGCGATGGGCGTCGTCTGCGGGCGGCGTACCAGACGAGTCCGGCGGTGGCGGCCGCCGCTCCCACGGCCGCGGCGGCGAGCACCGGGCGCGGCGGCATCGACAGCGTCGGGATCCGCTGATTGAGCCGTACCGGCCGGTTGAAGGTGAGGACCGGCCATTCCCTGCTGGTCGCCTCCCGGCGCAGCCCCCGGTCCGGATTGACCGCGTACGGATGACCAACGACCTCGAGCATGGGGATGTCGGTCACCGAATCGCTGTACGCGAACGACCGTTCCAGGTCGTACCCCTCGGACGTGGCGAGCCCGATGATCGCCTCCGCCTTGGCCGGGCCGTAGACGTAGTGCTCGATCTCGCCCGTGTAGCAGCCGCCCTCGGCGACCATTTGGGTGGCGATCACATGGTCGGCGCCGAGCATCCGGCCGATCGGCTCGACGACCTCGGCTCCCGAGGCGCTCACGATGACGACGTCCCGGCCGGCGGCGTGATGCTCCTCGATGAGGGACGCGGCCTCGTCATAGATGATCGGGTCGATGAGGTCGTGCAGCGTCTCGGCCACGATCTCCCTGACCTGCTGAACGTTCCAGCCGCGGCACAGTTCGGAGAGGTACTTGCGCATCCCCTCCATCTGGTCGTGGTCGGCTCCGCCCACGAGGTACACGAACTGGGCGTAGGCGGTGCGCAGCACGGCCCGGCGATTGATCAGGCCGCCTTGGTAGAAGGATCTGCTGAAGGCCAGGGTGCTCGACTTGGCGATCACGGTCTTGTCGAGGTCGAAGAATGCTGCGGTGCGCGGAGACAGGTGGTTTTCCACGAGCACGAGCATAAGCAACCACCATTCGGCGTAAGCTGAGGCGCGTGGGTTTGCCTGAGAAGGCTCTCGGGTACACCATGGAAGTCACGGATCGTTCGCGACCGTGCTAACCCGGTCTGGCTCCTCCCCCCCCGAGTCGGACTGTGGGGACGACCCCCGCTCTCCCCCCCGGCGGGGGTCGTCGCATGTCCGGATGTCTTTCCGGAGCGACTTCCCGGTATCTCTCCTTCCTCTTGTGATGACTACGACGTGTCACGTTCCGTAATCGTTGCGCTCCGGTGGAGAAGTCACCCATGTGGGTGGCGGAGTTATCCACAACTGCCGGGTTATCCACGGAATCCGACCAAGATCATCAGAAATCCCCCGACGGCCGGACTCTGTTCGCAGGCGATGCACACCGTGCACGCGGGACGAACGAGGGGGACAGGGCCGTGGCTGAATCCATCACACCCGACCGGAGGCCGGCAGCCGCCGATGAACCGGGCGGACCGCTGATCGTCACTCAGGACGAGGCGCTGCTCGACGATCTGCTGCGGCTGTGCGCCGCGGCCGGCGCGGAACCCGAAGTGGCTTTCGGAGCCCCGCCGCGAGCGGGCAGCTGGGAATCCGCACCGTTGGTCCTCGTCGGCACCGACGACACCACCCGGGTACGAGGCGCCGTCCGGCGCAAGGGCGTGCTGCTCGTCGGCCGGGATCTGGACGACCAGGACGTGTGGCGCAGGGCCGTCGACATCGGCGCCGACCATGTGCTCTTCCTGCCCGACGCCGAGACCTGGCTGGTAGACCGGATCGCCGATGTGGCCGAGGGAGTCACAGAACCCGCCCTGACCATCGGCGTGGTGGGCGGCCGCGGCGGTGCCGGGGCCAGCACCCTGGCCTGCGCCCTCGCGGTCACCGCGGCCCGCGACGGCCGGCGCGCGATGCTCATTGACGGCGATCCGCTCGGCGGAGGCCTCGACATCCTGCTCGGCGCGGAGCGCACCGGCGGACTGCGCTGGCCCGACCTCGCCGACTCCCGCGGGCGCGTCAACAGCGGTGCGCTGGAGGAGTCGCTGCCGCGGCTGGACGCGCTCAGTGTCCTCAGCTGGGACCGCAGCGATTCGGTCGTCATCCCGCCGCAGGCCATGCGGTCCGTGCTGGGCGCGGCCCGGCGGCGGGGCGGGGTCGTCGTCGTGGACCTGCCCCGCCGGGTCGATGAGTCGGTCGCGGAATCACTGGCCCAGATCGACGTGGGACTCCTCGTCGTTCCGGCCGAGTTGCGTGCGGTGGCCGCGGCCACCCGGGTCGCGGCGGCGGTCAGCATGGTCCTCAAGGACCTGCGAGTGGTCGCCCGGGGGCCGTTCGCCTCCGGACTCGGCGACGAGGAGATCGCCAGACTCATCGGCCTGCGGCTGGCCGGCGAACTCCCGCCGGAACCAGGGCTGCTGGATGCCCAGGACGGCGGACGGCCACCCGGCGCGAGCGGCCGTGGGCCGCTGGCCCGCTTCTGCTCCGCGTTCCTGGCCCAGGCCCTGCCCAGCGGCGGGGGCGTGCCGGTATGAGCGCGGACCGACCGGAACCACGAGCGGCGCTCCTGGACGCCGTCAGGCTGCGCCTCGCGGAGTACAGCGGGGATCCGACGCCCAGCCGGGTGGCGGCCGCGCTGCGCGCGGAAGGGCGGCTGCTGGGCGACACCGAAGTGCTCGGCGTCGTCACCGCGCTGCGGTCCGAGATGGTCGGTGCCGGACCGCTGGAACCCCTGCTCGCCGACCCGGACGTCACCGATGTGCTCGTCAACGGGCCGGCCGAGGTGTGGGTCGACCGGGGCGGCGGGCTGGAGCGCAGTGATGTCGGCTTCAAGGACACCGCCGCCGTGCGCCGGCTCGCCCAGCGGCTCGCGACGACCGCCGGCCGAAGGCTGGACGACGCCCGGCCATGGGTCGACGCCAGGCTCCCGGACGGCACCCGGCTGCATGCCGTGCTGCCGCCCGTCGTCGTCGGCTCGCCGTGCCTGTCGCTGCGCGTCGTGCGGGCCCGGGCCTTCGGTCTGGACGAACTCATCGCCGCGGGCACCATGGACGCCGAGACCGCCCGGCTGCTGCGAGCCGTCCTGGACGCCCGGCTCTCGTTCATGATCAGCGGTGGCACCGGCTCAGGCAAGACCACGCTGCTCAGCTGTCTGCTGGGGCTTGTCGAACCGCGTATGCGCATCGTGCTCGCTGAGGACTCCGCGGAACTGCGGCCCGACCACCCGCATGTCGTACGCCTGGAGACACGACCGGCCAACCAGGAGGGCGCCGGTCTGGTGGAACTGCGGGATCTGGTGCGGCAGGCGCTGCGGATGCGACCGGACCGGCTGGTGGTTGGTGAGGTCCGCGGACCGGAGGTCACCGATCTGCTCGCCGCGCTGAACACCGGGCATGAGGGCGGTTGTCGGACATCGCTGAGTGCTTCAGCATCTCACTCAAGATTTCAGCGGTTGGTTCAGCGTCTCGTGCAGTACTTCAGCGGCCCGAGGGAAGTCAGGCTTCCCCGGCTTCAGTTCCGGGCGAGCAAGCGTTAGTAGCCGCTGCTGTCCTGGATGACTCCGCGGTCGACCAGGGTCGCGAAGACGGCCGGGTAGATGTACCGCGTGAGGCGTCCTGGCACGGGCAGCGGTTCGTAGGGTGACCACTTTGACGTGCGAGCTTCCAGTTCTGCGTGTGCGAGGTCGGCGAACGTCGCAGCCGCTTCGCGCCGGTCCTGTCCTCGGGTGAGGTGGTCGGCCAGACCGATTGCTCCAGCGATCAGCAGCGGGTGGGCCATCTCTGTGCTTCCGTGAAACTTGGCCAGGTCGTTGTACAGGCGTGATGGGTCTGCGGTGGCGGCAGCGATGGCGGGGTCTGCCGTTGTGAACATTTCCGGCGTGCGGAGCTGTAGCGCCACGGAGACCGTGACGGGGAAGGCGAACAACGCCTGCGCCGATGGGCCAGTGGTGGGCCGGGGGCCGTCCCCCAGGCCGTGGTCGATCCATGCTTGGAGCTGGAGAAGTCGCCTGTCGGTGACGGGTATGACTGGGATGTCCGTGAGGGGCTGTCCGCAGGGGCGTGTGCTGCGTCTTGCATCCAAGGGAATAGAGCAGGTAAGACGCCTGCTGGGAGGGCCGGTGCGGGTGTCCTGGGGGCTTCGGCATGAGGGGCAGCGGAAGGCGAGGAAGACTTCGTGGATCGGGCATGCGTACGACCAGGCCAGCCGCCAGCGCAGCATCCAGCGGCCGCCGTTCTCGCGGATGCAGTGCGGGCACCAGCGTGAATGGTGCGTGAGGCGAAATTCCGTCCCTATGAAATCGCGGGCGCCATCGGTCCACGGGTCATTGACGGGGAGGGCGGGGAAGCCGGCCTCGAAGTAGCGATTGAGCAGCATCGCGGCGAGGTCATCCTCGGTGATGCCGGTGGCGATGCTGATATGGGCGAGGTCTGTGCTGGAGCCGGGCTCCCAGCCTCCGGCATAGGGGACCGCCCGCAGGCGCCAGTACTTCGCGAGAAGCGTGGACCGCCAGCAGAGGTTCTCGAGGGCGACAGCGTCCATCCAGCTGCTGAATGACTCGCCTGGGACGGGCAGCGGTACGAGCGCCATCCGGCGGGGCCGCTCCAGCGGTCGTACAGAGGTGGGCACGATGTGGAGCGTAATGCGCCTGGCTACCTCGGCTCCCTGGTAGGAGACGGGTTAACCCCACAGGCGCCTCACCCGAGTACGAAGCACTGGAACGTACCGTGGCCTGCGGCGAAGCCCCGCAGCCCCCGGCCAGTAGCAGCCGAGCGGCCCGGTCAGCGACTGCGGCGAAAGATCCGCCGCAGCAGCGAGGGCGATTCCGCGCGCGGGCCTGGCACCACCGGCGTACGGGCCGGCGCAGCCGCCGGAGGCATTGACCGGGGACTCCTGGTAGAGGGGGTGGGCAGGGCGATGCCGCGTTCGACGGCGATCCGCGCCACGATCTCCCCCGCGTCCACACGGCCGGGAGCTGTGCGAGGGACGCCGCGTTCAGCAGCGAGCGTCGCCGCGGCGACCCCGGAACGCTTCTCCGCGCTGGGAGGCCGCTTCAGGGTGACCCCGGCGTCGGTGAGGATGCTCAGGTTCAGCTTCCAGGTGATGGTCGAGCGGCGCCGCCACAATGCGAACGCGGCGTCGATATGGCGGCGGGCCGTCACGCCGTCCATCTTTGTGACCTTTGTCAGATGCGCGAATGCCTTGGACTCCAGGCCACGGATCTGGGCGTATCCGTAGTGGGTGACGGTGTGGCAGTCGGTGCACAGACAGATAAGCCGCTTCAGTGACTGCACGCGGGCCGCGTCGTCGTACAGCCACCGCTCGTGTGCCTCCAGCCACCGCTGGGCCTGCCGGTCCTCGCCAGCGCCGCATGCCTCACACCGCATCCCGGCCCGGCGAGTAATCATCCGGCGGAGCCGTTCCCAGTCCCGAGGGGTCACGCAGGAGCGGACGTTGGTGAACCAGCAGCTAGAGGGCACGAGATCGACAAACAGCCCGTTGCCCAGCGTGCGGTCCTCGCCGGGCAGCAGGTCGGCCACGTCCGGGGCTGCCGCCCACGGCTCCAGCATCGTCATACCGTTGCGGGGCGCGTACCAGCGCTTGGCGGCCGGGTCCCACCGGGCCCCTGCCTGCTTGGCCTGATCCTTCTCCGCGTACGGAACATCCAGCCAGATCCGCTCGACCACCGGTTCTCCCCCTCCATGGCGACGAAGCTGTCGCAGTGCTCTCGGCGGGTTCCGACGCTACCTGCCGCCCGGGGCAGCCACAGAGCGGTTCACCGATCTTCACGGGCGCGGAATGACTTCACGCCAACTGTGCGTACAGGCTCCCGCCTGTGGGGAGCATTTCCGCAGGCAGCCGCCCGGCCGGTCGCTTCATTCTGGGTCCCACCCATGTGCAGGGTGCATCTGCGGGGTGGGGGATGGTTGAGAACCTCAAGGTCACAGCGTTGTCCTCGCGGATTCGCGGATGCAGGTCCGGGGCACGGTGGCCGGATCGGAGATGTGGACGGCGGATCTCAACGAGCTGGCCGCCCGGCTCCCCGAAATGCTGGCCCTGGTCCTGCTCAACCCCCTCCAGTCACACGAACGAACCTCTCCCGCCCGAGCGGTTCATACGGGCGGCAGCGGCCTGGATCGAAGGTGCCACCGAGAAGACCGCGACCTGGGGACGTCAGCGCGTGCTAAGCGTCGTGGCCGACACCGCGGGCGAAGACCTGACGAGGCGGATCCTGCTCCAGCTCCCCGTGGGCTACGACCTGCTCTTCGGCCGCCCGCAGCCGCTGTAACCGAAGAGCTTCTCCAACGAGAGCGTCAGCGCAGCGTGCGGTGATGCCGCCCGGAGCGCCGGATGTGCAGGACCAGGTACACCAGCGCCGCGACGAACACCACGATGCCGATGATCAGTAGGTAGAACAGGCCTTCGGCGACAGCGCCGATGATGCCCAGCACCATCGCCACGATGACCAGGCTCAGGAAGAGCGTCATGACGTAAGGCACCTCCTTTGCGGCCGGTCAGCGGCGGGCGAGCTGCCGCTCACCGTTCGCACCGGGCTGGTAGGGCAGGCCGTAGTGCGCGAAGACCGCCGCCTCGTCCTCGGCGGGCAGGACATCGTCCGTGCCGATCGGCGGGCACTTCTTCACCAGCGACCGGTCGTAGTCGACCTTGACGTAGCCGGGCCCGACGATCGCGCCGTTCAGCGGGACGAAGACCAGGTGACGCCGGGTGGGCAGCCCGACCTGGATGGTGGCCATGGCAGGCTCGTCGGTGCTGGTGTCCACGTAGACGGCCTCCAGCGTGCCGATCTTGTGGCCGCCTGCGTCGACGACGTCGTGGGTGCGCCACTCACGGATATCCGCGCTCTGGATCATTCCCGGGGTTCCCCTTTCGCGTGGCCGGGTGCCCGAAGCCGGTGCACTCCTCAGCCTGCCCGGCAAAGCCCGTCCCCACCAGCCTGGGCCCGCATTCTTCGCTGTCAGCGACTGAATACATACTCTCAGGCAAGGACTCCGCGTGCCCCTGATGCGACTCCTCGGCACCACCGCGCCGGATCCTGTTGTTACGGGCGTCGGCGAAGCACCATGGGGTCGGCCTGAGCGTTCTGGCCGAGCGGGACCGCCGCGGGAGGGATGAGAGCCAGTGGCGGACGGCCATCCGCCCCCGGCAGCCGGTGGAACGGCCGTGCGTGGGTGCGGCAGCCCCGGCGCCGGCGAGCACGGTGGCCGGGCGGGCGGTAGCGGGACTGCCGGCCAGCGCAGCGTAGTGAGCAGCCCGGCCACCGGCCACCGGCCAGCCGCCACGCCGCTTCCCGTAGGTGTCGCGTCCCATGAGGGCATGGGGGCGCCGGTGGGGGGCAGGGGTAGAAGATGGACGCTTTGGGAGAACTGCTGCAGGCCGCCATGCGCACCCGGCACCTGAATGCGCAGGCGGTCGCCGACCGCACCGGCATCCGTACCCCGCGTATTCGCGCGTTCGCCCAGGACGGTGCCGGCGGGCCCGTCCACCCCACCGGGCCAGAACTGGCCGAACTCGCCGCCGCGCTGGCCCTGCCGCTGTCCCAGGTTCTGGCCGCCGCCCACGTTCCGGCCAGGGTGCCGGCCTGACAGTGGCCCTGGCGGGCCCCGGTCCGGCCCTGATCGTCGTGCTGCTGCCCGTCATCCTCCTCGGCCTGCTCCTCGCCCTGGGCCGGTACGAAGAACACCTCTTCACCCCCAAAGCGCTGCGCTCTCACCGCCACCACGCTCAACACGCCCGCCACCCCCACCGGTGGAAGCGTCCCGGCCACAAGTGACCGGCACCCGACCCCGTCAGGGAGGGTGGAAGGCGAGCAAGAAGGTGCGGGGACGTTGCAGCGGGTGTAGAAAACACGCACGGTACGAAGCGACGCCTGCCTCGCCACCCCCCCCGTCGAGGCAGCGCACGATCCCCCGGTCAGCTTCGTGCCCCACGGATGGCCGCCAGCCCTCAACAGGCCGGTGGTCATCCGTGCGTGGCGGCCCGATCCCAGCCACCCCAACGTTTTCAGCTCCCGGCCGGGGCAGCCCCGCCCTGCGCACCGCGCGGGGCGTGCGCCGTGACGGCGGCGAGGTCCAGATCAAGGCGCCGGATCATGTCCAGCCCGGAACGGGGTGATAACCGGCGCGCGACACGCATCGGGAGGTTCCGGTTCGACCGGAATGGTATGTCCCCTGGTGGAGGGGACGGCTGACTACTGCACGCGTCCTTCGGTCGCCGTCTCGTCCTCGTCTTCGTCGGGCAGATGAACGTCGTTGACGGCGATGTTCACCTCGACGACTTCCAGACCCGTCATCCGTTCGACTGCTGCGATGACGTTCTCGCGGACCTCTGCCGCGAGATCGGCGATGGCGACCCCGTATTCCACGACGACCGCGAGGTCGATGGCGGTCTGGATCTCGCCGACCTCGACCTTGACCCCCTGGGTGACGCCCGCGCGTGCGCCGGGGACCATGCCGCGCACCGCGCCCATGGTGCGGGCGAAGCCACCGCCCAGAGCGTGGACACCTGGCACCTCCCGCGCCGCCATCCCCGCGATCTTCTCCACCACGCCGTCCGCGATGGTTGTCCTGCCCCGGGTCGCCGCAGCCGCGTCCGCTCCGGTCTTTCCCTGCAAGGTCGTCGCGCCAGAGGCGTGAGGTTCGCTCTTGGCTGCGCTGGTCGCCTCCGTCACGGGAAGCCACCTCCTCGATCAGGCGGGCCCACAGGGGCCCGCGAAGGTATCGGCCACACTCCTACTCCTACCCGCCCGGGCCCGCACCCGCTCGTTGAGGGTCCGATCGCGCCGGGCACTGGGTGTCGCTGTCATCGCAGGTTGCCTCTCCTCGAACCTCGATGCGAACCAGACCAGCGCACCGCGACGAAGGCCCAGGTGGCACCCGGCCAGCGCGAGGGCGGCCGCCAGCAGTGTGGTGAAAGGGAGAAGGCGGCTTGTGCGGCGGGCGAGGCATCACGGCGGCCAGAACGAGGAGGATCAGGGACGAGTGGTCGGCGGGCCTTCGTCACCATGGACGACAGGGCGGCAAGCAACTGGATGACGGCAGCCGACGCCGCAGGTGAACGTCGGTCGGCCGTGCGGCGGGGAGGGAGGATTTGCGTGCCCCGTGCCGGGCCGGAGATCCTTTGCGGGCAACTACCGGGCGGAGTGTCAGTGTCGCGTGGTGTGATGGTTGATTGACACGTGGACGTCAACTGCCTTGGGGGCGTATGTGGTTGCGGTCAGCGGTTACGAAAAGCAAGACGGCACGAAGGTCCAGGCCCATTCACGGTCGGCTCCGGGTTCGGGACGGCAGCTGACGATCTTAGGGATCGTGGTGATCCTGGTCTGGGGTGCTTCACAGGGCGGCATCAAATTCAGCGGTGAGATGGGCAACTCCCATGTGAAGCCGCTGCCCTCGGCGCCGGTGGTTCCCCGCGAGGGAGGCATGCGGTGACCGGCCGGCCGCCGCGCAGGGGGAGTGCGGTAGCCAGGAGGCGCCGGCCTGTGCGGCGCAGGCGTCACAAGACGGCCTTGTGGTGGGGGTTCGAGCCCGCGTCGGTCGTCGGCGGAGGGATCGTGTTCTTCCTGGCCTGCCTGTGGGTGGGCCAGTGGCTGTTCGAGCACGCGTGGGTGCTCGGCCTGGCCCTGGCCGTTGCCCTGTTCCTCTTCGCCCTCTGGCTTCAAAAGCGCCTGGACCGGGCCAAGTGGGCAGAAGCTCGGGCCCGGGGGCTGCGGATGCAACTGGATGAACTCGACAGCCTCCACCACCGCCAGTTCGAGACCGCCATACGCGACCTGATGCGCCGGGACGGTTTCAAGGCCGAGCAGATGGGCGGGGCCGGAGACGACGCCTGCGACGTCCGCGCGGTGGACGCCGACGGCCGTGTCTGGGCAATTCAGGCCAAACACCGGCGTGATGGGATGCGCGGATCGGCCACGGGAACCCCGGTGCTGCAGCAGGTCAAGGGAACGGCGGGGCCCGTCCACGGCGCCCAGTTCGCGGTGGTGATCACCAACGGCCGGTTCACCGCGAACGCGGTGGCCTGGGGCAAAACGCACGGCATTCACCTGGTCGACCGGCACAAGCTCGCCCAGTGGGCCGCGGGTTCCCAGCCGCTGTGGGAGGTGCTGGGCCGCATTTCGCCACCACGGCGTCTGCCCAATCGTCCCGGCTCCTTCGCGCCGTAGCGAGCGGGCTGCCGTACGTTTGGGCCCGCTTCAGGGCTGAGGTCACAGCGGTCTGGGAAGATGACAAAAGGCGGCGGCCGGCCCCACTACCGCGGGGGCCGGCCGCCGCTTTTTCGTACCTCAGACCGACAGGTTGCCGTTGTCTGCTGTCACACCAGGTGGTCGAAGGCCCCTGCCTTCGCACCGGAGATCATGGCCTTGATCTCGCTGCGGGTGTAGACCAGCGGGGTCTGTTCGGGCCGCTTGGAGTCGCGCACGGCGATCAGGTCGCCCTTCACGCCGAACTCCATGCAGTTGTCGTTGCCCCCGCTGAACGGGGACTTCTCCCAGGTGACACCGGAGAAGTCCATCTCGGCGGGGTCGGGCTTGGTGGCGCTCACTTACAGCTCCTTGATCATTTCGTTGATCCGGTTGCGGGTCTGGGGTGGGCCGAGGGCCCGTGCCCGCAGATGGTCGAAGACCTCGGTGTAGCGTTCCACATCCTCGGATCCCTCGAAGTACACCGAGTTGGTCAGATTCTCCACCCAGACCACGTCCGGGTTGGGCTCGGGGAAACCCATGAGCATGAACGATCCGTACAGTCCCGGATGGAATCCGGCGTCGAACGGCATCAGCTGCAAGGTGAGGTTCGGACGGTCGACGCTCAGCAGATGCTCCAGCTGTCCCCGCAGGACGCCCGGTGATCCGCTCATCCGCCGTATCGCGGCCTCGTCGATCACCGCCCACAGCTTGGGGGCGTCCTCACCCTCCAGCAGGGACTGCCGGTTCATCCGCACGTCCACCAGGTCGGCGACCTGCTTCGGGCTCAGGTCGACGCGCATCTCGCCGATGACCTGCCGCGCGTAGTCCGGGGTCTGCAGCAGGCCCGGCATCAGCAGCGGCTCGTAAGAGCGAAGCGTCGTGGCGCTCGATTCCAGCGTCAGGTAGCCGCCGTACTGGGTGGTGTTGATGACGGCGGAGTACTTCCGCCACCACGGCTTGCGCTGGGCCTGATCGGCCCTCACCAGGTCCAGGATGTCCTCGCGGATCACCGGGTCGGTGACCTCGTAACAGTCCAGCAGGGCCTTGACCAGGACGGGGGTCGTGCCCCGGTCGCCGTTCTCGATACGGCTCAGCGAGCCCTGGTTGACCTCGACCTTCTGGGCGACCTCGGTCAGCGTCAGGCCGGACTGCTCCCTCAACTGCGCCAGTCGCGCCGAGAGCTGACGGCGGTACACCGACTGGGGCACGGGCTTCTTCTTCCACGCCATGGCGTCAGTGTGGACCGCAACACCGGGTAGGACAACCGATCTGAGTAAAACTGGGTCAGGCATATTGCCTCAGACGGTTTTGCCGGAGCATGCTGATCCCCGGTAGCGAACAGTGATGAACCCATCGCTGTTCGTGTCATATGCCGATGCCTTGCGCCGACTGCCCGGGGACGGATCCGCCCTCGGGGGCCGACGTGCCGACCCACAGCGCGAGCCCGGCCGGTGATCTTGCGGTCGGCGGCCCGCCTGTCGACTGGGGAGCACGCGATGCACCAAGACCAGGCCCGTCCCGGGCTGGTGGAGCCGCCGCCGTCCGTGCCGCAGGCGGCCACCTGCGGTTTCTATCTGCTGCACCGTCCCGGCGGGTTAGTCCTGCACATGAGCGCCAGCGCCGAGCATCTGCACGAGATGCGGTCCGAGGTGTTCAAATCGGTTGCCTCCGCGGGGATAGGGGAGGACGTCGCGGAGGCGGCCCGGCTGGTGGCCAGCGAACTGGTCGGTAACGCGGTGCGGTTGTGCGGCCCGTGGACGCCGGTGATCGTCCAGGTCTCCCGTGGCGAGGGGCAGGTCCTGGTCCAGGTGCACGACCCCGAGCCCGCCGCGGTACCCAGCCGAGGCGAGAGGGCGCCGGACAACGCGGACGCGGAGACCGGCCGGGGACTGTGGATCCTCGATGCGCTCGCCCCGGGCTGGACGGTGGAGTCCACCCCGGTCGGCAAGCAGATCACCTGCGCGCTGACCTGCAAGGACCTCACCGCCGCCTGAACTTAGCTGGTCTTCCGGTACGGGAAGCCGCCGTCCTTGGCGATGTGTGCCCCGTGCCGGGGCCGCTCGGCCGTTTCCCGTGGGACCGCCGGGCGGCAGACACCCCCTCGAGAGGGGGTGGTGTCCCTCGCGGCCTGGCCGCTGCCGCACCGACGTGCCGGCGGCCGGGCCGCCCCTTGTCAGCACAGCACGACCGGCACCGACCACCCGCATCCGTGCACCGCCTGGAGGCTGTTGATGTCCCTCGCCCCGACACCGTTGACCGGCGTCGATGCCGTCACCGTCCGCCCCGGCCGCCCGCTGGCCGGCACCGTGCGGGTGGACGGCTCGAAGAACGCGGCCCTGCCGCTGCTGGCCGCCGCCGCGGCTCTTGGCCGCAGCGTCCACTTGACCGGCGTCCCGGCCAGCGCGGATGTGCAGCACATGCTGGCCCTGATCCAGCACAGCGGCTACCGCGTCGCCCACCCGGTCGCGGAGCCCACCACGGTCATCGTTCTGCCCCACCGCTCGGGCACCGCCGTGCCCGAGCTGCCGCAGGCTGCCCGCATCCGGGCCTCGTACTACCTTGTGCCGCCGCTGCTGGCCGCCTTCGGGCAGGCCGAACTGCCCTGGCCGGGCGGCTGCCAGGTCGGCGACCGTGGCATGGACCAGCACTTCACGGTCTATGAGGCGTTCGGTGACACCGTCCACGTCGCCGACACCGGATACCGCGTTCGGGCCGGCACCCCCCGGGCCAAGGTCGCCCTGCACCTGCCCTTCCGGTCGCGCGGCGCGAGCATCGCCGCGATCCTGCGCACGGTCGTCGCGGGCTGCCGCCTGGAGCTGGCCAATCCGAACCTGTCGCCGGAGACCACCGGCGTGCTGGCCGCCCTGCGCGAGGCCGGGTGGGACGCTCACGCCAGTGCGGAGAGGCTGACCCTCGCGCCGCCGCCGGGTGATGCGGCCGCCGCCGTGTCGTGGACGGTGCCCGGTGACAAGATCGAGGCAGGCACGCTGGCCTGCGCGATCGCGGCCACCGGCGGGTCGGGCCGCATCGAGGGCGTGAACGGGCCGGACGTGCGGGCCCTGGCCGACTGCCTTCAGTGGCTCGGCGTTCCGGTCACCCTCACCCCCGACGCCGTCACCGTCCACCCGGCTGCGCAGGTCAGCGGGCGCCCGCTGCGGGCGATTGCCTCGCTGGCGCCGGACGGCCTGGACGCCGACTTCGAACCGCCGCTGATGGCTCTGGCCCTCGGGCTGCCGGGAACCCACCTGTTCGCCGACGCCATCAATCCCGGCCGCCACGGCAACCTGCTGCCCCAACTTGCCCGCCTCGGCGCCGAGATCGAGGAACTGGCGCCCACCCAGTGCCGTCTGACCGGGCCCCAGCGCCTGACCGGGACCGCGGTGAAGGCCACGGACATCCGCACCGGCTCCGCGCTACTTGTCGCCGCACTGACCGCCCGCGGCACCACGGCCGTGACGGGCCTGGGCCAGCTGCGGCGGGGACACGCAGACCTGCCCGCCAAGCTCCGCACGCTGGGCGCCGACATCACCGAGGGCGCCCGATGACGGCCCGGGTGCTGGAGCGGATCGTGGCGACCACCGACGTCCACTCCGCCCTCGACCAGGTCGGCCCGATGCTCGCCCACCTCCACCAGGCCCGGGCCACGTCGCTGGTGGTGGACTGCGGGGACTTCTTCGAGGGCACCGGCTACTACCGGCTCGGCGGCGGCACCATCGAACGCCAGATCCTGCTGTCGCTCTACGACGTCCTGGCCCCCGGCAATCACGGCTGGACCCACCACTTTGAGGCGGGCCTGCGCGAGAAGACCGTGTGCGCGAACGCCGTCGACGACGCCACCGGAAAGCCGCTGTTCCGCCGCCTGCACCTGGCGGAGATCGGCGGCCGCAAGGTCGCGGTCACCGCTGTGATCGGCCCGGGGGCTTTCAACGCCATCCCCTTCGGCCAGCGGGCCGGACACCGCGTCACCGACCCCGTCCGCGCGCTGGTCGAACTCCTGCTGGAACACCACCACGAGGCCGACGCCTGGATCCTGCTGTCGCACTCCGGCTTCGAGGAGGACCTGCACCTTGCCGACGCCTGCCCGTTCCTGGATGTCATCTTCGCCGGCCACTGCCACAGCGACTACTACGCGCCCGAGCCGGTCGGCAACACCCTCGTGGTCAAGGGCCGCGAACTGGGCGCCGGGTACGCGCTCACCGAGCCGGTCGGCTCCGGCTGGGCCGCCCACACCTGCCTCTTCCCCACCGCCGGCCAGGCCCCCGAAGAGTTGAAGGCCATCACACGGCAGATCGACCTGCTGCGCGAACGCCTCAACACCCCGCTCGGCCACGTCACCGACCGCTGGCGGGGCACCGTTCCCGGCCGCCGGGAATTGCTGGCCGAGGTCGCTGCCCGACTGCACACCGGGCTCGGCGCCGCCGCGGTGATCCTCAACGAGACGACCCTTCGGCCCACGCAATATCCGCTGGGGGAGGTATTGCACCTGGCCGATCTGCTGGCCATCGAGCCGTTCGGCAACCAACTCCTCCACGCACCCCTGCCCGAGGCCGACGCCGGCGACCTGCCCGGCCTGCTGGCCCGCCTCACCGAGCGGGCCGGCCCGCTGGTCACCGCCCCCGATCCGCTGCCCGCCGGCATCCGCACCGTGCTGACCACCGACTACCTCGCGGAAGCCTTCCTGGGAGGCCGTACCCATCAGGCCGGGATCCCCCTCGGCCAGGCCGTCCGGCACGTCCTGGCCGACCCCCTTCCCGACAGCGACGAAGGAGAGCCGCGATGATCCTCACCGGCCCCGAGATCACCGCCGCCGCGACCGACGGCCGGCTGCGGATCACCCCGTTCGAGCCCGGCCAGGTCAACCCCAACAGCTACAACGTCCGCCTCGGCCCGACGCTGCTGACCTACACCGAGCCGGTCATCGACGCCCACCAACCCAACCCCACCACGGCCCATCCGATCGGCGAAGACGGCTTCGTCCTGCAGCCCGGAGAGCTCTACCTCGGCCACACCCTGGAAGAAGTCGGCTCCGACACCTTCGTGCCGCTGCTGTTCGGCCGCTCCTCCGTCGGCCGGCTCGGCCTGTTCGTCGAAATCACCGCCCCCATCGGCGACATCGGCTTCCACGGCCAATGGACCCTGATGCTCTCCCCCATCCGACCGCTGCGGGTCTACGCGGGCATGAAGATCGGCCAGATCATGTTCTTCGTCTCCACCGGCCCCGTCGACCTCTACGCGGGCAAATACCAGGCCGCCCTGGGCCCCCAGCCCTCCGGCTACTGGCAGGACCTGCCCCAGGTCCAGCTCGGGGCGGTGGCCTCGTGATCCTCACCCAGGCCGCCATCGCCGCCGCCGTCGCCGCAGGCGAGATCACCATCGACCCCTACGACCCCGAACAACTGTCCCCAAACGCCTACGACTGGCGGCTCGGCGAGACCTTACGCACCTGCGACGGCGAACTGGATGCCGCCCAACCCACCACCTTCACCGAAACCACCATCCCCAACGAGGGAGTGCAGCTGCAGCCCGGCACGCTCTACCTCGGCGTCACCCTGGAGCGGACGGGATCGGAGACGTACGCACAGATGCTCAACGGCAACCGCACCACCGGCTCCCTGGGCATCTGGGTCCACGTCTCCGCCCCGCTCGGCCACGTCGGACACGCGATCCGCTGGACGCTGGAAATCCGCGCCGCCAAACCCGTGCGGGTCTACCCGGGCATGACGCTGGGCAAGCTGGTCTTCCTGACGACTTTCGGCCGCCGGGCCAGCTACCAGAGGCACGGGCTCAAATACATGGACAGCGACGGCATCGACATGTCCCGCCTGTACGAGGAGATCCCCGGAGGCACCCGGTGAGCCCCCTGATCAGCCCCGTGCCCGGCCCGCTCGTGGCCACCGCCCTGGACCTGCCCGCCGGCAGCCCCGGCGGCAGCGTCGAACTCTTCCTCGACCTCTACACCGGCCCCGAACCGCTCCTGCCCGCAGCCGCGTTCATGCTCACCCCCACCGGACCCGGCCCCCGCCCCCGCACCCGGGCCGGGCTGGACCTGTTGAGCGTCAGCGGGAAGTGCCTGAAGGGCCCCGCCTTCGGCCGGTACGTCACCGCCCTCCGCAAGGCCCTGACCGTGGCGATCGACCCGCACCAGATCGGCGTCCTGCACCTGCAGCACCTCGCCTTCGGCGCCACCCCGGCCCTGATCCGGGCCCTGCCCGCCCACCCCAGGATCGCCCTGGTCCACGGCACCGACCTGATCTTCGCCGAAGCCCACCGCGACCAGATGCAGATCCTGCGCGAGAGCGCGCGGGCCGCCGACGCCATCGTGGTCCCCACCGGCGCGATGGCCGACCACCTTCTGCGACTGGCTCCGCACACCGACCGCCGCAAGATCGAGACGATCCCGTGGGGCATCCCCGATCACCTGCTGGCCAGCCCCCCGCCCAGGCCGGCCCGCACCCACGCCAGTCATCTGCGGCTGCTGTACGCCGGGCGGCTGACCGCCGAGAAGGGAGGAGAAGCCCTGGTCAAGGGCCTGGCCCGAGCTCCGGGCGTCGAGCTGAGCATCGCGGCCCCCCGCGCCCAGTTCCACGCGTTGGCGCCGCTGCTGAAGCGGGCCGGCGTGCACGCCCGCTACCTCGGCTGGCTCCGCCGCCCGCAGCTGTGGAAAACCTTCGCCGACCACGACGTACTCGTCATGCCCTCCACCACCCTGGAAGCGATGGGCCTGGTCGCACTGGAAGCCCAAGCCTGCGGCCTGCCCGTCCTCTACCAGCCCGTACCCGGCCTGCGCGATGCCCTCGCGGCCTCCGCCATGGCCACCGACTTCACCAACACCGCCGCCCTGGCCCGTGACCTGGAACGTTTGCGAGCCTCACCCAGCCTGCTGCCCGCGATACGGGCAGCCGGACTGGCCAACGCCGCCCGCTACCCGCTGACCGCAACCGCCGAGGCTCTGGCCGGACTCGGCCGCCGGCTCGCCTGACCGATGACGCAAGCTGTCAGCCGTCAAGGCGTCCGGTGGGGAGTGTGCGGGTGCGCCCGCGGCCTGGAGGTTGCCATGACAGTAGCCGCGGGCGCACCCAGGCCCTTCTACCCAGGACGGTGCCCTGTACGCGGTCGTGGCGGGTTGTACAGAGGCATTGCGGGCACCCGCCCCCGCGCCGGGGCGGGTGCCGGGTCCGTGCCACAGCCAGGACTCGGCTGTTGTCCCAACCAGGCCCCGGCCCTGTGGCATCTCCGCCGGATGACCGGGTCACCCGAAAGCGCGTCATCAAACGTCCACCGCGGCACGGGGATGCGCCCAGCGGCGCACTGAGCGGCGGCCGAGCCCGCCGAGCCAGGGGACAGCGCGGGGCCGTTAGAGCGACCAGGGCCCGGGGCGGTTGGCTGGCCACACGGCTGGTGACGGAACACCCGGCCCGGGCACTACCTCTTCTGATCTGTGCTCTTCGCGGCAGGCTTCTCCTCCCGGCACTCCGGCGACAGTTTATGCAACGCTGCCTGCACCAGAAGATCACCCAGTGGCGGTGAACCGGCCTCCCAGCCGCTTCGCTCCCCCAAGCCTGCGGCCAAGTCCCCTTTGGGGACGGCCCATTACGCTGCCGTCCCGTCGCCTGGCCCGGTATCCGGGCTGTCACCGGGGAGAGCAGGTTTCAGGCCCTGCACCATCGCGCCACGCGAACGGATCGAGGCGATCGCCTCGGCCAGCTGATCGCACAGCAACCTGCCTGCATCCGCAGGCACGGCCGCTTCTGCGGCCGAACCCTGGACGTTCCCACTGCTGCCCTGGCTCACCCTCATGGCGTGCCCCGAAAACCTCGCTTTATGAGGACCACCCGGTTCGACGACGCGCCACTGCCGGACCGGAGCTGGCCACGTCACTACGCTGACGGGCGGGACACACGGCGAACAGGGAGACCATGACGCACCAGCCCGACCGCATCGAACAGCTGCTGCACGAAGGGGTGCGCGACAAGGTCTACCCCGGTGCGGTGTGGGCCGTGGGCGACGCCGACGGTACCCGCATCAGCGGCACCACCGGTGTCCTCGACCCCGACGAGCCCGGCCTTCCCATGCGCCGCGACACCGTCTTCGACGTCGCCAGCCTCACCAAGATCCTTGCCGTGTGGGCGTCCATCGGGGCCCTGTGGGAAGACGGCAAGCTGCCCCTGGACACCGCGCTGGGCACCCTGTGGCCGGAGGTCGAGGGCCGCCCGCTGGGCCAGGTCACCGCCCACCAGCTGCTGACCCACACCGCCGGTGTCCCGCTGCGGGCCAACCTGAAGAACCTCTACGGCACCGACCCGCAGGACATCCGCGACGGCGTCCTGCGCGAGGAACTGCACCGCCCGCCCGGCCAGGCCGTGGAATACACCGACCGGGCCGCCCTCATCCTCGGCTACCTCGCCGAACACCTCTCCGGCCAAAGGCTCGACCAGCTCGCCCATCGGCGGACCTGGCAGCCGCTCGGCATGACCGACACCCGCTTCGGCCCCCTGACCGCCGACATCGCGGCCCGCTGTGCCCCCACCGAGCTCGACCAGGACACCGACACCCACCTCAAAGGCACCGCCCACGACTTCTCCGCCCGCCTCCTCGGCGGCGTGTGCGGCATCGCCGGCGCCTTCTCCGTCCTCGACGACCTCACCCGCTTCCTGCGGTACATGCTCGACCGCACCACCGCACCAAGCCGGGCCGGGTTCGGGCCGGCCTGGGTGAAGGAGTCCTTGAGCGTCCACACCGGAGCCATGGAGCCCGCCCGGGGCCTGTTCTGGCACCCCGCCCCCGGCACCGACCCTGAGAGCCGCGTCTACGTGCACTACGGCTTCACCGGCACCGGCCTGTGGATCTCACCCAAACAGGGGACCTGGGCCGTGCTGCTGACCAACAAGCTCTACTACACCCGCGACCGCCAGCCCCTGACGGATATCCGCAACCAGTTCCGCGAGCTGGCGTTCACCTGATACCGAAGACGGACCAGCAGGAACCGAGGCCGCCACGGCGCCGGCCAGGAAGGGGCACGACGTTGATCTGGGACGAACACCGCCGCAAGGGGCCCGTCGCGCTCGGCGCGCAAGGTCCGGGCTGCCTCGGACCCTACGGCCGGTGGCCCGATGACGAAGAAGATCAGATGGAGCCGGCGGCCGAGCCCGCCTCCATTTCGGCGCCACGCGAGGCCAGCCGGTGAGCGGGGCCCTGTGGCGGCAGACCCTCACCGCCCTGACCACCGGAGCGGGCCCGGAGGGAAGTGACCGCGAACAGGTCCTCGCCCAGGCAGCCGCCGACCTCGCGCTCCAGGACGACGACGCGGCGAGCCCCGCCGACGTGCAGAGCCGCGCCCTCAAGGAATTCGGTGTCCTGCTCGGCGAGAACCAAGCCCGCACCGCACTGCACGGCCGCCGACGCCACCGCGGGTGACCTCAGCGGCGCTGACGCGTTAGACCGCCATGACCACGATGACGTTCCGGCCCGTGCCGGTCGTCGGCGGCACCACCGGAGGGACGGTTCGGCTCCCGGTGGACGAGCCGATCTTCGCCGAGCTGGCGGGCCGCTGGGCGGCGGCCGGGCGCCTGGTGCCCGGCCAGGACGACCGGGAATGGACCGCGTTGGCATCCCGCTGCCCGTGGCCCGTCCGATAGACCAGCGTGGTGCGGTCGCCTTCACCCCTCGTACCGCACCACGCTGCACCGGCCGGCAGCCCCGGAAGCCTGCCCGGCCACCCGGGGCTGCCGGACCGGCCGGTTCGTGGTTGGGCCCCGCCCTGGCCCGGCAGCCTCACCCGAACGAGCGACCCGTCCCCACGCGCCCGGGCGGGTAGCTACCAGTGATGGAGACCCACCACAGCACCGTGCCGGCATCCGTGCGCGAGACGATCGACGGCATCGTCGCGGCCGTCCGCACAGGAGACGACGCCCGCATCCGGGCCCTGATCGAACGCCTCACCCCCGACGCGGACGTCCCGGCACTCCTGTTGTTGCACGGCCGCCTCAACGAAGACCTGACCGGGCGGCCGGCTCCCGCCTGCGACACTGACCAGGGCGCCGGAGGCGATCAGGTGGTGGGGGTCGACGCCACCTTGCGTACGCAGGCCTCGTAGGCGCGGATGCCGATCGCACGACGAGCGAGCTGTTCGTACCGGGGGCTGACCTGAACCCAGTCGGTGCGGTCGAAGGCGAAGGACCGCTCGCGCCGCTGCGGCCCGTCGCAGGGGAGTACGGAAGCGAGAACGGCTGACGGGTCCGGCGATGTCACCATGAGGTGAGCGATTCGTACGCCCGCGGCCATCAAGAGTGGGTCGAACGGCGCTCGTGCCCCCCACACCCCGTAGATGTAGGCGTGGGGAAGCCCGTCCCGTCTCGTTGTGAACTCGTTGAAGCGGCTGCACACGGCGGGGTCGGCGTCCTTCAGATGCTCCAGACGTCCGAAGCGCAGGGCAACGGCCATCATCGTGCGCACGTCGATGAGGGCCTGCCGGGCAGCGGCGCCGCATCGGGTCGGCGCGTCGAGGAGATTGTTCACGTACTGCTGTGCGGCAGACACGCGGGTGTCCTCGACGGCGACCGCATGGGCTGTGCCCAGATCGGCGCCGCACCGGCGGGTGTAGCCCTCCGTATGGCCCGGGTGGCGGCGAGTGGGGCGGGACCCGGCCGGTATCGGCGCAGTGCAGCCGGATGTGAGAGGGCCGCGGCTGGGTGCGACGGCGTTCTGGCACGCCGGGCAGACGCCTGCCAGATAGCAGTGGTGCCGGGGGCACGTGAACGTCCACGGCAGGTGCCAGGCGATCGACCACCGCCCCTGCTCGCGCACGCACGTGGGGCAGTAGGTGATGAACTGGCGGTAGACGAACTGTCCGGACAGCATCCCCTGCGGGGACACGGGCCTCAGCTCGTCCGGGGGCGGGACGTCCGCCCTCAGGGCGGCGGGCTGGTAGCGCCGCAGGGTGAGGCTAAGGGAGGCGGCCCGCTGGATGCCGGTGGCGGCCTGGATGCGGGCGGCGGTGGCGTCCGAGATCCAGTGGGTCAGGTTCTGCAGGCGTAGACCGGTGGAAGGGCCGGCGGCCATCAGCCCAAGGGCAGTGGCGGTGCGCGAGCGGGTGAGGCCGAGTGCGGCGGTGTTGTGGTCGACCCAGCTGAGCAGGGCCTCGTCCGGCAGCGGCAGTTCGACCAGCGCCATACGGCGGGGCATCGCGACGCTCATCAGCGCTCGCCCAGATCTGTGGCGAAGGTCGTGGTGCGCGAGCGCCGCTTGGGGGGCGGGGCGTGGCCGGAGCCGGAGTAATCGGCCACGTCCATGACGGCCTTGATCCGGGCGGTGGTGTGACGCGTGACCAAGAACAAAGGACGCACGTTCCACGCCTTGCGCAGCGCGATGATCGCGGCCGAATGGGGATCACGGGACAGACCCGCCACCGTGTCGGCCACTGCGAGGGGATCCTCGGCGAAGACGATGCGAGCGGCTGTGCGGATCACGGCCGTCTGGACCAGCACAGGCGGGGTCCGCAGCTCCGAGGCCGTGAAACGGCGTCCGGCCGCACCGTCGTGGGTCCGGCAGAAGGCCGCGAATGCCTCGCGTACCACGGTGTCGGCACCACTGAGGTCCTCCGGGTGCGCGGTGAAAAGTGCGAGGCAGGCCATCGCCCACAGGTCCTGGAAAAGGCCGAACGACTCCGCGTGCCCCTCCGCGGGGGCGTGCAGAGCGTCCCAGAGCCGCTGCTGCAGCGCGAGGAGTTCGTCGTCCTGCGCAGGGACAGCGGGCAGCTCTCGCAGCCGGGCACCGCATTGACGCTGGCGCATGCCGTTCACCAGAGGCGGGTAGTGAGGTGCGCCGTGTAATGGGTTGGTGCCGTGTGCGGTGAACGCCCGGCCACAGACGGGGCAAGCGCCGACGAGATAACAGCGATGGGTGAGGCAGACGAAGACCCAGGGCAGCTGCCAGGCCAGCAGCCAGCGCCCGCCGGATTCGTCCACACAACGCGGGCATAGCCGCAGCGCGTTCGGGTCAATCCACCACTTCAACAGTGAGGTCCTGCTCGTCTCCTTCACCCACTGCGGGCCGAACGGGTACAGCGCGGTACCGCGAAAGCGGTGCCAGAGCATGTTGGTCACCTGGAGCTCGGTGAGTGCCGCTGCCGCCCGCATCCTGGCGACCTTCGCGGCATGGGGGTAATACAGCGCTGAGCCCGTCCCCAGCGCATGGCGGGACTCGTCGCCCGCCAGGACGCCGGTGATCTGCGCGGTCCGCAGACGGGGAAGACCGCCGTGCTCGGCGGACATGATGTTCAGCCAGCTCAGCAGGGCTTCCCCCGGCAAGGGCTCGACGACCAGCGCGAGGCGTCTGGGCAGCCCGAGGTCCAGTCGGCTCACCGGCGTTCTACGCGGTGACCGGCTGGCCGGCATTGTCGGGCAGCAGTTCGTGCACGGAGACGCCGAGCCCGTCGGCGATGGCGTACAAGCGGTCCACCGAGACGCTGTGCCGGGCGCTTTCCACCTCCGCGTAGAAGGAGCGGTCCAGCCCGCAGGCCTTGGCGGCAGCCGTCTGCGTCAGCCCTGCCCGCATGCGCACTTCGCGCACACGGTGCCCGAAGGCGATGCGGCGCTCGGCGGCGAGGTCACTGGTAGTCGGCACAGGAAAACGGTAGTGCATCAATGTGTAGGGTATATCCTACATTGCGGCCTGGGGAGGCCGCTGAGCTGTGCGTTTACGGGGGTGGGGTGTGTCCGCAGTTGAGTCCCTCCGGTTCTTGGCGCCCTCAGCCGTTGCGCTCACGGACCGCGTAGCCGCCCTGACGGTCAGGAGCGGTCCGCATGTGCTGCCCGCCGGGCCGCGACGGATGGCCCTGGTGCTCCTGCCGGAGGAGGGCGAGGCGCTCGCCTCGTGGGTGGACCGGCTGGCCGCCGATCACCTGGTGCCGCCCGGAGTGATCGGCCAGGCACTCGGGCTGCAGGCCCGGACCACCATCGGGGCCGAATTCCATCCAGTGTTCTACGGCATCGTCCCCACCCCCGTGACGCTGGCCCATATCCGTCAGGCGACCGGGATCCGCCCCACGGGGGTCCAGGCGATGCACCTGTCCCGCTACGCGGGCACGGCCCTGGACCTGAGCGGCATCGACATCGCGGACGAGCGGTCGGTGAACGTGATCAACCGGCAGGGGTGGGCCCTGTTGTCCGCGTCGCGGGCCTGCCCGCCGTGCCTGGCTGAGAGCGGGGGCGTGTGGCAGCTGGCCTGGCGGCTGGGGTCGGTGGCCGTGTGCCCCGTGCACCGGGTGCGGCTGGTAGAGGTGTGCCCGCGGTGCGGGATCCGGCTGCGGCAGGGGCTGCGCAGCCGGCCGCGCGGCCTGTCAAAGCGGTTTCGCACCGATCCCGTGCTCTGCGGCAACTTCCATGGGGGAACCCGCTGCACGCAAGACGTCCGCGATCTTCCCGCCGACCTGCTGCCGTCGGCGCTCGCCGCCTGGCAGAGCCACATCCTGAACGTCGCCAACGGGCAGACGGCCCGGATCGGCGGCCAGGCGGTGAGCGCATGGGAGTGGTTCACCGCCCTGTCCTCGCTGGCCGCCCTGATCCGCTTCGCCGCTCCGCTCTGCCCGCTGGTGGACGATCTGGCGGTGCCCGAGAGTGCCCGCCGGGAACTGGCCACTGCGACGCGCCAGCGGTCGCAGGGCGGCTTCGCCTCCGCCCTGCGCACGATGCCCCCGAGCACGGAGTTGACCATCGCGGTGCTGGCCGCCGTCGAGCCGATCCTCTCCGCGGCCAGCCCAGATGCTGTCGCGGCGGCCATGGAGGCGTGGGTGAAGGCGGCCGTGGCCCGCCGCCGGAAGGTCAAGCACAATCCGCTGCGGCACCTTCCCCTGCCCGGTCCGCTGGCCTGGGCGTACGAGCAGGCGATCCCGCCGCTGTCCCGGGTCGCCGGAAGGGTCCGCACCGTCACCGTCCCCACCGCGCTGGGCCTTGATCACATCCCGCAACTGCTGGACGAGGGCGACTACGCCGATCTCGTCGCCGCACACCTGCCGGGCACCGCGCCGGCCAGCGGACGGCGCCTGGCCGCTCTGGCCCTGGCCCGCCTGGCCGGCGCGGGAAGCTGGGCGGCTGCCGCCCGCGCCCTGGAGATGGACGCCCACCGGGCCGCCCGGGTCTCGGACGTGGTCGTGCGCCGCATCACCGACACCGACACGTTCTGGCAGGCGATCGCCCAGGCCGCACAGCGGCTGCTGCAGCGCGGTCCGGTCGACTACGCCCACCGGCGCCGCGCCCTGGCCCACCTTCACAAGATCCCGCACCTCGTGCTGTTCGCCGCCTACCGCCCCCTGGGCCTGCCCGTCACACCCCGCCGCCAGCGCAACGCGGCGATCTGGGTGTGGACCGCCCTGACCGGCGGCGACGCCCGTGACGCCCCCGCCTACGCCGCCGACAGCCGCGCGAACACCGAATCGGTAGCCGAGAACTGGCGCCGCTTCCGCACCCGCCTACCGCCGTCCGTCGCCACCGCCCTCCTCGCGTACGGCACGGACCTTCTCGCCCGACACCCCTACCAAGGAGCCGACTTGTGAGCCCTCCGTCTGCCCGTACGCGCCCCCTGCGCCGGATCGTCCCGTCGGCGCCGCGGCCACGGCTGACCGTCACCAGCCTCGATGCCGCCACCGGAGCACCGGTCACCCGCACGCTGGGCCAGGCAGGCGAGGTGGCGTTCGAGCACTGCCCGCCGATCCGCCGCATCCCGCACTACATCGGGCAGAAGCACACCCCCGGCTGGTTCTGGTCCGCCACCACCGGCACGCTGCTGGGCTACGAGAGCTATCTGGAGTCGCAGTGGCTGACGCTGTACGACTTCGACAAGGACATCGTCGGCATCTCCACCCAGTCACTGATCCTCGACGGGGTCGGCGTCGGCGAGGTGTGGGAACACACCCCGGACATCTTCTGCCGCCGCTCCGATGGCACCGCGCTGCTGGTCGACGTCAAAAATCCCCGCCTCCTGGACCACCCCGACGTCCTCGTACAGGCGAGACGCACCCGTGAGGCGTGCGAGGAACTCGGCTGGGACTACCACCTGGTGGGCGACGTCGACACGCAGCGGTTCGCCAACATCTCCTGGCTCGCCGGCTACCGCCGTCCCCTGTACGCCGGGGCCGATCTCGCCGACCGGCTGATCGCCCTGGCCGAGCGGCCGGTGGGCGCCGGGCAGCTGCTCAGCTTCATGGACGAGCCGGACCTCGCCTTCCCCGTGCTGTGCCACCTGCTGTGGCACCACCGCCTGCTCTGCAGCCTCGATGCGCCCCTGCGGGCCTCCACCACCGTGACCGCCGCGAAGGACCTCTCATGACGACCGCCCCCCGGCCCCCGGCCGCCGCCCGCCTGAAGCTGAGCGACTGGATCGAATGGGAGGACGAGCGCCACCAGGTGATCGGTTTCCTCGACACCGCCGTACGGCTGCGCTCCCAGGGCGGCTCCTTCCAGATCGTCCTGACCGCTGAACTGCTCGCCGACCCCACCTTCCGCACCGCCGCTGCCGCCGCCAGCCCCGAGAGCCCCGCGCGGGAGAACGAGGTGACCCTCAGCCCCGGCGCCCTCCTGGACGGCCTGCCGGACACGGAGATCGAACGCGTCACTGAACTCGAGGGCCATCTGCTGGAAGCCACCACCGGCTACCGGTCCCTGGCAGCGCAGGCCGAAGGCGCCGACCCGCACCCCGACTTTCACCCCGACCTTCCCCTGCGCAAGCGCATCGCCCGCAAGGCCCAGGAACTGGGCATGACCGACCGGCGGTTGTGGGACGTGCTCGGCGCATGGCGGGCGGAGGGGCTGTGGGGCCTGGTCGACCGGCGCAAACACAAGGTGTCCAACCCGCTCTCCGGTGTCGACGCCAGGATCATCGAGGCGATCCTGGACCAGCACACCGCCGAGATCGAGGACTCCACCGGCACCCTCGACCGCTTCCACCGGCGCGTACAGAACCGCCTGAACGCCAAGCACGGCGACGGCACCGTGCGACTGCCCTCCCGGGCGACCTTCCACCGCTACACCCAGCTCCTGCTCAAAGGCCGGCACACCTTCGGCGCCTCCACCACCCGCCGCACCACCGCCCAGCAACCCGACCGGCTCTTCGGACACCTCATCGCCCACCGGCCCGGTGAGGTCGTCCTGATGGACTCCACCCCGCTCGACATCCGCGCCTGGGACCCGGCCACCGACACCACCCACGGCGTCGAACTCACCGTCGCTCTCGACCTGGCCACCCGCTCGCTGCTGTCCTGGCGGATCACCCCCGAGGCCACCAAGGCCGTCGACGTCGGTCTGCTGCTGATCGATGCCATGACACCCGAGCCGATGCGGCCCGGCTGGGCCGACCGACTGCGCTACCAGATGGCCCGCATCCCGCTGCCCCGCAAACTCGACTACCACCAGCGCCTCGCCGACGGTGCCGCCCGCCCCGTGGTCTTCCCCGAAACCCTGATCATCGACCACGGCAAGCAATTCGACTCCGACGTCGTCCACCGCGCCTGCACTCGGCTCGGCATCAACCTGCAACTGGGCCGCAAAGGAAAACCGACCGACAAACCGCAGGTCGAGGCCGTGTTTGCCACGATCAACAATCAGTTCAGCAAGCACGTCGCCGGCTACAAGGGCAACGACGTCGTCCACCGCGGCAAGAACGTCGAGCAGAGTGCCCGCTGGTCGATCCCCGACCTCGAAGACTTCTTCGCCGAATACGTCGTCTCCGTCTACCAGCGCCGCCACCACGACGGTCTGGTCATGCCCGGCTTCCCCGACCTGCGGCTCTCCCCGAACGAGGCGTACGCCCTGGCCGTGACCCGCAGCGGCTACGTCGCCTGCCCGACCGATCCCGAGTTGTACTACGAGCTGCTGCCGATCCAGTGGCGCACCATCCAGCCCTACGGCGTCGAGTACCAGTACCTCACCTACGACGCGGACATCCTCTACCGCTACCGGAAATCCACCTCCCCCTACCCCGGCGGCAAGTGGCCCATCCGGATCGACCCCCGCAACGTGCTCCACGCCTATTTCCAGGACCCCGTCGACGGCACCTGGCACGTGCTGCGCTGGACCCACGCCGCCAACGACCACGTGCCGTTCACCGACGTCACCTTGCGCGAGGCCATTCGCCTGGTCACCGTCCGCCGCGGCAACCCGGACAACCAGGACGAAGTCGCCGACGCCCTGCGCGAGTTGCAGAACCGCACCGACGCCCCCGAAGCCTGGACCACCACCGACCGCCGCCGACGTGTCCGCGACGCCGAACGCGCCCGCACCGTCACCCGCGATCAGCACCGCGCTGCCGAGGCCGCCCAGGAAGCCGGCGCCTCTCGCCTGGACAGTCTTCCCTCGCTCAAGGCCGTCCCCGATGTCGAGGTTGACGACGACACCGACGATGAGGCGCCCACCCGGCCGCACCGCTTCGACCTCGGCGACCTCGGAACCCTGCCCGTCTGGTCACCTGGCGACGAGACGCAGGAAGGCTGACGTGATCCACCCCGGATTCTCCGAGCCCCGCACGAAAGAGGAATGGCGGGCCTATCTGGCCGCTATCGCTCACCCGCCGCGGATGCCCGCCATGCCGGCCTGGGCCGCCTACCAGGCCATGGACGATGCCGAACGGGAGATCTTCAACGAGGCCCGCGACGACTACCACTCCGCTTTCATCATCCTGCGCACCCCGCCGATGGACCGGATCCACGCGCAGATCACCAAGAAGCTCAAGCTCAACAAGGGTGCCCCGGCCGGAGCGCGACCGGGCATCGTCATCGACGGCCCGCCCACGGTCGGCAAGTCCACCCTGGTCAAGACCTTCGCCGCCGACTACGAGATGGGACTGCGCCGCAAATATCCCGAACGCTTCGACCCCGTGGGCCCCGACTACATCCCCGTCGTCTACATCAGCGTCCCGGCCGGAGCCACCCCCAAGATGCTCTCCGCCGCCATCGCCGAGTACATGAACCTGGAACTCCCCCGTGCCGGCGCCACCAGCACCGAGATCACGACCCTGGTCCTCAAGGCCCTGCGAAAGTGCGGCACCCAGCTGTTCATCATCGACGACATCCACTTCCTCGACGTCTCCGTCAAGGACGGCCGCCTGGCCAACGACCACCTGAAGAACCTCGCCAACTTCTGCGCGGCCACCTTCGTCTACACCGGTGTCGAAGTCCTCAAGTCCGGTCTTTTCCTCGAAGGCCGCAGCCCCATAGGTTCGCTGCCCGCGCACACCAGCGACGGACACACGGAACGCGCCACCCAGACCTCCGGCCGTTTCACCCTGTTCCAGTTGGACCGCTTCAAAATCGACACCCTCGAAGCGGCCCGGGAATGGGCCCTCGTGATCAAGTCCATGGAGGAAGAGCTCGGCCTGTTCAAGCACAAGCCCGGCAGCCTTGACTGGGAGTACCTCCACGATCGCACCGGCGGCAGCATCAACAGCCTCTCGATCCTGATCCGGGAAGCAGCCCTTGACGCGGTGGCCACCGGCAGCGAACGCATCACCAAGAAGATCATGAACCAGATCGTGCTGCCCCGCGCCAGCGAAGAGTCCTACCGCAACAAGCGCAAGCGCCGCCGGAACCCGCCGCCGACCCAGACGGCAGAAGGCGAGGCCGAGGCCATCTGACCTCCGCCCGCACGAAAACTGCGCAGGGGCCGCAGGCCCCGGCCCCTGCGCAGTGCCGGAGCCGGGGGCCGGGGCTGTGGACGGCCGTCAGGCGCCGCAGGAACGGCGGGGAGGAGGCATCCTCGCGCGGCATGGAGAAGCCCGTGAGTGACCAGCCCGCCCCTGACCTGATGGCGATCTGCGACATATGCATGCAGCCGGTCGGGGACGGCGACGGGCACGTATGGGCCGACCAGGAGGACGCGAACACCGCGTTCTACAACGCGGACGACGGCCACAGCCCGCTCGACTTCCTGGGACTGACCACACGGGCGGACCTCGTCGCCTGGCGCACGACACACACCATCTGCGGCCTGTCCGACTACGCCTACAAGATCGAGGTCGAGCGGATCCGCACATGGTCGGCGTTCCTGCACTGGTCCGCGCATCTGGCCGACAAGAAGTGGAACGCCGCCACCGACTGGCAGCTGTTCATCCTGCGCGCGCTGGAACCGAAGCTCGGCGCGGTCAGCGGGCTGCGGCCCGTGCGCCCGCAGGACCTGGACTTCGACGGCATCGGCGCCTGAGCGCAAGCGGCCCTGTCGCCGCCCTCCGGCGCCGTACGGTCTCGCCGTCCCCCAGAAGTCAGCGACCCGAGTGTCACGACGAGACGTTGTCGCCTCCGTTGAGGTGACTGCGTGCAGCAACGGTGAACGCGTCAACCGCCTGCAGCATGCGGTACCGGGCAGGAACAACGGGTTGACGTCCCTCAGCCAGGGCTGTCAGCACGCCTCCAGGGCCGTTGCCTGAGCGCGCGTCACCACGTACCAGGTCGGTGTGGTGGACAACGCTCTGAGCGAGTTCGGCGATGCGCTCGGGACCCTCAAGGAAGACCACGGAGGCAGCGGCACGTACGGGCGCGACCGGGACATCGGCACGGACGCGAGCGGCACGCTGGTTGACCTCCTGCTCGCGGCTCTCGTCGCTGAAGACCGTGGTTCCCACCTGACTCCGCGCCTCGCGGAGGCACACGCCCCAATCCGTATGATTGATGTACGTGTTCGCCGCCGTGAGCAAGGCGGCGTACGCCTCGCGCTGGTGCTGGCGACGCACCGCAGCCACAGGCCCTTGATAAGCACCGCGGCCCTGGACTCGGCCGGCCGCGTACGCAGCCACAGAGGCGAACAGGGCCACTGGGGTGGATATGAGAGCTGCTAACACAGAGGAGTCCATGGGAGGCGATACTGCCGTAGGCGAATCGCCTAGGAGCCGCATTCCCACAGATCCGGACCCCCACAGCAAGGCACGATTCCGACATCGAGACGCGTCGCGATCGAGCCCGCCCCCTACCGCCTAACTATCGCGATCACGCGCATCGGCGGTAGAGATGGCCACATCCATCCGGCCGTCGCCGCGGCTGCGGACGCTGGTGGTGATCCTGGTCGGCCTTCCGGGAGCGCTGTCCGGGCCGACCAGCTGGGCATCCGACCGTACGTCGATCTCCATATGCGCCACGACGTCGTACTCCGTGCTGATGTCGATCGGCTCGAAGGCATCTGCGGCCAGGACCTCGGCCTGCACAATCCTCCCGGAACCCACGTGAATGCCCACCCGCGGCTGGAACTTGGCATCTGACACCCAACCCAGCGTGACGTTCGGAAGCCTCAGCGTGGTGCCGGCCCGAATCACCAAGGGGAACTGGACACTGTCCTGATCATCCCGAAGCCATGCCTTACCAGTGATGTTCAGCGACGGCGGGACGGTGATGAGGAGGCGCCGGACATGAGCAAAACCGTACCGGGGCAGCATCCGGGCCTTCCACTTGATCCGCTTCCACCGCATACCGCTGGGCTCTAACCAGACCGTGTACCCGATCAGGGAGACGTCCTGGCGCCCGACGTTGACCACCGATGTCGAGACCACCCAGTCACGCCCGAGGCGCTCTCGCAGCGCAAGGACTTGCACCCGACCGCCGGTGAGTCGGTGACTCCATATCTGCCAGGTCACCCCTAGCCGGTGACTTCGCACATGGGGTTTTAGGTCTCCAGCCAGCGGGGCCGGGTTTCGTCGATGCCGAGGAGTTCGAGCAGGTGTGCTTGGACTCCTCGGCTGACGAGGATGACGGGTGGGTCGGTGGCGGTGCCGGGGCGGAGCATGAGGCCGTCGAGGTGGTAGAGGATCATGCGGCCGGTGGGGCGGACCTTGCGGTTGTCGGGGTAGAGGCCGGCCATGGTCTGCTCGGGGCCCAGAGCCTGGCGGACCTGGCGTTCAATCAGGCAGTAGACCAGCAGGGCGAGGCAGATCACGGTGATCAAGGCCGTGATGCGGCGGTTGTGCTCCAGGAACAGGGGCGCGACGGCCAGGGGTCCTTTGAAGTCGCCGTAGCGGCGTTCGATCACTCCCTGGCCTTTGTAGCGCCGGAAGACCTCGGCCGTGTCGGCCTGCTCCGGAGTCAGAGCGGTGACCAGGCAGTACCAGCCGTCGGCGGCGGCTTCGGCGGCCAGGACGTCCTCGTCGAAGTGCCAGGCCAGAGTGGGTTTCCCGTCGGGGCCGGCGGTGACGGTGGTACGCAGGCAGCTGGCGACCCGGCGGGACTTGGTGATCACCCCGATCCGGGCCTGGACCTTCTCGGCGGTGGTGTAGTACCGGCCGCCGGCCGAGTTCTGCAGTTTCTCCAGATCGTCGGTGGCTCTGGCCAGACGCTTGGCGCGTGCTTTGCGCTGGCCCTCCGCGTTGCCGGTGGAGTGGACCAGGATCCGGCGCAGGTGGTGGACCGGGTCGCGCTTGCGTGGTCCTGCCATGGCGTGGACGTCTTCCAGGACCCGGTAGGACTCGCGCTGGTCGGCGGGGGTCTCCCGCTCGCGGTCGCGGTCGTTGACGTAGTCGACCAGCTCGGCGGCCCCGAGGTCGGCAGTGGCGTAGAAGCCTGCTTTGACCTGGGCCGCGGGTATGGGGGCGACGAATCCGACCTGGGCGTCAAGCAGGGCGGTGATATTCGGGTAGGACACCAGTTTGGAGTCCGCGACGAGCAGGAAGTCCTTGCGGTCGGCGATCTTCCGCAGGGCCTTCATCGCGCCGACGACCTGGGCGACCTCGCCCGCTCCGCCGTCGTAGGCACGGTGGAAGACGGGGATGCCGCCGTCGCGGGTGACGGCCAGTCCGGCCTGGACCTGCTTCAGGTCGACCCGCCGGTCCTTGGGGTGACCGTATCTGACCTGCGCGTACTCCTCTTCCTGGTCCGGGTAGGCGCCGAACATGGAGATCGACGTCATGTCCCAGTGGATCTGAGCGGTATCGATGCCGAACTCCGCGATGGCCCGCGCGCCGACCGAGCCGGTGATCTCCTCCAGGTGCGGGGCGATCGCGTCCAGAGCGCGGGCGATACGGTCGTCGTTGAGCAGGTCCGGCTCGATGCCGAAGACCTCCTCGACAGCCCACTTCCGCGCCCAGTCCTCCACCCGCACCATCGAGGTCGGCGAGGACAGCCGGTTGGCGATCAGCGCCTCGACGACCTGCCCGTGCGTCAGATGAGCCACCTCACGGACAGGACACAGCTCGTCGATGATCCCGGCCACGTCCAGCCGGCGCAGAAACTCGGCAGAGGCAGGCAGAGCGCCCAGACGCCTCTCCACCACAGGCGCCAACTCCACCGACATGCGGGGGCGCTGGACCCGGGAACGACGCGAACGAGATATCGGCACGTCCAGAACAACGACCCGCACTGATCGAAGTACCGGCCAACTCATCAGTTCATCCGATTCAGCTATGTGCGGAGGATCGGCCTAGCGCGCCGGTGGCCGCACCAAATACCGCAAGCACAGCAGTCCAACTCATGGTTAGCGAACGTATAGACAGGATCGACAACACACCAGATGGCCTCCCGCTATCGCGCTGGCAACTCCACCGCTGATCCTGCCCACCAGCACCTCGGCCGACCGCATGCATTCGCATGCGCGCTGAAGCATTGCCTGAGACGAACGGTGGGATCGCGCCTGAAGTGGAAACTTCAGCACCCAGGTCAGGCCTACTGTCTGCTGAAGGAACGGATGGTGCCCGACAGCGGTTGTGTCGGACCGCACCGAAGATTTCAGTCGGCAGGGCTGTGACCAGGGCATTGAAATCTTTCGTGCGGTGGTCTGGGTCATGGTCGGCGCACTGAACACTTCAGTAGCCGCCGTCGCAGCCGAACCTCCGGTGCGCTGACCAGCGCTGACGTCCACTTAAGTTCCCCTCACTGAAATCTTTCGTGCGCTACTGAAGTCTTCGGTGCGGTCCGACAGGTTGCGGCGTGTTAACTAAACTGACTTGAGAGTTTTCGCAGGTCAGAGCCCTATCTGCTAGCTTCCCGTCATGGTTGACTCAAGAGGTCCCGGAAGGGATCTGAAAAGCCTTGCCCTGCCCGAGATCGGACAGTTATTCGAGACAGGTAACCCCTGGGAGCCCTACCAACTGCTCGACCAACATGGCGTCTTGGTCGAGCCGGCTGCGAGGTACTTTACGGAGCTCCAGGCTGCGAGTAGGCGCGCAACGACGATCAGGTCCTACGGCATGGACCTGCTTCGGTGGTGGCGCTTTCTATGGGCCCTAGACGTCGAGTGGAACCAAGCCTGCCGGGCTGACGCGCGCGACTTCGCCCGATGGATGCAGATAGCCGACAAGCCGGTGCGGGTGCACTGGCGGCACCGCGGCAAACCAGCCGTGGCCCTGCCGGCGAAGCCCAGGACGCTGGCCAAGCCGACGCCAGGCACACCGAACCCCGTCACCGGGAAGCCGACTCAGAGCACGAAGTACGCAGCCAGAACCCGTGCCCATTGCGAGACGGTTCTGCGGGCCTTCTACGACTTCCACCTGGACGAGGGCACTGGCCCGATCATCAACCCTTTCCCTCTGGACCGGTCACGCCACGGGCGCCGGGCCAACGCTCACCACAGCCCGAAGGGCGCTTTCAAGGACGAGCGAAAGGGCCGGTACCGGCCCACGATCCCCAAACGCATCCCCCGGCGCGTTCCCGATGAGCTTTTCAACCAGCTATTCGCACAGCTGAAGTACAACCGCGACCGGGCGCTCGTCGCCTTCTGGATCTCTACCGGAGCACGTGCCGAGGAACTCCTGACCAACCTGCAACGCGATCCTTCGCCGGGCGAGCAGGTCATCGGCGTGGTCCGCAAGGGCACACGTGATTACCAGCAACTACCGGCCTCAGCAGATGCGTTCGTATGGCTGCGGCTCTACCAGCAAGAGACCTGCCTCGTTGTTTCACCGCGTTGGTCGGCTGAGTCTGTGCCCGTGATGTCGCTTTCGCCGGTCCCCGTGGGTGGTGTCGGGTAGGGCTGCGCGTCGGCTGTCGTGCCGGGGACGCTGGGTTCCACGGT